>CAZTRN010000007.1:0-80848 GCA_964616775.1 uncultured Candidatus Bathyarchaeia archaeon
ACTAAAACAATCTGGATTAAAAACTTAGGTGAAGCAGATGCCAAATTAAGTCTTTCTGCCACAGGTTGGGCACCTTCAAATGCCTACACCGCATTAGAACTCTCTTGGAACAGCGGCGGCAAAACCTTAGCACCCAACGAAGTTATCCAAGCCACGCTAACCCTAACCGTGTCACCTACAGCCGACGCAAGCATCACCGCGTTCAGCTTTGATGTCCAGATAACAGGCACCGCATCATAGACCACTCTTTCTTTTATCGAAACAGCGGTTTAGGTTCGATTTGGCTCAACCGTTTTTTTATTTCTTTTTGCACCTGTGGGTCTTCTTCGGATTCCAGTGCCCGCATCAGCAACGTTTTTGCCAATTCCGTACGGTTTTCGCGGAAAATCTTGGCAAACATGCTAAATTCTGCAGAGGCGGCATTCATATGCTGGGGTAAAACGCAGACAAAATTGACAGGATAATTTGCTGGAACATCTTTGTCAATAACTGCAAAGTGAACGGATTTTTTAATAGTGTATTCCTTGGTAGTTTTTCCCTTCAAAATCAACAATTGAGGATTCAAAATCTTACCTTCCCCTTTGAACGTAATTTTCACTATGTGCAGAGGAATTTTAAAACAATATGTTGTTGTATATACACAACCACAACAGAATGAGACCAAACAAGCATTACTTCAAGTACAAAAACTCGTGTTCAGTTCCTCAGAAGAAGTAAACGACTACTCGTAGCGAATCAGATAAAGCGGCTTTTTAGCTTCTCGACGCCGTTCCTCAAGAGAAACCTGTTCTAAAGAAATCTTTTCAATTACCGCAGTCACTTCAGAAATTTTTGAAGGACTTTCCTCGAAAGAAGCAGACCGGAACTGCACGATTGCTTGTGGCACGTTACTTTGGGTTTTGGGTCGCATCTTTCATCCCTCTCGTTGTGGTTAAATTGCCACTTAAAAAACTATTAAAAATATGTGACTATCATGACACTACAACAAACTATCAAACCAGCTAAAGCTGGCGGTCATGTGTTGTTGATAGATTACTACAACAAAACACTAAATATTGCATCACACATAAAATGAAGTCTCGGGCTTATTTGCCCTTGCTCAGGTTAGCAACCTTGTTTTCGAGAATAAAAAACGCCAGACAAGTACTTTTAAACGCTGTAATTTTTCAGTTTTTGCGGATAAAAGAGATGCCGACAGAGGAAAACAAAGCCTCGGCAGAATTGCAAGAAATATTAGCAGATACTATAGTAAAACCGGCTATTCTACAAGAACCAGAAAAAACTGTTTTGGCACAACTGAGAGAACAGTTGGTTAACATGAGGATGCTGGATTTGGGTGTAGGTTCAGGAAGAACCACTCAGCATTTTGCTTGTTTAGTGAAGGAGTATTTTGGGGTAGACTACTCATACAACATGATAGAAGCCTGCAGAAAGATTTTCAGCAATTACCCCAAGACCCTTTCGTTTGTGAAAGCTGATGCATCCAACTTAGCCATCTTTCCAGACAACTTTTTTGATTTCATACTCTTCAGCTACAACGGAATAGATTACTCCGACCCCCAAAAACGTAAACAAATCCTGCAAGAAATCTGGAGAGTCCTAAAACCAGAAGGATACTTTTGCTTCTCCACCCACAACTTAGATTGCACAGACTACTGCGTACCCCGCTTCTCTCGTAACCCCATTTCAATTGCGGAAAGCGTAACGCGGCTGGTTTGCATGCGGGTTGCAAATAGAAAAGTTTGGAAAACCATGAGAAATCGTTCTTCGGGGCAAGAATACGCGGTTGTTAATGATGGCGTGTGGAATTTTGCGTTCCAAACGTATTATATCACTTTGGCAGCTCAAGTGCATCAGCTAAATGAAACTGGATTTTCTGTTATTAACGTGTATGGATTGTCAGATGGGTTACCAGTTGAATCGTTAAGTGAAAACACAAGCCAATGGTTGTATTATTTAGTTCAGGCACAGAAACCAAAAATCACAGCAAGTTCAGATGCGAAAGAAACTTCAACTAAATAACAGACAAATTCAAAAAAGATACTAAAACAAAAAAGGAAAGGGTGTTTATGGACCCTTCTTGGTAACTTCTTTGACTACGCCTGCAGCGACTGTTGTGCCCATGTCTCGAATCGCAAAGCGGCCGAGTTCTGGGAAGTCAAGGTACGTCTCTACAGCGATTGGGTGCAGGGGTTCCATGCGGACCCAAGCTGCGTCACCGGTCTTGATGAAACTTGGGTGTTCTTCTGTGACTTGACCAGTGCGTGGGTCAATCTTCTTGAGCAGTTCAACGAAACGGCATGCGATTTGTCCAGTGTGGTAGTGGAGTACTGGAGTGTAGCCTGCTGCGATTGCAGTTGGATGGTAGATGACGATAATTTGGCCGATGAATTCTTTTGCGACGGTTGGTGGGTTGCTTGCTGGACCTGCGACGTCTCCGCGGTGAACATCAGTCTTGGCGATGCCTCGGACGTTGATGCCGATGTTGTCGCCTGGTTCAGCCATGGGGATGCTGGTGTGGTGCATTTCGATGGATTTGACTTCAGCAGTCTTGTTGCTTGGCATGAAGATCAAGTTGTCGCCTGGTTTGAGAACACCAGTTTCAACGCGTCCTACTGGGACGGTGCCGATTCCAGTGATGCTGTAGACGTCTTGGATTGGGACACGGAGGGGTTTGGTGGTTGGTTTTACTGGGATTTCAAGTAAGTCTAATGCTTCGATGAGAGTTGGACCTGTGTACCAGGGCATGTTTGTGCTTTTCTTAACGAGGTTTTCGCCTGTCCAGCCGGAAACGGGGATGAAACGGACTTTTTCAACCATTTTACCGTCGGCGTCTTTAACTTGAACTTTGAAGCCGACCATGCTGAGCATTCGTGCTACTTCGTTTTTAATTTCGTTGTACCGTTCTTGGCTGTAGTTAACGGTGATATCATCCATCTTGTTGATTGCAACAAGGGCTTGGCGAATGCCTAAGGTAAATGCCAAAAATGCGTGTTCACGTGTCTGGCCACCTGCACCGATACCGGCTTCGAACTCGCCTTTCTTGGCGGAGCAGAAGAGTATGCAGGCATCTGCTTGGCTTGCGCCAGTAATCATGTTTTTAACGAAGTCGCGGTGTCCAGGTGCATCGATAACTGTGTAGTTGAATTTTTTGGTTTGGAACTGTAGGAATCGAAGGTCAATTGTGACACCTCGTTCACGTTCTTCCTTTAGGTTGTCGAGCACCCAAGCGAACTTGAAGGTGCCTTTACCCATCTTTTCAGCGTCATCTTCGTAGGCTTTAATGGTTCTATCGTCAATTGCGCCTGCGTCGTAGAGCAAGTGACCGGTGGTGGTGGATTTTCCGTGGTCAACGTGCCCCATGATGATTATGTTTAAGTGGGGTTTCTCGCTTTTGCTCATCTTCAATTCTTCCTTTTTAATTTGAATTTAACAGATTGGGTAACACATCAGTCCTCCAATTATTAAAAGTTATTGCACAGGGTCTCTGTTTGCAAAGCAACCACAACAAACGTTTTGAACATCCATAAAACTGACAAGTGGGACCAAACGCCGCCAAACTCTCAGGACAACGGGCAGAGCGGTGTTACTTAAATAGGTTAAACAGCCATAAATTTAATGGGTTTATTTTATGTCAGCCGAATTAAAAGCTAGACTAGACAGGATTACAGAAGAAAACTGCAAGAAAGAGGACACCAAAACCGAATTAAACGTCCCTCGTGCAACAGAGCTACTTTTAAAGGTAAAACAGATGGAAAAATTTGATTTGTTGCTTTTCATGGAAGGAACCAAACAGATCGAAAACGAAAATGATGAGAAAATTTTTGGGCAACTCGAACGGTCGAACTTGGTTAAAGGCGAAACCAAATACACCGGCCACAACGTGTACCGTCAGTACCAGCTCACCGACAAAGGGGCAGAAGTAGCTCAGCAGTTAGCCACTGAAACTTAATTTCGACAGATAGGAACAGAAGCAAAAGGGGCTTTGAGAGAAATCGTATTTAAGTTAAAGCTGCAGTTACGTATGTTGAGATACACATATGCCAACAAACTTGCCTCCTGAAGCAAAAGACAAATGGGCCGAAGTTGAAGCCACCAACGACCCAAAACAGAAACTCCAAAAGTACCAAGAATTCTTAGCTGCCGTTCCCCAACATAAAGGAACCCTGAAGCTTCGTGGGCAAGTCAAGAAAAAGATGGCTGTCATCCGAGAAGAGCTAGACAAGAAAAAAGCTAAACGCACGGGTTTACGTTCGGGTGGACCAAAGTTTTTCATAGAAAAAGAAGGCTCAGCGCAGATTGCGCTTGTGGGCATGACAAACGTTGGAAAAAGCAGCCTGCTAGCAGCGGTTAGCAACGCTAAAGTTGAAGTTTCTCCTGTCCCGTTCACTTCTCACGATCCGATTCCCAGCATGATGAAGTACCAAGATGTCCAAATCCAAATCGTGGAGACGCCGGCGCTGGTGGAAGGTTCAGGAGATGGTAAACTGTGGGGTATGCAGACGCTTTCTGCCGCTCGAAACGCAGATGGCTTAATTCTTATGGTGGACTTGAGTACAGACCCTGTGGCGCAACTTGACCTGATTTTGTCGGAGCTGGAAAAGGCACGTATCATAACCAGCAAGCCGCGGGGCAAAGTGGAAATTGACCGAAAGCACGCAGGCTCGGCACTGCGCATCGTGAACATGGGCAAACTTTTGGATTGCACCATAAAAGATGTTGAAACCATGATTCGCAGCTACCGCATCATGGACGCCTTGGTGAAAATTAGCGGCGAAGTCACATTGGAAGATGTGGAGGACGCCATTTTTGAAACCACCATCTACAAGCCCGCTTTGGTTATAGGAAATAAGGTTGATTTACCGGGTGCCCAAGCTAACCTGAAAATGTTGGAGAAGCGGATGAACGGTAAGCTGCCCATAACTGCCATTAGCTGCCAAACGCGACAGGGCATAGATAAACTGGGAGAATTGGTTTTCAATACCATCGGCATAATTCGCATCTATACTAAAGAGCCCAGCAAACGAGAACCCAGCGACCGACCCTTTACGCTGAAACGCGGCGCGACGTTGCATGACCTTGCCAAAAGCATACACGGCGAATTTGTGAAGGATTTTGCGTTTGCGCGGGTTTGGTCGGATCGGTTGATGTTTAGTCCCCAGAAGGTAGGGTTGACGTTTGCGTTGGAAGATGGCGACATCGTAGAAATACATGTCAAATAAAACCCAACAGATTAATTTACAAAAAATATTTTACGTCACTTAAAGGATCCAATTTACTTTTTCAATAGAAGAAAAACAAAAAACAGAAAAGAGAAGAAAAGGTGGTCGCTTAACGCGAAGATTGAGCGACACGTTCAATTTCGTGACGTTTCGCAACGCCAGCACTCTTGATGTCGTTCGCAGCAGCCAACATCAACTCATCCGCCAAGCATTCTTCCACTGGCTTAGGATTGTTGATGGTTGCAGCGCGGGCACCTTCAGTGATGTGGCGCAAAGCAAGGTCAATTCTGCGTTGAGGCGCAACGTCCACGGACAAGTGATAGACGACACCACCGTAGCTGATACGGGTGGTATCTTCGCATGGAGCGCTGTTCTCGACGGCGCGAACCAAGATTTCGATGGGGTTCTTTTGGGTGCGTAAGCTGATGATTTCGAACGCTTGCTTGACTATGTTTGTGCATTTGGCTTTTTTGCCGCTGTTTTTGCCGGGACGCATCAAGTTGTTAATGAGGCGTTCGACGATGTTGACGTTAGCTTTACGGAACCGCTGGTGCTCATGGCGACCCATGCTGTGGGGAGCAACCATCGGGGTCAAATTCAAGTAACGTTGCAAACCTAAATCGTTAACTTTGATTTCTTTAAAGCCCCACTTCTGGAACAACTTAATTTCCTCGGGCTCATTAGAAGCCGAAACAGGGGCAGATACAGTTGTTGTGCTCATTCTTTTTACCTCGCTGGTTTCTGTTTTCGTCCGTAGACAAGCTCATTAAGTGAAACGCCGTTAACCATAACGACCTTCCAGCGGACACCAGGAATGTCTCCCATGGCGCCTCCACGGGTACCGCCGATGCCTTCCACGACAACTTCATCGTGTTCATCAACGACGTTTAAGGCGCCGTCACCAGGCAAAAATGCGGAGATAACGCGTCCATTTTTGATAAGTTGGGTGCGGACACATTTGCGGATGGCGCTGTTGGGCTGCTTTGATTCAACGCCAACCTTTTCAAGAACGATACCTCTAGATTGTGGAGCACCCTGCATAGGATCCACTTTTTCATCTAGCATTAACATGCGACGGTTGTAGTATCGGTCGCTCCAACGGAAGTTACTTCGTTTGCGTTCGAGTTTCCGTGCTGCAAATTCGCCTCGGGGTGATTTGGAACCCATTCGATGTTTTCCTCTTTTGCACAGTTTAAGTTCCAACACTTGTATTTAAACAACACTAAGCGTATTTGGTGTGTTTGCGCATTTAGTGCCGAGGGCAAAGGGTAAGTCTGGTTTGTCCATCAACTTTATTGGTAGCGCGACTGGAGTAGCCAATATGATAATAGAGAGAGGTTGCTCCATCTGTTAAGGCAAGGATGATAAAACAGAAATAGGGTGGCAGATATTTAAGCATCAAATTTACATTGACTTTAGAAGGAGCAGTAATTTTGGCTTTGAATTCTGCTGGTCCGAATCGCACATTTGGCATAGATTCTGTTGGCAACATATCTTGGGGAACACACCTATGCCAATTCTACAAAACCAAAAAAGACCTAACCGACATTTTAGTACCCTATTTCGCAGAAGGTCTACGCAACAATGAGTTTTGTATATGGATTACCGCGCCACCCGTAGAAGCAGAAGAAGCAAAACAGACCTTGTCCAAAGCTGTTCCTAACTTGGAAGAATATTTACATAAGGAACAAATTGAGATAATCACCTACAATGACTGGGACCGAAAAAACGGAAAGTTTGACATAAACCAAGTTTTGCAGAGATTGATAGAAAAAGAGCAGCAAGCGCAAAAGCATGGGTTTGCGGGGCTACGGTTGTCGCGGAACACGTTTTGGGTGAAACAAGATCTGTGGAAGCAGTTTGTGGACTATGAAGAAGCGCTAAATGAAGTTGTGAGAAGCCACAAAATGATAGCCTTATGCACCTACTGCATAGATAAATGCACAGGCAGCGAAGTGCTTGATGTCATCCGTAACCACAAAGGCACCATGCTAAAACTAGGCGAAAAATGGACAGTTATAGAGGATGTTTTTCACCGTAAACAGACTGAAGAAGCCCTCAAAGCCCGAGAACAAGCATACAATTCCTTATTCGCAAACATCATGGACGGCTTTGCCTACCACCAGATGGTTTTTGATGAACAAGGCAAGCCAGTAGACTACATTTTTCTAGAAGTAAACCACGCATTTGAAGAGCTTACAGGGTTAAAACGGAAAGAGATCTTAGGGAAGCCCGTAACCGAAGTTCTGAAGGGGATAGAAAATGACCCTGCAGACTGGATAGGTCGCTATGGTAAAGTTGCCTTAACTGGGGAACCAACAAGGTTTGAAAATTATAATCAGGCGTTGGGCAGTTGGTTTTCGGTTTCAGCGTTTAGTCCCAAAAAAGGCTACTTCATTGCCACCTTTGAGAATGTAACTGAACGCAAAAAAGCCCAAGAGGCACTTAAAGAATCCCAAACCCGCCTTTCCGCCATCGTAGACAGCATTGCAGATGGATTCTACGCGTTAAACTCCGAGCTCCAATTCACTCATGTTAATGACACCGCGCTGAGGCATTTCAACAAAACCCGCAAAGAAGTTATTGGACACACCGTGGAGGAAGTTTTCCCACAAACTGAAGGTTCAGTTTTTGAGCAAAACCTGCAACAGGCAGTAAGCAGTGGGTGCCCAATACATTTTGAGATGCCCTCGTTGCTTTTTGAAAAAATCATGGAAGTGCACATTTACCCAGGAGCGAACAGCGTAACCTTACTGTTCCGAGATGTAACAGAACAAAAAAAGGCGCAACAGAAAAGTGCATGGTTAGCGTCTTTCCCACAACTTAATAGAAATCCTGTTCTGGAAGTAGACTTTGACTGCAACGTTCAGTATGCTAATCCAGCCACAAAAAACACGTTCCCCGACCTTGAAACAGCCAAAGCAGAGCACCCATTCTTCGCAGACTGGATTCAAGTTGTCAAAACCATACAGAGCAACAAAAAAAACACAATAGAACGAGAAATTAAAATTGAAAATCACTGGTTTTATCAGCAGCTTACGTTGCTTTCGGATGTTAAGAGAATTCGCATTTACGCGGTTCGAATTGATGATTTGAAAATCGCTGAAAACGCCCTGCGAGAAGGGCTGAAGCGGGAGCGGTTTCTTGCGAACCTGATTCGGTATGCTTCTGTTGCGGTTGGTGTATGCTACCCTGATGGTAGGCTAGGCATGTGCAACATGGCATTTCAGCGGCTTACTGGATACACAGAAAAAGAATTGAAAAATATGCAATGGAACACCGTTTTAACCCCGCCTGAGTGGATTGAGAGGGAAAACCAGAAGCTGCAGGAACTTGAACAAACAGGAAAGGCAGTGCAGTACGAAAAAGAGTACATCCGTAAAGACGGCTCCAGAGTGCCCATCGAGTTAGTTGTTCACCCATCATTCGACGAAAACGGCAAAGTTAGCCATTATTTTACGTTTATACGCAACATCTCGGAACGCAAAAAGGTAGAAAATGCTTTGCGGGACAGCGAACAGCGTTGGTCTGCCACTGTTTCTAGTATCGGAGACGCTGTAATAACCACCGATTTAGCAGGGAAAGTTACGTTTCTTAACAGTTTAGCTGAAGAATTAACTGGGTGGACGTTACCTGAAGCATACAACAAGCCGATAAAGAAAGTTTTCAAAATCATCAACGAGCAAACCCGCAAAGAGGTGGAAAGCCCTGTTATGCGTGCACTTAAAGAAGGCGCCATAGTGGGGCTGGCAAACCACACCATTCTGATAAACAGAAATGGAAGTGAAATTCCCATTGATGACAGTGGTGCCCCCATAAAAGACCGAAACGGCAACATGACAGGCGTGGTGCTGGTTTTCCGAGACATCAGCGAACGCAAAAAATCCGAACAGATACTTCAAGAGAGAAACCAACGGCTAAACCTGTTTTCCGCAACCGCCACCCAGCTGTTAGCCAACGATGATACACAGCAAACGGTAGAAAACCTATGCAAAAACGTCATGCTGTTCCTTAACTGTGATGTATTCTTCAACTATGTTGTTGGCAAGGAAAAAGGCAAACTTCAACTAAATGCCTACGGAGGGGTGCCTAAAAAGACCGCACAAGCCATAAAATGGCTCAATTTTGGACAAGCAGTATGTGGTACTGTAGCTCAACTGGGGCAACGCATGGTCTGCCAAAACATCGCTATCACTGGAAATGAGAAAACGGCGTTGGTGCAGTCGTTTGGGATTCAAGCGTATGCATGCCATCCGCTTTTGGCGCAAGGCAAAGTAATTGGTACTCTTTCATTTGGCTCCAAATCCAAGGCAACATTCACTAACGAAGAACTTGAAGTCATGCGTACCGTTGCAGACCAAGTTGCCATTGCTATGGTGCGTAAACGACAGGAAGAGGCAATTGAGCGGGCAAAGGTGGAGTGGGAAAGAACCTTCAATACCGTACCAGACATGATTGCCATCGTTGACGACAAACACCGGATTATCCGAACAAATCAAGCCATGTCTAAGCGGCTTAAAGCGTTATCCAAAGAATGCGGGTTAATCTGTTATGAGTGTATCCATGGAACCAAAGAACCCGTTGAGAACTGCCCGCACAGCTTAACGCTTAAAGATGGAAAAGAGCACACTGCGGAAGTGTATGAACCCAATTTAGGTGGTTACTTTATAGTTAGCACCACTCCGCTAAAAGACGAAGACGGAAAACTCATAGGTTCAGTCCATGTAGCCAGAAACATAACCCAAAGAAAACTTGCCGAAGAGAAACTAAACCAACTCAACCGAACACTGCGAGCAATAAGCAACAGTAACCAAGCACTTATGCGAGCAAAGAACGAAGAAGAGTTTCTCAACCAAGGATGCGAAATCCTTGTGAAAGACTGCGGCTACAAGATGGTTTGGATCGGGTTTGCCAGAAACGACAAGGCAAAGTCAGTTGAACCTGTGGCTTATGCAGGGTTCGATAAGGGATACATCGACGCATTAAATGTAACATGGGCAGACACAGAACGCGGACAAGGACCAACAGGACGAGTCATCCGCACAGGTAAACCTCAATTCTGTCAAGACATGAAAGAAGACCCCAACTTTGAACCGTGGCGAAAAGAAGCCCTCAAACGTGGATATACATCTTCGACAGTTTTGCCGCTGAAAACAGGCAACAAAACCTTTGGCGCCATAGCGATGTATTCATGTGACAAGAAAAGCTGCACCAAAGAAGAGCTAAGAGTGTTAACAGAGTTGGCAAACGACTTTTCTTACGGCATAATTACGCTTCGATTAAGAAAAGAGAAAGAACAAGCCGACGAATTGATGCGTAAACAAGCCTCACTTATCGATCTTAGCCCAGATGCCATCATCATCAAAAAACCAGACGGCACAATTACCTTCTGGAGCGCAGGCGCCCAAAAACTGTACGGATGGACAAATAGCCAAGCAGTCGGAAAATACACTCACACACTATTAGACACTAAATGTCCAGAATCATCAGACGATGTTTTGCGTGAACTGAAAGAGACTGGAAAATGGGCAGGGGAATTACAGCATCGAACTAAAGACGGACAAATCCGCATTGTGCAAAGCTATTGGCTAGCGACCTTAAACGAGACAGGCGAAATTGCAGAAATTATGGAGTCTAACGTAGATGTCACCGACCGAAAAGAAATGCAAAACAAACTTGAAGAATACACAGCACACTTAGAGAAGCTGGTGCAGGATCGCACCCAGCAGTTGAAGGATGCAGAGCGGTTAGCCGCCATCGGTGAAACTGCAGGTATGGTTGGGCATGACTTGCGCAATCCTTTGCAGGCAGTAACAGGTGAAACCTACTTAGCTAAAGTTGAACTCAACAGCATGCCAGATAGCTTAGCTAAAAAAAGCTTAGAAGAAAACGTTGACAACATAGTGGAACAAATAGGGTACATGAACAAAATCGTGTCTGATCTACAGGACTTTGTTAAACCTATAACGCCAGAAAAGAAAGAAATGAACCTACCGCAACTCATCATGGACACATTAAAAGAGGTTAAAATGCCTGCAAACGTAAAAGCGCAAACGTTGTTGGCAGCAAACGCTCAAACGGTACTGGCAGATTATCAGCGGCTTAAGCGGGTTTTCTTTAACTTGTTCAACAATGCAGTGCAAGCTATGCCCGAAGGCGGAACCTTAACCATCAAAACCGCCCAAAAGAGCCTCAAAGGCAAAAAAACCATAGTGGTAACTGTTGAAGACACAGGTGACGGCATCCCAGACCACGTCAAAGGCAAAATCTTCAGGCCCCTGTTCACCACCAAGTCGAAGGGGCAAGGGTTTGGGTTGGCAGTGTGTAAACGGGTCATAGAAACGCATGGCGGGACGATTAGTTTTGAAAGTGAAGCAGGCAAAGGCACGCGGTTTATTGTGGAACTGCCCAAACGCTAACCCTTTTTCCCATTGCCTATTAGAAATAACAGCAAACATTTTGAAGCAGACAGCAACATCAAGCCATATTTTTGCGGGTTACCAGATGTGAAAACGTTATAGCTTAGAACACCGTAAGCCGACACAAAGAGGCAAAAATGTGCTGGTTGCAGGCATCGACGAAGCAGGCAGAGGTTGCGTAATCGGTCCCCTAGTCGTCGCAGGAATCGCAGTCAAAGAAGAAAACGTGACGGCACTTGCCGCATTAGGAGTCAAAGACAGCAAACTTCTTTCACCCAAAAAACGTGACGCCCTTGTGCCGCAAATCGTGGCTTTAGCTGAAAAACACATGGTGGTGAAGGTTTCGCCTTGGGAAATTGACCAAGCCGTCGAAAGCCAACGCAAACTGCACAAGCTTAACCGTCTGGAAGCACAAACCATGGCCCAAATTGTAACCACACTCGAACCCGACATCGCCTACGTGGATGCCGCTGATGTGGTTGAAAAACGGTTTGGGCAGCACATCCTTGAAGCGTCTGCCTACAAATGCAAAATTGTGTCTGAGCACAAAGCGGACCGAACATACACGGTGGTTTCCGCTGCCAGTGTGCTTGCTAAGGTTGAACGTGACAGCGCCATAGCCGAGTTGCGTGGCGAGTTTGGGGATTTTGGCAGTGGGTATCTGACGGACGAAAAAACCGCTCAGTTTCTCAAGGCATGGCTAAAAATGCATCCTGATTACCCAGAGTGTGTGCGGCAGTCGTGGAAGCCTGCAAAACAAGCCAAACTGGAAGCACACACTAAACAGCAGCGGCTTTTTTAGAAACTTGCCACTAGCTCAGCGGGTGAATGCATCTCTGAAAGCTCGTCTAAGCAGACACAAAAGATGTCTTTGGCAGAAGGCTTCTTTTCTCCCGCTACCAAAACTGGGTAAGCGCCGATAACTTGGGATAAGCTCAAGATTTCGTTCACACGGTCATCTAAGAATTGTTCGTTTCTGGCAGCTACTGCGCCTAAGATGACCATGCGTTCGTCGGGTAAGTTGGCGATGAAGTCAAACGGGGCACGGTGAACATGGGTTATGTCGCAGCAAGCAAAGTTGCGAAACACTTTGCGCAGCATGAGGCGTTCTTCTTGGGCTTTAGTTTTTTGAACTAAGCATTGGTGAGGTTGCTCAGTTCGTTGTAAAACGTCGATAGGTGTTGCTACGGTGATTCCTAAGGTTTTGGTTAAGTTATAGACGGAGGCAACTGAAGCATTTGCCATGCCCTGTTCATAACCATAAAGCGACCGACGGGAAACCCCAATCTCATTTGCTAATCGTCCCACCGATAAACCCAGCTCTTTACGTCGCCGCTGCACTAAGCTGCCGTCTACCTGCACATAGTAGCCACCTGGACCTGCGTAAATCAGTGGAAAGGCTGTTTCTGTGGCGGCGTTTGTTAACGTTTTTGGTGTCACCACCATAACTGCGTATCGCGTGTATACGGTGTCGTCGTTCAGTAGGTGTTCATGGGTGTGTTGACTTGCCACAAGCGGCGCGGCGGAAAGGCGGTCTGCAACTACGTTTAATTCGCGGGCTTCATGAACCGAAAACGTGTCTACTTCCGAGTAGACTTTGATGAGTGCCAGTCGGTCTCCTTTTTTAGCTGCAAAATCAAAACAGCTTTGCCGCGAAACACAAACCTGCGAGACAGCAAAGCCTGCTTCCTTTAAAGCGACAGCCAAACCAACTCTATTTTCTAGTTCCCAATGATTCACGCTGCCCCACCAACAGAGAGGGACGAAATCATGAGATATAAATCATGCTTTCAAGCTTAAGCTTCAACGTCAGTTTATCTTTGAGCAACAATCATGGCGTGCGCGATGTCGTAGGGTTCTAAATCTACCACTTGTGCCACATGAAAGCCACGTTTTTCTAGCACTTTGGCTTCCATTTCGTAGACTTCTGCAGGCGGCTTGGTTACGTCGATGCTTTGCGATTTTACGGCGTGCATGATCCATCCGCCAGTTTTGAGAAATACGTCTGCGTTGTCAGCTAAAACTTTGGCTTGTTCAGGTTGGGCTATGTCGCAGTAGATGGCGTCGACTTTCTCGGTGATAAACATGGCATATTTTTCGGGCATTCGGGCGTCTGCTAAGAAGGGTGACATGTTTGACCGATAGACAATCACGTTTGTCATCAAGTCACGCAAACTACGTTGGGCAAACTCGACGCAGTAGACGTGCCCGTCGTCGCCGACTATGTCGCTTATGTGGCTTGGTGTAGTTCCGCTGGCGGCACCTAAATAGAGAATTTTGCACCCAGGCAGAACAGGCACCGTTTTGAGTCCCTTCAAAATTGCGCCTGCCAACTTGCTGCGAAACGCATCCCAAACCCTATACTCAGCTCCATCAGAGCGAATCAGGCGTTCACCATAAACGCTGCGGCCAGGCGCAAAACTCTTTGTTGCCAATCGTTTGGCGCCGTCTTCTAGTGTGACTTGAAAAATTGCTGGAAAAGTGGGGTGCGGCTTAACTCTTATCTGCACGCTTATTCTGTCTCCACTTGCGGTCTGAATTTCGGTCTCGTTGGTCGCCGCCGCTGCCACGGTCACGGAAACCACTGTTTCCGCCGCTTCCACCGCCGCCACGTCGGTCACGACTGCCAAAACCGCCACTGCCTCGGCGGTCTTTGCTTCCAAAGCTGCCGCCTTCACGGCGTTTTCCACCATATCGGTCTTCGCGTCTACCGCCGCTGTAACCGCCTTCTTTTCTGCGGTCTCGGAATCCTCTGTTGCTGTCTCTGTCTCTGCCGAAGTCTCGGCGTTCGCGGAATTCGCGGGGTTTTTGTTCTTTAATTGGTGGTGGCTCGGGGTATTTCTTGCGGATTTCTTCGATTCGGCGGTCTAGGTCTGCTTTAAGTTTGGTGCCTGCGTATTCGCCTCCGAACGCGTCGGTGCGCACGGCGATGGCGAGTTTGCCTGCGATGGCGCGGGCGATTTTTCCGCGTTGCCACTTTTTAGCGTCATGAACTAAGGTGTGTTGGAAGATTAAGCCGTGTTTGGGTGGGGCTGCGCCTGTTTTGATGCTGCGGAACAGGGCTTTTTCTGCGCCCAAGACCTGCATGGTGCTTGCGGGTCGACGTGCCAAGTTTTGGAGTCCGCCAGCGATTGCTATCATGCGTGCACCCAAAAGGGCTCCGACAATGGCTTTGGTGTTGGGTGCCACTTCTTCCATGGTTTTTTCTAGGTAAGTTTCCATTTCGCCTCGGACTTTGTACATGTCTAGTACGTTTCGGCTGACGGCTTGAATTTGAATCAAATCGATTTCGTTGAGGTCAGCGCCCATTGAAGATTCTGCCATGTGGGCGATGATTTCGGTTTTGTTTTTGGGCAGGTCTTCTTTTTCAAGGGCTTCGAGTGTAAAGTTGGCGCGGGTTCCCAAATCTAGAACTAAGCGGGCAAAGGTTTCGTGTTTTTCTACCAGTCGGTCTAGTTCGGGGAAGTGGACGCCGTACCATTCGCGCATTCTGCCCATGAATAGGTTCAGGGTGCGGTCTAAGTCGTCAAGAGTTTGGATGGCTTGACCGACGACTAGGTCGCGTTTTTCGGTTGCACCTTTGACTTGCAGTTTGGCGACTTCGACGCTGACGTTTCGGTTCCAAACCGTGAAGTCTTTGACGTCTTTTACAAAACCAGTTTTCACCGCTACGTCGGGGGTGTTTCCGTGGAGTTCTTGAATGAGGGCTTCGGCTGCTACGGCGCATTCTAAGCCAAATTTGGTTTTTGCTTGGGTTGCTGTCATCTGGTTTTCGAAGGCGAATGCGTCGTATCCGTTGGTTTGGAGTTGGGTGATTAAGGCGGATGCTTCTTCGGTGAGTTTGTCGGGGCTGTTTCTAGCTATGGCTTTGGCTGCTGCTTGTGGTTTTTTGGGGTAAACTTTGCTGCCTACGATGTTGTTTGCTTCGTCGAAGGCGACAACGCCGAAGGGAAACTGAACAATAACTGCTTTCATGCCTTAATTCACCGTAATCCTAAATTCGTTAAACGGTACTATCCACACAGTGTCTTAATAAATAGTTGTTGCTGCAAAAGCCGCTTAACAGGTTACTTGACGCGGCTTGGGCTTGTTTGTTTGCAGGCACAATTGGTTAGAGGTCTGTGCACTCTGGTCTATAGCCCCCCTTATTTAAAGGCTCAACAAGCATCCGGGACGGCACTTCTTACTTACCTGCATCTGTTGAGGATAGAGTTGTTGGGGTTTTTGGGTGTCAGTAGGTGTTTGCCGCTGCCTACTCGGATGCGCCGTCGCGGTAGGGGGTGGTCAAAACCTGTTTAACTTTATTCGTAATCACGGGACCCAACCCATTCACCGTCTTCCCCCAATCATCCACATTAAGTAGGGCATTTTGCGGCGTCTGGTATGACTGCAAAATCGCCGTCGCCTTTTCGCGCCCCACATTGGGCAAGCTGGCTATGAAATAGAGTTGGGCGTCGGAAACGGTGTCATAATTCTTAAACGCATGAACCACCGCCGACCGCTTCTCAACAATCTGTTCCTGTCGGGCAGCAACATATAGAAAATCAACAGTTTCTGCTTGACTAGCCGTATTCAGTATAGGGATACCGTTTTTGGCAAGGTTAAACATGGCGCCCCACACAGCAGCAGGCTGAATCTTGCTATACTTGTAAATAATCGGCATGTACCCTTCGATAAGCAAAAGCGACTTAGGGTACGCTTCTTTGAGGCGAAAAATCTGTTCAAACAAGTACCGCCGCGTCAAGGTGTAAACGAAGTCGTTGACGGTTTTGCGTTCCACTGCACACTCGTCGCTGAGAATGTAGTCGCCTTTTTCCAGCGTTTCGGTTTTTAGGTTGACGCCTTTTTCGATGAGCCCTTTGCTGATTTTTGTGGCGCTGCTTGCCTCTCGGCTGTCTACAATAATGGTGGGTTCGGGTTCGTCGGTGGGTTTTTTGTTTTTCATGAAGGGAACAAGGGTTTCGGTGCCTGACATGCCATTCACTCTTTAACCTGTAAGCGGCGGATGCATTCTTATTTTAGTTTCGTTGCACGGAGCAGCTGTTGCTCTTTGTCAAAAAAGGGCATAATCTGGAACAATATTTAAGTTCAAACAAAAAGCTGAATTGTTGAGGCTGCAGCTTGAACCTTAACCAAAAAATGCTCATTATATCCGTTGCGCTAATCGCGGTTCTTTCAGTGAGCATTTTTGTTGGCGTAACCGAAATTATGCCAGATGCCTACACAGTTCAAGCGCAAAAAATTTTCCAAGATGCCTTCAGCAAGGTGGAACAAATCCGCAATGTAACCATAACCGAATCCATAACATTACATGTGATAACCAGACAGGAGGCGGTTGATATGTGGGGAACACCTTCTGGCACCACTGACCTGACAAACATGTACCGTCAAGAAAACATATACAAAGGCTTGTTCATGATGCCTGAGGAAGACAGCTTGTATCAGGCTGCGTCAGATTGGACAGCAAACTGGATTGCCGCAACGGTTGGTAAACACGACATTTATGTGATTCGAGAAAACTTTGACCCCTTCGACGATAACGCTGAAGCCACATTTATCCATGAGTTGACCCACATTTGGCAACCCGACTTAGGCACCGCCACCACCTACGACCAAGATAAAGCACACATCTCATTAGTTGAAGGGGACGCATCTTTCATGGGGGAATGCTACACCAATTTAACCAGCAGCCAATCAACTTTTCGCGCCAACGTGGTGGGCTATCTTTGGAGTAATCCGCTTCTTGATGATGTTCACCCGATGTCTGACACGTTGTGGTCGCTTAGTTATTTCCCCTATGACGGGGGTAAAACGTTTGTGGAAGCCCTCTACGAGGAAGACGGCTTTGAAACCATAAACCAAGCCTACGAACAGGGTTACATACCCAGTTCAACGACACAAATCCTGCATCCCGACCTATACTTTGCAAATCAAACAGTACAGACGGTTGCGGCACCTACGCTTAAAGAGAACACTTGGACTCTGGTGCAAACAGACCGCGGTCAAAACCACAACACTTACGGCGAATACTTCATCCAAGCTATGCTGGCAACGTGGCTTGAAGAGACAGTTGCAGAGCAGTCAGCGTCAGGCTGGATGGGTGACAACTTTACCTACTACGAAAACAGCGGCGACGACTTTCTCTACACTTGGAACATCCAGTGGGCAACCAAGGCAGACGCCCGACAATTCAGCGTGGCGTTTCACAGCATGGTTAATGATACAGGCGCCACCCAAAATAGCGACGACACATGGTTTGCGAACGGGCGTTATTTGTCGATAACACTTGACGAAAACCAGAAAACCACTCTTATTGCCTGCTCTACGGTGCAAGCTGCCACTGAAGCAACCTACTTCAGCTTCACCTAAACCATAGTGCTGCGTGGTTCCTCAACGTTAAATAAGCAATTAACGGATTCAAATACAACTAAAGCTAACAGCATGGGACCAACTTGAAGGTTACAAGCATCTTTAGCCGAATTCCAAAATCCGTCAAGCTAGCCATCATAGTTGTGGTTTTAGCGAAGGTTTTGGTCTTCGGTTTGGGCTATGCAGCATATGCAAGCAACCCTGACCAAACGGACCCATCGTTCTTCACGATTTTGACACATCAATTTGCGCGTCCGCTTGCCGCTCAAGATGGACCGCACTATTTGGATGTGGCAAAAAACTGGTATACTGGCGACCCCACCTTAGATGCCAGCAATTTTATTGTGTTTTTCCCACTGTACCCTATCTTAATCAGGCTTATCACAACGGACTTAAGTTACAGTGGGTTGTCGGCGGCGGCGCTTATTGTTTCCAACGTTTGCTCCATAATCGCGTTCATTTACCTTTACAAGCTGGCAAAGCTTGACTTCAGTGAAGGGGTAGCCCTAAAAGCCGTGCTGTTTCTAAGCATCTTTCCAACCGCCTACTTCCTTTCCGCGCCCTACACGGAAGGACTGTTCTTTGCCCTAATCATCAGCAGCCTCTACTATGCCCGACTAAACAAGTGGCCGCTGGCAGGTTTCTTGAGCTTCTTTGCCGCCCTGACAAGACTAAGTGGGCTTTTGATGCTGGTCATTTTGGCAGTGGAGTATCTGCATCAACGTGGCTGGAACATAAAACGAACCCAACTTAACGCTGCATGGATTTTTGGGTCAGTTGCAGGCTTTCTTGTGTACCTCAACATAAACTCCCAAGTTTGGGGCAACGCTTTGAAATTTATGGAAATCGAGCGGGTACACTGGTACAACACATTAGACCCCCTGCTGGGGTTATCACGAACGTGGGGATGGGCAACTGCAGGTGAGTATCCTCAATACGTGATTTTGGGGATTGCGCCGTTGGTTTTCGCCGTTTTCGGCTTGCTGATGATTGGGATTGGCGTTTGGCGGCGGTTCCGCCCGTCATACATGGCGGCTATGGTGCTGTCGTGGATGCTGGCAGTTTCAACTTCTATGTGGATAAGTGTGCCAAGATATGTGATGGCGATGTTTCCGATGTTTATCCTGCTGGGAACCTTAACGGACAAGAAAGCGGTAAATTTTGCCATCGCAGTAGCGTTTGCAGTGCCACTGTGCTATTTCACGTGGATGTTTGCGATGGGTAACTTTGTCTTTTAAAGAATCCAGGCGGCTTGACAGGTTTGCGTGTAGATTTGGATAAACTTTTATGGGCAAGAAAACCATCTTGACTGCAAAGGAGACTCTCTGTGAAGGTTCCCTTTGAAAAACGCGAACTTGCCATCATCGGAACACTACTCTTGTTTTCGTTTATAGTAAGGGTTGCCTTCTTCCCAAGCCCCGGCTACCAAATTGACACCACCGACTTTATGTTGTGGTTCCAGCACGCCGCCGACGGGGGCATTCGAACGTTTTACAGCAACGGCTACTGGTGCGACTATCCGCCGTTTAACATCTACTTCTTCTGGTTGTTTGGTTCGTTAGCAAATGCCCTTTCCATCGCAGGTGGCACAGCATTTCTGTACATCATGAAATTGCCTGCCAACCTGTTTGATTTAGCTACGGCGTTTTTGATTTTTGCCTTCGCCCGCAGATACGTCTCTTTCAAGTGGTCAACAGTTGCCATGCTACTTTACGCATTTAACCCCGCCGTAATCTACAACGCAGCAGTTTGGGGACAATTTGACGCCATCTACACCTTCTTCCTTGTATTGTCGATGTTTTTGGTCCTGAAACCTGACGCTAAGATGCAGTGGACCGTGCTTGCGGTTGTGGCATTTATGCTGGGTGTGTTGACTAAACCGCAGAGCATCGCCTTAGCGCCGCTGTTCATTTATGTGGGGCTTCGCAAACTGAATCTAAACTGGAAGGGCATCGCGGTTTCGCTTACTGCCGCAGTAGCCACCGTGTTTGCCGTGATTGCTCCATTTGAATGGAACAACCCCATCACATTCATCAGCGACAAATACTTCGGCGCCTACAGCACCTACAACTACACCACCCTAAACGCCTTTAACATCTGGGCGTTTGGCGGCATGTGGAGACCCGACGACGTCGGCATCATAACGCCCTCCATCATCGGTTGGATCGCGTTTGCAGCACTAACTGCCCTCACATTGTACATGGTTGACAAACACTACAACACCCGCTCTCGTGATGTCATCATCATTTTTGCGGCGATAGTCATGTTTTTTGGGTTCTTCATGCTGCCCACTCGCATCCATGAACGCTACCTGTTCCCCGCAATGGCCATGTTGGCACTTCTGTTTCCACTCCTCAAAAAAGCAAGACCACTGTACGCTGTGTTGACGGCGACATGTCTGGTTAACCAGTGGTATGTGCTTGACGCGTTGGTGGCAGCGTATCCGTATGGAGCAGACTTGTCAGGAGACTGGGTGGTTTTCATCGTAAGCTTGATTAATTCAGCGACGCTCGTATACGTGGTGGGTCTCATGGTTGGCGAATTACGCAACAAAGGCTGGCTAACCCATAAACCAACCCCAAATCAAACACCTGTTGTAACTGAGGAGCATTAACAGGCAGATGCAACTAAACAAACGTGACGTAATCACCATCGCGGTGTTATGCATCCTGTTCTTTTCAGTGGCAACTTGGAACCTTGGCTTATCGGAAGCACCCGTGACCACTTGGCAAGGCACCGAAAGCCGAACCGTCTACGTAGACTTAGGCAGCAGCCAAACCGTCAAAACCGTCTACTTCTTTGTTAACGCGGGAAACGCAACCGTCACCGTATCCTCGGGCTCGCCAAGCAGTTGGGTTGTTAAATCGACGGGAAACATTCGCGGGGACTCATCGTGGAGCAGCATAAGCGTCAACGCTGAAACCCAGTTCCTACAAATAGAAATCACCCCCACCAACTATGACGGGCGCCCAAACTTTTACTGGTCCATACCTAACCCCGACGACGTTGAACCTCACAATTACATAAAACTTGCCGAAATCGGCGTGCTCAGTGGGTCTGACCAAAAAATCAGCATCGTCAACCTAACCAACACCGGCACCACGGATGATGCCTTGCAAAATTTGGCTGATGAACAAGCGACGGTTCAGTGTCCCCCCACATACCTGTCCAGTGCCTACTTTGACGAAGTCTACTTTGTTCGCTCCGCCCAAAACTACCTTGACCACCAGACACCCTTTGAGCGGACACATCCCCCACTGGGCAAACTAATCCAAGCTTCAGGCATTGCCATGTTTGGCAACACGCCCTTTGGGTGGCGCATCATGGGCGTCATCTTTGGCACACTCATGATTCCGTTAATCTACATACTGGGCAAGAAGCTGATGGGCACCTGGATTGGCGGATTCGCAGCCGCGTTCCTGCTTACCTTTGACTTCATGCATTTCACCATGGCACGCATGGGCACAGCAGACACGTACGTGGTGTTCTTTTCGATGCTAACCCAACTGTTTTTCCTCATTTACTTTGTTAACGTTGTTAAGCACGGCTGGAAAACTTCCATTTGGCCGCTGTTTGCCGCGTTTGTATGCTTTGCGCTTGGGTTCTCAACGAAGTGGCTTTCGATGTGGGCAGCGTTGGGCATGTTGGCGTTGCTTGTTGGCTTGCGGTTTAGGGATTTGTGGAAGGTGAAGGGCTGGGGCAACAAGTACCAAGCCTTCTTTGACCGCCCCTTCCTTTGGATGCTAGGCTTTGTGGGCGTCGTGGCAGCCATTTACTTTGCCACCTACATTCCCGACATGTTAACAGGCACAAGCTTTGGTAACGTTGTGAATTTGCAGTTTCAAATGTACCAGTTCCACGCGACCCTGACCGCTACGCACCAGTTCATGTCGTCATGGTGGAGCTGGCCCTTCTTGGTTAGCCCGCATGGGTATGTGCCTTTGTGGTTGTCTATAACTTATTTGCCAAACTCAGTAGACTCAACCATTTCGGCGATGGGGAATCCTGCGATTTGGTGGGTGGGATTTGCTGCGGTGCTTGTGGTAATTGAGCGGGCAGTGCGCGGGCAAGAGCTGGCATCTGCGCTGCGACGAAAACTGCGTCGAAAGCCCAAACAAGCCGCCATGCCGTTACCTGTTGGTGAACCAGTCATGGCAGCGGAGCCTGAGGTGCCACAGCCTGAACCGTCTCCAACTGTTGAGCAGCCAATTGAAACCGCCCAGCCACTAGCGGCAGAGGCGCAACCTGAATCACCCAAAGGCAGACCTTGGGACATCGCAGCCATCTTCATATCCACCATCTTCCTCTTCTCTTGGCTTCCCTACATGTTCATCTCCCGAGCCACCTTCATCTACCACTTCTACATCAGCATGCCCCTGCTCTGCCTAGCTGCAGCGTATCTCATCAACATGTACTGGACGACCCGAAAGGGCAAAGCGGCAACCCTGATCTTCTTTGCCGTTGTTATCGGCATGTTTATTGCCTTCTACCCTGTGATTTCAGGTATGCCCGTATCCACTTCGTGGATTCATGCATTGAAATGGTTCCCCAGTTGGTTCTTTGCGCCATGACTGCCCCCAACGTCAAGCCTGAAGTTTCAGTGGTTTTCCCAGCCTATAATGAAGTAGGCTTCTTGGAGGCGGCGGTGACAAAAACCGCGAAGGTGCTGGATGAGTTTTCTCGTTCCTATGAAATCGTCATCGCTGAAGACGGAAGCACGGATGGCACCGCGGAGCGCTCTGAAGAATTGGCGCATAAGTACCCGTTTGTTCGCCACGTTCATCGTGACGCACGCATGGGTAGGGGACGGGCGCTTAACAACGCCTTTAAGCAGTGTGAGGGCGAAGTTTTTGTTTACATGGATTTGGATTTGGCAACCAGCCTCAACTACCTACGCCCTTTAGTTGAAGCTATCTCGCTGGAAGGCTATGACTTCTCCACGGGGTCTAGGATGATGCCTGACAGCAAAGTCGAACGCACCTTGCGCCGCGCCATAAGCAGCAAAACCTACAACTGGCTGGTGCGTCACATGCTGGGGTCAAAGCTGCGTGATCACCAATGCGGCTTTAAGGGCTTCAAACGCGAACCCGCCCTGCAACTGCTCGATACGGTTCAGGCGGGGCATTGGTTCTGGGATACGGAACTTATGGTACGTGCCCAGCGTAAAGGCTACAAAGTTAAAGAAATCGCCGTGGAATGGCACACGGGACGCAAAACCAAGGTAAACCTGTTTAAGGACAGCTATAACATGGGTAAGCAGGTGTTGCAGCTTTGGTGGCGCTTCCGAAAAGAGTAGCCGCTTTTTCTAAAACAGAAAATGTATTATCGTCGGGCGAAGTGAACAAATGCCCGAACAATCATCGTTACGCCGATTAGGATTATGAGTGCAGCCCAAAACTGGAACCAACTGCTCAACGTACCCTGCAAGAGCAAAACCTGAACCAAGCCAGCGGCGCCTAACCAGAACACAGCATCACCAGCCTTATCTGCAATTTTCCGTGTAGCCGCATGCATCCACAATCTCAACGATAGGAGAATCACTTGCAGAACGCCAATTGCAATGTCGAATGTGATTAGGGCTTGGTAAAGGGCGTGGTGTGCTGCGGCGTGGGCGGGGGCAGGCAAAACTATACTGGACGTGGAGGTGCCCAAGGGGACAGCGCGAGCAGTGAGGTCGTTGGCAAAATCGGTTAAGTGTTGCCAAAGGTTCGGGGTCACCACAAACAAGAACCCGAGAATTATCAGAAAGCCACCGAAGCCGACGGCGGAAATCAACCCGTCAGGTCTATGTTCATGCATATGCCGCTGATTCAACTCAACACCCTCATGGATGGTATGCAAATGTTATCCATATAACTTTTTTCTGCCCCGTCAAAGTCACATTTTAAATACTCAACCCATCAATAGTCTTTTGGAGAACCGTGAGAGCATGTCGTATTGTCCTAAATGCGGCAACAAAGTTGACGAAACCATGGCGTTTTGTCCCCGATGCGGTGCACCCTTGCGGGTAGAAGCCGCCGCTAGACCCACCCCGCCGCCTCCGCCCCCGTCTTATCGCCGAGATGAAAAGTCCGAGAAAGGCGAGAAAAACGAAAAGAACGAAAAAGGCGAAAAACACGAGAAAGGCGAAGCAGGATTCGTCGGCTACCTCATTGCAGGCATAGTCATTATTGCGTTTGGGCTTTTGGCGTACTTCCACGCGGCAGGGTTTCTTGCAGGTCCAATCGAAGGCGCCGTGATTTTGCTAATAATCGGCATCGTCATCGTTGTGTTGGCAATTTGGCTTTCAATGACGGCACGCAGGCGTTATCCCGCGCCGCATTTTACTTAAGCTGCCACCCAAACAGCAGCCGATAGAGCCTGTGCTCTAGCAGCGTGGTGGTTGTGCGTCGCCCGAAAATGCGGAAGTAGTTTTTTCCAGCCGATTCTATCATATCACCGATGTCATAACGGGGAAGCATACAGCTTGAGATTATGAGATGTCCCCATTCGCCGCGCCGCAACTCATGCAGCGGCTTTACGCGGTCACCTTGGGCAACCTCAAAGAAATACGCATCATAATTGGGCGTGATGTAGGGCAAGTCGTCGTATTGTTGCCCAAAAACGCCTTCTGTGGCAGTGTACATTTCCACAATAGGCGCAGGACCAAAATATTTCTGCAGGATTGGTCCGTATTTGAATTGGATTTTGCGCACGCTGGTGCAGAAGAGGGCTTGGAATTTCCAGAGGTCTTTGGGTTTTTTGCCGTGCCTATGCTGGAGGTACTTGGCAAACCCCAAGATGACAGGGGTGACGCCCATGGTGGCAGTTACGTTTTGGTCTTTGGCTTGCTGGTAGACAAGTTCAAAGCGGCGTTCCCAATCTGCGCGTCCAATGCCGGAACCAAGCGCATCAATGTCTTCTTGTCGCGGCAGCAAACTAACTTGGCGCAGCATGGGGTTCAGGCGGGCATACGTTCCTGAACTGTAACCATAGGTAAGTGGCTTACCGTTTTGGTCCATCGTGTGCACGCTGCTGGGAAAATTCAGGTTCAAAATGTTCCCCATCAATACGTCAAAGTTTTCTTTTCGGGTGGCAAAGTGAATGATTGCTCGGGCACCGCACTTGTAAATCTGCTCTAAGTGGGTGGGGGTGGCGGGGATGACTTTGCTTTGTTTGCCCGTGCTGCCGCGGGTCATGACCCAAGTTTCAGGCGGCTCAGAAAGGAACGCATGGTAGTTGCCGTCTTGCACTTGCGTTAGATAGGGGATTAGAGCGGCGTAGTTGACGACGGGAAAGTTGGCTTGGTAGTCGGCGACGGTTTGGGTGGCTTTTGCGTTGCGGTTAGCGCCGTAGTCGGTTTGGGCGTACTTTTCCAGCAGCCCCTGCAACGCTGTTTGCTGGGCTTGAGCAGGATTTTCCAGCGACTTGTACCATGGACCCACAAAACCCTGAAAAATCGTGTTTACGTCGATGAATTCGTCTTGCGGCAGCATACTATGGTGGTTGCGGTGTTAGCTTATATGCTTGTAGTGTCCAGCCGCCCAAGCGCCGCGGTTGGCTGCAAAGCCTCTAAATACGCCCACCCCAATGTTTCAGAAGTGAACACTTATGCATGACGCCGTGAGCGAAACCGCCCAACAAATCCGCGCCCTAAAAGTCCAAGGCGCCCGAAACGCCGCCATAGCCGCCGTCCAAGCCCTACAAACCCAAGCCCAAAACACCAAAGCCCAAACCCGCAAAGCGTTCCTCGCCGAACTCGAAGAAGCCCGCCAAGTCCTGTTCGCCAGCCGCGAAACCGAGCCGCTTATGCGTAACGCTGTTCGCTGGGTCATCACCCAAGTGGAAGACAGCGACGAACGCCACGTCACCGAACTCTCCAACCTAGTTATGGTAAGTTCGCAGCGGTTCCAAACCAGCCTCGCAGCAAGCAAGGAACGCATTGCAGAAATCGGTTCCAAGCGCATCTGTGCGGGCAGCACGGTGTTTACGCACTGCCACAGCAGCACCGTCACGTACATGCTCGCCAAAGCCAAACAAGCGGGCAAAACGTTTGGCGTGGTTTGCACCGAGACGCGCCCAGCTTTTCAGGGACGTATTACCGCTAAGGAACTTGTTGACCTTGGTTTTGAAACCACGTTTATTGTGGATTCGGCAGCGCGCAGTTTCATGCATGACGTAGACCTTATCGTGGTTGGCGCCGACGCCATCACCAGCGAGGGGAACGTGGTGAACAAAATTGGAACCAGCGCCATCGCCGTTCTCGCCCAAGAAGCCCGCAAACCATTCTATGTGGTTTCGGAGCTGCTCAAATTCGACCCCGCCACACTGTATGGGGAGTATGAGAAGATTGAGGAGCGCAGTCGCGACGAAGTCTGGAAAGAAGCCCCCGTCGAGTTGAAGGTACGGAACCCTGCGTTTGACGTGACGCCACGAGACCTGATTCATGGCATAATCTGCGAAGAGGGGATTGTGTCGCCGCAGTCAGTAGCAGAAGTGGTACACCGAGTTTACCCATGGGTATTCGAGTAATCCAACTACCTGTTGCCAGTACATTTTGTATTAAGTTAGTGTTTTTCGTATTTTTATAATGGTAAAACCTATAGTATCTTAACTCACAGTACTGTTCATTTGTCAGAGGTTGCTGTGGATTGGTGAAGGCTGGCTTAAAACCCGAAATGGACACTGCCTTTTGTGCTCGTTGGCAGGGTGACCGCAAAAGCAAGTTCTGCCGCACCTGCGCCGTGGAAGGAACACCGTGTTTTGCGTTGTGGCAGGTGGTTTTGACTTTAGCCGCAAAAAATACCGTTCTGGTCAACCGTAAGCCTGGGCGCGCTTTTGGTCACCGTTACCGCCTCGAACCCCCAAAACGTAGCCGCTGCCTCTGCTACCTCACGACCCTGCAGGATAAGGGGGCGCATTTTGGGTTACCCATCGAAGACTTCCTCTACGTCACCCGCACAGGCAAGGGCGCCATGTATGAGACGCCTTCGCGGACCAAGCAGGAGCCGTTTGTGGGATTGATTTTGGAGCAAATCGCCACAGACCCCAAAGACGCAGCGTTGGTCGATGCTGTGCGTGGGTTGCCAAAAAAGTAGAAAGAAGCGGTTAAGCTTTCCAAGTTTTAAGCGCCACTTTCAATTCCCGATGCGACTCCGCATACTGCTCCAAAGATTTTCCATCAAGAACAGCATCAACAGCTTGACGCAAGGCTTGGGCTCCAGCTCGGGTTCCATCAGGATGCCCATGGATACCGCCACCTGCTTGAATAACCACGTCTTTTCCAAAGTAGCCCAGCAATTCAGGAACCAGTGCAGGATGCATACCGCCAGAAGCAACAGGCAAGACGGATTTGACGCCGGGGAGGTCGGTTTTCAGTGCGTCGATGTTTTGGAGCACGTCTTCTTTGGTTTCGCTCATTTTGCCCACGATGGTCCCGACGTGGAGTTGGTCTACGCCGATAAGGCGGGCGACGGTTGCAATGGGACGCATGGCGATGCCGTGTAAGGGGTTCTTGGTGAATGCGGCATGTCCGGCTCGATGCGCATGCAACACAAGCGGCAGGTTCTGGTCTCGAAGCGTCTGCAACGCACTCCAACCGCAGGTGAGAATATCCACCATGGCATATTCGCCGCCGTGGTCCACCACCATATCCGCACGCTCCAACATAACATCCGTTTCAGCCGTAATGTTCACCATGTAAACTTTCTTTTCACCTGTTTCGTCTTGGGCTTGGTCACGGGCATCGAGCGTCTCATGCAGCCGCTCCTCAAACGGATTAAACGTTTGGCTGCTCAGGTTCTCGTCATCTTTCACGACATCACAGCCCCCTGCCCACGCCTCGTAAGCCACCCGTGCGTGGTCTTCGGGGTTCAGACCGAGCTTTGGCTTGATAATCGTGCCCACCAGTGGACGGTCTTTGACTTTGAGCAGTTTCCGAATGCCGCCGATGCCGTACTGGGGACCCTTAAAGCCCTCAGTCAATTCCCGTGGAAACTGAATATCAACAAGCCGCAAATTCTTCAGTGCCTTAAGCCCAAACACGTTCCCTGCCACACTGCTCAAGATGTTAGGCATGTTTTCAGGCTCAAACAACTCAATGGGGTACGCGATTTTGGCAGTGTTGCCTTCCAGCGAGAACACGTGAGCTGCCAAGTCTTTTACGTAGGGTTTTTCGGTGGTAAGTTCGGTCCAAGTGCCGATGCTGCTTTCCGCCGCTATGGCACCCGCTGCTTCTTTAAGGCTTATGCCTTCAGGCTCTAAGGTAAATGTGCAAACTAAATCTGACTGGTGAGGCTTGTAGGTTAAGTCAACAAAGTCCAAGTACTTCAAAACCGTCGTCTCCGCCATACAAGAACTGACATGAACTTAAAACCTTAACTGTACCCCAAACTTGGCGGTTAGCCAGCTTTCTGAAACTGTACATAAACTTATAATCTAAAAGATTTATAACCTACTCGCATCAATTTGCTGAGGGACACGCAACGACCGATTGCTCGTCGCCTACATTAGGGATGCCTTTGGTATACGCAGATTGGGTAAAAAGGAAACTCTCCGAAACACTAACTTGGCAAATCAACAAACCCGACGATGACGACGACGGCGGATTCCGAGCGGAAAGAATCCGCGACCAAGGCGGAGTTTGGCCCACCGCCGAAACCCTGCATGCCCTGCTCAAGTATAGAATTTTGGAACCAAAAGATGAACGAATTCAGAGAGCTAAAGCGTGGATTTTAAGGCATCAAAACTTAGGCGGGGACTACGGCGACGGATGGCCGCTGATTAATCGGGGAAACAGTTTTGTAGATACCACAAGTTTGTGCATTCAAGCGCTTCTGTTTTTCCCAGATGACCCTGAAGCGGTGGAAGCCATCGAAAAAGCCAAAGCATGGCTTATTGAAAACCAAAATGACGATGGCGGCTGGGGTATATGGAAATACGAAGACAGCCTCGTTTCCGCCACGTGCTATGCGGTTTTGGCGTTAAAAGAAGTTAACACCGTTCACCCCGACGAAGCCACAGACTCAGCAATCCAAAGAGGATTGACATGGCTTAAGTTGGTACAAGACCCAAACACGCGCCTGTGGGGTTTCACTGCAGATGTCCAAGAACCAAATAACGCCAGCACCTGCCAAGCGGTTTCAACGCTGTTTCAGTTCGGCGAGGACCCCAAAAACTACAAAGAAGCCCTCAACTCGCTCTTAGCGGAACTTAAAGAGCAAGGCTACTGGAAGACACTTGAAGAATCTTACACCCTCAAATACTTCGGTGAAGGGCTAGATAACCGTCTTTCTTGGTTTTATGCACCCTTGGCAGTGACGACGCTTATTGCCTACAGCAAAAGCTTTCCTAAAGACGTTGGCATAACTCACATCGTCGAAGCGGTAGAATCCCTCAAAAAATTTGACACCACCCACAAATCTTTAGAAGTCACCTCCATCAACGCAGACCACGACGTGCGAGTCTGGGCTTCCGTTGAGTCTTTGAAGGGCATTTTAGAAGCGCAAAGATACCTGCAAGAGCACCTAGACGAGTACGTTTCGGTCATGAGCGGAAAACTCATCATTCTTGAAAAAGCAGGCATGCTCAAGTCGCTTCCAATAATGTTCACCATGAAAAGAAAAACAAATTTTTACGCCAGCGGCAGATTCTTGGTTGCTTTGATTCCAATCGTTGCCTTAGCCTTGTTTGCCGTTGCGTACGTTGCTTCTTTGCCGCCGTTCATGGAGGACTTCTTAAGTCATGAACAAGTTGAAAGCGTCTACGTCACATACATCGGCATCCTGTTTGGCGTTTACCTGCTGACTTTTGGTGTTCTGCTGATTGGTTACAAACAAAAAGTTGTGTCTAAATCAAGATTTGCCTACCTGTACTTCCCCATTTGGGCACTCATCGTACTATCCACTGGACTCTTTCTCATCGAAAGAGCCGCCGAAGCGCTAATCGTGCTGCTCCTAATTGGCTTCCCAGAAATCCTGCACCACATCATGGGCAAATCAAAAAGCGAACACGCCGAATAAAAATCCCTCTTTCTTGGTGGGTACTTGAAATGTTTAACTACCTCCCTGCCCCCTCTTAAAACCACTGCGTGGTTAACCGTATGGAGCTTATTGCAGGAATCCTGAACATAACAACCGGCAGCAGACGCGTAGCCATTTTAGACGACCAAACAGCCGGCTTGCTTGGCGTGCACTCTTCCGACCGCATTCGCCTCGCATTTCAAGGAAAAGAACTAATCGCCATCGCGGACGTGGCAACTGACTATCCGCCTGACCGCATTTGGCTTTACTTGGAAATCGCCGAAGCCCTTGGCATACGCGACGGCGACGTTTTAGAAGTACAACTCGCTCCTACCCCAGAATCTCTCAGCAATGTACGAGCCAAACTACGCGGCGAACGCCTCCGAGAACACGAACTGGAAACCATAGTGAAAGATGTAGTTGAGCAACACCTTAGTGATATCGAAATTTCCGCGTTTTTGACGGCGTTGAAGATTTATGGGTTAAGCATGAGCGAAAACGAGGCGCTGTCACGAGCTATGGTGGAAACTGGCGACACCCTCAACTTCGGTCCCGGACCAGTTTTAGATAAACATAGCATCGGCGGCGTACCCGGCGACAAAACCAGCATGATAGTGGTGCCCATTGTGGCAGCCGCAGGCTACACAATTCCCAAAACCTCATCACGCGCCATCACCTCACCAGCTGGAACTGCAGACCGCGTCGAAACCCTCTGCCCCGTACAATTAGACCTTGAAGAAATCCGCAGTGTAGTTAAAAAAACGGGGGGTTGTCTTGTGTGGGGCGGTGCGTTGGATCTGGCTCCTGCAGATGACTTGTTTATTCAGGTGGAATATCCGTTGGGCATTGACCCTCTTCTGTTACCGTCCATTATGAGTAAAAAGAAAGCCATCGGTGCCACCCATGTGGTCATAGATATTCCCACAGGCACAGGGGCAAAAATCAAAACCCTAAGCGAAGCCTACACTTTAGCATCCGACTTTGTGGACTTAGGCAAACGACTGGGCATGAACGTGCAATGTGCCATGACCTTTGGAGAACAACCACTAGGCTGCGGCATCGGACCCGCACTGGAAGCCCGCGAAGCACTATACACGCTGATGGGTCAAGGTCCCCCTGATGTCCAAGACAAAGCCATCAGCCTTGCAGGATTACTGTTCGAAATGGCAGGCGAAAAAGACGGACACCAAAAAGCCCTCGACATGTTAAAATCAGGCAAAGCCGAACAAAAACTGCGCCAAATAATCGCGGCTCAAGGCGGAAACAGCAAAATTAAACCAGAAGAAATCCCCATCGGACCCCACAAAACAGCAATTCACGCTCAAGAAGACGGCAAGGTGCTCTGGATTAACACGGAGGGCATCGTTCAGGTTGCAAGAGCTGCAGGCACGCCCAAAGAAAAAGGCGCAGGCATTTTGTTGAAGGCAAAAATCGGGGACGCTGTAACTAAAGGGGATGTGCTGTTTGAGATTTATGCAGAACGCGCAAGCAAACTTGCCACTGCGTTAGAGGTTGCTAATAGAATGACGCCTGTGGGATTGAACCGCAAGCCTGAAGAAAAGATGCTGCTAGACCGGTTTCCACAAAAAACGACGCCGCATGAAAAAGAATTCAGCCTTGACCGATAAAAAAAAGAAAGGTTGATTTAGCGGGCTTTGCTTTGCACACGTGGTTCTAGCAGAGTCCAGAGCCAATCCACAAATTCTTTCATGTTCTTGGTCTGGATGTGCACATCGCCGGGTCCTGTGATTTGGGTGACTAAGCCTTCGCCGCCTAGCAGGGTTTCTTTTAAGCCGCCAAATTTGGTGACTTTGTAGCTGCAGGTTTCGCTGAATGCAACAAGATGAAAGTTGTCCACAATCATGGTTTGCCCCGGCTGGAGCGTGTGGGTGTCGATGGCGCCAAACGTGTTGATGAACAGTTGCCCGTTGCCAGTAGCTTTAATCATGAACAAGCCTTGACCGAAGAGACCTTTGCTGAAGCCTTCCCATTTGATGTCTAAGTCTACGCCTTGGGTGCTGGCAATGTAGGCGCTTTTCTGGATAACATAGCCTCTGCCAGAGGAGACGTCAAGTTTTTCTATATCGCCAACAGGTGCTGCAACAAAACCGGCCTCCGCGTTGGGAGCGGTAGCAGTGTAGTCGTTGACCCAGAAACTTTGACCACCAATGAGGCTTAAACCCAAACTGCCCCAGAAACTTTTTTCCCGTTTCCGAGTACGCGCTTCAATGCGGGGATCCATGTAAGTCATAGAACCAGATTCGGCTGTGATGGTTTCGCCTTGGTCGAGATTAACAACAAGCATAGCATAGGAGGGTTTGTATTTGATTTCGTATTTCAAGTGGTTCATCCTCTGTCTAGTGTCGGAGGTTTAGGCTTATAAGTTTAAAGTGAACGGACGGCTAGCGTTTCTTGTCATTTTTGAATAAAGATGGTTTGGGTGGGGAACGCCATCTCTATGCCTTCCTTCTCAAACGCAGCCTTAATTCCAAAGTTGATAGCTTGCTGCGTATCCATATACTTCGCGTAATCCGAAACCTGCACGTAATAAACAATTTCAAATTTCAAGCTGAAATCGCCGAACTCGGAAAAGTGAGCACGGTCAAATTTAGCCAACTCTTGCCCATCAATAACCGCTTTAACGATGCTTGGAATCTTTTCAAGCTTTGCGGATGGTGTGCTGTAAACAACGCCTATGCCGAAAACAACGCGGCGTTTTTCGAGCTTTTTGAAGTTGCGCACTTGCGTGGCGGTTAGTTCTTTGTTTGAAACAACCAATTCTTCCCCTTGTAGCAGGTTGATGCGGGTGGAGCGTATGCCGATGTTGGTTACGGTGCCTGCTTGGTCACCAATGATTATGAAATCGCCGATTTCGAAGGGTTTGTCAAAGTAGATAGAAAACGCGCTAAAGACGTCACTGAGGGTGTTTTGGACAGCTAACGCAATGGCTATTCCACCTACACCCAACCCAACCACGATGCCAGAGAGGTCTTGACCTAAAGCGTTAAGGATTACAAGTAACGCTGCAACCAGAATGACGACTTGGAGGATTTTTTTCAGTATGAACATCATGTGGTGGCTGGTTCTGCCTGCATTGACCTGTTTTTCGGTGTACCAGTCGGTAAGGACGTTTGCTATGCGGGTGGCTGCAAAGGCAATTAAAAGTATGCTGGCAATCGTGAATACGTCATAAATTAGTAGCTTGTACTGTTCTATGAAAGACAGCGACATTAACGCATTATATGTGCCTATAACAATAATCAACAAAACCGCGATAGACTTGACGCTGCTTAAGATTTCGTCATCTACTGTGGTATGGGTTTTTTTAGCCCACGCAGAAAAGTAACGTTCAAACACAAAATAGGCAACCCACCCAATAACGACAACGATTGCAAAGCTTATGAGGGCAGCGATCGCTTCGCTGGGTACTTGAGCTAATCCAAACATGTTGCTGATAAACCGGGAAAGGTCGGTGCCATTCTGCGCGGGAACTGGAAGCGACATTCTTTTTTCGCCTGAAACCTGCCTGTTTAGGTACTAAATTCTTAATTAGTGTTTTGTTAACTTTGCCCCCATCTCAACATTAAAAAGGTTGCCGTTTTATTTGAGAATTTGCTGGCTGAATGCGTCAAGTTGGTTTCGGGAAAGCGTATGTTGACTTTTGGAGTCAGCTATGTGACGTGAAAGCTGTGACAAATGAAGAACAGGGCAAGTTGGATTGTTTACTTGGAGAACGGCATGACGATTAGTGAACACCACCACAGCCTCAACCCACACCGACGTGTCAATCAACCGTTTAACAGCCAAAGCGGAAGCTTTAGCTTGACGACTTGGGCTGGCGGCTATAGGTTTGCCTGCGCGTTTCCATGAATCACCGTTGCAGCTGATTTTGCCGCTCCAATTTTTGGTTTCCAAAACGAATACGCCATTAGGACCTAAAACTACGTGGTCTACGTCGCCTATTCCGCGTACCCTAACACTGTTGATAAGGCAATAGTCGTTGTTTAATTTGTGGGCTAAGGTTTTGGCAACTTGTTTTTCGCCGCTTAAACCCGCGTTGAATTGTCTGTACCTGCGCAGATAGAACCCGGCTCCGACAAGCGGAGTTAAGCAGACAAATATGAGGCCCACCTTAAGTGATGGGGTGCCGTAGGGCAAAAACAGCACAAAAGAAAAGGCAAACAGGGTAAAGAAGCTACAGAGAACTGATTTAGCAAGGTTTTTCCATGCTTGGACACGCAAATGTGCGCCTGAGGCTTTGAGGGTACGCATGAACTAAACAGCTTTTGCAGCATATATTACATTACTGCTAAACGCAAGAGACAACAAATTAGCGATTGAGGAAACAAAAGCTTCGTGGATTACCGTAACAGAATTATAGGGAAAAGCAAACAACAAAATATACTAAATTAGCCAAGGCTAAAAGTGAAGGCACACTCATGCACCGCGTAATCTCCGTTTACGGGCGAAAGATCTTCAGCGTAACTTTGCTCTTCAATGCGCTTTTAACCATAACTTGCGCTGCAGGGCTACTTTGGGGAATGTACACTGCTGACTGGAAAATCTACCCTCTCTACTTGCCTAACGGTAACCTGTTTTGGCTAGCCATCATTGCGGGGGTTGTTAACATTTTTCCCGCCGCCAACGTGGGCACTGTGCACACGGGCAGACTCTGGTTCCATCATTACATGTGGGGCTTTTTTGTGATGATTCTTTCCACGGTATGGCTAATTTTTGGCACATCCGTTTCGTTACTGACAGTGTTTTTTGTTAACACATCAAACGTGTCGGTTAATGTGGGCAGGTTCTTCTTTTTAGGCGGCTTAACTTTGGTCCTTGACGACCTACCTGACGTCCATTCTATCACCTACAGGGGTATCCAGTGGCTGAAAAGACGCGCCCACAACGCCCGAACCGCCCTGCAGGTAACCCAGTTTGTCTTAGGAATCACCACATTGTATCTGTTCATAACGGTAGCGTTGTCTATAACGGCTAAGCCGCAGTGGATTACACCTGCCAACGTTATCCAGATGAGCACCTTGCTAGTCACCTCAGTAACCGCTATCACCAGTGTGCGGCATAAGGTTTGGCATAAACTCAAGTTTGAACAAATCCGTCACCATCACTAAGTTCTTGTAGCTTCGCCTAAACCACTATAAGCAGAACGGATATCGTGAAAAGCAAAAACACTACCGCTGCAACAGCAAAGAGTGTTGCCGCCAAGATGTGGATAGTTAGAAAAATAGAAAACAAACCGCGTTGAAAATGAAGGGGATTATTGGATGACTTTTTCTAAGTCACCGACAAATCGCTCAAACACTTTCATACCACCAGCCCAAAACGTTGGCGCTGTCACATCCAACCCTGTAATTTTGCCGATTTCCGTCGGTGGCACACTGCTTCCCGCCGATAGTGCCTGTTGAAGTTTGGGCACGAACGCTTTACCTTCTTCAAGGTACCGTTCGTAGAGTGCGTAGACAAACATTTGAGCGTATACGTAGGGGTAGTTGTAGAAGCGGTAGTTTGCCATGTAGTAATGGGGTTTCATGGTCCATTCTGCGTCCATTTCGGGCAGCCAGTCTATGGCGTCGCCGTAGATGCGGTTTCGTGCTGCTGTCCAGTGGCTGCAGATGGTTTGGTAGTCGAGGAACGCGTCTTTTTCGATGCTAGCATAAAGTGCCTGTTCAAACCAGACCCGCGCTGTAACTTGGAACGTGGTCATGCCTGCTTCATCCAAAACAAGGCACAAAACCGCCTTACGCTCCGCGTCCGACTTAGCCTCATCCAGCAGCAGGTCTGTAAGTAAAAGTTCGCCAAAAATCGACGCCGTCTCGGCCACAATCGAAGGCACACTCACGTTCAGCGGTGTCTGGCTCCGCGCCATATACCAGTCATGCGTAGCATGCCCCAACTCATGCGCCAAAGTATACACATCGCTTAAGGTGCCATTGAAGCTTTGCAAGATGTAGGCGGATTTGCCGTTGTAGTAACTAGCACAAAAGGCACCGTTGCGTTTGCCAAACCGAGGTGAGGCATCTATGTGGCGTTTCTGGAACATTTCTTTAACCGCCGTGGCGTAGTCAGAATCAAAGCGGCTGTACGCCCGTGTCACAAGGTCTTGGGCTTGCAGGTAAGTGAATTTGAAGTCAGGCGCATCAGGCAAAGGCGCTATCGCATCAAAATTCCACAGCTTTGGCAACCCCATCAGTTTAGCTTTCAGCTTCAAATAACGTCGATACTTTTCCGCGCCTTCCTCAACAGTCTGTAGTAATCTGTCAATTACATTTTGTTGGGTGTCATTGCTAAGTAAGCTGGACTCCATTGGGGATTGGTATTTTCGGCGTTTGGAAACCGTGACCCAATCGTTGCAAATGTTTCGCAGCGCCGCCGAGAAGACTTCGCCATCTTTGCCCAGCAATCCGTAGATGGCACGATTAGCGGATTCACGTGTAGCACGGTCAGGGTGAGGCAGCAACCCGTTCGCTTCTCCATACGAAAGCATCCGCTTTTCGCCTAGAACGGTGACTTCGAACATGCGGGTATTCAGCCACTTACTCTGAAGCTCCTCCCAAGCGTTGACCCCGAATTGGTCTTTTTCGATAATCAACTGCTCCTCCACTTCGGAGAGTTGGTGTTCGACACGACATTGCACGCGCTCCAACATGTGCGTATAATTCGCCAAAACGGGGTCTGCAACCAATCCAGGTTTATTCTTCACCAAGGCACCCAGTTCAAGCGAATAAAACGCTAATTGTTTGCTGATTTTTGCGTCCAGTTTGTTTACGCGGTCATTTAGTGCCTGTGTTTCAGGCAGGGTCATGTTCGCCGCAAACGCCAAACTCGAATACAGCCCAATGTCGCTGAGTTTGGTTTGGAAGGTTTCAATGTCGCGTAGGCACTGCTGTAAGCCTGCGGCATCTAGTTGAGTAATTTTTCCGCGGTACTTTTTTTCAAATTCGTTTGCTAAGATTGTGGCGTCTGTTATGGCTTGGTTAACTTTAGGGTCGGTTATGCTGGGAAAAAGTTCCGTCAAATCCCAAGTGATTTCAGATGTGGTCAACTTGTTTGCCTCCACAACGTAGTCTCAGCAGGCTATTTGGGGTTTTGGCTCTTGCTGCCCCCCTTTGGGCAAAACATAATAATCTACAGCAACAGATAGCACCGAGGAGTAAGCGACATGTTTGTGCCCTTTGACTTGTTAGGTGACTTGTTGAGTAGACTTTCTGGAACCATCGGCGGGTTGCCCACCATTGCCGTTATGGCAATTCCCTTCATTGTTGGCTTAGTTGTGGGTTTTCTCATAAAGAAAGTGCTTAAATGGGCAATAATAGCCGCCGTCATCGTGCTGGTTATTGCGTACTTTGGCTTTTTCGGCTTAAGCATGAGCACACTAGGTGACTTAGCAAACCAGTACGGACCCTTAGCGCTTCAGGGAGCCATTTTGCTCTTTGGCATACTTCCGCTTGGGTTAGGGTTCATTTTAGGCGTGATTTTGGGTTTCATATTCGGCTAAACCCACAAGCGCCCCTTTTTGTTTTTCAAGCAGGTGGCGGAAAATTACGGCACAAATCCCGACACTTAATAGCATACCACAAAGTGACTGCAAAACAAATCACCAACGCCACCTCCGCCACTATAACTCCTGCTAAAATCTCGATTTGCGCAGCCTGTTGCATTTGATAAAAATCGTTAATCGGCGCTGAAGCGGGGTTATTGGCGTCGTAATTGGGAATTGTTGTAACTGCGGTCTGTAAAGTGTTCTGTAAAGCCGTAAATAGCACAAAAATTGGCATAACAAAAGCAACCGCCAAAAAAACCATTGAAACAATCAGCCACTTCTGATATTTAATCATAAAAAGCCCTACTAAAAGAGGGGACGGCGCGGATAATAAACGTTTGAGGGAACAAAAGAAGGAAACTGCAAAGCGGTGTTTAGGGCTGTCTGAAGCAGTAACGCTGCCACTGAGGCCAACTTATGCCTGCGTTGCACGCTTTGAAATCAAGCGTCAACTCCATGCCCACCTTCAATTCTGCTTCAGCTACGCCAGAAATCATGCCAGGCAACTTTAAGCCATTCTCTAACTGCACAATCCCCACTGTATAAGGCGCTAAAGCTTGGAACTGGGTTGGTGCAATATGAATCACTGTGTAGGTGAGCAGTTTGCCTTTGCCTGAAATTTCTAGCCAACTGAAGTCTTGGCTATAGCAGTTGGTGCACATTGGTCTGGGGGGCAGGAAGAGTTTTCCGCATTTTTGGCATTTGCCAGCCATGAGTTTGCCTTCGGACAGGAACTTGTAGAACTGCTCTATGGTGAAGGGTGGTTGGGTGCTCATTAGTTGTCTCCTCGGTAAATGTGGATGGTTGCGGTTGCGCCTGAGCCGCCGACGTTTTGGGTTAATCCGACTTTGGCATCCTTAACTTGGCGTCGGTCTGCTTGACCAGTGAGTTGTAGGTAAATCTCATAAGCTTGAGCTGTGCCAGTTGCGCCGACTGGATGACCCTTGGCTTTGAGCCCGCCGCTGGTGTTCACGGGCAAACGTCCGCCCAACGAGGTTTCGCCGCTATCAATTAACGCGCCTGCCTTCCCGACGGGGCAAAAGCCCAAGTCCTCATAAGACATCAACTCCACATACGTGAAGCAGTCATGAAGCTCCGCCACGTTAACGGCATTCGGACTTATGCCAGCCATGTCGTATGCCATCTTCGCCGCCAGTTTAGTTGACTGTAAACTTGTCAAGCTTTGGCGTTCGTATAAGCCGATGGAGTCACTGGCTTGCCCAGACCCAATTATATGAACGGGTTGGTCGGTGTATTTGTAGGCAAGTTCAGGTTTGGTTAACACGATGCAGCTAGCGCCGTCGGTAATGAGCGAACAGTCGTACATTTTCAGCGGCCACGCAACCATTCTAGATGCCAACGCCGCTTCCAGTGTTATGTCCTTTTGCATTTGTGCCTTGGGGTTCATGGTGGCGTGGTGGTGGTTTTTAACGGCGACTTTTGCCATCTGCTCCTGCGTGGTGCCATACGCGTCCATATGCGCGGTTGCCATCAACGCAAAAAGCCCTGGGAAAGTGATGCCGTGAAACTGCTCAAACGGGTAATCCGACGCCATCGCCAAGTACTCGGTGACTTCGGCGGTGGTGCGGTGCGTCATTTTTTCTACGCCACCCACAATTACAGTGTCAGCTAACCCCGACATGACCGCGTAGACGCCTGAACGCAAGGCTGCACCGCTGGAGCCGCATGCAGCTTCAGTTCGGACAGCGGGAATGCCAAGCAGCCCCGACCAGTCTGCGACGGTGGAGCCAGTGTGTCCCTGATGTTCGTAAGATTCACCCATGTGCCCGATGAACATGGCTTTGAGGTCCCGTTTGGGGTCCAGTTTGGGGCATCGGTCAAAGGCTTCTTTGGCGGCGTAAGTGAAAAGTTCCCGTGCGTACAGGCCGTCGTGTTTGCCAAATTTGGACAATCCTGCACTGACTATTGAGACAAGTGGTTTTCCGTTCAACTCTCATTCCCAGTCCAATGCCCAATATACACGCGTCGGTAAGGTTTAAAGACTATGCCCCTTTGCCGTTAATTGGAGCTGGACAATTTCAGGTCCACCCCCATGTTCTTCACCAAACGTTGTAGTTCTTGGTCACTTATCCACTCAGTCTGCAAATAAGCTAAAATCTGGTCATCGGTTAATCCAATCCGTTTGGCTTCCAGCACCGTGTACCGATATGCATCCACTTCGGTTGGGCGGTCCACGTAGTCGTAGCGTTCGTCGAAGAGTTCTTTGCCGTCCATCCATTGTTTAACGTGGCAAAGTTCATGCACGACATCAAGGTAAATGTCAGTTTTGTTGCCTTTGTTAAGATACCCTTCGTTCACCATCAAATGCCCATCTGCACCGTCAACGCCCATGTATCCGAACCTGACGAACTCGACTTTGAGGTTTTTGAGGACCGCTTCAGTTTGGGCACCAAAAATGCCTTTTACCGCCTCCACTTTTTCAAAGCCCTTAAAGTAGTCCATGAACTTACGTGTGGTCATGCGTGTCCGCACCAGTCGAGTTAAGTGAAGGCGTCGAGTTAAACGGAAAACCCGCATAACCGCGTACTCAAACGGGTTAACCACTTAGGCGCCTCCTAATGAAACTGTGCCAGATGCTCAATTCTCATACCCATCCGTGCTAAGTCTCCAACATTTTCTACGCAGCCTATGCTTGCGTCAATGTTGCGGTGCACTGGATGTACCCAGATGCCGTCTGGAACCAAATTCAACTGCAATGGCACCTCTAATTTGACACCAAATTTTTCTGGCAAGTCCCTAATTAATCGACCGCTTCGGCACATATTTCGGACACTGGTGTAACTCTGCAGCAGTTGCGGCGCACCAAACGCTCCAACGCCATGCCACAAAGCCGCATCTTCAGGCGAAGCCAACGAATACAAAAAGAACTGCGGCGACGAGGGCGTCTCAGCATAACTGTAATGGATGAGTTTTTCGGCTGTGATGTTGAAGTTGTCTTGGCATTTGGTTACGCTGACGTCTTTTTGGTCTATGGCGTTGGGGTAGAGCAGGGTGTCTTTGTATTTGACGTTCACGCCTTCCAGTTCGGTTTCTTTGAAGTGGATTCTGCCCCGCGCCGCCCGTTTGCTTCCATAGCCCTTCATGGAATGTGGTACTGTTAGTAGTGTGGTGCGTTTTGTCATGCTTCTGCCCATGCACTCGTAGGCTTGCTGAAAACTCTCATAATCTCTATGTACTTCGCTGATGATGTGATGCAAAACGCCGTTTCCCTGCTCAGCCTGTAACATTGCCAGCGGCATACGAAGCGTAGGCAAAAACAAATCCATCCCAAAAACCTCCGAATATTCCTGCAACTGCGCGTACTTGACGGCGTCCACAAAATCCAAATACGAACCAGTCGACACCTCAAGCAACGCCGCGATTAATTGGGCTTCACTGGGGCAAATCAAGGTGCCAGCATATTTGTCAGCAAACTTTTGGTCCAGTTTTAATTCTTGAGTTTTAATGCTGGCAGCAGGAAACGCGCTTTGCCCACTTTCCATAATTGATGCCTTCAGAGGGTTCATGCTGTAACGGTCCGCCTCCACATCGTCCGTGTTCAGTAAAAAAGCGACGATTTTGCCCTCAGGCGGCTTCTTCAACAGTTCACAAATAGCCGCAACATCAGCAGCACTGGGTTGGTGCATGCCTTTTTCAATGAAATAGTTGCCGCACACCTCAAGCAGCCGAGACCCCATTATCCCCTGCACTTCCTCAACCGTCAACTGGGGATTGGTGTATTCCACTGAACCGCGCAGAAAGAAGTGATGCCCATCAAAAGTTTGGTTCGTGCGCCGATTCTCTTTAAACCTGAACAATTCTACGTTTTTTCGGTTTTTTGCCTCAAATTGGGCAGCAGTCTCCACCAACCTCTCGACCGCAGGGTAAGATGCACGTAGAAAAGCCTCCACAAGTACCCGACAAAAATCTTCAGGCATATTCGGGGTCATCCTCTTTCCAGAGATTCAGCCAAGTATAAGCATTTTGCGGAAACAGGCTGCCCTAAAAACATGCGGGCAAGCCTAAATTGCTCTCTGAACCCTGCTTGGGCGGCAAGCTGAAGTAGAGTGGTTTCGGTGGCTGGCAAGTACAGGTACGCTTCGTAACCTTCAAGGTCCCCAAGAACCTTGAGTAAAAGTGACGCTGCGGTTTGGGGATGATTCTCGTGGCAACCTAAAGGTCCCACTTCAGCGGCGCCATCATAGACTTTGGCGGCTACAACCCCAACCAGCGCTGAGCCTTCATAGGCACCGTAGCAGGGATTATCAGGATTATCCAATATTGCTTGGAGCAACTGCGTACGAGACGCCCCAAAACAAGCGGCATCCAAATTAACAATCGAGGTTTGCTTGTCTGCAAACAAGCGTTCAACACCCGCTGCACCGTTAAGGGGCGCGGTTACTTTGTTGGCTTTCAGAACCACAAAGTCAGCATCACGCACAAATCCCACTTGCCCATAGAAGTCCACTAAATGCAAATATGCATACAATCCTACCGTTTCCACCGCTTTGTCGCGGAGCACTTTCAGGGTCTGTTCGAGAATCTGTTTGCCTAACCCGTGTCTACGGTAACTGTCCTCTACGATGAGGTTTCCAAACCAGCCCATTTTGCCGTAACTGATGCATGTGGCTGCACCAACCACCTTTCCTTCGTCAAGCAGCACCAAGGCGCCGTCGGGTTCTAGCATCGAGTTAAACGCAAAATCGTCCTCAGTCATGTGCCAATCCATAGTGTTAGCCAACTCTACGGCGGCAGGAAAATGTTCAGGCTCCATTTTCACTAACTGGAACATAGAGTACTCTAACAAAACTGGATATAAAAAGAAGGCGCGAAGCCACGTTTAGGTTAGTCTTCGTCCGCAGTGGGTGCAGTAGGTGCCGTTGATGTTGTTTTCGGCCCCACAGTACTGGCAATATTTGACTTGCCCTGAAGGTGCACCAGTTGGAGGTGGTGGAGGTGCCATGTACGCTTGAGGAGCCCCAGAAACAGGTAAACGCATAGAGAAGAACGCCACGGCAAGCAGCAACCAGGCTACAAACATCAAAATGAACCCTAACCCAAACAGTATAACCAAACCTGCGCCTATGAGAAACAGCAGTCCGCCTGTGCGGAACATCTTTTCGCCTGAATGATCTGCAAGTATGTCAAACGCCCGTCTATACGAGATGGCGGAAATTACCAAGAAGATGAAAGCAACCAGCAAAGCAAACAACCCTAACACCAACCCTAAGAACCCTACGGCTATGCTAGAGGTTATGAAACCGCGGAAAAGCGTTGAAATAAAAACGCCAAACGCAACACTGCCAACGATTATGCCTATGAGACTGAAGATAAACCCGTTGATTGCGTTTCCAAAAATGCGGCGGTCTTGGAAATCGTCAGATAAACCGCGCATAGATACGAGCACCAAAATTATACCTATAACGAAGAGTATACCTATGGAGGCAGTAAAGGGTACAAATGAGCCAATGGCGGTTAAAATTGCGCCTACGCCACCAAGCATCTTGTTTGATTCAAAGTTTCTGTTTGACTGAGGGTACATGGTTGTTTTTCACCTTCCTCGCTCACCTCTGTGAGACTTTGGCTGTTAAGCTTTTCGTATATAACATACGGAAATCGTATTTAAGAAAAAATCAAGTAGCGTAGCGGCGTCCAATTATTATAAGGGTTTTTCTATAGCATCCGCTGGGAGGGCACCAAAAGAAGTATCCACTCACTTTATCCTGTTGAGGGACGGCGAGGCTGAGCGGTCAGCGTTCACCTTTAACAGTCGGTGCCCACAAGTAAACTTGAATTGTTCAGGTTCGAATTAGCTCAAAAGAACACTATTTGATGCGTGTTATGCGTAATTTTCGTCTGCCATTTGCCTTGCTTCACGAACTAACCCCGCAGTCGCCAACAACACTGTAACCGCAAAAACGCAAAGTGTAACCAAAGGCGTACCTAAACCTAGCGGCATATAGTAAAGAACCAGCCCCACCATAGGAGTCAAAGCAACACTGAGACCTAAACTTAACCCAAACTGTTCAATAAACCCCACATTCTCCGATGAAGCATGTGGAAAACCCACAGGAAACACAGCTTTCAAAAACGCAAAACCAGGCAACAAAAAAACAAAAACAATACCCAACACATTACGCACATAACTAAAGGGTATAGCATTGCCTGGAACAGCGAAAACACAGGTAACAGTTGCCACGCCTACAAGCAGCGTCGCCCAGTACCATAACGCATTTCCTTGACTTAGATAACTGCCAATCTGCCTTTCAGGATTAGTTGCCGTTCGGATGTCGATTTTTGGGGTGTTCGGAGTTTTTGGTCTGCTGCTTTGGCTTACAACTAACGCCACAAGGTCTCGCCCTTGAAGTTTGGAGTGGTTAAAAAATCTGCGGAAAAAATTATGGAGCCTCTCGGCATCAGAATTGGTCTTCACAAAAACGCCTACTTACATATTGGTTACTGAAGTATATATAGCTAGTAAACAGCCTCAAAAACAGGTTCTGCAAACATACTCAAAACAGTCGATTTTGGAACGTTAGATGTTTTTACGTTTAAGATGTTCTATCCATTTTGGTTTTGTTTGTAGTAACATCATTTTCTCCATTATAGTCAACGGAATCTCTAGCAGGTTTGAAACTACGTTCATTCCTGAAAACATGGAACGAAGATTCACTATGTCTGCGTGGGTCATCGCCCTAACCAAAGCTACCGCAAAAATGTAGGTCCCCAAAAACACCAAAGCGCCCAAAACAAGCTTAATCAACGCTGACGCCGCAAACACGTTTGTCAACACATTTAGCAGGGCAAGCGTAGGTAACGCGGCAATGCCTGAAGCCAATAGCATCTTTAGGGCGTCTTTAAAGTTGACGGTTATGTCGTAACGTTTCCAAACCACGTACAACGTTAAGGCAATACTTGGCAAGCTAGCGAATAACGCGGCAACAAGAATACCTGTCATTCCAAAGGTGGGTGCCCCCAAGAAAGCAAGAACGACCATGATACCGAAAGTGAGCAGATTTGTGGCAAAATAGAGCTTTGTTTCTGCCAGTGCAGTAAGTAAACTTTGTAAACCAATCACGCCTAAAACGGCAAGCAAATTTCCTACAACCGACAAAACCAAGAAAAGAGAGGAATCCAGCCACTTTGCACCATACAATGTGTGAATGAATGTGTCTGACAGGACAATTATTGCCATTGTTGCAGGTACAATGAGAAAGGAGGTGTATTTGGTGGAGAACGAAAAGATTGTTTTTAGGAGGTCTCGCTCTTTTTTGGGGTCAATTTTGGAGAACGCAGGAAACAACACCGTAGTTATTGGGAAACTGAAAAATGTTAACAAAATGGCAAAGTTGGCTGCAACTTTATAGCTACCGATTACGGCGTTGCTGCAAAACGACGCCATCATAAACGACATAAACTGCCCAAACATCCCAGCAAAAATGGCGCCCAACGCAATAGGAACCCCATACTTGAGCAGGGGACGCAGGGTTTTGCTTAACTCTTGGCGGTAACTCTTTTTTTTAGGCGGCAATTTTCTGAAAACTGAAAAATAGAGAAAAACCATGGAAATACCTGCGGTGACAGCAAAGCCTATAATGTAACCCACCATTGCGCCTAAAGCGCCATAGCCAAGAAACACCAGCAGAGGCGCCAACAAACTTTGAATTAAGGCACCACAAAGCAAGGTGACGCTGCTTAGCTTCATTTTTTCGAAGCCGACAAACACGTTTGACGGCGTGTTTGCGATTGCCGAGGTCAAAATCGTCACAGAAGCTATGGACATTAGAAACGTTGCTTCAGGCTTATTGAACATGGCTGAAGCTATGAACGGCGTTAACAACAAAGACACAGCAGTTAACACTGCCCCAGTGCCCACTTCAAACACTAAACCAGCAACAATCACCGGACGTAATTCGTTTTCTTTGTTTTCAGACCGGCATTTTGCGCAGTGTCGCGTTAACGCGTACCCGACGCCCCAATCTTGAAACAAAAGAATAGTTGTTGCTGGAATCAACGCAACAACATATAGCCCATAGTCGCCTTCCAGGATAAGCATGCTGAGCACTATGGCGCCAATAGCCAATATGCCAGTTGAAAGGGTTTTTCCGAAAAACAACTGCAGGCTGCCCGCAGCCGAAGTCCGCCCTATCCTCAATGCCTTATCCATACTTGTCACTCACTAACCAAAAATCGTATCTCAAGCGCCTAACTTTGGGCAGTATAGCTAATCTTATACGTTGATGATGCTCCGCGCGATTTTGAGGACATCAACTTTTGTTTCATCTTTTATGAATGAGGTTCGTTCTTTTTCCAGTTGCTCTTTCCACTGATCGGGTTTGTTTACATGAACCAGATTCTTGTTGGTTTCGCAGTACTTACAGACTTCGCAGTCTTTTCCATTGCAAAAAGCTTTGGCTTCAAAAAATCTGCGGGTAAACGGCCCTAGCTGCTTGTTGGGGATGTCAAACATTCGGCTGTACGCAAGTTCTGAGGGCGATGTTGTGGGGTTTGAAAAACACTTCAAAAGCTCCCACAGGTTCCCGTCAAAACTCCGTTGGTTGTAAATATCGACCGTTTTGATGAAATTTGCTTTCTTCATTTCTCTTCCTGCAATCTTGAATACATCAATGCCCATCTTGGCGTAGTAGTCGATGTCTTCAGGTCGGATCCACCCCATTTTTAAAATTTCCACGGGGTCATTAATTTTGGTTAACGTGCATCGAGTTGCCCAGTAGTCAACGGGGTGATACAGTTTTCCACCTGACTTGTGGGAACTGAAGATGTAATGGAAGTTTCTAAAAGGGCAGTCAATCAGACAGGTGGAGTTAACGATTGTCCCGAAATTGACGCCGACACGTCTGCCCTGCGCTATGAGGCGTTCCAGTCTGGCGAGTTTACGGTTCATAAACTCGGGCAACATGATTCTTTGCACGCTTGACGCTTGGAACGCGTTCAATCGAATAAGCGAGTCCACATCAGAAACAACCGAAATGCTGACTTTCGCGTCAGGAACATACTCGTTAAGTAAATCTAGGATGGAGGGCAAGGCGGTTGTGAATCTGCCAACACCTAGCGAGTTAAGTTTGCGTAAAAATTTTATAACTTTTCTTTTTCCATGCGGTCTAAACTCCAAATTAGAGTCGCAAGTGAAATTTAACGTATAATTAAAGTCAATTTCGTTCTTTTTGCAAGCGGCAACGTATTTTTCGAGGCTGTTGTAGTCTATTGAACGAATGTACGAGTCGCTTCGTCCAGACCCAAAAATGGACGGGTTCAATGAACCATAGACTTCTTTAACTGGGAAATCCCAGTTTTTGTTATGTTTACCGATTTCTTCAATGGTTGCCTCTTGAAAATTAGCAGGAATTGAAAAACAGCTCATAAAAAAACCTACTATTAGTTTACTCTTTTTTCTCTAAATTTAAGTATTCCCTTTTTTGGGTTTAGCTGACCGTGAAAACAGAATGAGGTGCCACAAACAGACCTGCACAAAAAATAGCCAACAAAACGTACTCTGCCCTTACTCTTACCTATAGTTTTTACGCTGAAAAACTCGTTTTCTTGAAAAAAACATTCTAAAAAGTCGCCCCCAGCTAAATCCCTAAGCGTATTCCACTCGGGGTCTGAAATAAAAGGATCCATCTGGGACTTATACTGTGCCAAAGCTTCTCGTTTTATGTCCCAAACATCTCTTATGTAAACTGAGCAGCAGAAATCCTTCAGTAAATAATACCTTGAAGCGGCTCTCTGTTTGAGAGCCACTAAAAACTGTTTACCCCCCTTTAAAAAGGCCAGAGGTTGGTCGTACCATAGCCACGTGGGGTACTCGTAAACGGTTACTGGTTTGTTCCAGACCTTGAGCGCCTGTAGCACAATTCTGTTAGTCGCCAGATGGTCCAGAGACCAAATGTGGGGTTCCTTGTGGTACGGAATAAACAACTCCTCAGGCTCATAAAGCCGCAGAACGTTCAGCACGTCAGCGATGGCGCGTTCTTGGCTTTGAGCAAGTTCGCCATCTTTGTGATTAAGAAAACAAATATTCTCATCAGATAATCCAAGCAGACGACACGCCCGCCGAGCTTCATCTGCACGTATACCTGCCATATCCTGCTCCGACATCAAGTCAGGGTGTGACCTTGATCCATCGGTAAGAAAAATAACCTGAACGTCTGCCCCTGCTTGCCGCTTCCTAATTATCGTTCCCCCACAACTTAAGGTCTCATCATCTTCGTGAGGCGAAAAAACAATCGCGCTCCGCTGAAGCTTAGCTACTTGCAGTTCTTTTGCCCGCCACCCCACGAACTCTTGACTAGTTTTAAACATAGTTATCTCCCCCGAAAAATTAAATCACCGAATTGTACAGCGCCTGAATTTGTTTGCACACAATTTGCGTGTCATTTTGCGCCACGGCTTTTTGGCTATTTGCAACGAGCTTTTCTTGCAGAACCTTGTTTTCGAACATCGTGATAAGCGCCTCTGCCAATTGGTCAACTTGACCTCCTTTGAAGAGCAAACCGTTGTTGCCTTCCGACATTATCTCTTTAAAAATGCCGCATCTCGGCGCTACAACCGCCAAACCCGCTGCCCATGCTTCAAGACAAGCGACATAGCTGCTTTTGGTTGCAATAAAAACATCGTTTTCCCACAGAAACTTCCGTACATCTTGTGCTCTGTCGGTGACCGTAACTGAATGTTCAAGACCCAGTGCCGTTACCAGTTTCGTGATGGAATCATAAAGTGGACCGTACCCCACTATTTGCAGCGTAGCTTCAGGCACCTTTTTCTTTGCTTTTGCAAACGCCCTTACGACACTTTCAGGGTTTTTTGCTTCGTCCAATCTTGAAACCATAACTGCTCTATAGCCAAAGCGCGTTTTCTTTGGGTCAGGATTAATGAATGATTTGACGTCTATGAAGTTGGGTACTAAAAACGTTTTTTCGCCTAACCCCAACTTGTCAAGTACGTGCTGGTTTTGTTTAGAAAATGTGGTAATGACTTTAGCGTGGTTTAGGACGGCGAGGACCTGTGGATTGCTAAGCGGCATAGAAAACTGATCTTCAGAGTTAGCAGAATCGCCATGAAGCGAAACCATCAACGGCGCCCGAAAACGTTTACTTAGTTGTACGCCAATATTGGGGTACAAAACCTTCCAGATTCCGTGAACATGAAAAATCTGTGAGCTTTCCTGCTTCTGAATTCGCTCTGCTTCATTGAAGAGACTTTTAGTGGCAAGATTTGTCAGGCTTTGGTAGGTTTGGTTGGTTACCTTGTAGCATGCGTTTCTTAGGTAGGTTGTGAAATTGGGTCCTAGCCTGTAGACCTGTATGTTGTCTATTTTTTCGGATTTCAGCAAACGCTTTCTTACGTTGTACCGGACGTTTGCTTTGTCGGTGAACATACAAAACTTCATAGCGGGGTCTTGTCTGACTAAACAGTTTGACAGGTTCCGTATGTAATGTTCAACTCCTCCCGCCTCCACTGGAAAAAAGTTATGCCAAATATGACAAACCCGCATAAGAGCCGCCTCAACTTGGAACAGGAACAGCTTTCCGTTGTTCCGGTTTCAGTTTCGTTTGAAAATAGTCTTTAATCAACACACCTTTTTGGCAGAAGTTACTGTAAACGCCGTATCTTACTTTTCCAGCAATGAAATCAGGTTTCAAAACAGCCGTATAATTCCACTTAGGAATGGCGTTCCAACGTTCCTTGTAACCTTCATCACCGCGCATTAAGTCAACCTCGTTTAAGCCTTCAGCAATGAACTGACGAACCAAGTAAGGCACCAAAATAGAGCCAACACCAAACTTGGCGTATTCAGGGTCAAAACCCGGCAAATACGCATAATACTTTGACCCATACCTAAAACCATACGTCCCCGAAACGGGCTTCCCATCAAACTCGAGTATGTAGAGTCCAAGCATTTTCTTTTCCGCAAGCACCTGTGCTACGTCAAAATGGAAGTTTCGCACAGTTTCATCTGCAAACGCACCACAACAACCAGCCGCCTGCCACCTTTTCTGATGCAAATCAATTAATGCCCGAAGACCCGAGCCACAAGATGACGAAAACGAATAGTCAACTAATTCTGCTGTGAAGTTTTTTTCAATTTTATGCATCGTGTTGTTTACTGAACCGCGCTGTTTGTAGCTGAGGCTTTTGAGAAAAGCGTCATACGATTCAGGCAGCGGCAGGTAAGAGCATTTGGTGCTTTGTTTTACGGTGCTGACCGTTTGGAAAAAAGGTAGGCATGTTGCCGATTCAGGTATGTCTGTGAGTTCTAGAAGGGTCCAGTCTCGGCGGTGTTTCTGCAGGTGCCTCAAGAAGTGCCTGAAGACGTCGTGGGTGTTTTCTCCATGTCGGATTATGAAGTCGTTGTAGTCTGAGTCTGGGGCACCTGCAAACTGAATTTTGCCGATTTGTAAACCAAGTTTAGATTCAAAACTGCAAATCAGAGGCGCCGCTGCCACGAGTTCCCCGTGGTCTTCAGCGACCAAAAAAGCGATCTTTCGGTTGTGCTCGAAATGTTTACACCATGTTACAAGCCAAGTCCAGGTGGAAAAAAAGTCATGATCGCTGTCCGCTAAAAGGTCATCCCAAGATGCTTTAAGCGATGTCAATTCTGCAAAACTGGTGATTTCTCGTATTTCCATGTTAATAACCTTGTTAATGTAAATGTGGCAACTAGTTTTGGTTCCAGTCAAAATTGCCTTTTCTACTTGCCATCCAGTAAGCGACCATTTTCAGTGGCTTTCAAGAGCTCTGCTTTTTGTTTTTCAGCCAACAGCAACACTTGCTGCCGGTTCTGTTTTCCCATCTCAAGTAACCGTTCTTTACCCAGCTCCAAAAGCTGCCTTAGTTTAGTGGCTAAATCTTGGTAATCTACATAACAGTATTCGTGTGGAAGCCAATCTCCTCGGGCACCCAAACGGTCTGAAAACACAACACATGATGCCATGGCGTAATCGTATTTTCGCTCGTTTGAGCCGCCCATGTGCATGCCAACATTTATCCCAATCCACGATTTACTGAGAATTTTCAGGTAGTCAACTTTTTGTGGAACAAATGTGTGGTGTTCGACTTCGATGTTGTCGGGCACTTTTTGAGGTTTTATGCCCACAACCGTGAGTTTAATTTTCCTGCCAAGATACGATATTGCTTTGAGTATCTCGTCTAGGGCGGCTTCCGCCTGAGGACCCCAGTGACTGTGCAAAACAACACTCACACTAAGGTCCGCATCTTTTTTTGCTGGTTCAAAACTGGCAACTGGATACACGTTCGGGTAAAATACGACATGCTCTGCGCCCATTTCTTCGTATTTGAGTTTATCTCTGGCGCTACATGCAACCACTAAATCAGCGCTCCGTACAGCCGCCTGTTCTAGGCGATACATCAAGTTTTTGGTTATCCAGTGATTTGCGTAACGGAAATGGTTGCAGCCTATGTCTTGTGACACATAAACAACAAACCCCATCTTTCTGAGTGTTTTAAGTTTAATTATGTTCAGGCTTACAAATTCGTCCACCAAAAAAATTTTAGGCATTTGCGTTTTTCCAAGGTGGCGCGTCAGGTTTTTGGTTCGGGTGGCTTGAGCAAAATAAAACCCCAAAACCTGACGAAAAGCCGAAAGAAAACCATCATCCGAAAGCCGCTGGGGTATTGGTCTTTTGAGCACCTGTTTACTTACGCTATCACTTAACTGTGCGGGGCTTTTGAGCGCCCTCAAAAGGTACTGCATAAGGACTCCAGAAGCGGAGCTTGCTAATTCTGCGGTGTTGTTTGTCCAGGTTTCTCTGAAGCGGGCGTTGTCTTCCCGCGAGACGTGAAAGATTTTTGTGGCGACATCTGCAGTCAGAACTTGGCTAACGAATTTAGCTTTAGGCGAAAGAACCTGACCGTTTCGGATGATAATCAACATAAGCCGTTTCCCATTTCGAAAAAGTAAGTGGCAACAAGGCAACTCAACAAGAGCAAAGTTTCTTTCATAATAAACAGAGCCTCAGTCTGTTGGTTGTGGATAAAAACCTGTTATAATAATATTAACGGTAAAGCAAGTTAAATCTTGTGTTCTTTCCCGACTATGGATATCCAGAAAAACGCGGGTACCAGACTAAATTACAAAAACGCGCTCTTTAACCGATTGCTTCCAGATTTGCAATCGCTCACGAATCACATAAACATAGAAAAACGGCAACAAACTATAATCAGCAGGGTCTTTAAAGCGGTTACAAGCCAAACTCAAAAAAATAATTGGTGGACAGAGAATTTTTGCTATGTTCAACGGAAACAGTATTGGCCCAAGCATGAACATTTTATCGTTATATTTTTTGAATAGACGGACTCTGTTTTTTGGGATAGCGGCGCTGTCGAGCAGTTTTTGAGGCGTCATTGTAACCTTGGGGTGATGAACAACCATTTTTGGGTTAAACTTGATTTTGCCTAACCTCATTATTCGAAAGGCGATGTCGCGGTCTTCCAAATAGTTAAGCGCCTCATCAAACCCTCCTACTTTGTCGACGACATTTTTTGTGTACGCGACATTTCCCGTCATGAAGTTGCCGCCCGACTGGTTCTGCATTATGTAGTCGGCAAAGGTTGTTCGATAGTTTTTAGAGACATAATAAAGGGCGCCTTCTACTCCGACGCATCCAGGCGTGTTTAGTGACTTTAAGCCTTCTTCAATCCAGTTAGGAGATACTGCACAGTCGCCGTCGGTGAAAAAAAGAAATTCGCCTGTTGCGTGTTTAAGGCATTGGTTTCTGCTTTTAGAGATTCCCAGCCATGCGTTATTTTTGAAGTATTTTATTCTTTTATCTTTGAAGCTTTTGATTATTTTTGCGGTTTCATCACTGCTTAGGTCATCCACTATAATAAGTTCAAAGTTAGTGAATGATTGATTAAGAATCGCTTGTATGCAGCGTTTCATGTACTTCTCGTTGTTTCTGACACAAATGAGAACGCTAACTTTACTTCTCAGTCTATTCACCTCCACACTTAAACATAGTAGTTTGCAATATTTTTAGTTATTCTACGCCGAAATTTCAAATAGTTCAATGTTCTTAAAGAACCTGACCTTTTTCATCTTGACCATTTCTGATAAGATGGCGAACCGTTGAGATGGATCCACATCTTTGAACCTCAAAATGTACTGAACCTTGTAGTCACGCATCAAGTGCTCAAGATACTCTTTTTCAGTGACGGTGGTTTTTGTTCTAACAGGGTGAATAACGTTAAGCTCCGTGAAGTAGTGGACTTCTAGAGTTCGTGTTGAAGGGAAAACCAGCAACTGGCACGGATTATACTCCGTTAATGAGTGGTATGCTTTGATGTCGTCGGAATCCACTAATTCCTTTGCTTGGTTAAGATGCCTTTTATATTTTTGTATCAGAACGGAATATGCTCCAAAGCAAGCCACTGTCGCCAAGATAGCATATATATTCAATGTGGCAAGCAGAAGCATCAAGGTGATGCTTACTGGAACAACGCTATATTCGATGTAGCGATAATCCTCACCTAAAAAGGAAAGCTTAGGAAGCGCCACCAAAACCGCCACAATAAGCGGCACAAACGCCCAGAAAAGAACCCGCACATTAAAGATACCAAACATACCCGGGCCCCTTTGCGCAAAAAGGACAGCCGACGCAAATAGAAGTGGGAGGTACCATAAGTTGCGGATTATGACGCGGCGAAGTTTGTAAACATAAGATGCTTTGTTGGGATGATGGGCATAGAAGTAGAGCCAACTGGCATGTTCTTTGAGAATACCCAAGTAGCTACCGCGACTCAACAGAATAGCTAACAGAAAACCAAAACCTAACGCCACAATTAAAGACACATTACCAAAGACAACTGCGTAGGAAACAAGCACAAATAGTATTGCCTGAGTGGCAAACTTGTGGGTTAGAATAATCAGAGAAATTGTGAGGGCAATGACACCAGTAAAAAGCGCGGATTGGGGACTAAAAACCACCAGATAAAACAGAATCGAATACAAAAGCAACCCCAGCGGACGCGGGGTAAACATAACTTCAAGCTCAAAAACCGCCATGTTGAAAATAGCCACAAACGCCGCTAAAACCGCCAAGTACCCATTAAAAGTCAAATTGTAGACGCACAAAGCAGCAATCGTACTTACTCCCGCGAGAATAACTATGTTCAGGAATCGGGAAACCTTTAAGTAAGCTCTTGCAGGGAAAAGCGCCGTCAGATAGTGAAACAGGGGCGGGTATGATAGGTAGTGGTATTTTTTTTCGCCTTCATCGAAAGTTACGTTTTTAAAGGCAGAAGGGAAGCGGCCGTGGCTTTCTCGGATGGATTTACTAATCAACAAATGGAAGAAAGTGTCGCCGCTACAGGTTCTGTTACCTGCAAGAAGGGCCCGGGTAAGCAGTAAAAGGCCCATTGAAAAAGCAAAAGCCAAACAAAGCACAAGTTCCAACATAGTTTCTTCTCCGATTAGCTGCCTGAGGGGAAATTGAGCGGTTGCTGCGAGTTTGTGGTTGCAACAAAAGACGAGCCACTATTGTACACAATGTTTAGTCTCATGTTCTGGGTGAGTTCTTGGATGCTGCTGTTAAGGTTGTACAGTTCTTTATCCAGTGCTGGCGTAAACAGTATTGTGGTTACGTTTGTGGGTTGCAGTGTCGTAAATCTGTCTTCAGGGATTCCTGTTTTTGCGTCGATGTAGGTGGTTACGCGGTAATTAGCAAGAATTGACCCTATTTGTTGCCAGTTGTAGAAATGTATGAACGAGTTTTCAGTGGAGTACGCTTCAGTAGTTTGGAATTGCACTTCGTTGGTGAATGAAAGATGAAGCGGAATGAAAACAAACGATAACACCAAAACTAGCAACACAGCAGTTACAAGAGGTTTAGCTTTGGTTTTAGCCAAGTACCCAATGCCTAACGCTATAGGGATGAACGTTATGGCTATGGCACGGGTTCCCAAAGTGTAGAATGCAAGCCCTAAACCTGAATACAACACGCCCATAATCAGAATCGATTTATCAAGCGTTCTCAGCTCCCGCTTTAGTAGAATCATCACAAATCCTGCACCGCACAACACAAGCGCTCCCAGTGTGACAAATCTAGAAAACAGTTGTGCGGTCATGTCTAGCGGAATTTGAACGGGCATTAGCGTTACGGCGACCATTTGTGAGTATTCTGCGCTTTGGGTCATTGTGTTAATGATGTTTTGGAAAAAGGACAACTGCGTCATGGTTAACTGGAACAGGAGGTAGGCGCAGAGGCTGAAGAAGAAAAATGATGCGTACTTTAAGCTTCGGTTGATTATACTGTACACAAAAAGGTACAGGCTGTAGAATAGGGGCACAAACGCGTGGGTTAGTAGGAGACTCCCGAACAGCACGATTTTGGCGGAAGTTATGCCTCCGCTGGCAGGGAAGGTTTCGAGAACAAAAAGAAGCATCAAAAGCCCGAACGCAAGCGTAAAGGGCACCGCTTGAAAATTAAAGAAATAAAACATAGAAAAGAAAAACGCCGTCACAACAAGAAACCCTGCTGCACGATACTTTTTGGTTGCGTAAATGTACAAGCCTGTGGCAATTATGATGCCGATTAAGGCGTAAAGGAGAAACTCGTAGGTTGACAGCGGCAGTCCGCTTATGGCTGTTGCGATGTAACCTAAAATGAAGAAAGACGGCCACTGGAAGTATTGATGGTTAGGTACGTCTGGGTTTAGATTTGCGGTGTTGATGAAGTATTCTGTTAAGCCTCGGAAGAACTGGGAGTCTGAACTGGGCAGCGTGCTGTAAAAGTAAGCTAACGAATAAATGGTCAACACTATTCCGACTGCCAGTGCCCACCTCAAAATTTGATTTTTGAAGAAAACCGCCATCAAAAACATGGACCCTAAAAGAATGGGCAGACTAATCCAGTAGAAAACGGAAATGTTGTTGTAAATATAGTCGCTCCCTGACCTGAGAGACAAGGGGTAACTTAGAAACCAGGAATAAACAAAAAACGCTAAGCCTACCAGAAACGGAAGGACTAAAAGTTTTTTCTTCTCCAAAAAACGGCCTCCAAGAAATTTACGCGTTTGTCCACTTTTTTGTTTGGACTTTTCGTTTGATTAACTTAATTGGATCCAGTTTTCGCCAAAAAACGATGCCACATGTACGTGTGGTGAACAGGTACACTTTAGAGTATATCAGTATGCTTGACCGCTTGATGGTTATTGGAGGAAATGAGGGACACATATTGAACAAGAAAATCGTTGCCTTGGTGCTCCTTGCCCAACTGTTAGCAGTTACGGCTCTTACGTTAATGGCGTCAGTTGCCGTCGCCGCGCCAGTTCAGTTTGGACAAACCACCCAAGGACCATCTGTTGCAGGGCAACCTGCCAATGTGATGGTCGCATCAAGGTTCACAGCCCCATCCAACGGTGTTGCAACCAGCATCTCAGCATACCTAATTAACCCAACTGGAAATTCCGGTATCGTTCGTTGTGCAATCTACACAGAATCTGGCAGAACTTTGTTGGCAGCTACAGAGCAGCTTTCAGTGCCAAGTGGAACTAACGGCTGGCAAACATTTAGTTTACAAAATGGAGTTGACATAGTTGCAGGTCAAAGCTACAGTATTGTGGCGTGGTTTGGAAACACTAATTTGCAAATCTGCTACAGTTCTGGAACCTTGCGGCAAAGTTGGTATGCTTACCAAGTCTTTGGCAACTTCCCCACTGGACCCTACACTAGCCTAACGATTTACAGCCAAGAAAACGTAGTCTACTCATTGTATGCAACTGTAACTTCTGAGGCGTCAACACCAACAACTTCATCGACCCCAACTACACCGACATATAGTGGAACATTTGGACAAACTACCGTAGGCGCCAATCCAAGTGGACAACCTGCCAATGTGATGATTGCCTCCAGATTCACCGCAACATCAACCGCTTCCGTAAACAGCATCTCCGTCTATTTAATCAATCCAACCAGTAATTCAGGTATCGTTCAATGCGCAATCTACAAGGAATCAGACAAAATGTTGATGGCAAGTACCGCACAAACGTCCGTTCCAAGTGGAATCAACGGCTGGCAAACATTTGCGTTCCAAACTGCACCCACAATCGTCTCGGGATCAACCTACAGTATTGTGGCGTGGTTTGGAAACAGTAACCTACAAATCAGATACGGCACAGGAACCACTCAACAAAGCTGGTATGCGTATCAAAGCTTCAGCGCTTTCCCAACAGGACCCTACACCGGTTTCTCAAACTATAACCAAGAAAACGTCGTTTATTCGCTGTATGCCAATTTAGGTTCAACCTCTTCTGTGTCGACAACTCCAACCTCAACACCGACACCTACGCCGACAACTACACCATACCCAACAACACAGTACTCTGGCAACAACTTAGCGGCAATTCCAAGCGGCTGGGATTTATCTGGCAATGGTCTTCCACAAAGTGAATGGTTTGCGCATATTGATTACTCAGTACTTGGTCCTTCAGGTAACCCAAGCATACGACTTGACCCTGACCAAGCAGGCACTGAACGCGACATATTCCCTGTGGACTATTGGCAGACCGTCAAACCAGGTGACCACATTATCTTCAGCATCTGGATAAAAACCAGCAGTAGCAGTCTTGGCCTCAACGGGGACAGCAGCTACGGTGGGCGCATCGGCATTGACTTCTATGACCCTGTCAACGGCGACCAATACGGCATTAACCGGCAATACAGCGTACCCTTAACCAGAGCAGGCAGTTTTGTTCCATGGGGTACTTCAACTTGGACTCAGTTCACTTACGACGTGACGGTTCCAGCTGGAAGCCACATCAACGGCATGATCCCATGGATTCAAGTGTTGCAGATCAACGACCAAGGCCAAGCATGGTTTGCAGACGCCCAACTATACATCAATCCCTAAACCCCTTTTTCTTTTTTTAGTTAACCTGTTGAGTTAGTAGATAGTTTTCTAGTTTTTCGGCAACTTTGCGCCAAGTGTATTGCTGTTCGATGATTGTTATGCCTGTTTGTCCCCATTGCTCAAGTTTGTCGCGGTTTTGGTAAGCGTATTCGATTGCGTTTGCGATTTCTTGGGGTCGGACATGGGGGATGTAGATTCCGCAACGTGACGTCCCGATGACGTTTATGTGTGCTGGGATTTGAGATAAAACCACGACCTTTTCCATCGACAAGTACTCCAACAGCTTAAGGGGACTTTGAAAATTCCAGTAGGGATGGTCAGGTAAGGGAACAAGAGCCACATCGCACATACCAATGAATTTGGGAACAGCGGCTTGGTTAACGGCGTCATGAACAATAACGCTGTCTTGAAGGTCGTGGTCTGCGGCTAGCTGTCTTAGCGTGGGAGCTATGGGTCCGCTGCCAAGTGCAAAAAACACGATGTCAGGATATTTGGTTTTGAGCAGGCGAATTGCCTCTACTGTTTGCTGGAGCCCACGGGTAGCTGTAAGTATCCCATGATAGAAAACCACAAACTTGCCCTCTAACCCCAAAGTCTGCTTTAGTTTTGTGCTTTCTATTTTTGCGGTTTTGGGGTTGAAGAGTTCTTGGGAAACTCCAGATGTCCAAACGCCCACTTTTTCGGGTTGTAGACTAAATTTTCGGCAGACTTCTTGCTTCATTAAAGTCGTCAAAATTGTAACTCCATCAAACCAATGCTTAGCCGTTAACACACAGACAGAAAATTTGAGCCTATGCAAATAGCCTCGGGAGCCTGCCACTTCAACAGGTATGCTTCTGATGTCTAAAATAAACTTAGTTTTGGTAAATTTTGCAATTATGAGCGCGGGGATAGAAGTTAACGCTGAGAGATCGCATTCCACAAGTACCTGCTTAGGTTTAGTGGCAAGAATTTGTAGGGGCAAAAATAGGAGAACTGAAAGGGCGTAAATAATTGGGGAGATGACTGGTTTAAACCTCAAGGGGAACAGGATGCTTCGCAGTTTGGGGTTTTGTGGAAGGCGCACGTTTTTGGATTTGGAGGCTAGCAACGTAGTTTGGTTTCCGTTTTGGGCGAAAGCTTCAGCAATTGCCACTAAGGAGTTTTTGTGAAGAAAAACGTCTAGTGGTTGCGTGTCGCTAACCCACAGGGTTCCACGTTTAACGCCTGTTTGAGTTTTCTGCATTGAATCTCTCCGAAAGTTTAGGCGGCGGTTTTTATTGCCTCAAAATATCCGCGCATATAAGCGGAGGGCGAAAAATTAGCTTCATACACCGACTTCAACTGGTATTGGGGGTAGTCTTTTTTGTTGAAACCCTCAAGAAGACCGAAAAGTTGGTCGGCGTCATCGAAGAGGAGGTGGCTGTCAACCTTTTCCACAATCTCGGGCAAACCACCCTGCCGCGACGCAAGCACGGGCGTTCCCGCTGCAAGCGCTTCCAAAGTTATGAGGGGACTATTTTCTGGCCATTTGGAAGGCAAAACAAGCGCGTTCGCATCCGCCAAAAGGCGATGCAACAAATCATCGTTAACCCAACCTAACAACACAACCTTCTCAGACAGGTTGTGTTCCTGTATTGTTCGCGATATTTTTTCTTTAAGCGAGCCGTTGCCTACTATTAGCAGTTTGGCTTTGGGTTTTTGGGTCCTGAAAACATCCACTAAATCCATGATGCCTTTGTGTGGCTCCACGACGCCTGCATAAAGGAAAAAGTTTTCAAAACCTGACGCGCCCCCGTTTTTAGGGGGGTGGGGCGCAAAGTTTGGAAGTGTCACTGCACGAATTTGGAGCCTTTGAGTAATCTGGTTTTTTAGATAACTGCTGGGAGCAATGAGTAGGTCTATATCTTTTATGGCTTGGCTAAAGGCGGTTTTTTGCCTCCAAAGCTGGGGAGTGCGCTTGTTTTTTAGGCTACACATAAAACATGCAGGGTTGTTGCAAGCGGTGCCGTTTTTGGTTAGGTCATTTTTTTGGCAGATAAGCCAGTAGTCGTGTGCCGTGTAAAGATTGAGGTAGTTTTTTTGTTTCTTAAGCAGGTTGTAGCCTAACAGGGATATGTTGTGGTGGTGGACGATGTCGGGGTTGACTTCTTTGACGAGTTGCTCAAATTTGCGGTTTATGGTTGGGCTGTTGCCTGTGAAGTAGGTTCGGTATGCTGTTTGGTTTAGGGCAGTTTTTACACCGTAAGTATAAATGCCATCTTGATGGTTAGGGGGGTTTACTTTTTTTCTTTTCAGATTATAAGCGTCTATGCTGTGCAGCACATGTACCTCGTGACCGCGGGCGGCAAGCTCAGTCGCCAAGTACTGAGCATGCATCGCATCACCGCCCAGATGATTTGGCGGAAAAAACGTTGACGTAAACAGAAAACGCAAAGTCTCCAAAACATCACCAAAGCACAAAAAAGAACCAATTTACTTTTCCAATAGGTCGCTAGTGCGCGTGAGCCATCTTGTGAAATGCATAGTTCCGCACAATCTTAACCGCGTACTTCGCCGCCAACCCAAAATCATCGGGTTCCTTAGCGACATGCCACATGTTCTGCAGCCACCATCGACCACTAAAATACAGCGCCCGATACGCCTTTTTACGTGCAAGATTCAGTTCATCCGCGGTTAACTCGTCAGTTCGCATGGAAGCTTCATGCTGCAAAAGGTCCGCCCACCCAAAATCCTTCTTCACCCAACCTCTTTCCACAGCAATATCATAAAGCTCTGTTCCAGGATACGGAACCGCCACGTTAAACTGGGCACCAGTGGGCAAACTATGCGTAACAAATCGGATAGTTTCGTTTACGGTTTCCCAGTTTTCGCCTGGCAACCCAAAAATAAAACTGCAAAACACCTTGATGCCTGCTTTTTTAGCGGCTTTGATGGCGGTTTCTGCTTCCTGCACCGTTATGCCCTTTTTGGCGTTATCTAAAATTTTCTGGCTGCCTGACTCTATACCAAACGACATTCCTCTGCAACCGCCTAATCGCATCGTTTTAAGCAAGTTTTCGTCAACAAGATTTACGCGGGTGTTACAGTACCAGGTGATGTCTAGGGTTCTTGTTTTGATGCCTTCAGCTATGTCGATGGCGCGTTGTTTGTCGATAGTGAAGGTTTCGTCAAAGAAGGAGACTGTTTTGATGTCATAGTTGGCTTTGAGGTATTGTAGTTCTTGCAGGATACTTTCGGCGCTTCGGGCTTTGAGTTTGGTGTTGCGTTCTGTGCAATACACACATGAAAAGGGGCAGCCTTTGCTTCCGTAGATAATGGTGAACGGTGAGCCATGCTGAGTGTTAATTGCATAGTGGTCCAGTGAACTGAGCAGGTTGTATGCTGGCAGGGGTAGGCTGTTCCAGTCGTGCATTGGTTGAGCTGAAGCATTCACCTTAAGCGCCTCGCCTTGCCGATACGCAATTCCTTGAACTGTGGAGAAGGCTTGGCGTTCTGCAACTGCCGTGACCAAAGCGGGAACCACAACCTCATACTCATGACGCACATACACATCAAGGCTGGGCTCTGCCTCCAAGACCGTTAATGGAACAGACTGCAGGGTCCAGCAAATTCCAGCGGTAACCGCCTCGGGGTGAAAACGCTTAGAAACAGCGGCAGTTTTCAAATCCCACTGCAAAGTGGTGGGGGTAAACCGAAAAACAAGCACGTCATAGTCCGCGTCGGATAAGCGCTTTTCTAACTGTTCCCATGGAATGTTTTCGCCGTTTGCATCAATCAACTGCACCTGGCGGCCTTGCGCAATCAGCAAGGCACCCAACTGAAGCAAACTATACGGCGGAATAATCGAGTTTCGTTCCGTTATCTCACAACGTTCTTCCCGAATAACGGGAATATCGTTGAATCGGGGCGGATTAACAAGCAAAACCTTCATTGAATTTTCACCTAATCGTTTAATGCGTCCTCGTAAACTTGGCTGTATTTTTGTGAATTAATTGCCCAAGAAAACTTGGCGTCTATAGTTTTTTGTGCGCCATTAGCCATTTCTTTTCGCAGTGAATCATCAGCTAACATTTCGGTCACTGCATGGGTGATGTCGTTTGATGTGCATTCCGTGAGCAGTTTCCCGTTGAAGCCATCCTGCACAATTTCCGACACTCCACCTACATCGCTGGCTACGACGGGGGCTCCGCAAGCCATTGCCTCTAAAACAGTGTACGGGATGTTCTCTGTTAAGCTGGGGGCAACTACCAGTTTGGCGGACCGCATGAGGCTGAACACGTCCTGTTTCGGCAAAAGCCCCGTAAACAAGCACTGCTTCTCCACATCCAGCGTCTTAGCCAGGTTTTGGTAGTGCTGCCTATCGCCGGGTCCTGCAAACACGAACAACAACTTGGGGTCGTTGGCTTGTTCTACAATTTTGGGAACGGCTTCTAAAAGGCTATTTACGCCTTTCATGGCCAGCAGCCTGCCCACATAAAGAACCATGTGTCGGTCAGCGGTGGCTTCCAGCAAATCCGTGTTTTCTAGTCCAGTTGGTTTTTGGTAGTCGGTTGGGTCAACGGAGTTTGGAATTACCGCTATGTTCTGTTTAACATGAAAACCCTCTTCTAGCGACTGTTTCATCCATTCTGAAGGCGAAATAAAAAATCGATGCCGTCTAAAGTAAAGCTTCTCCGCTAACCGCAAAAACGGATACAACATAAAAGTAGCCTTTTCGGATCGTTCTAGTTCTGCGAATTTTCGGTGGGCGCTTTTGGTGCCTTCTCGTTGTGAAAGAATGGTTGTGTGAACGGTGGTGATTGTGGGCGTTTTGAGGTGCCGCAGCATTAGTAGGAGGTCAGGCATGTGGGCGGTGTGTGAATGGATGAGGTCGATTTTTTCTTCTTTGACCAGTTTGGGCACTTTTCGGGAACAGAAATACTGGAAAGCTGCATTGTAGAAGAATGTGTCTTTTGCTTTGCAGATAAAATGGAGATGAACGTTGTCGGCGAAGTATTGGGAAAAGTCAAAATTTGATTCGTTTATGTATTTTTTGTTCAGTTGCCGCATAGGGGCTACGATGTGGATTTCGTCGCTTTTGGGCAGATGTTTCACTAATTCAACGATGTAGGTGCCTACGCCGCCCCATACGGGGATAAATTCGGGTGCTAACATGCAAATATTCAAAATTAAGCCTCCAAATCGGTTGGAAAGTTTCTCAAGAACCGCTTACCGCAGCGCCACTTGCCTTGGCTCCTTTTGTGGGCGCTATGCGGTTGCCGTAACATTCAAGTAAAAATGAACAAACCTGCCATCGAACTGCAGGATGCCAGTTGTGGGGTCAAATTTCCAGAGCTCAATTAACATGCCAAAGTAGTAGCCGTTTTCTTGGGGGCTCCAAACTGTGGTTTTGTCAACGGAAATTTCTTGCCCATTGATGGTTATGGTGTTTACCGTGGCTGGGTTCTCTGAGTTTACGTTTAGTTGGAATCGAAATAGTCCCTGCCAAGTTTGGTTGTCTCCAAGCAAAACATTGTATTGGAATAAGGTCGGAAGGGAGCTGGGGGTTGTGGAAGTGAGACTGGGCTCTGGGTCGGTGTCGCTTCGTAATTTAACCAAACATGAATAGTAAGCGAGGTCGCCTTCATGGTTCTCGATGCAAAGGTAAGTTGAGTAAGTTGTGTTACTTTGGATCGTTGAAGGCGGCGTGAGCAGTTTCTGGTTGGTGTCTAAAGTATAAATGGCTGAAAAAGGCTGCCCTGCAGGCACAGGCAAAAGTTGCCCCAAAGTTGGAGACGCAAAAATCAGCAACCCAACTAACCCTACAGCCAACAAAACTGCTCGGCGACTTTTAGGAGGCACCGAGGTGGATTTGCGTTTTCGCTGAAGAAGGGGCAGTCCTTTCGAAAGCAGAAGGGTAGTGGCAAAAAGGGCTGTGCCAACCGCTAAAAACGCCATGTTAACGTAAAACTTGTTTTCGGCTACGGTTTGGGCTTGCTGGGTTAAGGCTGTTGCTTGCTGTTGAACGTGGGTTGCTATTTGGCGGACGGTTGCGATTTCGGTTGCTTGCTGGGTTTTGTTCACGGGGGGTTGGGCGTTTTGTGCGTTTGCAAGCAGTTGCGCTGCCGTGTTCAGCTGCGCCGTTAACTCGGTGACGTCTGCTCCTGCGTTCGCTATATCGAGAACCGCCGTAAACGCCGCTTGAAGTGCTGCATTCGTTTCTGAAAGTTCTGACTGCACCGTACTTGTTTGTGCATTGCCGATGCCCAAGCTTGCCAAACTTAAGCTGGCAACTATCAAAACCATAAAAACAGTGGTTAACCCATTTTTAGAAAACAAATTTTTCGCCTTACGAATAGCTATGTATGGTTCATTTTTTGGTTGCAAGATTGGTTACAAAATGAAAAAGTATGGCTTTCAGGATGCTGATGGCGTCTGTTGGTTTTAGTTTCTTTTCACCTAGGCGCGGTCGGTAGGTGATTGGAACCTCGGTTATTTTGTATCCTGCTTGTTTGACGTGATAGTTAAGTTCGATTTCGATGTCGAACCCATTTGATTGAATCTGCCAATCCCGCAGAATTCCTGCACGGATAACCCGCAGACCACTCAAGGGGTCATGGAGTGAAAGTTGACTTAACAGATTATATGTTATTGCTAGGAAGCGGTTACCAAAGTAGTAGGCGCCGTAAAAGATTTTTCCATTTTTCTCCCGTATAAGTCGGTTTCCGCTGACCATACCGATTTTTGGGTTGTCTTCTAAAATTTTAATCATCTCTGGAACATACTCTGCAGGATACGTATAATCGGCGTCGGTAAACACAACATAGTCCACATTGCGGTCAAGATTTTCTAACGCACACGCTATCGCGTTTCCCTTTCCCAGTCCACTTTGGTAAATTACGGTTGCGCCTTCTTTTTGGGCAATTTCTACTGTGCGGTCTTTACTTTTTCCATCAACAACCAAAATTTTTGAACCATAAAGATGCGATTTGAGGTCGATTAAGGTTTTTCCAATTCCTGATTCTTCATTCAATGATGCAAGGACTACTTGTATAAATGCCGTTTTATCAGCCTCACGGTGGTCGAGTTTTAGCTTGCCCTACCGTTCGCGTTCACGAATCGCTGCAGTCCCAGTCATGTTTCTGTCAACTATCAAGTCCCTCCCTGATGGAAGTAGACGATGCATAAAGTGGTCCGACAAAGGTATCGCTTAGGCAAAAGCAAACATCAGAACTCCTTCGTAACAATTTATTTATCGATATGTGACTACATGGTGAAGCGCATAAAATGTAGTAAATAGACTGCAGTCACAACTCATTGTTTGCTTGGTTTATTTAAAAAAACAAGTTGGCAGTGCCAGTGGTTGGTCTTTTAGTAGGGGCACTGGCGTTTTATTTCAAGTTTCATGGCGCGGTCGTTAAGCAGGAAATGGGTAAGTGTCCCTACAAAGCTGCCCATTAGCCATGCTGCGGTGGAGTTTTGGAGGAAGATTATGGCTGCTGCGAACATTCCGGTCGCAACAAGAAATCCAATCATCCCCGTGGCATTGAAGACTATGAAGTTTTTAACGATTTTTTCTTTCTTTTGCCTTTGCATTTTGTAGTTGGCGCCAAAATGGGACAAACCACCTATGCAGTTGCCAAATAGCCATGCGAAGGTGGGGTTGGGAAAAACGAACATGGACGCAGTGAAAGAAACTGTTCCTAAAATAAATCCGACGACCGCTGCCAAATTGAAGATAACGAAGCATTTTAAGGCAGCCAGCCTTCTAAATTTTATTGGGCGTTCAAGGCGTCCCATATTTTGCTTCACGTTAAGAGTGTTGATTTCTATTTGGTCATATAATACCTTTTTGGGTTTACAGGATAAATTTTGGGTTAAAAGTCAGGCAAACCCTTGATTTGGAGGGTTATCACACTATTAAATGGCTGAACGAGTTGATAACTTTTGCTATTTCCATAGCAAAAGTGCGGTGGAAAAGCTAAAAGCCCCCTGTGCGGCTTTATGGTTGACAGTTCATGATTGAAACCTTCTACGTTCACCTTGCTTTCCCGTCTAAAACGCCGTGGTCGGTAAATCTGCCGTTTCTGTGCTCCAAATGCGGCGTCTGCTGCACCCTTGAAGGTTTCTTGACCGCAGGAAAAATCACTGCCCCACCCGACCAATATCCTGCTGTATATGCGCAAATCCGTGCCCTCTTCGACCAACTGGGCAAAATGTGGGAAGAAAACGAAGCAAAATACGACCAACACATCCAAAACACCCCCTGCCCCTTCAAAAGAGGTAACACCTGCACCATCTATGAAATACGACCGTTAGGTTGCCGAATGTTTCCAAAAACAGCGTTTGGTATGCAAAGTACTGATTGTAATGCGTTGATGCGGTTCAAAAAACAGCGGGCTGCGCTGGTTCGCGGTAGGCGTTACAATGAAAGTTACCATCGCACAACAAGCTTGGAGTCGACCGCGGAGAAACCGATTAAGCGTACGTGTTTTTCGGAGAAGCAGTTCCAAAGGTGCCTTGCAAAACTGCAGGCTGCTGGTGCAACGGATGTTGAGCTGAAGCTTTTTGAAGCGCTCAATCGGCGTTGCTTAAACTGATTCGGTAACCTTTAATCATGGCAAAGCGCCTATTATCGGTTGGGAACCAGGTATGGATGCAGGTTTTCTTCAAGTAGCAACAACATCAGATATTGGGGTTGGAAAAATGAAGAAAGTCACTGTTGGCGAGACGGATGTTTTGATAGCCAACGTGGACGGAGCCTATTATGCTATTGGGGCGCTTTGTACACATTATGCTGGCGACCTTTCAGAAGGAACCCTAAACGGAAACGTAGTTACTTGCCCAAATCATGGGTCAAAATTTGATGTCACCACAGGAAAAGTGGTTTCGCCACCTACTGAGCCGTTGGGGCGTGAAGAAATAGAAGATGAAACCCAATACGCCGTTAAAGTTGAAAACGGGGCAATTTTTGTAAAGATTTAATGGTCAATGTTGGAGGCGGCTATTTTTGGTCGCAGCCACAGATGTCGGTGTTGAGCCATTTTTTGTGCCAAAGAAACTTGTCGCATTCATCTTTGGAGGCGCATTCTTGGCAGGGGTCTTCTTCGCTAGCTTTGTTTAAGATGTCGATTAGTTCTTTTTCAGTTTTAGGGTCTAATCCAAGTTTTTTTACGTGCTTTTCAAATATTCCAGGCAAATGCTCACTCTCCATTGATTTCTATGCTTGGTGATTTTAAAGCATGTTGCTACGTGCCCAAGTTAACGTTTCTAAAGGCACAGAGCAAACCCCTTTTGTGCCCCAATCTGACAGTTAACCTTGCTGCTGAGCTTCTTTCAGTCGCCTAAACTCTTCTTCTGCCATACGGTCCACATAATCTGTATGGGCAAACACCGTCAAATAATGTGCCACTAATCCAATACCCCAAAACAACAACGGAAAAATAAACCACGGAAAACTACCCATTCCACCCGTGAACAGCCAGATGAAAAACAACAAACTGTTTACGCCCACATAGACGGCTAGGTGAATGTAAAACGCGAGTTTTGCTTCGGCTCTTTCGCGGGCTTTGCGCCTCAATTCGACGTCTGACTCCACAAAAATCCTCCTAAGCTCCAATTACTTATGTTAGCCGCAGGTATTTAGAAGTTGTCAATAGAGTTTTTGGAGGGCTACAATTTTTCTTAGCGCATCAGTGCCCTTTGGGGTTATGAGGTAGTCGCCTTTGTTGTCTTCTTGTGCGATTAGTTGGGCGTCAAGCAGTTTTTTGAGGTGAAAAATCAGATGCCCGCCTTTGAGATCCAGTATTTGAGCCATTTTGGAGAAGTTCTTTTTTCCTTGGCTGAGGCTAAGCAGGATATTGAGTCGGGCGGGGCTGGCGAGGGGTTCTAAAAAGTTCTCCACTACGCTGGAGACGTCTATGGTTTGGGTTTGTTGATCGGTTTTTTCGACCAGAACGATTGTTTGGAGGGCTCTTTTTTCGCGTTTTAGCTTTTTTTGGAAGTTGGTTTGGCAGTTTTCGCATGGGGTGCCTTTGGCTTTTTCTATATGGTCGCCGATTTTGTTGATTGTTGTGTCGAGTTGGGTGAGGGCTTGTTGGGCGCCTTGGGTTTTGGCGACGTTTATGTTTTCGGTGAGGTGGGTTTTGAAGTATTGGTGGCATTTGGTTTTGTTTTGGCAGGTGGGGTTGAGGATGTGGTTGAGGTCTTCGTCGGCTTCTTGGTTGAGGAGGTCGGCGTATTGGGTTAGGCGGTTTTGGGCGAGTGCGGTTTCGACGGCGGCGAGGCGTTCTTTTAAGATGACGTCTTGGATGCGGGTTATTTCGGTTTTTAGGTTGTTGACTTCTTTGGTTAGTTGTTGGAGGGCTTGGGTTATGGTTTGGTCTGTTTGGGTGGTCATGGCACACACTTGTTGGTATATTATTGTTACCTAAAATTATATAAAACTACCCTCGCATAGGTTTAAAACGGAAGCGAAAACATGCCAAAAATACTCATAACCTACTACTCCAAAACCGGAAACACCCAACAAATCGCCCAAGCCATCGCCGAAGGCGCCCAAACCGCTCCCAACACCACCGTAGAAGTCAAAGCCGTCGAAACCCTCAACCCCCAAGAAGCCGCCCAAGCCGACGCATTCGCATTCGGCTCCCCCGCCTACTTCAGCCTCATGTCCGGACCCCTACTAACCCTACTCACCGAATTCTACTTCATCCGCGACAAACTCGCCAACAAACCCATGGTCGCGTTTGCCACTGGCGGTGGCAGCCAAGCCAAAACCGTCGAAAACATCGAAAGCGTGCTTAAAGCCTTCAACCCCAACCTCATCCAACCCGGCTTAGCCGTTGGCACAATCTCTGATGTGGACAAGCAACAAGCCAAAGCCTTAGGCGAAAAACTATCCAAAGCGTTGCTTAAACGCTAACAAAGTTTCTGTGTTAGCGGTAAGCTGCGTACCCATTTTTCTTAAACTCACCAGCCCGCCACTGGAGGCGTTAAACTTTTGCTGTATTCCTCATCATCTGGGCGGGTGGATGGGCATATTTTTATACGCTTCAAGGTCTATTTGGCTGTAAACGGTGAACCCCAATGGCAGACACAACAGTTGACGCTAACCAAGCTCTCCCATCCGATTATCGACCGCTTGAAATCGAAAAACAAATCCGCGAATTCTGGACCAAAAACCGCATCCGCGAAAAACTCGAAGCCATAGAAACCCAGCCCCACAAAGGCAACTTGGGCTACGTCGAAGGACCCCCCACCCTTAACGGTATCCCCCACATTGGGCACGCTCGAGGACGCGTCATGAAAGACATCCGCTACCGATGGCGCACCATGCAAGGCTACTACATGCCGTTTTGGGCAGGCTGGGACTGTCAAGGGCTGCCCGTGGAACTTGAAGTGGAAAAACTGCTTGGCGTACGAAACAAACGAGAACTCCTCGAGCGCGTCGGCATGGAACGCTTCATAGCCGAATGTAAAAAAGCCATCTTGCGCTACCACCAAATGTGGCTAGACGCTGACAGCACGCTGGGCATTTTCATTAACCAAGAAAAAGCCTACTGGACCTACAAAGATGCGTACATCGAACGGGAGTGGCAGATTCTGAAACGCGCTTGGGACCAGGGTTTGCTGGAAGAGGGGCACTATGTGGTGGCGTATTGTCCTGGCTGCCAGACCAGTCTAAGCAGTGCTGAAGTTGGCTATGAAGGCAGCTATAAAGAAGTGGAAGATAATTCGCTGTACTTCAAGTTCCGCGTTGCCGGCACCCAAAGCGAATACTTCCTTGTCTGGACGACCATGCCGTTCACTGTAATCACTGACACGATGCTTGGGGTTCAGCCTAAAGCTGAATACGCCAAAGTCGCAGTCAACAGTGAAACATGGATCATAGTCAAACAACGCGTTGAACCCTTGATGGCGGAACTTGCAATCAAAGATTACAAGATTCTCGAAACAGTCATGGGTGAAGCTCTTGAGGGAACAGGCTACGAGTACCCCCTCAAAGACATGATACCTAAACAGGCAGAGCTGGAAACCAAACACCCCATGGTTCATCATGTTATCGGCGAAGAATTTGTAGACGTCAACACCGCAACAGGCATCGTGCACTTGTCGCCTGGCAACGGCGAAGACGACTACTGGGCAGCCTACCGTCGCGGCATCCCAATTTTTGCGCCCTACGATGATGACGCCAAATTCACCAAAGACGCAGGGCAATTCGTCGGCGTGTTTGCACGCGACGCAGACGCACTCATCATCGAAGAACTGCGTAATCGCAACGCATTTGTCGCCGTTAAAAAACTCAAACACGAATACCCCACCTGCTGGAGAAGCCACCACAAACTCCTCTGGATAGCCCGCAAAGAATACTTTTTGCGCACCGATAAAATCAACGCCAAAATCTTAGAAGCCGCCGAAAACGTCCAATACTTCTACGACGAACCCAAAAACCGCTTCTTAGGCTTTCTTAAAGAAGGCAAAAGCTGGTGCATCAGCCGGGAACGTATCTGGGGTACGCCGCTGCCCGTTTGGACTTGTGAAGCATGTGGCGAAAAGCATATTGTTTCAAGCAAAGCTGAACTTGTTTCGCTGGCGCAAGAGCCGATTCCTGAGGACTTTGAGTTGCACAAGCCTTGGGTTGATCGGGTTACGTTGAAGTGCCAGAAATGCGGTGGAGTCATGCGACGCGAGGACTTCGTGCTGGACACATGGCACAACAGTGGGGCGTCGCCGTATGCACGATTTTCGGATTCGGAGTTTGAGCGGTATGTGCCGACGGCGTTTTTGACCGAAGGCATCGACCAAACGCGTGGCTGGGCAAACTCGCTGCTGCTGGAATACATCATTTTAACGGGCAAGGCAGAGGCACCCTACAAGGCGTTTCTCTTCCAAGGCTTAACTCAAGACAATAAAGGGCGAAAAATGAGCAAGAGCCTAGGCAACGTTGTCGAAACTAACAAGCTTCTCGCCACCACCAGCGCGGATTTGAGCCGCTTTTACATGATGCGCAAATGCAGTCCCATCGACTTCATGAACTTCGATTTACAAGAGCTCAGCAGACGCACCTACCAAGTCCTAAGCACCCTCTATCACCTGAGCCGATTCTTCTTACAGAACGCCGAGTTCGACAAGTTCGAGCCTTCTGCGGGACAACTGGAAACGGCGAATTTGCAGCGAGTAGACCGTTGGCTCATGTCCAAACTGCAAGCCACCATCGAAGAATACACTAACCGCCTAGAAGCTTGCCAATTCAACGCTGCGCTGAGCTTGCTGGAAGACTTTGTCATTGATACGCTTAGCCGCCTCTATGTGCCCATGATTCGCAAAGAACTGTGGACCGACGCTCCTGAAACTCGCCAACGCCGCATAACCATCTACAGCGTCTTGCACGCAGCGCTAAAAACCATCACGCTTCTCTTCAACCCCGTCACGCCTTACATCAGCGAAGCGCTCTACCAAAACATCTACCGCAAACTCGAACCCACCCTCCCCGAAACCATCAACCTCGCAAAATGGCCCGAACCCGACGCTGCTCTGCGCGATGCTCAAGCTGAAAACGACTTTGAAACCCTCTTCAAGTGTGTCTCGCTGGTTAACAGTGCACGCCAAACCGCTAAGTTGAAGCGTCGCTGGCCGCTAAACACGGTGGTTGTGGTTGCTCCTGAAAAAGTCATCCAAGCCCTTTCTGGCGTGGAGGATTTGTTCTTGGACATGACCAACGTCAAAGCTGCCGAGTACTCGTCGGGCACTTCTGAGCATACACCCGCTGAAGGCTGGGTTACTGCCGTTGAAGCGGATGTGACGGTTATGATTAGTGCGCAGCGTGACGATAAGTTGCTAGGCGAAGGCATCATGCGTGACTTAGCCCGCCGCGTCCAAGCATTGCGCAAGGAACTGGGCTTCCAACCAACCGACGTGCTTGACAGCGTTCACATAGCCGAACTCGAAGAAGAGAACATTGGGTTATTGCAGCCGTGGCTGGACGAAATGGCAAGTTTGGTGCGGACCCGCAAAGTGTATCTGCACAATAGCCGTAGCGAAATCGATACCCAGTGGCATGAATCCGAGTTGGATGGCAAGAAAATCTGGGTCAACATCCACTAGGTAACCCTTATAAAGTGACCCTTCATCTTTTCTTTTACTCTTGAGTGCTCTTGGGCCGGTAGATCAGTCTGGTATGATCGCCGCGTTCGCAACGCGGAAGCCGGGGGTTCAAATCCCCCTCGGTCCACCACACCAAACGTAACACTTGAAAACTCTTGATTCCCCGTCTTGTTGGTTTACGTTAAATTTTTAATCCCCGCAACCAAACTGTTCTTGTGGTCAGCATGTCTTCAAACCCACTTGACTCATACAAAGAACTCGACCCCAAACTCGTCGAACAATACGAAAGCCTCGCAAGATTAACTTATTCTGAAGGTGCCTTGTCGGTGAAGTTTAAGCTGCTTATTGCTTTGGCAATCGATGTTGAGAACGGCGCCCTTGAAGGTGCAATCATCCTTGGGAAGCGGGCTCAGCAAATGGGGGCAACCAAAGAAGAAATTCTGGAAGCGCTCAGGATTGCGTACCAAATTGGCGGAACCAAAGCGCTTTTTGCATCAGCGCAATTGGTGAAAGCCCTTTTTTAAGAAAGGGCGCGTTATTAGCAGATTAAACTGTTTAAAGCGCAGTGATAGGCAAGCCTAATTGCCCTCAAACGTACGGTGACTTGAATGGAGCTTCCAACGCATTTCCAAGCCTTTCTTGCCAACATCGAACCCACCAACGACCAGAAAAACCAAGTATCAGCCGAGCATGCAGCACTTCGTTTGAGGTTACGCGAAGGCGACTACGCCACCCACTTCCAAGGCTCATTTCTGTCGGGTTCATATGGCCGCGGCACCGCCATCCGCTCAACCAAAACCGCCGACATCATCGTAGTCGCAAACTACAGCCGAGGCTTCTGGGAGCCACATCTGGCACTTTTCCAACTGAAACGGCACCTTGCAAAATGCTATACGGCAGTAACTGTTCAAAAAGGCTCTATTCGTGTTTCGCTCAGCGTGGTAGAATTGAACATAACTCCTGCGATCACCGAAGAGCGGGGGTCCTTGAAAATTCCTGATGGGACGGGGCATAATTGGGTCGCTTCCAATGCCCATCGCCACATTCAGTTAAGCGCTGAAATGGACGCATCCAAAAATGGACTATACAAGCCACTTGTTAAAGCGTTAAAATGGTGGCGCGACTGCAAAATGGCTGACGCTTGGAAGCCAAGCTCGTTTCTGCTGGAATGCCTAATTTACGATTACGCCGCCAACGCAGCGTTAACTTCAGTTCCCAAAGCCATCGAGGGCTTTCTATGGTACACCTACAACAAGTATAAACTGTTCAGGGAATCCCGCGACTCAGCGCCGTTTGTCCGCGAAATCGGCGCTCCCGAAATTAACGTGGCAAAGAACTGGGCTTACAGGGATTTCTGCTGCTTCATGGATGAGGTCTACCAGTCTTGGATTTTAAGTCACCAAGCAGTGGAAGCACCAAGCAAAATAGTGTCCGTTGACAGGTGGCGCCAGTTGGTTGGTGATGTATTTCCAGTGGATGTTTAATTTTTGAATTTCTGTTTGTTTCTGTGGACTTGGTTTTTGCGGTAACTTTTTAAGTAATGTGTGTTTTATATAACATTGTGTTAGAAAAACATAACACTTAGAACGGAGAAAACCAAAAATGACCGACCTCATCTGGCCAAGCATCCTAATAACCAACGCCGTAGCCATCATCCTGCTCGGCATAATTTTCGCTTGGAAAAACCACAAAGACCGAAAAGAAGGCTTCACCCAACAAGACGAACGCACCGAAAGAATCAACGGAAAAGCAGCCAAAGGCACATTTTGGATAAGCTACGCGTACATGCTGTCGATATTGCTTTGGATAATCTTTGTTAACGAGTTTTTGGCGTTGCCTGAACTTGAACTAGGCTGGACCATAATCTCCATCATGCTGGTATCGGCGTTTTCTCATGGCTTGCTTCGCTGGTACTATGGCAAGAAGGGCGAAAGCTTTTGAAACTGAAAACTCGCATGAAAGAATTCCGAGCCCGATACGACCTCACCCAAGACGACTTAGCCCGCATGGTGGGCGTCCGAAGAGAAACCATCATTTACCTTGAAAAAGGCAAATACAACCCTTCATTGATACTGGCATACCAAATCGCACAGGCGCTGAAAACAACAATACCTGAACTCTTCATTATCGAAAACGACCAACAAAAATAACCAAGCGACAAGGTTCACCTATACACAATTAACTCTGATGACAAACCCGCAGCCAAAAACCACTGCAACATCAACAATTGCCGACCCAAAACGCAACCAAACCCCTAACCGCCCACCCCACAACTGTGGCGCCTTTAAATAAGGGGGGTAGAGACCTTGCCGAGCAACAGAGCGCTATTGGGGAAGTTCTATGATAAACGTGGTGCCTTTGCCCAGTTCACTGTTAAAGCGCACCTTTCCGCCTAGCCCTTCGGTTAGCCGCTTAACCACCGCCAACCCAAACCCTTGCCCCTTCGACTTGGTCGTAAACAGCGGCAGAAACAGTTGAGCTTCATTTTCCTTCGCAATTCCCTCTCCAGTGTCCTCCACTAAGATGACAACCGTGCCTTTCTGTGCGGTTGCGTTTATGGTTAGTTTGCCGCCTTCAGGCATGGCTTGGATGGCGTTGGTGATAAGATTAGTCAGAATCCGCCTTAGATAAGCAATGTCGGTTTTCAGTTGAGGCACATTTCGGGTTCGGTCATTCACAGTGACTGTGTCTGGGATGTTTAGTTGTGAAAGTATAGCTTGCACTATTTGTGGAAGGTTAACGTTTTCAAGGTGTGGATTTAGGGGTCTTGCATAGTCTTGGAGGTCTTCAACAATTTTGTTCACATACAGCGTCTGGTCCCCAATGAACTCAAGCTGTTTTTGCAACTTCTCTTTTTCCACACCCTCAGGCAACTGGCGGGTACCTTTTTTCGCCAAATAAACTGCGCCTGTGATGGCAGTTAACGGATTACGGATGTCATGTCCAACCATACCTGCGGTCGCGCCGATGGCAGCCAAACGTTCCGCATCCTTTAGCTTCTCAGTTCGTTCTGTAACTAACTCTTCAAGATGTTTGGAGTATTGTTCAAGTTCGGCTTGGAGTTCTTTGCTTTTAGCGTAGTCTTGGTAGCTTCGTTTGCGATATGCATGAAGCTGCCAAGCACTTATAATGCCGATAAGGTTCGTGAAAACTAGTCCACTGAAAACCGTGAAAAGCGCCCCTGCATCTAAGGTTTGCAAAAAAAGCACCAATATCAACGATTCTCCGATTGTTATGGTTAAGGCTAAAATAATCTTATACAAAAACCGGTTAGGTATGACCAAGTAGACGATGAACACGAAAATGCTGGCAACAATGACTTGGGTGATGAAGTTGGGTGGACGCGTCATATTTATGAGCGCACCCCCCATCATAATGAAAAAAGAACCCAAAGTTACCGTTTTATCATAAGAACGATAATTCTTCAAATTATCAATGCGAATAAACTCATACGCACTACACAACACAAAACTAAACCTCAACGCCGCCGCACCATAAAACGCCCAAGACAAACCCAAAAACTGATAATCATTAACAATAAAACTCACCAACGGTATGGCAACAAGAAGAATGCCAACCCGAGCCTGATTTATATCCGTAGGAAGGAAAAACTGCCGACAAGCATCACCTTCTTTACTATCCAACAAAAGTTGCTGCAGTTTAGCGTAAAGGGCGAACACAAGCAAGCGTCCTCAAGTATGCTATCGTAAGTTATTATTTATTGGTTACATCACCCTCATTTAGAGGTTCTGGTGTGACTGTACCATTACAGTAGCAAACGTCGAAGTGCCAAAACCCTTCCCTATTCCACACACAACCCACAGAAGCCAAGTTTTGCCCGCCAAAAAACAACCCGCAACCCCCATAAAAACAAGTAAAACTTAGCAACTTGGGCAAATTTGAATTGACGCTGCCTGTACGTGAACAAGTCATCGAAGACATGTACAAAGAAAACCTAGCACGCAACAAAAAACGCGCCCAACCATACATCATTTAGGGTTCGTCGTTGCGATAACAGTTTTCGGTAAATGCAGGTGTACATATGCAGTAAAAAATCAGATCCACTGAACCGGGGTTAGTGATTTTCTGTTTCACACCAGATGGAATAACGACGGTGTCACCTACCGTGACCTCTGTGGGAGGCAGGTCCCCGACTTCGACTATGCCTTTTCCTTCGGTGACCACGTAAATTTCTTGAACCCCAACTAAATGATGAGTTTTTGTCGAGATGTCAGGTTCGACGCGTGCTCTGGCGATGGAAACCTGAGCATCGTTGGTGGCTACTAAACCACAAGTTTCGTAAATAAAACAGCGTTCTGGAGTGAGGTACTCGTGGAGGGTGTTGGCTTTGACTATTTTTGGTTCCATGACTTATTTTTTCTTCAGCGTGGCTTATACCGTTTCTGGCTGAGCCGTTTTGCTTGAGGTTTGGCTGAGGTTGCCTCGGAAAGTTTATATCTTCTATGCATGCATTGCGCTGGAATATATCAGCATCTGCTGATACAGTTTCGTGAGGCTTATGAATGGTTGACTACAAGTGGGTTGCCCTCTCAAACACCACCCTCGGCACCCTAATGGCATCCATCGATGGAACCATCGTTCTCATAGCGTTGCCCAGCATCTTTCGCGGCATAAACATCGACCCATTCAACAGCTTCCAATACCTACTGTGGATAATGTTTGGCTACAGCATCATAACCGCCACATTACTGGTCACCTTTGGACGCATCAGCGACATGTTCGGCCGCGTACGCCTCTACAACTTGGGCTTTGCCATATTCACAGTCGGCTCCATCCTACTGTTTATAACGCCGAACCAAGGCGACCTAGGCGCCATCGAACTCATAGTATTTCGCATCATCCAAGGCGTAGGAGCAGCCTTCCTGTTCGCCAACAGCGCCGCCATCATAACCGACGCATTCCCCGCCGAAGAACGCGGCAAAGCCTTAGGCATCAACCAAGTTGCCTTCTTAGCAGGCTCACTTATCGGCTTAGTTTTGGGCGGTGTACTTGCAGTTTACGACTGGCGACTGGTGTTTCTGGTCAGTGTCCCAGTTGGCATAATTGGCACCATCTGGTCTTATTGGAAACTGAAAGAAAACGGCATCATCCGCCGACACCAAAAAATGGACTACTGGGGCAACATAACCTTCGGCGTCGGCTTAACCCTACTGCTAGTCGGCATCACCTACGGATTAGTACCTTACGGGTCTTCACCTATGGGTTGGGGAAGCCCATGGGTAATCGGAGCCCTCGTCACAGGCGCCAGCTTGCTGATTGCGTTTCCCTTCATCGAAAAACGCGTCCAAGACCCCCTGTTCCGCATAGAACTCTTCAAGCTCAAAGCATTCAGCATGGGCAACCTCGCCGGCTTTCTAGGCGCCCTAGCCCGTGGCGGCGTAATGATTATGCTGGTGGTTCTGTTGCAAGGCATCTGGTTGCCTCTACATGGCTTCAGCTACGAAGACACCCCATTTTGGGCAGGCATCTTCATGATTCCCCTATCACTAGGTATAGCGTTAACAGGCCCTGTCAGCGGCTGGCTAAGCGACAAGCATGGCGCCAGAGTTTTGGCAACAACTGGCATGGCGCTCACGGGCGTCTCGTTTTTGGCGTTTGCCTTTTTACCCGCCAACTTCGAGTACCTGCCCTTTGCCCTAATTCTGTTCATAATGGGTCTTGGCAACGGTATCTTCTTCTCACCTAACATGGCATCTATCATGAACTCGGTTCCAGCGGAACACCGCGGAGTAGCCTCCGGCATGCGCGCCACGCTGCAGAACTGCGGTCAAACCATTAGCCAAGGCATATTCTTCGCCATAATCATCATCTCGCTCAGCGCAACCTTACCTAGTGCATTGTCTTCAGCGGTTGTATCTGCAGGCGCTCCCGCTCAAGTTGGACAAGTTTTCGCGTCAACCCCAGCTTCAGGCGCACTCTTTGGCGCCTTCTTAGGCTACAACCCCGTCGGCACCATCCTTCAAGCACTCCCAGCATCAGTTGTATCGTCAATTCCATCTGCAACTTACACCTACATAACTGGCAGCGAATTCTTCCCCACCGCCATCTCCGCGCCGTTCATGGTTGCACTGCGAGAAGCGTTTGTAATTGGTGCGTTGTTGTGCTTTGTTGCGGCGCTCTGCTCAGGAATGCGCGGCAAAAACGTCATCAACAAAGAAACCCCCGCCCAAAAACATTAACGCCTCTCCAAGAAGCAACGTAAGTAACCCTTTTATTTTACCACGCCCGAGTTGACCCTATGCCAACTGTAAAAGACATAATGACCCCAACCGTTGTAACCGCCACAAAGGCAACAACCGTTTCTGAAGCCGCAGACCTTATGGCATCCAAAAAAATCAGCTGCCTCATCATATCCGAAGCCGAAATGCCAGTGGGAATTGTCACCGAACGCGATATCGTTCGCCGCATCGTCGCCAAAAAGCTGCCCTACGAAACCAAAGTAGCCGAAATCATGAGCCAAAACTTAGTCACCGTCAGCCCTGATTTGTCTCTGAAAGAAGCTGCCAGGCTTATGTCAAAAAATAATGTTCGCCGTTTGCCAGTGGTGAAAGAGGGCAAGTTGGTGGGTGTTGTTGTGGCATCGGATTTTGTTCGAAACTTAGGCAAGAAAACGGTTTCAGAAGAAATCCTTGAAGCAATGGGGCGCTATCCTGCAGGTGGCACGACATTTCCCGGTGTGCCGTTACCATTTTAAAACAAAAAGGTGACAGAAGCCTTCTCCTTTGCTTCTCTCGTTTTCTATTTTAGGTTTTATGCTTATTAACGGGTGTGCCAGCACGCGTCATATATCTGGTTCTGTAGTATTCTGCCACGGCTAAAGCCCCTGCAACACATCAGGCTTATCGCTGGCAATGGCGTCCACCCCTTTCTTTGCCATCGCTGCAGCCTCTTCCACAGTGTTCACGGTCCAGACAAGAACTTTTAATCCGTTAGCATGCGCCGTCTCCACATTAGCCGTATGTACAAACCGATACAATGCCAACAGCCAGTTTGCCTTAACGTCTAAAGCGGCTTTCAGTGGGTTTTTGTGTTTAGCATAGATTAAACCTGTTTCCACTTTAGGGTTCAGCTGTTTAACAGTTTTTAGGGCGTTTTCGAGAAATGAAACCAAAACCACAGTCTTGTCTGCTCCGACTTCGTGGATAACATCTAAGACTTGCTGTTCGGAGGTGTCTTCTTTGAGTTCTATGAAAACTTTCACTTTACTGTTCAAGAATTGGAGGGCTTCTTTTAGGGTGGGAGCATGCTCGTTTTTGTCCATGGGAAGTTTTTGGATTTGGTCCACGGTAAGGTCGCTGACTAAGCCTTCGCTGCCTGTGGTTCGTTTAACGTCGGCGTCGTGCATCACAATAATTTGGTTGTCCTTGGTTTTTCTTACGTCCAATTCCACAGCGTCCACGCCTAACTCTACTGCTTTTTGGAAGCTGCGCAGTGTGTTTTCAGGTTCGTATGCTCTTGCGCCTCTATGCCCAACTTTTATCATACTTGTGTTTGAACCATCAAAAACTTATAAGGATTACAAGCCACCAAACAATGAGGAACCACCCTTGAATTTTCAATCGCCCATATGCATAAAACCCATCGGGTACGTGCAGACCCAAGCCGTCGGCGACCAAGTCAAAGACCGAACCTTTGTGTCCCAGCTTGTTCTTTCAACCGAGTTTGCAGAAGCACTTGATGGCTTGGCAGAATACTCCCATGTGTATGTCTTATTTTGGCTTCATGAAATTTCTGACGAAAAAAGACTCACCAAAAAAGTGCACCCCAGAGGCCGTGCAGACCTGCCGTTGGTCGGCATTTTCTCCACTCGAACCAACCACCGAGCCAACCCCATCGGGTTAACCATTGTCGAGTTGCTGAAAGTGGAAGGCACAACCTTGACTGTACGTGGGCTAGATGCCTACAATGGTACGCCCGTGTTAGACATAAAACCCTATGACCAATGGGACCAAGCAGAGTCAATTCGGGTTCCACAGTGGCGCAAAAAACTAGAATAAGAAAAAGCTAGCCTCTAACGGCTTAGAGGCTGGATTTTGTGGCTAAAGCTTCCAAAAGGGCTTTTCTCAATTCTTCACCTTTCAAGTCTTTGCTTTTAAGGCTTGCAAGTTCTTTAGCGAAGTCTGCATCTGCCATGGCTTCTTGGAACCAGCATTCGAAGTCGCCACGGGAAAGATGAAACTCCAACGAAAGCGCATTAACTTTGGCAGCTTGGTCATAGAACTCTTTTATGCTTCCCGCCGATTCCGCTGTGGGCTCACCAACCGCTACATAAAACGTAAACCGCATGTTTTCAGGAACTGTCTTGTATGGTTTGAGCGCATTTTTTCCTTTTTCGGTTATTGCAAAGCCACCGCCTGCCTTGCGCAAGTAACCGTCTTGGGCAAGCTCGTGCATTTGCTGCAAAATTTCTGTAGAGGTCAAGCCAACTTTTTTGGCAAATTCACTCATGTCCACTCGACCGACAAGTTCATTCATTAATTTGAGGATTTTCGCTTGCTGTTCAATCAAAAAGTTTCCCTCACACAATAGTTTACTCTGTCGGGCAACTTAAATTTTTATTGGCACATATCCTTCTGAACGTTAAGAAAAACGTAGCCTTCTTATGCGTGTCCACCCAAGTGTTAGGTGTGACTTTTTATGAACACAGGATATGTTCTTTTTTGTGGACAAACAGGTTTTTCGCATTGTATAAGCAAACGTCTCTACGCCTGTCAAGACCAACATAAAGATGAAGTTGCAACCATAAAACGCGGTTCCGTACTTTTTATCTACAACACAGAAACCGAAAGCTTGGTTGGTCCGTTCACAGCGGCAAACGAAGGTGCGTCACGAGTCGAAACAGGCACTTGGCGCAGCGTCATTGACGAGCATTCCGCGTCTGAAAATATCAAACTTGAGTGGGAAGACCTTCATGTCATCGAGAAAGCAGGTGACCGTTTTGAGTTTTTGAAAAATCCAGAGAAATGCGAGGTTTCACCTATTTGGACGCAGGAGCTTTTGGATGCGTTGGCAGAGGCACCAAAATATCAAGATTAAGCTATAAGTGGGGAAAGAAGGGTGCAGGAATAATTACGCAAGCAGCATGCCAGAACAAGGCAAACATGCCAAAAACCCCCAACTTTGAGAGCCCACAAAACCAGAACCCCACCTCTTATGCCACAAAGCATAAATTGTTAAGCTGCACTTTTTAGCCTCTGACGGGAGGTAGCTCAGCCTGGCAGAGCTCTCGAGCCTGCAAGCATGCCTTGTGGGTGGAGAAGCTGTAGAGGTCTACCCATGGTGGGCTTCATTCTAGCCTGTCTAG
>CAZTRN010000008.1:0-79708 GCA_964616775.1 uncultured Candidatus Bathyarchaeia archaeon
AGGCGTCGGCCTCCGGAGCCGAAGACCCTGGGTTCAAATCCCAGCGGGCCCGCCATTTACTGTCTAACACTGCACGCTTGCGGGTTTTGCTAATGTTATTGAAGTGCAACAGTCACATATGTTTAAGAGAAGTTGCTGGCTCATACTAGCCAGAGAGCTAATTTTTGTTTTTTAACGGAGGTGAAAAATGGTTTGTCTGAGCAACAAGAAAGCCGCAGTAGACTCAAAGCATCCATTGAAAGTTCACAGAAAAAAAGCAGCGTGCGCGGCGGCACTGACGAAGAGCGTCGACGTCATGGTAAAATGACTCGGGAAGAAGCTGGCAGAAAAGGCGGCGAAAAAGTCGCCAAAGAGAAAGGACCTGAATTTTATAGTGAAATTGGGCGTAAAGGTGGAGAAAAAGTCGCTAGAGAAAGAGGGTCGGAATTTTACAGCGCAATCGGCCGAAAAGGCGGCGAAAAGGTGGCTGAAGAGAAGGGGCCTCAGTTTTTCAGTGAAATAGGCAGAAAGGGCGGCGAAAGTCGTGCTGCACGAACAGAAGCGACAACTCAAAAGGGCGCTAGCAGTCGAAGTCGTAGCAAAAAGAGGCGTAAGGAGCCAAAAAATGATTAAGCGGCTTGAGTTTCCTTTTTCTTTGGGTTCTGTGTGGGGCTATTTGGTGAGGCAGTATTTGTTGCAGTAATCTTCCCATGACCCAAAAGTTTCCTGTACACGGGAGAACCTTTTTTTGGCATTAAGTTTATTGTCGAGATCTACGACGTCACGGATTTTGCCGAATTCTTCGTCTGGAGCATCGGGACGTTTACGAGTTATTTTTATGCAGTCATCCACCATGCAGCTTAACACACAAGCTTGGCAGTGCACACACAAATCATCAATAATACCGACACCGTCATTTGACCAGTACAGGGCGTTGGTGGGGCAAACTTTGATACAGAGTTTACATTGACCGCCAATGCAGGTGTACTTGTTTATGGTTATTTTTCCTTCAGGGAAGAGGTCTTTGACTTTGGTTGTGGAAAGCAGTTCTTGGCGTTGGCTGCTTGGGGCTTCTGGTTTGGGTTTTTCTTTTTCCTTCTTGCTGCTGTCATCAAGTAAACCGAAGATGTCAACAAAGGAAGAATTGTCAGGCATTGAGAGCACCGTGCACGGTTGTATGTATTTTTGGTTTTTGGGTTATAATTAGTTATCCCAACAAGCGCGGCTGAACTGACATGCAATGTGCTATGGGAAAACAAAGGGCTTATACGGAGGCGAGAATAGGTCTAGGTGATGCATTATGTGTGAATTTACGGTCATATTGAATGGAAAAGCCCAGTTTAAAGACGTGTTGGTCGCAAAAGCTGAAGGCGGCAAAGTTGTGGTGAAGAACGTTTTAGGTGAAGTTAAGACGTTTGAGCACTGCACAATTGTTGAAGTGGATGTCAACACTGCTAAGTTGACGTTGGCATCAATTTAGGCGCCCATTTTTTTGCCACGCCTTTTTGTGCGCTGTACGGTAACTTGTAAGTTGTTCATGCGGTTTCATTTAGTCCATACGTAATACATTAAAGGCATGTTACACTTTATTTAATCAACAGCTTCAGGCGACTGTTGCACCAAACTACCTGTGGTTGCAGCAAGAAAAACATCTCTTAAGTATAATTGTATCGTAACCTCAAACAGAGGATACCCTCGCTACGGCTTCTTAGGCTCAGCAACCACAAGCAACACGCCTGAAAAAACGAAAATTTAGGAATAACAGCAATGTTGGTCAATAACAAGCCTCAATTTAAAATGTGGGTTTCCGTATCAGCCCTGTTTGGGTTTGTTGTGTTGCTGCTTTACATGTATTTTTTTAGTAACTTTGGTCAAATTGCTGGGGCATTAGCCAAAACAAACATCCTCATCTATTGCTTGGCGTTTGTTTGCGTAATTGGAAGCGTAGTTTTCAATGCGCTGGCATGGAAAGAAATCTTAAGCAAGCTTTCTGTGAAGGCGACGTTTCGCCGAGTTTTCACTTTAAACTGGGTGGGAACGTTTGTTGACGCAATCGTTCCAGGCGGCTGGTCAGGCGACATCTTCAAGGGCTATTTGTTAGCCAAAGACAAAGGAATAGACGGCGCAAAAACCGCTGCATCCATAATCATCAAAAACATATTCGAGTTAATTGTCACTTTAGGGGCATTGGTTATGGGTACGGTTTTGTTGGCTTTGAATTACACGTTAGAAAGCAGCATCCTGATTGCGGTTGGTGCGATGATGGTTTTGCTTTCGTTGCCGTTGATTGTTGTGTTGTATGTGAGTTTAAATGCTAATCGTAGCGAACGGCTGCTCAGATTAGCCCACCGATTCATGCGGTTAATCAAGGGAAAGCAGGCAGACACTGAGGAGGCGGAGAGCAAACTCAAAAGCACCTTAGCCGACTTCCACGAGGGCATGATGATAATGAAAACTAACCCAAAAGGCATGCTTAAACCCGCATTCTTCCAAATAACGGCGTGGGCATTTGAGATAGTTACGTTATTTTGTATTTTTGCCTCAATCGGCTACATCATAAGCCCCGACAAAATCATCATAACCAACGTGATAGTGGTTAATCTTCAAGTTCAGGGCTTTGCATTAGCCGGATTTGCCCAAGTTGCAGCAAGCACAATCTACACCAGTTTAGGCATCACACCACTAATCAGCGTGACGTCAAGTTTGCTGGCGGCGTTTCCCACGTTCTGGTTCAAAACCGCGATATCGTTTGTGGTCTTCCAAGTTATCGTTTTTGAGCGGGCGTTGCCGTTTATTTCTTCTAGAACTCAAAACCTAAAAGTTACACCGCCGTCCAGCAACTTGGTTTTGTTGGTGCCAGAAGAATCAGAGCAGATAACAGGACATAATGCAACCTAACCCACTGTGCATGCAAGAGTTCACTACATGTGCGGTGGTTAGGGTTTTTTCAGGTATTCAAGCAAACCAAAGCTGTTGCCGTCGGGGTCCACTGCAAGCGCCCACCAACCAATTCCAGAAATCTCCATCTTGGGCACAAGAATTTTGCCGCCCAGTTGCTCAACTTTTTTGCTGTACTCATCAACGGATTCTACTGAGATGTAGTTGATTGGTTTGGCTATGTCGGGTTCAGCTGCGTCTTGTTTGCGGTAAAGTCCGCCGTTTACGCCTGCTCGGATAGGGGTCATGTTTTCGTCCACGGGAACCGTCTGCACCAAGTAGTATTCGGTTGGTCCAGGGTATTTTTCGAGTTTCCAGCCGAAAAGTTCGGTGTAGAATTTTTTGAGGTTTTCGATGTTGGTTGCGGGGATGTCAAAATGTACGATTGTGTGGTCCAAAAAGTTCACCACTAGACTATCTTTGGTTGGCAATAAAAGCTTTGACATTGTTGGGCAGGAACTGCGGAAACCGCAAATTGGTAACTTCAAAGCATTTAGGTGGTTTGAAGGCTTGCTCTGCTAGTTGCTCGGAGTAGTCTATAGCCCCCCTTATATAAAGCAGCCAAATTTTGGGTTAGAAATTAAGAAAAATGAACAAAAGAAGTGGTTATGGTTGCCATTTATCAACGAGATACTTCGCTATCTCGCTGCTGTCTAGTAAACCAACTTGGACTTTCCAGCGTTAAGTTCTTCGATTTCGCCGTCTGATGCGTGGAGAGCCTTGTACAGAAGGTGTGTGTTTATCTTACTCTTATCGTACCCCGTTGAACGATATTTTCGAATAAAATGCGTTGCATCAGAGGCAGCCCCGGAATCTTCAACGTTAACCCTGCACTTCTTGAAGCGTCATCCTTATTCGGCAAAAACAGGAACGCTTCTTCGTCGTCTACGATTGTAAGACTAGAGTTTCTTGACCAGATGGCCATTATAAGTTTTCTTAATGCATCTGTTATGTCATCTTCGGAAACCGTTACGTTTAACATGCTAGTCATTTTCCTAAACTCTATGAATTCTTCATCCCTAAATTTATCATCTAAACGATGTCCTTCAGCGAGTACGCAGATGGCTCTCACAGACACTTTCTTTTGGAGCATAGATTTCAGGATTGACTTTGTCATTAATATTAGTCCAGGCGGGTACTGTTCCACCATGATGACACTTTTTTTGGCAGAAGCAACTGTCAGCGCTGCCTTTCTGCGTATAGCGGTCATGCCTCGAACTGTCCAAACCAAATCCTCATCCGTGTTCTTTTCAGTCTGCTGCACTTCAGCCAAAAGCCTAGTCGCATCATCCGCCGCACTCAAGTAAGAGGCTCTCATGCGGTCAACAAGAACAGTAGGGGATAGAGCATTGTAGATTACGGGTCGGCCGCTTTGGAACTCGACAGCGCCCATTGCCAAGAGTTGTTCAAGTATTTCGTAGATTTTTGTGCGCGGCACACCCGAAGCTCGCTGAATTTCTGTTACTCCTGAGGGCCCCAGCGAGGCTAGAGCTGAGTAGACTTTTGCTTGGTAGAGGCTCAGTCCGAGTTTGCAGAGGGCTTGGGTTAACTGTTCCTGCTGTTCGATGCTCACTTTTGTCACTCCTAAAGTAACAACAAAATTATATGCACACATACTCTTCCTAATATTGGTTTAGGACGGAAACAAAACTTGACACCAAACCAAGTCACAGATAACTCGGTCATTGAAACAACCGATCTTGTTAAAGTGTACAAGGAAGGACAAATCAAAGCCGTAGACGGCTTAAACCTAAAAATCGGCAAAGGCGAAATCTACGCATTAATTGGCGCAAACGGCTCAGGAAAAACCTCAACCATCAACATGCTAACTGGTGCCCTCTACCCCACATCAGGCACAATAAAAGTGATAGGGTTGCCGATCCCTAAGAAACGCCGAGTCGTCGCGGAACAAATCGGTGTTGCCCCACAAGAATATGCACTATACACTGACTTAACCGTTGAACAAAACATCTGGTTCTTCGCAAAACTCTACAACATGAAACGAGGCGCATTCGAGAAAAGACTTGGTGAGTTACTACCCATCCTGAAGCTGGATGAGCGAAGAAAAACCGCAATCAGCAACCTTTCAGGAGGCATGAAACGCCGAGTAAGCATCGCCTGCGCCCTTGTACATGAGCCAAAAATTGTGTTCTTCGACGAAGCCACAGTTGGCATCGACCCTGTCTTACGGGCGTTCTTTTGGGATTACTTCCGTTCGTTAGCCCAAGCAGGCTTAACGATTGTTCTAACTTCACATGTCATGGATGAAGCAGAGAGAGCAGACAGAATTGGCTTGATGCGGGCAGGCAAAATCATAGAGGAGGGAACACCGGCCGAAATTAAACGCAGATGTTCCGCTAATTCGATAGAGGAAGTTTTCATACAATTAAGTGCGGAGGAAATTGCAGATGAGTAAAACCAAAAAATTCTCATTCAGTCGCACTGGGGCTGTTGCTGGTCGGGTATTGAAACAGATTGCTCGAGATAGACGAACACTGGGTATGATTATTGCGATGCCTGCATTAATCATGCTTATCTTTGGTTTTGCGCTCGGGGGTGATGTAAAGAACGTGCCGATAGCGGTTGACAATCAAGATTCGGGTTACACTGTAGATTCTGGTACCGACTCTACCACTACCCTTCTCTTCGGTGAAGACATCACATCAGCTTTGCAAAGCGATGACAGAGTCAAGGTGACCTTATGTGATTTTGATGCGGGCAAACGCGGAGTTGACAATGGAACCTACTATGCTACCCTTGTGATACCAGCGAATTTTTCTGAAACACTATTTAAAAAAAACCTCAGTAACGCAGCCACACAATTAGCAGCCAACATCCAAATACTTATCAGCGAGGAGAATTTGGGCGAACACCAAATCACTGCCCCGCCGAACCTAACCGAAATGCTAGAGGCGATGACACAAAACGAGAACGCCACGGTAGTCCTCTACATTGACGGCACAAAACCAGTAAACCAAGCCAGTGTATTAGCAGCGCTTCAGAATTCCATGCAAAGCTCGTTTGGTGGCGGCGGTATAGAGTTGGAGGAGGTTTTTGCCTTTGGCAACGTTGAGTACTCTGGTTTGGATGTGAGTATACCCATGGTTATTGCATTTGTGTTAACGTTTCTTGTGCTACTTATTTCGCTGATAATTATCACCCGCGAATCCACCACAGGCGTACTAGCTCGGCTCTACACTACACCATTGTCTGCTATTGAGAGACTTTTAGGATACTCGGTTGCGCTTTTGGTTTTAGGGGTAGTTATGGCAGGGGTAATCTTGGGTATCGGTATAGGCGTGTTTGGTGTGGTGGTTCAAGGCAACTTTGCGTTGCTGTTCTCGGCAGCGGTTCTCTACGCGTTAGCACACATATTTCTAGCGGTGTTTCTCTCCAACTTCGCCAAAAATGAGTTGCAGGCAGTTCAAATGGCACCGTTGATTGCCTTGCCCAGCATGGCATTGAGCGGTATGCTAATCCCCATAAACACTTTCCCTGATTGGGTGCAAACCATAGCCAAGTTTGTTCCCATGTACTACGGCAATAGAATCTTTGAGGGTATAATGCTGAAGGGATACGGTTTAGATAATCTGGCGGTAGAATTCGCCATAATCGGAGGCGTGGCATTGCTCTTCTTTATACTTGCCGTTGCAACAGTGAAGGACAGAATCAACTCCTAACCATCCCTCGTTTTAATAATCAAAGAGCGATACAGAAAACAGAAACACAAACACCAAAACTATGCGCTTACAAAAAAGAAAGAAAAAGAAAAGAAGACTTATGGTTGCCACTTGTCAACGAGATACTTCGCTATCTCGCTGCTGTCTCGCGGACCAACTTGGACTTTCCAGCCGCTAAGTTCTTCGATTTCGCCGCTGATTCTGCTTGCTTTGCCCGGGATGATGAGTTTGCGGTGTTTAACTTTGCCTTCGATACCACTGGCTTTGATTGAGTCTGCAACTTTTTCTGCGGTGAGCTTGCGTCCAGCAACCCCACTGTCAATTGCACTACCTTCTGCGTCAACCACGATAAGGTACGCGTTGATTTTGCTGCTTTCGATGTCTGCGGCGACGGTGTAGTAGGTTAGGGCGAAGTTTGAGGTGAAGAACACTGGCGAATTTTCGTCTGGAGTACCGAACACTTTCAGACCTGGCGCGACTGCAACGGGTTTGCGTGGGTCAGTGTAGATGTTTTGGCGCAGGATAACTTCGGGCAGCAGTTCCCAGCCGTCGTTGCCGTGTATGACAACCACGTCTGCGTAGCGAACAATGAGCATGCCAGCCATTTGGGCTTCACGCCATTTGATGATTTCATCCGCTGCATCGCCTTTGTTAGTCCATGCATTGGCGGGAACACCCATCAAGGGGAATCCAGCCAGTTCGTCGCCGTTTTTGGTTGCAGCTCGACGAAGCATGGTAAAGTTGTTGAGTGTGTCAGCTAAGCCTTCGTTGAAGAAGGTTCCAGGGTCCAAGACGAGGTCTTTGACGCCGTAGTTCTGCAAGGTGTTAGCCAAAGTCATGAGGTTGTTCATGTCGTTTGGTGCCGCAGCGACTAGAGGACATTCGTACATCAATGCAAGTTCAGCCATGTCTTTCCAGTTTTCTGTGGTTGCAGCGTAAAGCAGAGGTCGGGCTTTGGGTACAGCCATTACGCCAGCTTCAAGCACTGTCGGGCTCAAGGCGCACAAGATCAAGGGTAGGCTTGTGGTTTCGGAGACTTTTTTGACGCAGGCTTTGAATTTGTCTGCATCGCCAGAAGTGGAGCGAACCGCAATCATGTCGAGTTTGAGGTTGTTGCCGATGTATTCGTAGCTGAAGTCATCTGTACTTTTTATACGGGCGACCAATTCGTTTTCTGCCATTTCGTCAGTAACATCAATTGCTATGGCGGTGGGATTGAAGTAGGTGAATTCGTGACGGTACATAACCAGTTTGCCGCCGAGTTTGCGGGCTTTGTCACCGACGCCGACCACAACTTCTTTCACTGGGGGCTTGAGCATTTCTTTAAGTTGGGCGTATTGTTTCTCGTATTCCTTCTTGTGTAGGGGCTTGCAGAGTTCGATGTCAGCTTCGCGGTTTACGATTTTTGTGGCAAACGCCATGCAGTTGTCGTAGCCGCATTCTTTGCAGTTAGTTTTCGGAAGAAGCTTGTAAATGTCTATTGGGCTTAATTCTTTCTTTGCAGCTTTTTTACTCATACTTCATGCCTCCTTATGGTTTCGCCTTTACCCAGTCTAGGTATTTGCTTGCGTCAGCTTTTTGTCCACTGGAGAGTCTGCCGATGACGTCTTTGAGGGTCTTGACGGCTGCAGGGTGAATCATCATGAACATGTCTACGCCTGCAAGCAGCAACGTCAAAGCGGTGGTTGCTTCCCACAGGGGACCTCGAAGTTCACGTGGTTCCCATTTTGCATCCATCTTGAGCCAAGCTTCACGTGCAGCCCAAGCGTTGGTGGTTCCAGAAGACATTGGGTGAGCCAATTCATTATCGCCCATCAAACCTGCTAGGCGGGCGCGTTCCATGTTAGTGAAAGCGTAGTCTAAGCCGTAGCCGAGTGCTGCAGTGGAGAGGTCCATGACTATGTCTTCGGGTGCTAAGAAGTCGTAGAGTTTGCGGTTCAATTCCCTTGCCATGTTCAAGTCCATCGGAGTGAAGGACAACACAGCTTGGTTGTGTTTCTTTGCAAGCGGCGCGACCTTTTCAACTGCCATGTCACGGGTCAAGCTGTTCAAGAGTAAACGTTCACCAGAGAATGCTGGGGCGATTTCTTGGAACAGGGCGGTGTCTTTAACTGGGTCACCGCATCCGCCGACCACAATTGGAACATCAACAGCTTGCAAGACTTTTTCGACAGTTTTCACTGCGTCTTTGGGCTGTGCATCTTTGAGCAAGGGGTCAACACTGATGAGGTGGATGGTAACCATGTCTGCGCCGAACTTGTTCACTGCCAGCTTTGCCCATTCTGCGGGGTCATGCATGACTTCTTTGACGTGCATTTTTACGGCTTTAGATAGGGGTACTTCCATGTCGAAAACGTCAAGGGTCACAACGGGTGGGTGTAGGGTGGGTCGTTCGAAAGTGTAGAAAGCAGGAGTGGTTTCGCCGCCGATGGTTATTGTTTTGCCTCGACTGCCACCTTCGCCTTTGGTTGCGCCCAGTTTAACCGCGGCAACTTTGCCGGGGTAAGTTTCAACTGGAGGTAAGAAAGGCGACTGCAGAAGTGCAGTCGGTTTACCAGTTTTCACCACTTGCGGAGGCAACTTGAGCTGAGGCATAAAGCCGCCAGCTACGCCGGGCTGGAACGAAAGCTCCATCTCGCCAACGTCCATTTGGAAATCTTCCAGTTCAATTTCCTGGAATTTCGCCAACAATTCCAGAAGCTCAGAATTGAGCTTCAATGGATTGTCATCTTTGTTTTCATGGTGTGGCACGATGCTCACCGCTTATTTGGCTTTCTCGTCTTTAACGGTCTTGATGATGACCTTGTTTGCGTAGATTTTTGCGTCTTTGAGGATGATCTTAAAGCCGCCTGCGGTTATTGGCAGACTTGCTGCAGTCATCACTGGCATCATTGCGCCTTCAGCAGGTGCCGCTTCGGTTGCTGCTTCTTCTGCGGGTGCAGGAGCTGCTTCTTCAGTCCATCTTTCAACGACTGGGTGCTTCTTTTCTTTCAGGAAAGCTTTCAGGTCATCGGTGTTTTGAGCGTTTTCTTCAGTGGCGATTTTGTCAATGACATCTGCGGGGATGAATTCTTTGACGCGGTCTTTGATTTCTTTAGGCATCCAAACTACGCGGTTCCAGCCTCCGTCTGCAGAGAGGAAGCGTTTAGAACGCATGTATTCAATGGAAAGCCCGTGGAAGCCGTCAACTTGTCTGCCACCTGAGGTGGAGTCAGCCAAAGTTGAGAAGGGCAAACCGCTGACTGCTGCGCCTTTGAAGCCACGGTGAACTATACCGAACCCGTCAACTTCTGGGATGTAGAAAGCTACTGCTTCGAAGCATCCGCATGAGGTGTGGGGATGGTCAAAAGCTGTGTAGAGCCAGACCTGATTGATTTCGCCCATGGTGCGTTTTTTAGCCATGTCGTTAACGCCGCTGTATTCGCCTTTTTCAGCGTTGACTAAGTCGCCTTTCTCGATAGCAAACACTGGACCTTTGGGGTCGATGCTTGCGGAGGCTTTTCCGTCAAACCAGCTGATGGCGCCGCAGTTGCTGTAGCGTTGTGGAGTGATAACGCAGACGTGGGTAGGTGCAAAAGACTGGCACAGGGTGCAGCCGTAGAATTTGTCAACTTCTTCATCTTTAAGACCGCGAGCTTTAGAGTCACGAGCTTCGTAGTCAGCGATGGCGCCGGCGTACATTTCGTGGATTTTAGCTGGGTCCGTGATGAAGGTTATTTGCAGTTTTTCGATAATGGGCAACTCGCTCTTGTAGAGACGGAAAAGGATGGTGCCCATTGGAGTGAAGCTGTTTAGGCCTTTCTGGAAGGCTTTCTTGCCCAACCGCATCCAAACGTCGTAGCGTTGGTTGAGGTGCATAAAGCCTTCGATGTAGTTCAGGTAGCCGTGAAGGCGCCTTTCAATGACACCTTCTAGACCTGCGTCTAATGTTGGGCCAGCAGCTTCAATGAGGATAGCGAGGGGGTGAGCAGCGCCTTCTTTGAGGTCTTTGAGGTCGGGTCCGATTATGGTGACTTTGCCGTCTTCGACTTCATTCATCGGTCGGACTTTTGCGAGTTCAAATTTTTCTTTTATGGTTGGACCGCCAAGTTCGACTTGCATGTCGTTTTTGCGGATACGTTCGCCTTCATAGACGACGCCGACGTCTACGGGCATATCTTTAAACATTGACATTTTCTCAGTTTCCTCCTTCTTTAAATTTTAAAGTCATGACTTTGAGATTTTCTGCCCAAGTTTCTAGGTTCGCGTTCGGGAAGGACCAGCTTGCATGTGGGTGGTGCAGATTGTCGATTGTGATAGTTTTTAGCTGGGGAGCAAAGTGTTTGAGTCCTGACAAGATAAGCGCTTCCATGTAGTAGGGCAGACCAACGAACACTGCGACATCGTGGGGACCTTTCCCGTCGATGCCTTGCCATGTTGGGTCGACGAGTCGGTTGCCGATGTCCATTGCAGACATGAAACCTGCAGGCTGGTATCCGCGTTTAACGAATTCACCAACCATTTGCGCGGTAGCGACCACGGGAATCTTTGAGGCGTTAGCAAAGTCGATGAGGTAGTCGATGAGGGGTTTGCCTTCCATGTAGCGTTCGATTGCGTAGCTGCCCACCACGAGAATGGGGTGGGTGGCTTTCTTTATCAGTGAAACTGCGATCTCGGGTTTTTGGATTGGGTTTGCTTTTTTAGTTGCAGCTATTTCTGCACATTGCCAAGGTTCACATGACATGTCTTATCACTCCTTAGATTTACGGATCATTCGTGGAAGCATTGTTGGGTCAGGGATGACTTTTTCTGTCCAGCCTTTTGCTTCCAGTATTTGGGTTATTTCGTCTTTCATGGTGATGGGTACATCAGCTGGTGTACGCACGAATTTGTCTATGTCTTGGGGCATTACGCCGTAGAGACGCTGGTGTAGGTCGATGTAGTGGGTCAGTTTACCCATTCTGCCTTTCCACGTGTCGTTAGGTCGCATGGTAAGCTTTGCGATCATAACCATCGCTTCTTCTTTGGTTTCAGCAGTTTGGAACAGGTGTTCAGGTGCAGGTCCAGTGTAGACTTTTTCGCCTGTGCGGGCATCAATGCTATACCAGTTTTCGTCTTGGTCTTCTCTGCCTAAGAGCATACGACGGTACTTGCTGCCGTGGGGACCAACGATGACTGGAACACCAAGGCTCCAGAAGCCCGCAGCAATGGAGGCAGCTTTCTGGGAGTATGCACCCCAAGCGATGCCGACTGCGCCGATACGGTTGTGGATGTAATCGGCGATTTCTTCATAGTTACCGCGTAGGTTGCGTTTGGCGAAGATGTTGGCTACTTTGATGGCTGCGCCTGCGATATGGCTGTTAGATACACAGGAGCCGATGTTGGCTACGCCGCCTGCTTCAAAGCCGCCTGGGAATTCTTCGTAGAGGGTTTTGCCTTCTTCATTCTTGTAAGAACCCGCAGACATAGCTGAGCAACCAGTGGTGACAACGATGAATCTGCGTTTGGCGAATTCTCTACAGATGTCGTAGACGTCTTTGCCGCCGCTTGGATAGTTTGCGCAGCCCACTGCAGCGAGAATTCCTGGAATTTCGCCAAGCACAAGTGGACCACCAACGCTGCGGATTTCGACGTCTTGCACTGCACCGCGACCAACACGGCAGAAGTTCTTTTCTTCAGCCATGTATTTTTCGCCAGCTTTGAGTATGAAGCTGTGAATCTGCAGTTTAACTGGGCAGGCTTGTTCGCAGCGGCCACAGCCTATACAGGTTTCGTATAGGGCAGCTAGCTTGGCAAAGTTGCCTTCAGCAGCATCAGTTAAGGCTTCGGAGATTTGCAGGTCTTGTGGACAAGAGCGTCGGCACAAGTTGCAGTGTCGGCAGGTTTTTGCGAGGTTTTGAAGCTCTTCAGCAGAAGGAAGAACATGGAAGTGTTTACGAATTGGAGCAACTTTCTGCACAACTTTAACAGCTACTTCGCCGACCTTATCGGGGTCAAGAATCAGGACGCCTGGAACTTTACCGCTCACAAGGTCTGCGACGATTTCGTCGGCAGGGTCGTCGGTTCGGTTCTTGTAGCCCATGCAGTTTTTCTCAGAAGCTGCAATCACTGGGGTCTTTGTGCGTCTGGCTTCTTCTGCGATGTCGGTGAGGATACATTGTTCATCTATGACCAGCAGGTCAGCGCGACCTGAGCGTATGAAGCGTCTTTCCCAAGAGATTGGACCGACGATTTTTGCGCGGTTGTAGTATCGGGTGTTGTCAATTGCTGTGCAGCATAAGCCAACGACTTCCATTTTATCGTCGACTTTGGATTCTTTCATGTATTCGATTATGCCTACGGAAGGCACAACGTTGTGTCCGATGACCAAGATGACTGGTTTTGAAGTGTCGACTGTTCCGACGCCCATCTCCACGAGTGGTGCATCAGGGTCAGCTTTGGGTAGGTCGAGCACTGAAATTTGAGCAATATCAGCCACTTCCATACCTACTTGGTCCATTCTGCCTGCGTGGAAGGCTTTGGATTCAAAGTCTAAGTTGTTGCCTTCTTGGCCGGTGTGGGCTGCAGAAAGGCAGTGAGTGATTTGGGTTTCGGTATAGTCTAAAACTTCTGATAGGTCGCCCAGAGTTTGGGGTCTTATGCCAGTGACAAGTCGTGTGACAGGGGCTTCAATTTTGACGTTTAAGCCGCCAACGTCGATGGGTGCACGCCTGCCGTATCGTTCAATCAAGTGATCCACAACATGGCGGGCATGTCCGTTATGTGTAGATGCACCGATGCAACAAGCGATGAGCACAATACGCGATGATTGAGCGGCGATGTCTAACCCGCATGCGCCATGTTTTCCGGCGGTCAGGTCACATTTGCCGTAGGTGCACAGGCAGCATAAGTCGCAGTCTGGCATGTAGAAGGGCTTGTATTTGTTGAGGAGTTTCATGTCCCAGTCTCTCAGAGTTGAGAGGGAGGGCATTGGGGTTGGCCCCATTGGTTCGGTCCATGAGTCATCAACAAGTTTGCCTATAGAAAGTTCGAGGTTCTTGATAAGACCAGTGTTGGTCTTCATTTCATCTATCTTGACGCGCACATTCTTGGTTGTCAATGTCAAACCTCAGTAAAGGTTTTGACAGAATAGCTTAGTTTTCGCTGTTTTAAACCTTTCCAGTATTAGTTTGTAAAAGTAATATGAGAAGTGGGGAAAAAAATGTGGGTTAAATAAAGAAAAAAGACAAGTAACACGTTTATTTAACAAAGTGTTACCAAAGTTTAGAACTTAAACACCTACAAATAACCCACATTTTCCAAAATCTTCTTCACAGAAACAAAGCCAGCATTATCCGAAGGCAAATCCAACAGCGACTTCCCATTCAACACAAAGTCATCCACAGTTTCATCTGCGAAAATTTTACCCACATATTTGAACTTCAATTCGTCTTCAGCATTAGAAGCGCGCTCAACGGGGAAACGGTATCCTCCGACAAGGTAAAAGTTGTCAAACTGCATATCAACTTCTTGAGCTATGTGAAAAGCGCGTTTGGCGTGGTCTATGCTTTTTTTGCTGTGGTCAAGCATTTCAAAGATGTCATTAACTTTGGAGGCTATACGCCGATTCAGATGTTCAAGCCCTGCAGGAGAGTCAATAAGAACATAAGTGTAGTTTTTGGTAACATGCTCCAACGCAGCTTTAAGCGCTGTGTTAGGCATGCAGTAGCAACCTTCCACCCATTTAGTGCCCACGGACATGAAATCAAAATTATCGCTTTCGTATAAGCCATTGGCTAAGAGCCGAGTTTCGATGCGTTCGGTGGGGGAAACCCCAACGGTGGTTCCGCCCTTCTGGATGAAGGTGTCCACGATAAGTTCAGCCATGGTGGCTTTACCTGCTTCCTTCATGTCTACGCCGAGCATTTCAGCTAGGTTCTGGTCTGGGTCAGCGTCCACCAAAAGCAACGGAGCTTTGCCTGCTTCAATTAGGGCTTTAGCCATCAAAGCAGTAAAACTAGATTTGCCCGTACCACCGCGACCAATAGTAACAAGAGTTTTCATCTTATGCACCCTCATTTTTTTCTTTTAACAACGTGTCACATATATTATCTATGGTTTTGACTGCAGGAATTTCGAGGTTTTTCAGTGGGGTTTGCCCCAACATGTCGGCTTCGATGACTTTTTGGTCAAAAGGCACATAGCTTAAAACTTGCAAACTGTTGGCGTCTGCAAAGGCTTTGACGCTGTCTTGTTGGACTTGGTTCATGATTCGGTTTGCCACAAGGTAAAGATGCTTCATGCCTGCAGCGCGTGCCATTTCGTTGATGCGTTTGGCAATTTCTAACGATTTCAGATTGGAGTCAGCAATAATGAGCAGGGTGTCTACAGCCTTGGCGGTTCCTCTGCCGATGTGCTCAACGCCTGCTTCAAGGTCCAAAACAACTGCTTCGCCGCGTTCCACAATTAAGTGGTGTAAGAGTTCGCGGACAACGGCGTTGGGGGCACACATGCAGCCTGACCCCATCGATTTCACCGTACCCATAACAATCAAGTTTACGCCAAGGGGGGTCGCGACGGAGAAGTCGCGGACGATGTCGTCTACGGTGAAAGAGAGGCGGTAGATGCCTGAGTAGCCGGTGTTGGTTTTGGATTCCACTAGTTCCTTGTTTTCGGTTAAGGGTATGATTTTTCGGGTTTCTTCAGCCGACAGCCCCAGCGTCATGGCTAAGTTGGGGGAGGAGTCGGCGTCAACAGCCATTGATTTTAAGCCGCGGCGGGCAAACCCTGCGGCTAAGCCGCCTGCGATGAAGGTTTTACCTACACCGCCTTTTCCAGCAACAGCAACCTTCATAATAACAACCAAACAACTTTTCTTTTCAGAACTAATTTAGTTTTCTCAACAAAAACACGAAACTACACCCACAGACGGATACATTTACACCAAGCTGCTTTCTGTTGACATGCAAACGTACAAGAAAACACAACCAACCACCACACCCATAGCTTTAAAACAGCCCAAAAGAAAAACAACACAAAAACGCTTTAGACTAGCAAGTGTTCTCCCCTAAAATGGAGAGGGCAGGTTGAAAGAGCAGGCTACTGTTGTTTCTGTTCCAACACTGTTTGTCTGGGCAAAAACCCAAACTGCCGATAAAACCCAAACGCTTCCTCATTGCCCACTGCCACTTCAACAATCTTTTTCGTTGCGCCCTGCTGGTCTAGCCATGCAAGGGAGTTGCGGAACAGGGTTTCACCTACGCCCTGCCCACGATAGGCATGCATCACGTAGACGGATTCGAATTCGCCCACTTTATCTTCGTTAAGGGTTGAAACGACGTAGCCGACAGGGTCGCCTGTGGCGTCGTCTAGAGCCATTTCAACGTGCAGTTTACCGCGAGCAGCTTTTTTGTACAGTTCCGCTTTGCGCTTTTTAAACGTCAACTCTTCATAGAAAAACCTGAAATCACTGGTACGATCCAAATGGTGTTGACGGAGCTGCACCCACAAATCTGCCGCTTGACCCAGCAACGTCTCATTACCATGGATGTATCGAACTTTTGTGCCAGCCTGCACTTCAATCAACTCCATTCAATTATGTACCCATAAAAAATATAAACACACAAGCGGCAAGTAACCCAGAGGTAATATTGAAATGTCAACACCAGTTAACTCGAATCCATCTCTTGCTGTAATCGGTGGAACAGGCAAAGAAGGCAGCGCCATCGCCATGCGATTTGCCAACGCAGGCGTCAAAACCTACATCGGTAGCCGCGACGCCGCCCGCGCCCAAACCATGGCAGACACCATCAACAGCAAATTTGGCATCAACACCGTTGAAGGCTACTCCAACAAGGACGCAACCGCCAAAGCCGACATCGTCCTTCTCTCCATCCCCTACGACGGCATGAAACCAATCATCGAAGACATCAAAGCCGCCACCACAGGCAAAGTCATCATAAACATCGCCAGCAGCCTTGACCCCGAAAAGAAGAGCCGCGCCCGAATCAACCCCAAAGGCTCCATCGCCGCGGAACTTCAAGAATTCTTCGGAGAAGGCGCAAAAATCGTTGACGCATTCCAAAACATCAGCCCCGAACAACTCGAGAAATTCGACGAAAAAATCGAAGCTGACGTTCTGGTTGTGGGTGCTGACCGCGAAACACGCGACATGGTTATTGGCTTAATCAAAAAAGCAGGCATTGACGCGTTCGATGCAGGCATGATTCAAAACGCGGTTGTCGTTGAAACCATGACCGCAGCATTGATTGCCATAAACATTCGCTACAAAATTAAGGGTGCAGGCATCCACATGATTGGGGTGCCCCGCAACTAACCCCTTTTATTTTCGTTCTGTTAACTGTTTTTTGTTTCCGAACCCGATTTGCTCCAAAAACCGTTTAGTAACTGTATCCTGTTTGGCTTTGAACACTTTTTTGAGGTCACGAGCGCAGTCCACATCCGCCGCCAATCCAGACGAAGAATGCAGCCGCACACAAACCCCACGCCCGTAAGCTTCTTGGATGTGGCGCACAAAACTTTTGGGACCAAAACAGGCAGGCACCCGTTTAGGCGGAGTCTGCAAAAGCGCGTTCGTGCCCCAGTCATGACTAGGCGACAAAACCACCGACACCGAACCTGCACCGAATTCGATTATGCGGTTTATGTCGCTTTGTTGCAGAAGCGGCAAATCTGCAGGTAACGCCAGAACGGAGGCGGCGCCGTTTTGGAGGCACCATTCTTGGGCGTTTTCGATGGCGCAGTTCAGGTTCGCACCTTCAGCCGAAAGGTAGGTGGCGCCGAATTTTTCTGCCATCTGCTTCACTTCAAAATCTTCACCAATAACTACCACAACATTCACGTTGGAAGCGCGAAGGGCAGTCAGAACGTCTTGCAGCATGGCTAAGGTGAGTTGTCGGCGTTGTTGCGGAGTCAGAACTCGAGAAAGCCGCCTTTTCGTCACATCAAGCTTTTTCACGGGAACAACGGCGTAAACAGCCATTCAGCAGACCCCGAACACCAAGCATTATGGTGTTTTCTAATTGTTTGCAGCGAGTTCCCTAAAAATATTAAGGTACACTTGAAGCGGCAACAACCATTATGTGCCCTTAACTTGCAAGGGTGCGTTGGTGGACGGATTTATCTTGAGGTTGGAGTTAAGCACGCGGATGGCTATGGCTTCGTAAAGCAGAAAACCGCCAAAAATGCTGATGGCGCCCTGAAGCGTGTTAAACACCGCCATGACTGGAACCAACACAACCACTGCGGAATAGGATGAATAGTAAACAGAAAGGAAAACGGGCAATAGCAAAACGTTCGCAACCGACGTGACCACAACTCTAGTCAAGAGCCCTGAACCCATGGAAGCGATTTTCCAAAAGTTACTTGTTGGACGCCTCGCCCGCAGAACCAGGTACACGCCTAAGATTGTGGCAAATTCAGCTATAAACCGCATAACGCCACTGAAAGGGTCACGTAAACCGATGCTAAACATCAAAACAGCGCTTACAGTGGTGGCGCTGTAAAAACCAAAAAGAAAAAGCGCAATCAAAATCGGGATACCCAACAAATCAAAACGAAGAACCTGCATGTATGGAAACGGAATTTTCAGCCCCGCCATTTTAAAAATCCAGTCAAGCGCAAAGACTAACGCACCCAACAAAGCAGTGCCGGAAATGATGACGCTTTTACGTTTAAAGTATAGTTCCTGCAAAGCCAGCAGCCTTGCACAAAAATCGGAAGCGTTGCCTAAAAAGATTAAGGAAGGCGCAAAAAAGCGCCTAAACAAAAGGTTACTCTGCGAAGTGTGGAATGATCTTTTTACCGCACAAATCGATGGCTTGCTTGACGTTGTTGCCAATGGGTGAGCCGACGACGAATTGGCTGATGCCAATTTTCTTAAGTGCAGCAATCTTTTCAATGCAAGTGTCTGGTGTACCGCAGATGGAGAAGGCATCGATCATTTCAGGAGTAATCATAGCTAACGCCTTGGGGAAGTCGCCGGTCTTAAGAACAGCGCGGAGTTCGTCTGCTTTGGCGGGGTTTATGCCGTGGCTTTCAAGCACCATGGCGGGGCTGCCTGCAACGATAAAGGCAACAACTGCAGAGGCTGCTTTGGCGGCTTTCTTGGGGTCTTCGTTAACGCTAAACGAGGCGTAAGCGGTTATGTCTACGCTGCCTGCGGGCTTGTTCGCTGTAGCCATGCCTTGGGTGATCATTTTGACGGCGTAGCTGATGTCGCTTGGGTGACTGGCGTTTACGAGAACACCGTCGCCGATTTTGCCTGCAAGCTCCAACATCTTTGGACCCTGAGCACCGACATAGACAGGGATGGTGTTTTTTGGTTTGAATTTGAGTTTGGCGCCTGCAGTCTTGAAAACTTTACCTTCAAACGCAACGGCTTCACCAGCGGTGAGTTTGCGGAAAATTTCGATAGATTCCTCCACTGCACCTAAGGGTTTGCCCATTTCAACGCCGACTTCTTCCAGAGTGGTTTTGTCGCCTGCTCCCATGCCCAAAACGATGCGTCCTGGAGCGATTTCGTCGAGGCTTGCAATTGCTTCGGCGGTTATGACTGGGTTGACCATCCATGGGTTGGTTACGCCAGTGCCGAAAATGATTTTGTTGGTGTAGAGCGCGGCTGCGGCAAGGGTGGTGTATACGTTGCGGTTACTGTAGTGGTCAGTAATCCACATGTTGCTAAAGCCGTTTTGCTCAGCCAACAAGCCATAAGCCGCGATTTTCCAGTAGGGTTCTTTTGGAACGAATTCAATACCAAACTTTAGTGCCATATTCATTTCCTCCATTACATTCCCTGAACAACAAGTTCAGCAATTTTGAGCAGTTGCATGTCGCCAAGGGCGGTTACAGTTTTTTCTGCGTCCACAGTGACGGCAGCTTCCAAAACGACTGACAAGCCTTGTTTAGTGCCAGTTGCGCCTTGTTTCATTTCCAGAAGCATGCAGTTCGCAAGCTTGTTTGACAAGGTGTCAGCTTTTTTGGCGTTCAAAATTACTCCGATTAATTGGTCAGATAGTGGTCCCCATTTCTCGGCGGGAATCAGTTCCACAATTTTTGGATAATCCATGGTAATTCCTCTGGAAGAAAATGTTACCATACAACCGCTTAAAAATCTGTCGTCTTCGAAGTTAAGGGCAAAGTTTACATACGCCCTACCTTTAGGTTGTCTAAAACATCTAGGTCTAATGCCCTCAGGGAACGTTTATGGAGCCCCTACAAGTAATCGCCATCGAAAAATTGCCGCTCTTCCAAGAAGGAGACAACATAGGACAACTTATCTGCCAAGCCACCCAACAACAAAACACACCCATACAAGAAAACGACATAATTGTCGTCACACATGTGGCGGTTTCAAAAGCCGAAGGAAACATCGTTAACCTCGACAAAGTCACCCCTTCACCACAAGCTGTAGAATTAGCTGAAAAAATAGGCAAAGACCCAGCCATGGTTGAGGTGATTTTGCGTGAAACCAAAGACATCGTCCGCACAGGCCCCAACAGCCTGATTGTGGAAACCAAAAACGGCATCGTCTCAGCCAACGCAGGCATAGACCGCTCCAACGTGAAAGGCGAACGCAACGTCGTATTGCTGCCCGTGGATCCTGATGCCTCAGCCCAAAACATCAGAGAAGAAGTAAAAAAACAAACGGGACACACCGTTGCGGTCATCGTGTCAGATACACATGGCAGACCGCTGCGTATGGGAGAAATTAACGTCGCCATCGGCGTCGCAGGATTTAAGCCTATCAGAGACCGCAGGGGAGAAAAAGACCTCTTTGGTTATGTCCTGCACGTGAAGCAAACCTGCATCGCAGATGAGCTAGCTTCAGCGGCGGAGCTGGTGATTGGGCAAGCAAACGAAGGCATACCAGCAGCCATAATTCGAGGATACAACTATACAATAAGTGAAAAAGTCACCGCCAAAGACTTAACCCGACCCAAAGAAAAAGACATGTTCAGACTGTAGGGAAAAAGTATGCAAACAAACACGCCCAAAGAGTTTTTTGAAAAAGCCCTACCCCAACAGTTCAACGCTGACAAAGCATCAGGCATCGATGTTACCGTACAAATAACCATAACAGGCAGCAACGGCGGAAACTGGATAGTCACCATCAGAAATCAAAAAATAGAAACCCAAGAAGGTACAACTGAAGCGCCCAACTTGGCGTTGAACATGGCAGAAAACGACTTTATGGATTTAGTAAATAGGCGACTAAGTGCGGAACGGGCGTTCTTTTCTGGCAAAGTGCGGTTTAAAGGAAACATCGCGTTAGCGCTTAAGCTACGTGACGCAGGATTCCTTTAGCCTCTTTGCAAATTGGCAAGCAGTTACTCGTGCACTTCTTTCTTGTCTGGCAACAAAACATGACTAGCTAGCAGAGTAAAACTGAACGGCAAACTGTTCTGTTCTTCCTCTAAGTTAACCATGAAGGTTTCTATGCCAGTTATGCGTTCAGTCATGTTTTGTCTAATGAAAGTCCGAAACCGGTCCAGTGAGGAGTAGTCATTGTGCAAAGACATTATGACTGCATCATACCCTAAACCCATACCCCGTTTGACCAGCATGATTGCACTGGGTTCTTTGGCTAAACCTTCATAATGTATTCGTCGAAACTCGGGCAATTCTTTCTGAGGCAAAGACTGCTTTATATCAAGCTTCATGAAAGTCAACGCCAAAATAGCGTAACCCATCTTGTTTAAGTCAGGGATAGCAGTGTATTCTTTGATGTATCCTTCTTTTTCCAGTTTCGTTCTGATCCGTGTTGCGGTAGGCTGGGAAGTGCCAATTGCTTTGGCTAATTCTCGGTCACTGCGTCGCGAATTTTTGATTAGCTCAGAGAGCATCTTTCGCTCGATATCTTTTAACATGTACGTGGACCTTCACGCGTTTTTGTACTGTTATCGTTTAACGAAGGAACTTATTAACTTGATGCAGAAAACTCCCTATTTTCTAACCAATTCGAAGCTTTCGAGCAACATCTTGGGGCAAGCTATTCTCATAAACCTTGAAGGTTTCAGGCTCCGGAATCAGTAAAATAGCCCTCAACGCAGCCCCATCAAGTTCAGCAATCAGACGCATAATTTCCACCTTCGCCGCCTCTAAATGCTGACTAAAAGAAGTCTTATCCATATACAGCAAACCTGCAAAAGGACAAATCTCGCTCTTTTTCAGATAAAATTCAACTTTACCCGTTTTCAGGTTAATGTCAAAGGTTATTGGACCAGCGCGGCAAGTTTCAGGCTTCACAGAATGCACACTACATAATCGCGTTTTCTTATCGAAGAAGTTACAGACGCCGTTTGCGTCCGCGGCAGGATGTGCATACTGACCTTCCACAAACAATTCATCGACGGCAAGTTTGTGTTCTTTGACGTAGTTACGAAGAATCTGCATACGATTAGCAGTTAAAGGGGGGTTGGCATCTTGGCAACAAATAAGTTTACACTGGGAACAAACATCGAAAGAGTACGTTTTTCCGTTTCTATCTTCAGTCATCCCAATTCACCTCAAATTTTAGAAGTAGGGTTGGTTAGTTACAAGGCACCTAATAAGGGTTGAATAAACTTTGACTATTGCATCCGTGGAATCACTGTGTTGCGCGGCTTTGGAGACGTTTTTTCGGATGCAATCAGAGAGGTTGCCGTTTTCAATTCTTTTCTCTACAAGTGGCAGGTACTGTTTTTCTTCGGGAGAAGCGTTTGCCCATGCCAAGCGGTAGAAGTGTCTACAGACGTCTCGAGCAGTTGGTCCATGAGAATTCTTGACTTTGGCGTGAAGCCCATCTTTGCGAACCGTATTGAAGTCCTCGACCAGAACCTCATGCGAAAGCAACTCCACCTCAGCATCCAACATACCCCTAAGGCAAGAACGAATAAAGCAACTCAATGCCACGTCAGCCTTTATGCACTCTTGTTCATCCATAACGCGCACTTCTAACGCGCAACGGTCAAACCGAAAAATTACACCCCGAGAATTAACCCATTCCTTGAACAGCAAAGTTGAGGAGGCACCTGCTTTGGCGAGGTCTCGAGAGTACTTGCCGATAACGTGAGTCTTGTAGTCTTTCAGAGAAGAAACATATTCAGGCACCACATCCCCCGAAACGGAGGGAACTTCTTGCTGGTTTTGTTTATAAAACGCCAATCGATTGTCCACGTCAGGGTGGAGGGCACCTTCGAAAATAGGAGAAGATGCAGAAACAGCGGGCAAATAGGGGCAGAGGTTAGCTAGTAGATTATGTTGCAAGATGGCGTCGGCTTCTTTTTGATAGGGCAAGTTTAGGTGGAAACTTTGGATGTTAAGCCAACCGTGCCGTTGCAGGTTAAAGATGCGCCCGTATTCTTGGTAGATTTTTTTGTGCCGATGCGACCAAACCCGTGTTTCATTCAGCTTTAACAGGGGATGCATCCCAGTTCCAAGAAGATTGGCACCGTATTTTCGTTTGACAAAGTCAAAAAGGGTTGTGACCCCTGCCTGCATGGTTTCCTCAAAGGCGCTTGGTGACTGGAAGGGTTGATTAGCTTTAAGTTCCATAACGTGCAGCTGCATTTCCTTACCAAACGTAAAGTCAGGTAACTCTACAAAGTTCATGATTCTGCCACAGTAGTCTTTTATTACCTTGTCTACAATAGGCAAAATCTTCAATTCGTCAGTTACGAGGGAAAGTTCATGTTCAGGTCCTATTACTTCAAGCGGCTTGTACGTAGAGGTGCCTCTGCATGGTTTTTAGGGAAAGAGTTGTAGAAGTTATTGAGAGGAAGGCTATTTTAAACGTCACTGTCAAGTTCTATGTTGACGGAAGAGCGGGAGCAGCTTTTGGCTGTTTGAAGGAAAGTCGAATCAGATAGGGCGTGGCAAACGAAGTGATAATGGTGGCAACACCAATTATAGGCAACAAGAAATCGCTGGTAACACCGAGGTCTTGCCCTGCTTTAACAACTATGAATGCAAATTCACCAATCTGCGCCATCCCCAACCCCACCCGCAAGGACGTTTTTTTGTCGTAACCAAACAGGCGCGTTCCAAATCCACATGTAACCAGTTTAGTTCCGAAGACTGCTATGGTGATGATAACGGCAGGAATCCAATAGGCAGGTATTTGACCGACATCCATTAGCGCGCCGATGGAAACAAAGAAGATGGCGCCAAAAACGTGTTGGAAGGGGTCAATTTCTCGGTTAATTTCTTCACGAGCTTTAGATTTGGCTGCCACTACACCCACTAGAAAGGCGCCTATGGCTACAGAAAACCCAATTAGGTTAGCTATTATGGAGAAGCCAAAGCAGATGCCAATCATAAAGATGTAGAGCAGTTCGCGGTTGTCTAAGTCTGCAAAGCGGTCAATGACTCTTGGAAGCACCAAGTAACCTATCACTAAAGTTCCGCCGATGAAAAACACCAACTTAGCCAATAACGTAAGCACAGGGATTGGCATTAGAGCGTTAGCGACAGTGAGGTTTTGCAGCATGGCTAAACTAACAACCACCACTACGTCTTCAACTACCAGAATGCCCAGCATTATCACGGAGGAAATTTCTTTGATTTTGCCCATGTCGCCTAAGACTTTTGCAATTATGGTTGTGCTGCTGCTTGCAAGCGCGGCGCCCAAAAACAATGTATCATAATAAGACCAGTGAAGCAAGTACGTGCTGATAACCCAGCTAACTGAAAACATCATGACAATTTCAATGGCGGAAACGCCTATCACGACTTTGCCGATGGACCGGATCTTGTTTATGGGAAACTCAAAGCCGATGGTGAAGAGAAGCAAAATGACGCCGATTTCGGAGAACACATTCAAGTATTCTATGTGACTTATGAGGCTAAACGGCGGCGTGTAGGGACCTATGATTATGCCAGCAATTAAGTAGCCAACTATAAGGGGTTGTCTGAGTTTTTGAAAAATTAAGGCGACTACTGCAGAAACAACCATCAAGACGGCGAGGTCCGTGATTACTTGTATCTCGAAACTCATGGAGGTCGCAATCAAACACTAGAAAGCTTGGAGATATCTCTTTCCAAACGGAAACACTGAAAATCAAACAATAAGCAAAAAGCTCCACTAGTTAGACTAAGATGGCCATTGGTTTGGGTCGGGGTGAACGAATGAAAAAAGAACCGTCTTTTTCTTGAAAGACTAAATGGTGCCTGTTTACGATAGTTTTGATTGTTTTACGGAGATGTACATCTAAGATAGTGGTTATTTGGAGTTCAAAGCAATCGTGAGACCGATTGAAAGCGTCAGGATCTTGGCGTAGCAAGACGCCTTCGAAAACGAAGGAACACGGAGAAGATTCATAGATTTCTTTGAAAAGTTGAATGGCTTCGCGTCTTTGCAACACGCTTCACCGCAATACATATTATTAGTAGTGTTACTTTATTTAATTTGCAAACAAAATTACATAAAAAAACGAGACTTTATTAAAAAGTAATTCATGATTTTTTATTTTTTACAGCATAATTTTAAAAAATCTAAAACATTCAGAAAAATGCGGTAAAAATAAACAACAAAAAAGCAATTTTCAGCTTTCATAAAAATCTGTTAGAAAGAAAACTGTCACTAAACATACCTGAAACTAGGCACATACTGGACGGAGCTTAAGGGGTTAGACGCATCTGGTCTCGGGGATACAAGGAAACTTCGCGGATGTTCTTTTTACCCGTCAAAACCATTGTTAACCGCTCCAACCCAATAGCCCAACCTGCATGCGGAGGCATACCATAATCGAAAGCCTGCAAATGATGCTTAAACGAGTCAGGGTTCAGGCCCTTCTCTTTCATGCGTTCCATAAGTAACGCCTTGTTTTCAATACGGGTACCGCCGGATACCAATTCAATCCAACGCCACATCAAATCAAAACCTTCACACAACTCAGGTTTGTCCGTTTTAGGTTTGATGTAGAAGGCTTTACTGTGCGTTGGCCAGTCCGTTATGAAATAGTAGTAGCCGCGGTCTTTGCCCAGTACACGAAAAGCGTCGGTAGTTATGTCTTCCCCCCATGGGATGGTGACGCCTTGCTCTTTGAGGTCGGCTAAAACCTCATCATAAGTAAAACGTTTAAACGGCAACTCAGGCACCGTCGCCCGATACTTCAACACAGAAAGTTCCCTAGTGCATTTTTCCTGAATATGCTTACAAGTATATTGGATAACTTGCTCAAGCAGCTGCATAACATCCTCAGCTGAGGAGAAAGCTTGTTCAACGTCAACAGAAACGAACTCGCTAAGATGCCGACGTGTGTGTGAAAGTTCCGCACGGAAAAACGGACCCACCTCAAAGACTTTTTCAAAGCTCATGGTGAGTTGTTCTTTGTAAAGTTGGGGGCTTTGGGCAAGGTACGCTTTTTGACCAAAATAGTCCACAGGGAAAAGTTCTGCTCCGCCTTCTGTGGCTGAAGCGATTATACGGGGAGTGTGCACTTCTAAATAGCCCTTGTTGAAGAGGTAATCTCGGATAGCAACTAAAGCTTCATGTTGAACTTTAAAGGCTGCCGCGTTCTGCGCCAAACTAAGGTCCAAAGCCCGCGCATCTAAGCGAGTTTCAATGCTTGCAGGCGTCTTGCCTGTGATGTCAAGGGGTAACTGTTCGGCAGCAATGTTGAAAACACGAATTTCGCTGGGAATAACTTCGACACCTCGCGAAGTCATGTTTGTTTTCTTCACTAAACCACGGACAGCGATGCTGAAACGCTTCTGTAAACCGTCAGATTTAGCGACCACTTCAGGAGCAACACGTTTCTTGGGGATGGTGATTTGGATTGTTCCTTCACGATCTTGCAGAATCAAAAAGCGGATGCCGCCCAAGTCACGCACTTCTTGAACCCAACCGAAAAGCGTAACTTCAGAACCGTCCATGTCAGGAACTACTTGAGAAGAATAAAATGTCCTAACCCAATCGCCAAGTGAATCCAGCATCATACCGTATTCCTCCAGTTAATCAGTGAATTCTACGCGCAGAGACATTTTGCGCACGTTTTGAGCAATATCTTTTATGGCGGATAAATCGAAAGGTAACTGGGCACCACGTTTTCGGCGCAGAATAACTCGGGTTTCGGTTGTGCCATCAGGCAGCCAAATGGTGTTTATAGTCAGTATGCTTAGAGGCGTGAAAAGGTCTTCAAGGAATTTACGGTCATCCACCCCATTTTCTAGCACACGTATGGATTTGCCTGTAGTTTCGCTGAGGGCTTTAACGATTTTACCGCCATAACCCAAAAGCCTAGGCACATCGCCATGACCCACAATAAGAGCTATGGTACGGTTAGCGTCAACAGCTTTGTAGAAACAAACGTTCTGAAGCGAAGGATACTTTTCTTCAAGAAGCAAAAGTTGACGAGCGATTTTAAGATCTAAATCGCTGATTTCGCCAGCCTTCACCTTGGCTGAACACTTTTGGCATAGCATGCCACTTTTTAGGCAGAAACTGCAAAGTTCGGTTTTCATTGAAAGACCTGCAAGTTTTGAGGAGCACTCTTGGCAGCTCCGAGTAGGGCCAGCGATTACCGCGCTAAGACGATTTCTATAGTGCTCACGTTAGTTGAGCCGTCAGATTCTTCAGGATGTGAAAGCTGATCCGTACCAATATTTATGGCAGCAATTTTGGCGTCAGGAAGGAATTTTCGCCTAACAACCTCAACGACGTCAATTGCATAACTTATGGATTTCCCCCGGGCTTTAACATTGACCTGTTTCGCCCCGCTGTGGAACAAAGTGATGCAAGCAAGCACGTAGTTCATTACTGGTTTGCGGCCGATCAGCACAGAGTTAGTATCCGACACCTCTAACGTGGCTCCTTGTCTTTTTGGCTTCGTAAGGCTTTTTCTCCGCGCAAATTTATAGGTTGTGGTTCGTTAACTGGCAAATGGAACACCGTACCGCCAACCGTTTTCCCGAAATACAGCCCAAATGGAGGCTACATTTTTTCGGGTGCCACAACCCCAATCAAAGCCAGCGCGTTACTCAGCACAGTCCGTATGCCATCCGTTAAAGCAATACGCGCCTCGGTAACTTCAGGCGACTCCGCCTTGATAACTGGCAACGCATTATAGAACGTGTTAAACTTGTCTGCTAACGCGTTAGAATAGTCAGCCATCATGTTAGGCTTAAGGTACTCGGCGCATTCGATGAAGGCGTCGGGGAAGCGAGCAAGCGCCAAAACCAACTCGTGCTCCAGTGGTTCTTTGAGGCAGCCGTAGTTGGGGTTTTCAAGTTTCTTGGCAGCCTTGCGCAGAATACTGCAGGCACGGGCATGCGTATACTGTACGTAGGGAGCGCTGTTGGTTTCAAAGTTAAGCACCCGATCCCAAGTAAACATAACAGGTTTGCCAGGGTCTACGTCAACAAGAGCATAGCGGACGGCGCCTAACCCGACAAAGTTGGCGATGCCATGTTTCTCTTCGTCGGTAAGTTGGGGAGAACGTTTGCAGACCTCTTCATAAGCGCGGTTCACTGCTTCATCTAAAACCTCGTCAAAGGTGATGTAGTGTCCACGTCGACTGCTCATCTTGTAGCCAGGCAACGTAACGAGACTGTAGCCAAAGTGCACTAGATTTTCAGCTTGCTGACTTAAACCCAAAGCATAAAGTGCCACTTTAAGCTGCAGTTGCGCAAGAGATTGTTCGCCGCCAATTATGTTAACGACCTTTTGGGCTTGCTTAAACTTCCAAAGCGTGTAAGCTACATCGCGGGTGGTGTACAGTGTGGTACCATCGGCACGAACTAAAGTGAGTGGCGGAACCTCCTGCCCGTCTCGCAACCCAAGCTTCTTACGCAAATCCAAAGTGGCGATAACTTGTTCAGCGTCGAATTCCAACACGCCATTTTCGCTGTAAACAAATCCTGAATCTTGCAGGCACCGCAGAACCTCGTTAACTGCACCGCTCCACACAAAGTCGCTTTCCCAATCCCAAGAATCATAAGAAACCGAAACCCGCTGTTGCGTCTTGCGAAAACCTTCCAGACACAACTCGCTGACTTCGCGAACTAGCTGTTTGGCTTCAGGTTTGCCGTCTTCGTAGGCACGGTTTAAACGATTAATTTGCTCTTCCGGATTAGCGTCAGCCCCGATTTTTTCCAGCAACACTTTGAAGAGAACAGGGTGCTTTGCTTCAAGTTCCCCTGCGATTGAAACCCACTCGTCAAGCTCTTTGGTCAGCTTAGCTACATCTTCTGTGGGTTGGATGGTTTTGGCGAGTTCAAGTTGCCGTTTAAGCCGATTAATCTCTACAAGGCAAGCCGTTACGGTGTAGATTTTGCCGACGAACAGGTCAGATTTTTCAGTTGGAGCAGGGCGACCGAGTTTTTCGTAGCCGTAGGCGACGACGCTGCTTTGGCGACCAACATCGTCAATGTAGTAGTGGCGGGAAACTTTGTGTCCGCGTTGCTCTAAGATGCGGGCGATGGAGTCGCCTATCATGGGGTTGCGGGCTTGCCCAATATGAATTGGGTGTAGTGGGTTTACGCTGGTATGTTCTACAATAATGTTGGTTGGGGTTTGGGTTTTCACGTAACCGTACTGGTTACTTAGGGCTTGGATGGAGTTGAGCGTCAATTCAGAGAAACGCGCAAAGTTAACGTGGAAGTTTATGTAGCCACCTGCAGGTTCCGCTTTAGCAATCAAGGTGAATTTTGATGTATCCACAGCATCAGCTATCTTTGAGGAAAGAACCGTAGGATTTTGTTTTAGTTTCTTGGCTAACTCAAAACACACCGACGAAGCGAGTTGCCCAAAGTTAGGGTTAGAGGTTTTGCCCAGCGGTAAAGCTTCAACTTTAACTTCTGGCAAAACGGTTGCTAACGCTTCGCGTAGTACAGTTTCGCATTCAGCACGAAAATCGGCAAAGGGGTTAACGGAAATCATGCAGGAGTCTCCTGATAGAGCAAAGTTGCTGTGGGATTTGCGATATTTTAAATTAAACCTTACTTATCTACATACTGGCACGGGTCTCTATGCGTACGCCGATAGTTTACTCTGAAAAGTGCTTAAGATATGGAAACTGGCATGTGGAAGGGCCTCAGAGAATCAAAGTGGCACAAGAAATTCTTGCTGCAAAGGGCTACAAGTTTTTAGAGCCCCAGCCTGCCTTGGAAGACGACCTATTTCTAATCCATGATGCAGAATACATCTGGAACGTCAAAAAGGGGCTGGTTGAGGACCCTGATACACCTGCCTACCAAAACATCTTTGAATACGCCATGCTGAGCGCGGGAGCAGCATGCTTAGCAGCTCAGGTGAACGGTTTTTCACTCACACGACCACCTGGACATCACGCAGGCAGATATGGAGCAGCGTTAGATGCGCCCACAAGAGGTTTTTGCTACTTTAACAATATCGCCTTAGCTGTCAAATTGCTAAACAAGCCGACGCTCATCTTGGACGTAGATGGTCACCATGGCAACGGCACCCAAGAAATTTTTGCAGGCGACCCCAAAGTGTGGTATGTTTCGCTGCATAGGCACCCCTTTTTCCCTGGAACTGGTCACTTCACCGAAAACAACATCATAAACTACTCTCTGAAAGCGGACTGTGGAGAAAAAATCTATCTTCAAACACTTGACGAAGCACTTGCTCAAGTAAACCTTAACAAATTTGAACATGTGGCAGTGTCCATCGGCTTTGACACTCACATTGATGACTTGGCCTCGCTTGCCTTGACAGAGCAGTCGTTTAGAAGAATTGGGAAACGAATCGGGGCATTGAACAAACCGACATTTTTTGTCATGGAAGGCGGCTACCGCGGCGAACAAAACGGCATCGGCATTGACGAACTAATTCAAGGCTACGAAGAAATCAACGAAGTCACATAACAAACAAAAAGAGAGCAGCTAAGGTTTTGGCTTGCTCTTACCTTTTTTGTCTAACTCGTCAAGTTTTGCAGAAACTTTAACGCTTCGCTCTTCTCCTTCTTCGAGAATCTTGCGCCAATCCTTATTTTTCACCAGCGTAACGAGGCGTTCGGTTTCTTTAGGCAACTTTTCAAAGGTGTTGCCTAACCGTTTCTCGGCTTCTTCATCTGTTGACACCAACTCCAAAGCGTCTTCAGGACAGAACTTGACACATTGAGGGTCACCGCCACAGAGGTCACAAGCAACCGCTAGCCCCGTTTCAGGGTGAATGGCTATGCCGCCGTATTCGCAGGCTTGGACACACCAGTCGCACCCTTTGCATTTCTTTTCATCTATAACCAGCAGCCCAGTGTCGGGGGATTGGGAGATTGCTTTTTCAGGGCAAGCTTTAACGCATTTGGCGTCTTCGCAGCTTCGGCAAGCTAAGGCGAAGTCAAAAAGGGGTTTCATGCGTATGACGCGGATGCGTGATTTTAGGGGGGTGGTTTCGCCTTTTTCTTGGCTGCAGGCTAATTCGCAGATGCCGCAGCCGGTGCACTTGTAAGGGTCAACGGAGACGAATTTGCGTTGGGGAAACTTTGCAGGTGGCATTAGGGTATTGAATCTATTTGGAACTATCTAAATACTTCTCTGAAGAAGCACCATTCCAAATGAATAACTGCCGCAAGTTCACGCCGTAATTTAAAAGCAGAAGAGAACGAAAAAGGGTTAGTCTATATGGACTTTCTTTTCTTTTCGGATGGGTTTTAAGGGGATTTCGATGCTTAACAAGCCGTTGTTAAATTTAGCTTTGGTTTTGTTGGTGTCAGCAAGGTGCGCAAGTACATAGCAGCCGAGAAATTCCAAGTCTTCTCGGGGTCCACGGAGGCAGAAACTTTGGTCTGAAACAGAAAGGTTGATGTCTGCTTTTCTCACGCCAGGCAACTCTACTTGGATGTAGTAGAATTCGTCGTCGTGGTCCATGGTGGCATTTGGTGTTACGGTGGGTTTTTGAGGTTTGACCTGTTTTTTATTTGACATAGAAAAGTAACCTCCAATATACGCTACTCAGTATTAAGTGGAGTTAGCTTTTAAATGTCACTAATCAGCCAAACTGAAGGTCTATCAAAACACGGGCTGTCAGAGGTTGAATGAAGGTTGACACTAATGAAGGGGTTATGGCTAAAAAAACCAACTATGTTAGCATGTCAGGTAGTCAAAGGCCAAGTATACAATTGCACATAACGAAATTTTTATCGCCAACCTTAAATATACCTTTGAGATATCTCGGATTCAATGCCCCTGGTGTCTCATGAGTGTTGGTCGTCTCTAGTTTAGACTTCAGCACCAATAATTCGCGTATCATAAGTCCCGCATCATTTCTCAACTCGTCAATCAAGGGAACCACCCTCAACCTAAACAACGATTATCGGTACCTCAAAACAGGCTACTATGTATCGCTACATGCTGAAGTTTTAGGCAACAGGGTTATTCCGTCATGCGAAAACATCATCGACTCAAGCCGAACCCCAATTTTACTCTTGCGAGCTGCCCGCGCAGGAATCTCTACGTTACCCTCGCTGGTAACAGATTCAGTGAAAAAAATTGTAACTGAAATTGGGTTTCCTGTGGTGGTTTTTGCAGTGAATCCCTTCATATATGACGGCTACAAGACTGCCCAAAACAAAAGTGCCCTTTACCGCGCTATGAAAAGTTTGGGCATGAACTACAAGTTTGCAGTTTGCGTGCAACCGCTCAAAGGCGAGATGGCAACAGTCAAAAGTTTCTTTGGAAAAACCATCGACCAAGACCCCCAGACCCAAGAAATCTGTCGTCGCGTCTACGAAGTCTTCAACATCCCCGTCTGCAAATTGCATATTCAAAAAACAAAAGAAAAAGCTTATCTTTGCGGGCTACAACCCGTAAGCAAGGAAGAGCTGTCAAAGCAAGATCTACATATGATATCTAACGAGGTTTCGCTCCTTTCGGAGCAAGGTGAACCCTTCGGTGTCTAGGATCGCCTGTTTTGTTGAAAAGTATAATTTTTCTGATCCCCGTGAAGAAGCTGCACTTCAAAACTTTAAGAGTACCGCAGAAAAGCAGGGCAACGACTTTCGGTTTCTTTTCCGCGAAGACATATCAGATGTGCCCAAGTATGATGCGGTTTTTATTCGGGCAACTACGGATCCGTTGAATACGGCGTATGTTGTTTCCAAAACTGCTTGGGAACTGGGCTTAAAAGTTGTAGATGACCCTGAAAGCATAACGGTGTGCGGCAACAAAATCCACCAGTACGCGTTGTTCGAAAAATACAACGTTCCCCGCATACCCACCGTTTTTCTGAGTCGTGATGAGCTGCATCATAAGAAAATTAACGAAATCTTTGAAAAACTCGGCAAACCCGTCGTCATCAAAGCCCCCTACACAAGCTTTAGCAAGTACGTAGAGAAAGCCGCTTGCGAAACCAGCTTTCGCGACGTCGCCAAACGATTCTTCAAGAAAAGTGACGTGTTAGCTGTGCAGCAGTTTACGCCTACGGCGTTTGACTGGAGAGTTGGGGTGCTTAACAACGATGTTTTGTATGTGTGTAAGTACATGATTCCTAAGGGCAGATGGAAGCATGGCGCGAAGTTGCGCGGTAAATCTACGGTTGTGTGGGGCAGAACGGTGTCTTTGCGCAAAGAAGAGATGCCCCCGCGTCTGCGAGAAGTAGCCCTGAAAGCATGCAGTGTTGTAGGCAAAGGCTTGTACGGAGTTGACATCAAAGAAGTTAACGGCGACTTTGTCGTGGTTGAAGTTAACGATAACCCAAGCATCTACGCAGGCTACGAAGACCAAAAAGCCAAAGACATCTACGACAAAATCATCAACTACCTAACCCAGTAGCCACCCGTTTTTTCTTTGGGTTCGGCATCTATTTATTAGCAACCAGTCATTGAGAAAGTGAATAGGAGACTTTGGTCATGCCCAAACATATGCACAAGGAGCCAGTGAGAGACTACGAGTTTACTGAACAAATGTCCGTGGACGATTTAGTGAAACAGATGGATAAGGCATGGGGTTTCACTGCGGGCAAACTTGCCACAGGTGTTGGCATCATGGAAGCCATGATTGCCGCCAAGGGCTGCGTCAAGTTCCTTTCATTCACCGCCGACATCATTGCCACAGGCACACGCGGCGTCATCAAAGAACTTGTAAAACGTAAACTAGTTGACGTTATCATAACCACCTGCGGGACACTGGATCATGATGTGGCGCGTTGCTACCGCGACTATTACAAAGGCAGCTTCATCATGAACGACAGCAAACTGCACCAAGAAGGGGTGAATCGCCTCGGCAACGTACTGGTTCCCAATGACAGCTATGGCATAATTTTGGAAAAGAAAATCCAAGCCCTGCTCGCAGACCTCTACAACGAGGGCAAAAAAGAGCTTTCCACCACCGAACTTTGCCGGGAAATCGGGCTACGCTGCTGCAACGAAAACTCAATTTTGTATTGGGCAGCTAGAAACAACATCCCAATCCATGTTCCAGGCATAACAGACGGCTCCGTGGGCTATCAACTGTGGATGTTTAGCCAAGATCACAAGGACTTTCGCATCAACCTGCTCAAAGACGAAGGACAACTTAGCGACCTTATGTTTGACTCCAAAAAAACTGGCGCTCTCATCGTCGGTGGCGGCATAAGCAAGCACCACACGATTTGGTGGAACCAATTCAAAGACGGCTTAGACTATGTTGTGTATATTTCTACGGCGGATGAGTGGGATGGAAGCCTTAGCGGCGCACGTCCACGTGAAGCAGTTTCGTGGGGCAAAATCAGTGAAAAAGCCAAACGCATCATGATAGAAGGCGACGCCACCATGGTACTCCCGATAATGACAAGCGCGCTCATAACGAGACTAAACAAAAAGAAACTCATCAAACCCTAAAATTTTTTCAAGAAAAACGGGTCAAAAAACGATTTAAACAAACAGCACCTAATTAAATTGGGTTAAAACGGCTAAATCTAGTAACTAAATCGAGTTTTAACGCGTTGGACAAAAAAAGTTCTTACGTTAGAGTAAACGATCACAGTACATTATCATATTAGCTTCTTGGATAAACAATTCTATTAGTTGATTATCTACACTCTTCACAGCCTCTAAATTAATTTTCACTTTCGGGAAAAGAATATCAAAATCTTTTTGCCCAATGTCCAAAGCCTTCTGATAATCATGCCTCAAAGAATCAACCATATCAACAACAATTTTAACCATTGGTAACAATATCGCCCATACTTCTTTCCGCTCATCATCAATAGCTTTATCGACTGTTGGGGACATGTCCATTTTGATGTCAAGACCAGTTAATTGCTTCATCATAGTATCTGCCTTTTCTTGGGCTTCTTTTACTAATTTATTTCTAAAATCATCGTTTAATGAGTTGCCACATTTTCGGGCACCTTTTGACAACATATCCAGCAGGTCTATATGAGATTTTAGTCGCGTACGGACCGAGAGGACAGCCGACCGCTTTCTTTGCCGTTCAACCTCTTCAATAGAGGCATGTGCTTCTTTCATTTTTAAAACTTTTAACGACCGCTCTGTTTCCAGATCTAGGTAATCATTCTTTTTCTCAACCATGCAAAAATATAAGATAATGAGCATTAAAACATTTATTATAGGAAACTAGAAAGGAAACAGAAAAAGAAAAGAATTATGCTTTTGGCATATCTTTGAATATCCAGTTCATGTCTGGTCCTTTTCGTTTTTCTGGCACTCGTTCAGCCAAAGCATGGGTAACAAGCGGCAGAGCAATCGTTGCGTCACTGTAGCATACAGCACGAGTTCCAACCGCTGCATTGATTTTACCCCAGCTAATTGCCTCTTCCAAAGTGCAGCCACTTAAGCCGCCCCATTGGGGAGCATCAGTGGTGATTTGGATGGCGTATTTGTGGGGGTAGTAGTATTCTTTGATGCCTTTGCGCAAGTGCCCGTCGCGTCCGGGGATGGCTTCGTCGCAGGTTTTAGGTGAAACAGAGATGGCGATGAGTTGGGTCAGGTCTTTGGGAACGCCTCCGCCGATGTAGATTACCCCGACATCTTTGGTTTTAGTTCCGATGGTGACGAACTGGTCAAATTCCTTAGCGGAGTCAACAATGATGCTGTGACCTTGGTTTTTTGCCATGAGAATGGTTTCGCCGTAGGCACTGTCGAGGAAAGCGGGGCTAAAAATTGGAACACCATTTTCGTAGGCTTTGGCGGCGATGGCAGGGATTTTCTTTTCGCTCAAAAACTTCCCCAACAAGTGGAAGAATTCAGCGCTGGTGTAGCCGTAGTCAGTTCGCAGTGTCATGACAAAGTCGGTGACGAGTTCTTCCATTTTTCGGTAGTCGGTTTCTTTGCCAAAAACATCGTAGTAGCGGTTGATGTCTTTGTCTAGGAGGTCTTCGTCGTTGACCATGTGGCTGCCTTGCCAGTATCCAAAGCCCATGGCATCAACGATGTCTTCGCTGACGTTTGCTCCTGTGGAGACCAAAACGTCGATGAAACGGTTTTCCATGAGCCAGTTGATTATGGTCCATTGTCCTGCGGTGCTCATGCTGCCCGCATAGCCCATGGCGATGGTGATGTCTTTTTCTTTCACCATGTTTTCCCATACGTCCACGGCTTCGCCTAGTTTGCGGCCTTGATAGGCGGTTTTAGCCATTTCAGTGAGAAGTTGGTTAACGGTTTTTGGCTTGACGTGGATGGGTTCAAGTTTCTTCTTGAAGTATTCGCTCATTAATGTGCACCTTTGTAGTGACGTGAATATTTGTCTTGTATTTGAAATTTGTTATCGATATTTTTTGCGGTGCAGGTTGGGGTGGTTTGTTTGTTATGTGTTGTTGTGGATGAGTTGCTATATACAGCTACTTCTGGAGGGGGCGGACAATAACAAACCTCGAGCACAGACAATTAGACGGGGAGCGTTCCCTGCCCTAAAAACACAGGTCAACAAATGGTAGTAGGCATATTTCTTTAGCTATCCAGCATCGAAGCCCTGCTAGAGCCACGAAAGAGGGCAGCATCAATAATTCATATTTATCCACATTATGATAAAATATCCACATTTCAACGTTAAAAAGCTTTAAATATTAAACATAAAGAAACCGCTAATTGGCAAGATAACGCTTGCCGCTAAACAGTAAAGAAGGAGGTGAAGTTGGTTGTTTAACAAAAAAATCGCTTTGGTAGCTGCAATGATAACTGTTTTCGCGGTGTTTCCTCTTGTTTCTCTTTCAAACGCAACAGTGTATGCTGTAACCGTCGATGCTGTTGACCAATATTCGTCTTGGGTCGATACAAGCGTTTACATTGATGGTAATTACGCTGGACAGGCAGGAGATGTATTCTATCTTTCTGAAGGAATACACACAATTGCTGTTGATGATCTAGTTTATAATGCGGCCTATGATATGGAGTGGTGCTTCTCGTATTTTGACGCTGGCAGCGGAGGCAATCCAACAACAGTAAATGTAAACAGCGGAATGGGAATTACGGCATATTACATTTTGCCTTGGTGATAGAAGGAAAGGGTAGAACAGGCAGCAATTCCATTAGCCTAACATAGGCACGTCAGTAAAACGCAGAACAGAATCCGCCTTCATTCTTCCCCCTTCATGCCCCCCATTTTTCTTTGCCACCAACTAAAGCGTTGTAGGAATTTTGTATTTGAATTGTTATCGCCAAAAATTGTAGGGTGATGGTTATAGCTGCCGCGTTATGACCAGAGAATGGTGCATGTGGGTTGTGTGGCACAGTTTAGTGCAACAGCCGTTGTTTCTGTTGTACGGTAACTTACGTCATAAGTTATAAAAGAAAAAAGTTCACCTAAAGTGTCCGTCATGAAGAAGGCAGAAGACTTAATTGCGCTACTTGAAATCATAGAAATCTGCAGAGATACTGCATGTTGATGGCATATTGGTTGATTCAGATACCGATAGTAACCAAGGATGTACGATAAAACTGAAAGGCACTTTTATCGGTGACGCTGCCGAAAAGATAAAACCGATTTTGAAAAAGTACCAACTTGCTTTAAGACAGGGAGAAGGCTACCTGTTCATCTGTTCATAGATGCAAGGCACAATTAACTTTTGGATTTGAGCCTGCTTGTTTTTGTATTCATGATTCACAACAAAACTTCAAAGTCTATCAACATCAACACACGTACCTTTGTGTAATTGTTAAGTTAAACATCGTAGTCTTTGGAGAAGGCAGAAACGAATGACGGAAAAGTGTGAAGAGAAACCGCAAATAAGCAGCATCTATCTTTTCAGGTGTGAGTGTGGAGAAGGAATCGTTACCAATCCAGACTTTAAACTCATGCAAGAAACCATCGACAACCACCTCATGCAGCATCACATCTCAGCGAACCTAAAAGCGCGAGAAAGTTCTGAAGATTTAGTTGAGAGGGTCGTAAAGAAAATCGTTACCCCCAATTAACACTATTGCAGCCAAAGTAATGGTGCGGTCTCCGGGATTTGAACCCGGGTCGTCAGGTTGGGAACCTGATGTCCTAACCAGGCTGGACTAAGACCGCCCATCGCGCCACCTAAAAAGTGGTGAAGGCAAGTTTAAAGTTTCTGCAGACATCTAAGAGTTTGATGCTACAGGCAGAAATTTCTCGGTGCAGGCTTGGACAGTTTTGACTTTGCCACGTTTAATGTAGTCAACGACGAATTTTTTGTCGGGGTGGTTGGCGATTTCTTCGCGGTTAGGCAAAACGAGTTTGCTGGCGTCTTCTTGGCTGCTGAAAATGAAAAATGTTTGGATTTTAGTGGGAGTTATGAGTCTGCCGCAGAACATGAAGGGTTTGCCGGCTTTGTAGGGGGTGATGATTAGACGATGGACTTCTTCTTCGGTGAGGTTAAAGCGCATGCCTGATTTTTCTTTTTCAGCATACTCGATGTAGACGTGGTATTTTGTTGGGGTCAAGAGAATCGGCTGTGTATGTTTAAATTAAAAATAAAAAAGGTTTCCCAAAGAAAGGCGGGAGGGACGTTGTGCTTATTTTCTGAGTCGGGGGAGAGAGTTACGTTTGATGATCAGGAAGGCTGCGCCGATGGCTAGTGGTATGGCTAAGGTACCTAAGGGGTATTCGGGGAGGACGAATAGGTTAATTGGGGTGATGTGGAAGAAGTCAAAGGATGCTGTGAAGGAAGGAACCCCAGTGTTCTGGTTAATTACGAATAAGCCAATTTGGACAGTTCCGTCAGCGCCAGTTAGAGTGTAGGTGGGTCCGAACTGGGTCCAAGTTGTTCCATCTGAACTCCAGTAGCCAGTGATGGAGGTTCCGATTTTCTCCATTTTCAGGTAAACTGGGGCAATTGGTACAGATCCCGCGACAGAACTGCTGACAAATGTGGGACCGTTTTTGCCGCCGATTTGGAATGCGTTGGTGTTTCGGACTTCGACACGCATGAAGTGGGTATCGTCTATGTAGACGAGTATGCCTGCGTGGACGCCTGCAGCGGTGTATGTGCCTAAAACTCTGGTCACAACTGCAAAGTCTCCAGTCACGGTTTGCATGATTCTGGGGGCAGAATTTGTGGTACCGCCTAAATCGTTGTTGGCTGGCGAAGTTATTGCGATATAACCAGGAGACGTTGTTAGGTCGTAGGTGGCACTTGGGGTTCCGACTTTGGTCCAGAACCCGTTAAGGCTAGAGGACGAGAACTCGTCGTTGTTTCCGGGGCTTGCTGCTGCAAAACTTAACCCGTATGCTGAAAACATCATTGCCACTAATAAGAGTGTAGAAACTACCAATATCCTCTTTCGCATTTTCTAATCCCTAGCCTGTCTCCTTGCTTGGTAGGTAGCTAGCCTTTCTATTTAAGGATTACTTCGACTTTGTAAGATGTCTATGAAGAAAAGCGTTAACGAACCAGACTTTTGTTAAGGGTTTGCCCAATTTTTTTGACATAAGTGCAGTCATGTGTCATCAGATATGTCCAAAACGTATTTTTGGTTGCTGTTGATTGTCAATGGCTGTTTAGCAAAATCGTTATCAGCCAGCAATTACACAACAAGGGGCGAGGAAACCAGTGTGCCCAAAACCTTCACCTACACAGACGCCGGCGTAGACCGCGAACAACGTCACGAGTCCAAAAAAGCCCTTGACCTGCTTAAAGAAACTTACAGGCATAGCCAGTTTGGTCCGGTTATGCATTTGCCGTACAGCAACATTTTCCAACTGACCCCCACTCAATGGCTGGACCTTACAATTGAGGGCGTGGGCACCAAGGTACTGTTAGCAGAACTCGCGGACAGATACGACACAATCGGTGTAGATGCGGTAGCCATGGCGGTTAACGATGTTATTCGTTCAGGCGCAACGCCGCTGGCAATCTCCGATAACATTCACGCGCAAGCCAGTAACCCTGAGCTTGTTAAGCAGTGGTTAGCGGGCATCGTGGAAGGCGCAGACCAATCAGCGTGCCCCGTGGTTAGCGGCGAAATCGGCGACGTAGCCGAAATCATAAACGGACTCAAAGCTGGCGCGGGGTTTGACATGATTGTTGCATCTGTAGGCCAAGTTTCCACAGACAAAATCATCACGGGACAAGGCATCAAGGCAGGCGACCCCATCATCGGATTGCCCAGCAGCGGTTTGCACAGTAACGGCATAACATTTGCCCGCAAAATTCTACTTAAACAGTGGGGCGGCAAATACCAAGCAGGTGAAACTCCAGAAGGGTTAGACCGCGAGGTTGTGGCGGAAATGCTTGAGCCCACCAAGATTTATGTTAAGCCATTTTTGCAACTTTTAGACATGGTTAAAGTGAAGGGCGCTGTGCACATCACGGGCGATGCATACCTGAAATTTAACAATTTGGCACGGTTTTCGGAAGGCATCGGGTTTGAGTTCGACAACTTTAAGCCTCACCCCGTTTTTGGCTTAATTCAGCAAACGGCAAAAGACCTCGGATTCACCGTCACCGACGAAGAGATGTTTCGCACGTTTAACATGGGTTGGGGCTTTGGCATCATAGTAGACAAAGCCGACCAAGACATTGCACTGGACATCTTGGAAAAGGCGGGAGAACAGCCCGAACAAATAGGCAAAATCACCGCTAAACCCCAGATAACTATCCAGCATGGCGGCAAAAAGCTGGTTTTAGCGTAGCTTTTTACCAATTTTTTGGCAAAAGCGTTTAAATCTCAATTAACCAGCATTAAAGCCATGAAATACCGTGGCAAAGTCGAAGTCAGCCTGAAACCGGGTCACACTGACCCTGAAGGCAGCACCACTGAGCGGCTTCTGAAAGAGTTGGGCTACAAGGTAGCGCAGGTTAATGTGAGCAAAGTTTACTCCCTTGACTTGGAAGCAGTCGACCAAAAAGAAGCTCAAAGTAAAGTGGAAGAGATGGCGAAGCGTCTTCTTGCCAACCCCACCAAAGACAACTACACCATAAGCGTTGTGGAACAAAAATGAGCCTCTACATCCACAAAGAAGCGCTAAATCTACATGAAATCAGAACAGACTCCGCAACCGACGCGCAACTATCGGAAGTCAGTGCTGAACTGGGGTTAGGGTTAAGCGTTGATGAGATGAAGCAGGTTCAAGCTTACTTTAAGGAACAAAACCGCAATCCCACCGACGTAGAGTTGCAGGCAATTGGGCAAACGTGGAGCGAACACTGCTATCACAAAACGTTCAAGGGCAAAATTCACTTTGACGGCAAAGAAATCACCAGCCTCTTCAAAACGTACATAGCCAAAGCTACCAAGCAGCTTGCGCCAGAATGGTGTGTTAGTGTTTTTGAAGATAACGCGGGCATTGTAAGTTTTGATAAGGGTTACGGGATTGCAGCGAAAGTGGAGACACATAATCATCCTTCTGCTGTGGAGCCGTTTGGGGGCGCAGCAACGGGCGTGGGCGGGGTTATTCGCGACGTTTTAGGTGTCTGGGCAGACCCCATCGCATGCACCGATGTTTTAGGTTTTGGACCTTTAGATTACGATTATAACAAATTACCTAATGGCATGAAACATCCCAAGTACATTTACATGGGCGTCACCGCAGGCATCAGCGCCTACGGTAACAATATGGGCATCCCCACCGTCAATGGCGCCATATACTTTGACGAGTCCTACACGGGAAATGTGGTGGTTTACTGTGGCTGCATTGGACTACTGCCACTTAACAAGTTTAAGAAAGAAGCAAAAGCAGGACACTACATTGTGGTGGCAGGCGGCAAAACCGGACGCGACGGCATCCACGGCGTAACGTTTGCATCTGCTGAACTCACCGAAAAATCTGAGGAAGTAAGCCGCCCCGCCGTCCAAATTGCTGACCCCATCGAAGAAGAAAAGGTCAAACGCGCCGTAATAGAAATCCGCGACCGCGAACTTGCATCCGCAACCACTGACCTCGGAGGCGGAGGGATGTCCAGTGCGGTAGGCGAAACTGCGGAGACATTTGGCTGCGGCGTCACCGTCGACTTAGACAAAGTTCCGCTCAAGTATGCGGGACTGTCACCGTGGGAAATTTACGTTTCCGAATCCCAAGAACGCATGCTAATTGTGGTTCCGCCTGAAAAGTTGGAGGCTGCGTTGGCGGTTTTTGCTAAGGAAGATGTGGAAGCCACAGCCATCGGGCAATTAACGGCTGAACGGAAGCTTCGGCTCCGTTTTGATGGGGCGACGGTGGCGGAGTTGGATATGGCGTTTCTGTTCCAGCCAGTGAAAAGCGCTAAAACGGCAACGTACAAGCCAACTCACATAGTTGAACCGACGTTTCCTGAACCAAACCTCACCCAAACCTTGATGCAGTTGCTCTCGGCACCCAACATTGCCAGCAAAGAAAGCGTGGTGCGCAGCTATGACCATGAAGTCAAAGGCAACACGGCACTTAAGCCTCTGCAGGGCGACTATGGCGGACCTAACGATGCGGCTATTCTTAAGCCGCTTGCAGACTCCTGCAAAGGCATCGCAATCAGCTGTGGCATGAACCCCAACTACGGCAAAATCGACGCCTACCACATGGCAGCCTCCGCAATCGACGAAGCCATGCGAAACAACATAGCGGTAGGAGGGCAAAGAATCGCGTTGCTAGACAACTTTGTGTGGGGCAACCCCGAAAAACCAGAGCGGCTTGGTTCGCTGGTGCGGGCCTGCGAAGCCTGTTACGACATGGCGATGGCGTTTGAAGCGCCGTTTATTTCGGGTAAAGACAGCCTCTACAACGAATCCCCGCTGGGTCCTGTTACTCCGACTCTGCTTATAACTGCCATCGGCTTGGTCCCCGACATACAGTCAGCCGTGTCTATGGAACTCAAAACCGAAGGCAACCTGCTCTATATCGTGGGTAAAACTTACCCTGAACTGGGCGGCTCAGAATACTACAAACTCCACGGCGCCTTAGGCAACTCCGTGCCACAAGTACGAACCGAGCAAGCCGCGAAAACTTTCCAAGCGGTCACGAAAGCCATCAGCGAAGGCACCGTGAAGGCGTGCCACGACCTCTCTGAGGGCGGGTTAGCGGTGGCGGTGGCGGAGATGGCATTGGCAACCGAATTAGGCGTCAAATTGGACCTTCAAAAGGTGCCCGCGGAAGGGGTAGACAGGGATGATTTTCTGCTGTTCTCAGAATCTAACAGCCGCTTCATCGTAGAAGTTAACGCGAAAGACCAAGAGGCGTTTGAAGCAGTCATGAAAGATGCAAGTTTTGCCCAAATCGGCACCGTAACCCAAACCCCGCAACTCACAATCACAGGACAAAAAGGAACCACCGTGGTGGATGTTTCGGTTTCGGATTTGCGTAAGGCGTGGAAGCGAACGCTTTCAACGGAGGCACAGGCATGAAGCCCCAAGACATACGCGTCTGCGTCATGCGCGTCGGCGGAACTAACTGCGACGCCGAAACCCAACGTGCCCTCCAAGAACTAGGCGTACAAGCCGAAGTTAAGCACCTCAGTGAGCTAGCGAAGCAGCGCAACTTGTTGGAGTATCAGGCGTTGGTATTTCCAGGCGGCTTTAGCTACGGCGACTATGTGCGTAGTGGCGCCATTTTTGCCCGCATGCTCACAGCGAAACTGGGTAAAGAACTGCAGAGCTTCATTGATGATAATCGCCCGATTTTGGGCATCTGCAACGGCTTCCAAATTCTAGTCGAAGAAGGCTTACTACCGGGCTTTGACAGCAAAAGCGGCTACCCCGAAGCCTCCATGGCCACCAACATCCCCCAAGGCTTCAAATGCGAATGGACCTATCTGCGAAACGAAAACAAGGGCAACTGCATATTCACCTCTAAAATCCCGCAAGGCAAAGTTCTGCGCATTCCAATTGCCCACGGAGAAGGACGCTTGCTGTTTCCAAAAGAAAAAGAGCAGCAGCTGCTGCAGAAGATGCTTGACCAAGACATGGTCGTCCTGCGCTATTGCGACAAAAACGGGCAGCCAGCCGACGGCAAATACCCCACCAACCCCAACGGCAGCCTCCACGATATCGCAGGCATATGCAACAAAGAAGGCACCATCTTTGGCTTGATGCCGCATCCTGAACGGGCGTTTTACTGGTGGCAGCAGCCCGACTGGACCAGCCAGCAAGTCATGCCCCAGTACGGCGACGGAAAACTGATTTTTGAAGGCTTAATTGAGCACTTAGTCAAGAAGGGCTAAGTCTTTTTTGTAGGGCAAGCCGGGTCGTGCGCCCATCTTTGTGACAGAGCGGGAGCCGACAAAGTTGCCCAGTTCCCCGCATTCTTTTAGTGGTTTTTGGTTGAGTAAGCCATAGAGAAAACCAGCACAGAATGCGTCGCCCGCGCCCGTTGTGTCCACCACAGAGACCTTGAGCGGTGCAAGGGTATGTGCTTCTTTGCCGTCGGTAACGTAGCAGCCTTCTGCGCCCAATTTCACGACAACCACTTTGACGCCACAACTGAGCAGTTTTGCTGTGCCTTTTTCGACGTTTTTGGTGCCGGTTAAGATTTCAAGTTCGAGGCTGTTGGGCATAAGCACGTGGCTGCGTTTAATTATGGATTCGAGGGCATCGAAACCTTTGCGAACGTACAAGACGCCGGGGTCGAAGCTGACTTTCACGGTTTCGGGTAGGGCGGCTACGATTTGTTTTTGGGTTTCAAAGGATTGGTCGCCGACAAAGCTGGTTAAGTGAAGAAATCCAGTTTGGGCAACGTAGGCGGGGTTGATTTCTTGGCTGGTGATGGTATCGTTGACGCCTGACTGGATGTAAAGCGCGCGGGCGCCTTTGGCATCAACAAAGCCCATGACGTTGCCGCTGTGTCCAGTTTTAGAGCAGATTATGCCCGCGGTGTCGACGCCTTCGCGGTTAAAGTCAGCTAGGTGCAATTCACCTTCGCGGTCAGCGGCGATTTTGCCAACAAACCCCGTCTTGACGCCAAGCCGAGCTAAACCAACAATTGTGTTAGCTGCCGAGCCCCCGCAAACTTCCTCCTGCGAAATCACAAAACTCTCTTCTTCCGCATGCGCGAGCCTTTCGACTTTGAAGAGTTTATCTACGTTTAGGGCGCCAAAGCCGACGACGCCAAAGTGGGTCATGGGAACAGCTCTTTGAGTTCGATTTTGTATTTGCCCAGTTTGCCGTCATAGTTGCCCGCCGAGATAGAAACAACATCTTTAACGGTCATGGCGGCTTCGATGCCTGCTTTCATAGCAGCCTTCACAGTTTCCATGTCAGTGCCGCTAATGACGAGTTCAGGGATGTAACCGACGCCATCTGGAACCTTGCTGGCGCTGCCCAGTTTAGCTTTCAGGGAGGGGCACCATTCGTGGTTAGTTGTGGGACCGATTAGCGGGAACTTGGTTTCAGGTTTGCTGCCTGCACTGCAGATGTCAAAGGTAGTTATTGCTCCGGGCACAGTTTGGACGGCGTCAAGCGCTTTCTGGCCTGCTTCCAGCACAGCTTGCTTGGTCTTACACAGCATCCAAAAGTTCGCACCACTAATCCCGTGCGCGTAGCCAAGGTAATGTTCGATTATAAAGTCGGGAACCATGATTGGAACCACGATAACTTCGCGTCCGTAACGTTGCTCGACCCATTCATAGCCGTCGCCACAGTGGCCGACGCGTTCCATCATGTCAAACTTGCCCTCAGGATTCGACAAAGCATCAAAGATGGCAGTGAAGGGTTTAACCAAAACGTCTTGGCGGATGCGGAAGCTCATTTCGGTTTCGAATTTTTTGAGTTGGTCAGGGAGGGGTTTGCCTGCTTTGACGCCCATCCACCACTGCACGATGGCACCTTTGCGTCCGTCAGGGGTTTCTTTTTCACTAAGCCACCGTTCAATGCCGCCTTCAATTCTGCCAATCACCGCAGACGGCGTGGCAGTTACATCGTACGCGGCACTTCTGAGGGTACGTTCATCATCCGCCGTTATGATGGCACGGCAGTAAATTCCTTCAAACGCTTCCGCGTAAGTATCTACAATGGGTATAGTTTGTTTTGTTATCACCATTTTTTATCCCAATCTCCCTATTGCTTGACCTCTAACTTGCTTACGGAACTCACTACTTTGCTTAACTACAGTTTCTAAATTCGCGGCTTGAGGTATTTGAACTTTCGGCAACCCCTCAGGATACGCCTCAAAAAACTGCACCAACAACGCAGGGTCAACTTTACCAGCTTGCAGGGCACTATGGCTCCAGTTCTGTGCCAACTGCAAAACAGCATCTTTGCCCTGCTTAACAAACACATCCGCCAACACTGCAGTCACAAGATTATTCTCCGTCAAAACCGCCACCTCAGCCGAACGAACCGCATAGCCATTACCATTAAACGAAACTGACAAACCCCCACCGCCCCGCACAAGCTCAAACGCCTGCACATCCGTAATGCTATCACCCACATACATAACATCCGCCAAAGCGACGCCCTGCTTTTTGAGGATGGCTTTGATGGCTTCTGCTTTTTGCGGTCCCCCAATAGGTGTAATGTCTTGGAGGAGTTTACCGCAGGTCATGGCAGGAAGTTGGGTCCAAAAGATTTCGTCTAGCCGCCTAAGGGTGGCTTGGTCTTGGGTGGAAAACTCTGCGGTAGTTTTGGCGCCGTTAGGGATAGTAATTTGAGGAAAGTTGATGATTTCTTGGGCTATCGCCTTGAGTTGCACTTGCTCTTGGGCGGGGAGAGTGTATTGGTCGAGGTTTAGTCGAGTGCAATACGTGCATCCAAACTCAAACCCCACTGCCTTGCAGAGGGCTTTGATGTATTGTTCGTAGCTGGTGCTTACGATGTAAGCAGGAGCAATCTGGGTGATGTGTTTAAGTGTTTGGGGGGTGCCTGCGATGAGCAGCAGGGTCTGAGCGGAAAACTCTTCTAGCTGCTTATCAGTCACGCCATATGCCTTGAGGAAAGGCAAAATCAGTTTCAACGTGTCCCCCGCATTGTAGTCAGGCTTTTTGAGTACGTCAGCGAGGACATCGTCGTATTTGCTTATGGCAGAAAACAGTTTATCGCCATCTGGAACGACATGGGCGGTTAATTCGTAGGCGTTGTCGTTTTTGCTTATAGGACCTTCACAGTCGGAAACAAAAACGCGCGGCAACCCTACGCCCTCAACTGCTGCATGTGCGCTACGCTTTTGGCGATGTGTGCTTTGGCAGCTATGTCAGTGCGGTTCCACAATGCGCCACCGTGGATGGCTTTGGCGCCTTCTTGGCTAATTTGCCGAGCGGTTTCAATGTCGTCACCGATTCCGAGTACACCTATGGCGCGGCTTTTAAGCGCGTAGATGCCGCCGTCACGAAGTTCCATTGAGCCAGGGTAAATGCGGATTTTGTCGCCGTACTTGCGTTGAAGCGCGTACGCGGCGGTTAAGTCTATGGCGCCATCCACTTCGGCTTTGTTGACGTTGGCGGGGAAGGTTTCAGCGTAGCCGCCGTAGCTGGGCGGAACCTTGTAGGTCAAAACGGTTGCCGACCGCTCAACTTCTACACGGTTAAGGTTGCCCTCAATCATCTTAAAACACAAATCCACAAAGTCATCTTTGAGAACGGGGAACAAATTGATGCTTTCAGGATCGCCAGGACGACTGTTAATTTCCAAAATTTTCGGTCCGTCACGCGTATGCATAAACGCTAAGTAAAGCGGTATGCCTCTGAGGGCGGTGTCGTCGCCGATTTTTTTGCTCCAGCCATGAAAGACCTTTTGGGCGATGGCTGTTTCGATTTCTCGTTCTTCGGCGGTCATAAAGGGCAGGTGATCTTGGGTGTCTTTGTAGCTACCCATGCCGCCCGTGTTGGGTCCCTTGTCGCCGTCAAAGGCACGCTTGTAGTCTCGAGTATCAGGCAGGGGGATGAGGCGTTTGCCATCACAGAAGCCCATGGAGCTGGATTCTTCGCCGTCTAACTTTTCCTCGATGATGACGGCGCTGTATTGGTAGTTGGACATGAAGTGGTCGAAGAGTTGTTCGCGGGTATTGAAGTGGTCACCCCAAACGCCTACGCCTTTGCCCGCGGTAGGCTTGTCAGGTTTCACCGCCGCTTGGTTATCCAGTTCATCTAGCCATTGGTAAACTGCGGCTTTGACTTCGGCGGTGCTTTTGTAGTTTTGGGGGTCAAAAACTTTGAACCGTGGATTCGCTTCAGGCGCAATCTCTTCAAACAGCACGCGCTGCGCCACTTTGCTGGCTTCAATCGCATAAGGCTGCTTAGGACACACCACAGGTACGCCTGCGGTTTCTTCAACGAGGTCACGAACGCCATCGATTATGGGTTTCTCGGAGCCCACCACCACAAAGTCAAGTTGGTCCTTGTTGGCTTGGGCAAACTTGCCGATAGCCTCCACGTTCAAGTCGGGGATAACAACGTGTTTGGTGGCTTTTTCCACGTTAAAGGGGTTGCGTTGTTTGTCTGCGATAAAAAGCTGCACCTGATAGTTTGGGCTTCGGCTTAACGCATCAATCATGGCGACTTCTCGGGCGCCGTATGAAACAACTAAGACTCCTACCTTCTGCATCTGGCACGCACCGTTTGCTAACTGAGTTAACGTATTGGCTTAAATGGTTTTACCACTGCACACCTTGAGCTTCGCTGTCGTTTTCATAAATGCGTTCTTTCTCTTGGTAGCCTTCGAGAAATTTCTTCTTCATTTTATCAGCAAATTCCTGTGCCAAAGGCGTGGGATACTTGCCTGTGATGCAGCCTAAACAGAGTTCATCTTTGGTGCAGCCTGTGGCTTTCACCAAGTTCTCAATAGATTGATAACACACGGAATCGGCGCCGATGATTTTGGCGATTTCCTCCGCAGTGTGGGTGGAGCCTATGAGTTGACCATATGTAGACATGTCAATACCGTAGAAGCAGGGACCTATGATGCGGGGGAAAGTGACGAACATGTACACTTTTTTGGCGCCCGACTTACGCAGCTTTTGGATGATAACTTTGGTGGTGTCGCCACGGACAACGCTGTCTTCGGTGATGATTACACGTTTACCTGTTACTCTTGGACCTAAAATGTTGACTTTGCGGTCTATGGTTGAGTAGCGTTCGTTGTTTAGCAAAATAAAGGCGCGTTCGGTGACGTAGCGGTGACGTCGGCTGGCGCGTTCCCAACGAAGCCCCGACTCTTCATGCACGCCCAACGCGGGGTCATCGCCTGTTTCAGGAACGGACATAACGATGTCAGAATCCGCCACAATCTCTGGAAATTCTCTGACGATGTTTCGTCCGAATTCTTCACGGATTTCGTAAACGTATTTGCAGTTAAAACGAGAGTCAGGTCGAGCGAAATAAGCGAATTCAAAAGCGCAAAACGCCTTACGGGGATTTTCGATAAGTTGGTGGCGGGTAAAACCATCTTTGGTAGCTATTGCCAGTTCTCCAGCTTCAAGTTCAAAGTCACGTTCAAACCCGTTTATGTCAAAGCTGACGGTTTCAGAGGAGAAAACTAAGGTTTTGCCGTCGGGGCTGTGTCCCGCGCATAGAGGCTTTATGCCGTGAGGGTCTTTGAATGCAAAAAGCTGTCCTTCACCAGTCACCACGAGTACTGAGAAGGCGCCATCTAACGCCAACATGGTTGCTTTGACAGCTGCAGCGAGGTCTTTTCCCGCCTGCAATTCAATGAGCAACTTGTTGGAGACCAAATCAGAGTCGCAAACGCAGGCAGCGTTTGGAAAGTGCTGCTTGACTTCAGCAAGCAGTTGCCTTGTGTTTACGATGTTGCCGTTGAAGGAAACAGCGATTTTTATGCCGTTAGCTTCTGCAGTCATAGGCTGAGTGCCCTGCACGATGGATTTTTCGTCACATTTACCCGAAGTGGTGTACCGCACGTTGGATATGCCCACGCTTCCCGGCAGACGGTCAAACCATTCTTGGATGGCACTTGTTTTCAGCCGTGGAACCAAATCTAGATTCTTGTAAGTGTGATATTGTCCTTGATGGAAGGTCAAGAAGCCATGCGACTGGTGACCTCTATGGTTTTGTGCTCTTAAACCCCAATACAAGTATGAGAAGACCGATTGATTCTCGAAATTTATTGCCCCAAAGACACCGCAGCCTATACAGATTCCCCTTTAGTGCAAGGGCACAGTAATGAAAAACGGGGCTTATGAGCTTTTAGGACATTTTCAGCTAAAAACTTATGGAAACAGCAGTTTTATGCGGCAAAGGGTCAGTTGTTTATGAGGCGGGCGTAGTCTTCGCAAAGCTGAGATAGGTCGCGGACTATATGGGTAGGTTTTTGGTTACTTGCAGCAAGCTCAGAGGCACCAAAAAACTGGGAGGAAACAAAAACAGCTCTCATGCCCACATCTAGTGCGCCTTTGATGTCTTCCAACGGGCAGTCGCCGATAAAAACAGCCTCCTCCGCGCACACATCCAAACGGTCCAATGCCTCTTCGAAAATTTTGTGGTGTGGTTTACGCCAGCCTACGTCGCCAGAAACTACAATGGCTTGGAAGTATTGGCTTATGCCCAACTGTTTTAAGCTATTATGCACTACAGGTCCGTAGGTGAAGTTTGAAATTAGTCCCAGTTTGTGGGTTTGGAGAATTTTCTGGAGCAGGGCTTCTGTGCTGGGGCGCAGTTCTAAGCTGTCGATGTAGTCTTGAAAAAAGGCGTCCAAAGCCATCTTCATGTTGGCGTCGTCAAGGCTTACTTGGTAGCCTAAGCTAGCAAGCGTTTCCTGTACCCAGATGACGTTGGTGACTTCCCGCAGTTCACCGTAGCGGATAAGACGATACTTTTCGTGGGCTTTACCATACGCTGCCAAAAAAGCATCTTTATCACAAGCAAAACCAGCATCAACAAGTGCTGCATGAAGTTTTGCCATTGACGCGTCCATGGTGTAGCAACGCACATTAGTTAAGGTGCCGATGAAGTCAGTGAGTACGGCTTTTGTTTTTGGCAAAGCGTTGCCCCTACAGTCATCAGTTGTTAGAAGAGGGTTTGCTATAGTGTTTGTGCTACGATTTGCACTTTTTTACCAACGTCAGTTGCTAATAGTTTGGCGGGGCTGCCGATGGCGTCTTCTACGGTGAGGTCGTAGGAAATTTCGGTGAGGAACTTTAAGCCTAACGCTTCGGTTTGCTGCGCCACATTGTGGGATTTGGTCATTTTCATGTTTTCTACAATGCCCACTATGGGAATATTCAGTTCCTGAAGCAAATGCACCTGTTTTTTGACGGTTTCAAAAGCCAACTGCGACGACGTGGTTACAATCAGAAATTCGACACGGGGCACAAGTCGAACCAAATCCAACAACGCATCCCCAATACCTGGCGGTGTGTCCAAAATCAAGTAATCCAAGTCGCCCCAAAGCGTAACTGCCAACAACTCGATGAGGGCATTTGAGGTTTCAGCGCCACGCAAAGGTGCAGCTTGGTTTCCTGAATAGTAAATCAGCGACATATACGTTAAACCCTCAACGGTGGGGGGGATTAGGCCTTTGTCTTCGACTGGTTGCACGTCTTTGGCGCCAAGCAGCAAGTGAGTTGAGGGACTGGTAAAGTCCAAGTCAAACAAGCCCACTTTGTAGTCTTTTTTGGCAAGAGTTAACGCAAGAGTTGTGGCAACAAGGCTTTTGCCGACGCCGCCTTTGCCGCTGGAAACAGCGATTACCCGTTTTATTTGCTTGAGCCGTTCACCGATGATGGCGGTTCGCGGGTCAGCCAACCTATTTTGCTCCTTTTATGCTGTCAATCCAAACGCCGCGGCCTTGAGCAATTTCAAAGTCAGGGCTACCACACTTGGGGCACTTGATGAAGGTGTGAGAAACCTCAGGAACAAAATGGATGGCTTCCACCGCGGTTTTGTCCACCTCGTTTTTCTTAAAATTCCAAGCATTGCCGCAGACCTTGCATTTCAACAAAGCTTTCGCAGTTAAAACATGGATTTTAGCATTTTTGAAGTTGGCAGGTTTTATCTGTTTGAGGGCAAAACGGAAAATGTCTTTTTCGATGCCCTGTAGTTCACCGACTTTTATGTTCACTTCAGTTACCTGTTTTAAACCTTCTTTTTCGGCGATTTGTGTGGCTGTAGCAATAACTGCTTCAGCTAATGCCCATTCATGCATGAAAGAGCCTCTAGCGGAAAGCAGAAATTAAATCTATTGCAACCCAACCCCAAACACGGCAAAGCTAGTTTTGGAGTTCCTGTCCCGTTAAGGTTTTTACGAATTCATCGGCAACCTGCACGATGACGCTGGCTTGCTTCATCATGGCGTCGTCGTTGATTTCTTCAATTTCACTCAGCTGCTGCACGGTTTGTTCCATTTGGATAAGAAAACGCAGAATTTTATCGTCAGAACGGGTAGGTTTGGCAAGTTCGTCTCTGACGAGAACTTCGATGAATGCCGGTTCGCCAAGGCTGTAGTATATGGCGCTGCGGGCTTTGCGTATGGCTTCCAACATCAAACTGGGTGCCATGTAGGGAATTTTTTGGGCAGCTTCCAGTTCTGCTTTGGCTTCACGCAGATACCGATGCGCCCAGCCGCTTCTATAGGCATCCATCATGGGGGTTTCCAGGTTACTCTTCAGTTTCTTCTGGGACAATTTCGCCTTCTTGGATTGGAACACCCTTCTGGCTCAAAACATACGTGCGTGTGATGTAGCCTGCAACTTGGTTACGAACACGTGTAGTTGTTCCTTCGGTGAGTTCGCTGACTAGGCGTTTGTTGTCGTCAAAATTATCGCTAAAGCTGTCTGGAAATTTGGTAATCAGTTCTTTTGCTAAGTGTTTTATCTGTTCAGTCTTTACTTTTCCCAAAGTTTCATCCTCGATTCTGCAAGGGTCTTGACGCATTATAAGCGTAAGCTAGTGCAAAAATAAGCGGGGCTTAATTTAAGGTTACCTTTTTGTTTGCGTTTTTCTTGCAATACAAAGGCAAGAAAGGGAGGTTAATTGGTTTTTACGTTAAAGAAGGATTCAAAATTTCTAATTATTTGGTCAGCAACTTCGTCGGCTTGCAGGTTTTTTATTTCGGCTATGGCGTGTACCACTTCGCGGACAAATGAGGGCAAAGTCATTTGACCATTGAAGGGAGCTTTGCGGAAAAGCACTGGTCCATCTGTCTCGGTCATAATATTGGTAAGTGGGGTGTTGTTGATGACTTCGCGGATGCCGTTAGAGTAAACGGTGGGTGGGCCTTCGGTGATGTAGTAGCCGTGTTCGATGGCTTGAGCCAACGCAGGCATAGGATGACTAAACCAGTGCAGCAGCACCCGTTTCAAGTTATAGGAAGGTAACATGTCTACAATGAACTCGGTGGTTCCTCGCGAATGAATAATAACAGGCAAATCCAGTTTTTCCGCTAGCCGCAGCATTTTGTCAAACACTAAAATTTGCTGAGTCCAGATGGACTCGTATTTGCAGTCTAAGCCGATTTCGCCAATGGCAACGACGTTTCCTTTGGCATGTTGTTCCTCGATGAGTTTGAGGGTTTGGTCAAGTTCGCCTTCTTTAAGCACATTCACGTTCCAGGGGTGAATGCCTAAGGCAACGTGGACAAGTTCAGGGTTTTGGGCGTGGATTCTGAGGGCTTCTATGCTGGTGTCGTAGTCCATGGCGTTGGTCACTAGGGCAACGACGCCTGAGGTTTTTGCGTCTTCAATCAATGTTGCTGTGTGTCCGTTGTATTGGGGGTCAGAAAGGTGTATGTGCGCATCGACTAGCTTCATGGTGAAACCTGCGCATATTATGAGATTTAGCATTTTATATTTTTCTTTTTTAGCCTGAATGATTGTTAAGGGGTAATTTAGACCACTGTTGCATAACAAAGGTTAAATATGGCTTGAAAAAGAGAAAGAGGCAATAGAGGGTCTCTAATGGCAGATTTAGAACTAGCAGTAGCTCCCATGCACAGGTTGTGCAAAAAAGCAGGCGCAGACAGAGTCAGTGAAGCCGCAGCCAAAGAACTCGCCAAAGCCCTAGAAGAAATCGGCGTCAAAATCGCCAAAGAAGCTTTGGATTTTGCCATGCACGCAGGTCGCAAAACCATCAAATCCGAAGACATCGAAATCGCAGCCAAAAAAGTCATGGGTAAATAAAACAAGTTCCCTCTCTCTTCCTTTTTTGTGTCTCCAGTTTACAAAAAGCTGGGGTTTAGCCGAGTTGGCTAACCAGCAGATGTCTAACAGCTTGACATTCATCGCTAACTCCGTCGACAGATATCGTTGATTCGCAGGTGACTGCGCCGTTTTGGTGCGTCAAAGTGTAGCCGCGACTCTCCAGTTGCCTAAGGCACATCACCGCTTTTTCAAGCTGCGCCGTCGAAACTTCGTTTACGGATGTCAAGTTGATGGTGACTTCCACAAAAAAATGAGAAGCGGGGTCCGAGTCTAGTCGGACGCCGACGCCTAGGCGGAAGTTGCTGGTTTTTTCCAGCAGGCGGTAGGCTTCTTTTTGCTGTGAGCTGCGGGCTTGCTGTTCGAGGATTTGTGTGTCAATTGTGTTGAGGCTCATGAGGGTTCTCCGTTTAGATTTTGAAGTATTTGCTGTACAGCACGATGCCGATGGCTAAGATGCCGACGCAGGACAGTGAAACTGCCGCGAAATCCAGCAGCACGGTTGCGCTTGTGATGGCTGCTCCTCTGAGGAACATTGATGTTAACGCGTCGGTGACGTAGTAGCTGGGGACAAATTTGCCTGCGACTTGCGCGGCTGAAGAGAGTGAAGCGCCCACGAAGGTTCCTAGGAACAGTTGTGGAAGCACAAACAGGAAGGCTATGCCTGTGGCTGCCCCCGCAGACTTGGAGACAGTAGCAACGATTAAGCCAAAACCCACGTTCGACAGCGAAAACACCAGCACAAACACGAACGCAAACAGGTACGAAGAGACGCCGACATCAGGTTTGAAACCCATGAAGTAAACCAGCACAAACACCAAAACTGCCTGAATCAACGCAATTGCCATGTAAGAAACCACTTGGCTAGCCATGAACTCAGTTGCAGAGGTGGGAGTGGTGCGGATGCGTTTCATCATGCCATTTTCGCGGTCTTGCACAAACGACTGCCCCACCATCATAATAAGAAAGATTGAGGCGAATGTGAACATGCCAGGCGCCAGAAAGTCCAGTGCTGAAGGCGCTTCAACTTGGACAAGCGAAGCAGTGGATACGCTAAACGGCATGGCAACGGCTTGTTGGTTTTGTCCCATTAATCCTGTGAGGACTTGTTGAATTATTGGGGGTACGGCTTGGGTGGCGGCTAAGGACCCTTGGTCTACGTATAATGTCAGGGTGCTGTTGGTCCATGTGGACGCATCGTTAGGGGTTGTTTGGTAGGAGCTGTAGCTGGCGCTGAAGGTGTCAGGAATTATGATGACTGCTTGGATTTTGCCTTGTGAAAGGTCACTTTGGGCAGATTGGTTGTCGGCAAAGGGTTGAAGGTTGAGAATCTGGGTGTTCGATAAGGCGTCAGCAAAGAGTTGCGAAGCGTTGACCGTTTGCGGTTGGTCCATGTTGACGATGCCAACTTGGTAAACGGCTTGGGCAGAGCCACCGCTGAACGCGGAGCCAAACGCAACCACAAACACAACGGGAAACAAAAACACCATAAACAAGACCGCGGGTTCCCGAAGGATTTTTTTAACTTCTTTGCCTGTGAGGGCAAGGACTCTTTGGAGCTTCATTTAGAGTTCCTCCCGCATGCTGCGCCCAGTCAATTTTATGAAAACGTCCTCTAGGCTGCTTGCTGCGTTTTCGGTGACTAACTTGTTGGGGGCGCCGAGCGCGATGAGTTTGCCGCGGTCTATTATGCCAACGCGGTCGCAGAGTCGTTGGGCTTCTTCCATGTAGTGGGTGGTTAAGATGATGGTTTTGCCTTCTTTCTTGAGTTCTTCTAAAAAATCCCACACCGCATGTCGTGATTGCGGGTCCATAGCCACAGTGGGTTCATCTAAGAAGATAACTTGTGGGTCATGCACTAAAGCCAAAATCAGACTTAGACGCCGCTTCATGCCGCCGCTGTATTTCTGCACACGCCGTTTAGCATCCGCCGATAACCCTACCTTGTTCAGCAGCAAACTTCGGCGGGCTTTAATTTGGTCTTTGTTCAGTGCGTAGAGGTTGCCGAAGAGGTCTACGTTTTCGTTGCCTGTTAGATATGGGTAAACGGCGGTTTCTTGGGTGCAAACGCCCATGAGGGCTTTGCATTTGGAGGCGTCTTTTTGAGTGTCAAACCCGCAGATGCTAGCTGAACCGCTTGTTGGTTGCAGTAGCCCACAAAGGATGTTTATGGTGGTTGTTTTGCCTGCCCCGTTAGGACCCAGCAGCCCAAAAAGTTCGCCCTGCCCAATTTGCAGAGTCAGGTCGTCAAGGGCAGTGACATCCTGATAGGCTTTACCTAAATTATTGATGACTATTGCAGGAGCTGTCATGGTTATACTTCCTGTTTTCTCATTTGCGGGGAAAAATTTAGGTTCATGTCAACGAAGCAGTTTAAGAAAAAGCCAAAAACACTCGTCTAAAAGCTGTTTTATCACACAGACGGTTGATGAACAGGACCATATTTTTCAACCAACTGGTCACGCCAAGTATTGAACATGTAGCCAATGTAGAGGATATTTGGCTCAACCGAAGCCACCACAGGCGCCTTTTCAAGACCATCTCGCAACGTGAGCAGCTCCTTCATGTTGTTTGTCCAAACCGTATAAGTCAAACTGCCCGGGATGTTGGCGTACCCCCAGAAGAACAAAAGATTAGGAGCGTATTTTCGCATAAGTTGAAAACCAGCAGAAAAATCTGCTTGCGGTTTAAGTTGAACATCAACAAGGGTTATTATATCGTTTGATTTGTCAGGGTACCATTCGATGCCAAGTTCAATGAGTAAGTTTTCAATCATACGAGATAAGCGGCGGCGAACGGTTTTTGTGGAGACACCTACTTCGCCTGCAACTTCGGAGAGGTCGCGGCGGCTGTTGTCTTTCAAGGCGTAGATGATTCGGTAATCTAAGTCGCAGAGTGTTAAGTCGGCGAGTTTTTCGCTTTTTGGAATAAGATAAGGATCAACTGCCATGAGCCCAACTTTAGGGTTAGACAGTTCGGCTTCCTTTTTGACGAAACTAACCACCGATTCTAACTCATAGATGCTTTTCAAATAAACGCCCACATACACGTATTTACCGCTGCCCAAAGCCAGCCAGTAAATACTGTCATGTTCCTGTAGCCTCTGAGGCAAGTTCTGGAACGTGCTCAACTGAGACGTGCCAGAAATGAAGGCAACTATGGCTTGAGCACCTAAAATGCTCACTTTAGCCGTGAACTTGCAGATGACGCCAGATTCAATAAGGGCTTGGATACGTTTGTGGACGGCGCTGACAGACAGGTTGAGTTTTTCGGCTAGCTCACTGTAGGCAAGCCTAGAGTTAGCTGTTAACAGCATGATTAAAGCCATGTCTGTCTTGTCCATGACAATCAGGTGAAAGTACAAAGAAGAACTATTTTAGATTTGACTCAAACCAAAAAAGTGAAAGAAAATAGAAAGATATGAAACTTGTTTGCTCTGTTGGTTCTTACTTTAGAGCTTACTTTTTGAGGGTAATCTCCATCGTTGAAACCATTCTGGACTTGGTCTCTCCCTCTCGTGGTGGCATCTCAGCGGTCCCTATGGCGATTTTGGTAACCTTGAGGTCTTTGACGAATCTGTTTCGGGCTATTTCAGCCACGTCAACTGCAGTGGTTATTGCTTGGCCTCGGGCTTTCAGAGTAATTTCTTTAGGGGCTCCTGAGGAGAGACTGGTTATGATTGCCAGAACATAGCTCATTGGTGGTTTGTTTCCGATGAAGATAACGTCTGCATTCTCGGTCATATTGTGTTTTACTCCTTATGTGTGTTGTAACGTTGCCGTGCGTCTGTTTGCGACAGAGCGTTACTGACCTACTTATTTTCTAACTTCCTTATATGTTATATGGGGAACCCGGCAGTTATGGCTAAAAGACAGCGCAAACAAGCCCAAAAAAGCATGTTTCGCAGCACAACCACGAAAAAGTTTGGCTAAAACTCACATGTAGCCAACTTTAACCATCACCTACTTTTAGTGGCTTAAGGGGGCATCCAACTTTAATAGCAAGAAAGCCATACAAAGCTAAGACGGCACGTGTTAACCAAACTTAAACAACGCGTTCAAAAATTGTTGGCTTCAGAAGCAAAAGCTGCCCACAAAATAGGGTTAACCCCTAACGGGGTAACGGTAATTGGGTTTATTGTTTCGTTTCTTGCCGCCACAGCCTACGCGTTAACCACTGCAAGCCAACCGTTTTGGTTGCTTGTCGGTGTGGCTTTGCTTATGCTGTCAGGATTCTGTGATAGCTTAGATGGAATTTTGGCACGCACCTATCAACAAGCCACCACATTTGGAGCATTCTTAGACTCGCTGCTGGACCGATACGCCGACGTTTTGGTGCTTTCAGGCGTTGTGATAAGTGGAATGTGCAACCTGATTGTCGGTTTAGCTGCAATCGCCAGCTCGTTTATGGTTAGCTACAGTCGAGCAAGAGCCGAAGCGGTCGGCGTGAAAATGGAATCTGTAGGCATAGCTGAACGAGCCGAACGCATCCTCATCCTTGCCGCCACAAGCATCGTTGCGTTCTTCTGGATGCCTGCGCTAAACATTGGAGTTGGCGTAATCGCTGTTTTAGCCACAATCACAGTTCTTCAACGAGGAGCCCACGCCTACCAAGCCCTAAAACAAAAAACCGCCGCGCCACCGCAAGTCAAAATGACGGTTGGCAACTAACAAGTCTAATCAAAAGGGTAAAAATAAAAAATTTGTAAAGGTTCCGGAAAGTTCCGGGAAGCCTGGTTAGTATCTTCGTTTTGCGCGTGAGTGTCTTTCGCTTTCTGCTCGGACTTTCACGATGCCTCGGTGAACTGCGCAGGAAACACAGTACCATTTCGTGTCCACCCAAGAAGCGATGTAGGTGCCTTTTTGGCGTAGCTCTTTAGCTAACTGGGGTTCAACAAATGATACACGGCGCGTAGACCTCTTGGCTTTATCTCTGGGCACTTGCTGTCCACAGTTGGCGCATTGAACCAAGCTACTGCTGCCTTTGCTTCCTTTAGATCTTCCTCGGCTTTTACGTTTAGATGGCAACTTTAATTGAGCCTCTTTCCAATTCTTTGCATGAAATACTACGTCACTGACTTATATATCTGCTCGTAAGTTCTGCCTAAAGCTACAAGCAGTCTAGTTAAACCTCCAGCCTCTGAACAACAAAACATGGGTTTTTTGAATAAGCAAAGTTAGGTCGGTCGCTGGCACGGACCCCTGTTTTTTGTGTTTGGAAAACTCTTAAATTGCCGCTTTCCATTGTTCACATGTACGCGTCAGGCAAGAAAAATTTGCTGCGTGAATTACTATGTCTGAAATTGGATTAAGAACACGGATGCTTGTCAAAGACGTCATGAGCAGCCCCGTCATAACTACGGATGAGGAAGCGCCAAGCAACAAAATCGCCAAAATGATGGATGAAAACAAGTTCGGCTGCGTCGTCGTAACCGATAACGACGGCAAACCCTTAGGCATCATAACCGAACGAGACTTGGTTATCCGCGTGGTAGCTAGCAACGTGAAACCTGACATGATAAAAGCCAAAGCCGTCATGTCAACACCAATGGTTACCATCGATCCTGACGCCACCATAAGCGACGCCGCTCGACGAATGAGCCGCCTAGACATCCGCAGGCTTGGCGTAGTTTACAAAGGCGACATCATCGGCGTCATTTCAAACAAGGACATCTTGGCAGTTATGCCTGATCTGCTGGAAACTATTCTTGAAAAACACAAAATTGAAGCCAGCGCGGAAGGCGAAAACGAGGAGCCACCGCAGTCAGGTTACTGTGACCGGTGTGGCGTCTACAGCGAGAACCTTAAGGAAAGCGACGGACAAAACATCTGTGAAGACTGCCGCATAGAAGCTGAACAAGAACAATAATACTTCTTTTTGGGTTTTCTTTGTTTAAATAAGCAAATAAGTGACGGCGAAGCTTATTTTCTACGGGCGTATGAACTGTGATTGTTGATGCCGTCTTAGTTGACGCGAAAGCTTACCTTAAAGGTGAAATTGTAGACTGCAACTTTGCTCTCGAAGAGGGAAAAATTCAAAAAATTGGCAAAGAAACCCACATGCCCGCTGCTGACCAAAAAATCAACCTCCAACACCGCTTAGTCCTGCCTGGAATAATCGACACTCACGTACACCTGCGGGACCAAGAAAAAGCCTACAAAGAAACATTCACAACTGGCACCGCGGCAGCGGCGGCAGGCGGCGTAACCACCGTTCTAGACATGCCTAACAACGCCCCCGTGACGATGAGTGCGGAAGCTTTGAAGAACCGCATGGAGTTAGCTAAACGACGGGTGTTGGTGGATGTTGGGTTTTACTCGGAATTTCCTGCTGACGCCCAAGAAATCCCTAAAATTGTTGATGGGGGCGCGGTTGGGTTTAAGCTGTTTATGGCAGAGCATGTCGGCGGCTTAGACATCGACAGCGACGATGCCCTGCAGGAAGCCTTCATTAAGGCAGCAGAGGCTGGTGTGCCAGTGGCGGTGCATGCCGAAGACCACATGATGCTAAAGAAAGCAGTGGACAAGTATAGGCTTGCAGGTAAAGACACATTGGCAGATTTGCTTAAAGCTCACAGCGACACCGTCGAATTGGCAGCAGTTGAACGAGTCATCCGAATTGCAAGTCACATCGAAAAACTGCACCTGCATGTTTGCCATACATCCACCCAAAAAGCCTTAGCCGCCATCGCCGAAGCCAAGAAAACGAATCCTGACCTGACCTGCGAAGTTACGCCTCATCACCTGCTGTTCACTTTGGAGGATTACGAGCGCCTCGGAAATGCAACTTTAACCATGCCCCCACTACGCGCCAAAGAAGACCGCCAAGCACTCTGGCAAGGAATAACTGACGGCGCCGTAGACACGGTTGGCTCTGACCACGCGCCTCACACTAAACAAGAAAAAGACGCCGCCAACATCTGGGAACTTAGAGCAGGCATCGTAGGCTTAGAAACCACCCTCCCCTTGATGCTGACCGCCGTTCATAAGCGCCAGTTGAGCCTGCAACGTGCAATTGAGTTGCTTGCCCAGAAACCTGCCGAAATCTGCCACCTCGCCGACAAAGGTCAGCTTGAAGCAGGCAAAAAAGCCGACTTAACTGTCGTAGACTTTAACGCCAAATTCAAAATTGACGCTTCCAAATTCAGGTCTAAAGCCAAGTTTTCGCCGTTTGACCGCGTGGAGGTTCAGGGGAAACCTGTTCAGACTTTTGTGGCGGGGCAGCTTGTGATGGAGGACGGCGAAGTTGTCGGTAAGCCGGGAAGCGGTACTGTGCTGCGGGGCTAGCATTGTGGATTTTGTTTTGGATGGGATGTTGGGGAAGTTGGCGCGTTGGCTGCGCATGATGGGACATGACACAAAGTACAGCACTACTTTAGACGATGCACAGTTGCTTGTGGTTGCTAAAACTGAAAAGCGGGTTCTTTTGACGCGTGACTTGGCGCTGTATCAGCAAGCCATAGCCAAAGGCACAGATGCCTTCTATGTTGGTGGTGTCACGGAATCTGAGCGGCTTGCCGAGTTGGCACACAGATACGGGGTGGCGTTGGAGATTGACTTGGCGCAGTCACGGTGCCCCAAATGCAACGGCAAACTTGCCGCTGTCCCTAAAGCGGAAATAACTGACAAAGTGGAGAAAAACACGTTGCTGCATTACAGTGAGTTTTGGCGTTGCCCCAACTGTGGTACAGTTTACTGGCAGGGAGCACACTGGACAAAAATTCGAGAAACCCTAAAAGCAGCAAAAGAACAAAAAGAAAAGAAAGTTTAGGCTATCGTTAGCCATTTCAACGGAATATCTTGGAAGGTTCCGTCGGGTAGTGTTCTTCGGATGGTTATGGGCAAGATACCTACGTTGAGTTCTTCTAAGGCTATGTCGATGGGGCTGGTTAAGGTTTCATTAACCTCAATCAGTATGGGTGCGCCCATGGAAATTTGTAGGGATCGTGCGCCGACGATGCGGGCTTTTTCGAATCGGGTAATTTTTGGTGGTCCAACATCTACTTTGTCTTGTGTGGTGATCATTTTACATGCCTCCCATGCCCATTCCGCCCATTCCCATGCCACCCATGCCGCCGCCCATACCGCCCATTCCTGGACCGCCAGGAGGGGGCGTCATCTTTTGGGAAGCGATAACATCATCTATTTTGAGTAGCATCATGGCGGCTTCAGCAGCAGACTTCATGATTTGTTTTTTGACGGCTAAGGGTTCGAATACGTTTGCTTTGGACATGTCTTGAACTTTGCCCGAGAGCACTTCAAGTCCAGCCCAAGTTTCGCCTTTGTCGTGTCGTGAACGTAGGTCGACTAGGATGTCGATAGGGTCTAAGCCTGCGTTTTCAGTTAGGGTAACTGCGATGACTTCGAGGGCATCTGCAAAAGCTTTCACTGCAAGTTGTTCTCTGCCTGAGTGGCTTTCGGCAAATCGGCGGATTTCTTTTGCCATTTCCATTTCGGGAGCGCTACCGCCAGCCACAATTTTTGGCTCACGGAGCAAATCTCGAACTACACATAATGCATCATGCAGTGACCGTTCGGTTTCTTTGTTCATGCGTGGGGAAGAACCACGGATAAGGATGGTTACAGCTTTGGGGTGTTTGCATCCTTCAATGAAGGTCATTTTGTCTTCGGCAATTTTACGTTCCTCAACCAACGCGGCTTCGCCTAAGTCTTTGGCGGTTAGTGCTTCAAGGTTGCTTACGACGTTGCCGCCTGTGGCTTTGGCGAGGCGTTCCATGTCAGATTTCTTGGCTCGACGAATAGCGGCAATGCCTTTGCGGGACAAAAAGTGCTGAACCATATCGTCGATGCCTTTTTGGCAGATAACAAAGTTCGCGCCTGAAGCTACAATCTTGTCGGTCATGGCGCGCAGCATTGCTTCTTCCTGATTCAGGAAGGCTTCAATTTGCTGAGGACTTTCAATGTTTAGTTTAGCGTCGTACTCGGTTTTTTCGTTTTCCAACGAAGTGTCCAGCAAAGCGATTTTTGCTTTCTCAACCCGTTTGGGCATACCCGAGTGAACAATTTCTTTGTCGATAACTATACCGCTAATTAGGCTGGTATCTTTGAGGGATTCACCAGTTTTATGTTCCACCAAAACATCGTCAACGTCGGCTTTGTAGCCAGTTGAGGTTTTTTCTGCCACTGCAAGCATCGCCTTCACAACGATGTCGGAGAGGTATTCTTTGTATTCAGCAACCAGTTTACTTGCCATAGAAGTGACAGCGGCTTTTTTGAGGTAATCTGATTTACTTAAATCAACGGGTAACGCGATTTTTTCAAGAGTTTCTAAGGCTTTTTCCTGTGCCATCCTATAGCCGTCGATAATGACGGTGGGGTGGATGTTTCGGTCAAGAAGCTCTTCAGCCTTGCTTAATAATTCACCTGCGATAATGACAGCCGAGGTGGTTCCATCGCCTGCCTCGTTGTCTTGGGCTTTAGCTACTTCAACCATCATTTTGGCTGCAGGATTTTGGACGTCCATTTCATCTAAAACAGTACGCCCGTCATTGGTTATGGTTACATCGCCAAAGTTGTCCACAAGCATTTTGTCCATGCCTTTCGGGCCTAGGGCGCTTCGGACGCTTTCACCGACAATTTTGGCTGCAGTTATGTTTGTATGCTGGGCTTCTTTTCCTCGAGAACGGTTGGTGCCTTCTTTTAAGACGAGGATGGGAACGCCGCCAGCTTGAGTTGGTGATGACAAAGTCAATAAACCCCTTTAATGCGAACAACAACAAAACATAATTGGCATATAAATTTTTCTTAACATGCCATAACTAAACATGACAAATATGCCTCGCCTCTTAAAAATCGTTGCATACTTGTCAAATCTAATGCGTGCATTTAGTACACTGACACTTTGGCTACACCTTCAATGCCTAGCAGGTCAGCAATTAGGTTTCCGGGGATTTTCTTTTCCAAAATCAGCGTCAATTTTGGTTCAGGAGAAAGTTCGGGGTCATCAACGATTGCTTGTCGAATACTTAAGCCACCTTCGGTAAGGAGCTTAGCAGAGTTTGCCAGTATGCCATGAGCTTTGGCATCTACAGGGGTGATTTCGACTACGCCAAGGTTGAGGTGTTTAGCGATTTCTTTTAGGCTGTGACCTGCGGGGCGGATGCCTTCGAAGATGGGGCGGAGGTCGCGGTCAGCTTTGATGGCGGCGAGGGTTTCGGTGACGGTACGGCGGTCTACGCCTGCGACACGTGCTATGCGGACAGGGGGGATTTCGATTTGGTTGAGGTAGATTTTTTGGTTTTGTATGCTTAGGCCGTTTTCGACTAGGACGCGTGCGACTTTGAGTCTTTCGGGGTATTCATTGAAGTGTTGTTTGATTGTGTTCCACATGTGCCCTGCACCTTTTATGTACAGTTGTGTACAATAATGTATAAATATGTTCCTAACGACGTTTTTATGCAAACAACCTAAAAAAGAAAGGTGAAAAGAATTGGCTAAACCACTAAACAAGGACTATTACGTCACCTTACCCATAGACGAAACACCCACCTCATGGTACAACATCCAAGCCGACCTCCCCGAACAACTCCCTCCACCACTCGACCCTGAAACTAAAAAACCCATGAACCCCGAAAAACTGTTCCGCATCTTCGCCAAAGAACTCGTCATGCAAGAAATGAGCCAAGAACGCTACGTCAAAATCCCCGACGAAGTCTACGACGCCTACATCCGCCTCCCACGTCCCAGTCCACTTTACCGCGCCCGCCGCCTAGAGAAATTCCTAGGCACTCCCGCAGAAATCTACTTCAAATGTGAACAATTCAGTCCCGCAGGCAGTCACAAAACCAACAGCGCCATACCCCAAGCCTACTACAACATGAAACAAGGAATCACTCGCCTGGTAACGGAAACAGGCGCAGGTCAATGGGGCACCGCGTTGGCGTATTCGGCAAAGATGTTTGACCTTCAATGTCGCATTTACATGGTTCGCGCCAGTTATCTGCAAAAGCCTGGTCGAAGGCTGATTGCGCAGTTGTATGGTGCGGAGATGTTGGCTTCTCCAAGCAGCAACACCGAGTTCGGTCGTAAACTGCTTAAAGAAAACCCTGACCACCACGGTTCCTTGGGCATTGCCATCAGCGAAGCCGTTGAGGACTGCATGACCGACGAGAATACTCGGTACACGTTGGGTTCAGTTCTTAACCATGTTGCCATGCATCAAACTGTTATCGGCTTAGAGGCTAAGAAACAATTTGACATGATAGATACTCAACCCGATGTCATCATAGGCTGCGTCGGCGGAGGCAGCAACTATGCAGGCTTTAGCTTTCCGTTCATGGCAGACAAGCTCAAAGGCAAAAGCGACGCCGAATTCATCGCTTGCGAATCCAAAGCTGTCCCCCACACCACCCGCGGAATCTACACCTACGACTACGGCGACACTGCAGCAACTGCCCCAATCGTCAAAATGCTCACCTTGGGCCACAACTATGCATGTCCACCTATTCATGCAGGCGGCTTAAGATACCACGGCATGAGTCCACTGGTCAGCTACCTCATCCACAAAGGCTACATGAAATCCGTTGCCTACCATCAACGTGAAATCTTTGAAGCAGCCCAAACTTTGGCGCAAACCGAAGGTTTCGTGATTGCTCCTGAAACTGCCCACGCCCTCAAATGCACCATCGACAAGGCACTGGAATGCAAGAAGACAGGCGAAAAGAAAATCATCGCCATGAACTACAGCGGGCACGGCTTGCTTGACTTGTCAGCATACGAGCAATTCTTCAGCGGCAAACTTGTCGACTACGAGCCAGAAAAAATCGAAGTTCCTCTCTTTGAGCAGCAGTAAACTGCTTTTCTTTCTTTTTCTCTTTTAGATAAATTGAAATAGGCAACGCTTGCACTATTACATCCGAGATTACCATGATACCTATCAACCTGCCTAAAATTGGCGAAGAAGAAGTTCAAGCAGTCATCAAAGTTATGCGAAGCGGCTACTTGACCAGCGGCTTAGGTGCAGGTCCAGTTGTTTCTGAATTTGAACAGAAATTTGCCAAGTTTGCAGACGCCAAACACGCCATAGCGGTCAACACTGGAACTGCAGCGTTGCATGCGGCGGTGGCGGCTGTTGGGGTGAAGGCAGGTGATGAGGTGATTTTGCCCAGTTTCACGTTTGTAGCCACAGCAGAAGCCATAGTTTTGGCAGGCGGCAAACCTGTGTTCACCGACATAGACCCCGAAACCTACAACCTAGACCCTGAAGCAGCGGCGAAAGCGGTGACTAAAAAAACCAAAGCCATCGTTCCCGTGGACCTATATGGGTTGTCGGCAGATATGGAGCCCATCAGAGAAGTTGCAAACAAGTACAGTTGCGCCATAGTTGAGGATGCAGCCCAAGCGCACGGTTTAAGCTATCTGGGCAAGCAACCTGGGGCATACGCGGATGCGGCGTGTTGGAGTTTGTATGCTAGCAAAAACATGACCACCGGCGAAGGCGGCGTCGTAACCACCAACGACGACCAAGTGGCAGAAGTTACGCGCATGATTCGCACGCACGGCGAAAAAGCCAAGTACGCATCCCAGATGCTAGGCAACAATTACCGCATGTCCGAAATTCAAGCAGCCATCGGCGTCGAACAACTCAAAAAACTCCCCACATTCATTGCGAAACGGCGAGAAAACGCCAAGCGCCTCACCGAGATTCTCTCCAAATCAGACAAACTCTGTTTACCGCGCGAATTTGAAGGCGACGTCCACAGCTGGTATCTCTACACCGTTAGGCTGCACAACGGGGAAGAAGCGATTCGCAATAAACTCTTAGACGAGTTGCACAAGAAAGGCATAGGCGCTGAAGCTTACTATGTGAACCCTGTGCATACGATGCCGTATTACCGCGAGAATTTTGGAGCGCACAATTTACCGAACACAGAGCAGGCGGCTAAGCAGGTGTTTTCGTTGCCCGTTCACCCAAGTGTCACAACAGAGCAGATTGAATTCATCGGCAAAACGGTGCTGGAACTGCTCTAAGCTGGGTTGGATGTCGCAGGCAGCAGAAGTGTGGCTCTTTTTAGGGTTGGCACTTCTGTTTTTTGCGTTAACGGTTGTTTCGTTTGCCCAGTTTTATTGACACATAAAGAAAACGGGGCTTGTTCTTGAACCCCAAATCTAAACAGAACCAGTAATGAAGACTGTGGATGCAGACGGGCTGAATAAAAGTTAAATATTAACTTCATGTTTATGTCTGGGTGTCTCTGAGAATTTATGCTTCCCTTTCTCACTGAGGCATGGAGAGAAAAAACTTGGGCGAAGAAGTCTCACGAGTAAAAATCAAGTTCCGCATTGAAGGCTTAGGCGAAGCAGAAGGAGAACTTGTGCGTTTCATGGCGCCTCGAACCGTTGACACCATCGTCCGCAGACTTCCCATTGAGGGACGAGCCGCTTTGTGGAAAGAAGAAGTCTACTTTGAAATTCCCCTCAAAATGGGCGAAGAAAAAGCTAAACCAACAGTTGAAACGGGATCCATCGCGTTTTGGCCCATGGGCGGCGCATTATGCGTCTTTTATGGTCAATCGCAGCCGTACAGTCCAGTGAGTATTTTGGGTAAAATAACGCAGAATCTGGAAATCTTTAGCCAGATAAAAAGCGGCACCCGCATCCGCGTCGAAGCCGCCACCCAATAACCCCTTTATTGGATGCCTCGTTTCTGCTGTGTTAGAAGGTTGTTTGAACTAAAAGGTAAAAGGAAAGTTTAGCCTGCGAAGAAAAATTTACTCGCAGGGTTTGTAGACTTTGACGTTGTGACCGCCTGAAACCAACTGCACAGCGCCATTTTGCTCTAACTGAGCTAGGAACTGTTTGGCTGCGCTAACACGTACACCATACTTGGTGGCGACGTTGTAGGGCGTGAGAACGGGCATCTTTTTGATTTCTGCAACGATTTTTTCGTTTTTAGCGTCTGGCGGAACCACGTTGATGATGGTTTTGCGTTCTTTTTGTGGTCCTGCTTTCTTGTCTTTCTTATCTTTCGCTTCTTTAGCATCGTCTTCTTTGCCTTGCTGGCGTTCCATCTGTTTCAGGCCGAGCTTCTTTTTTCCACCCATGAATATCACTTGTTTCGGTTTTCTAGACTGTCTGAGTTATTTCAACCTTATGCTCGTTTTGCCATTGTTTGATTGGGATGCCCAGTTTCTTCTCTACTTGTGGGCGGTGGATGCTGTTGTAGGTGCAGAAGGGTATAATGCGACCATCAGGAACAGCGTAGTGGATAACGCAACTTTGGACGCGGTCTAAGTCAAAGTTGTAGGGATCCATAAAGTGCATTGACGAAATCAAGAGAGCAGAGCGGGCAAAGTCACCAAGAGATTTGTAGTCACCATTAACTAGGACTTTTAAGACGTATTTGCGTAGGAAACCAAATTTGATGTGGCGACCTGCGCCGACAAGACGGAGTTTTGCTTTGCTTTTGCTGCCTTTGGATGCGTCGTCGTAGACGCTTTGGAGGGTCTCAACGAATTTGTCGATGTTGCCGTAGCGTGTGATGGGAGTGATTTTGCCGTTTTCCACGAAAACGAAGGTTGCCATGCCACAGTGTTGGTGAGCGGTGAATTCGACGTAGCGTTTATCTTTGATTGCGCCGACAGCTTTGGAAACTGGAACAACAACGGGAACGGGGTAGAAGTCGCTGGTTTTGATTACTCCACCTGTTTGCTCCTCAACATCCTTCATAAAGTCCGGAATGGTGATGCGCATTTTTTCGCGTTCTTCAGGTGGCAAACGTCCACAGAGCGAAACGGGCTGTACGTTTATGCATCGGATAACGTCGCTGTTTTTGGCAGCAAAGTTGATGATGTCGCCGAGTTGTTGGTCATTGACGCCTTTAACGAGTGTGACAACGAGAACGGCGCTGTTCCAGCCTGCGGCGCGAAGGTTCTCGATTGCTTTCATTTTTATGTCCAGCAGGTCCACGCCGCGGATAAACTTGTAAACTTCAGAGGTTAAACCATCAAATTGCAGGTAAATGGTGCTAACGCCTGCTTCTTTGAGTTGTTTGCAGTATTCGACGTCTTGGGATATGCGCAGGCCGTTGGTGTTGACTTCAACGTGGCGGAAGCCGAGTTCTTTGGCTTTACGAATCATGTCAAGAAGTTCTTTGCGTATGGTGGGTTCGCCGCCGCTGAACTGCAATGCTGTGGCAGCGACAGGTTTGGTGGCTCGGAGATTCTCAAGCATACCAATAACCTGCTCCATTGTGGGCTCGTAAACGTAGCCTGCATAGTTTGCGTTGGCAAAGCATACGGGGCATTTGAGGTTGCATCGGTTGGTGATGTCTATGATTGCTAGGGCAGTGTGGCTTCGGTGCTGGGGGCAGATGCCGCAGTCCAATGGGCAGCCCTTGTCTTTTTGGGTGCGGGGATTTTCTACACCAGTTCCGTCGTAGCGGAACTTTTCAGCACGCATGTACTGGTCATAGTCAGACCAGTAGAGTTCTTGGAAAGCGCCATGTTGGGGGCATTCTTTTTTGATGAAAACCTTGCCGCCGTCTTCAAAGATTTCTGCATCTAAAGCTTGAAGGCACTCGGGGCAGATGGATTGGGTGTTTTTAATATGGTTCATTGCGACCACTAGTGACTTGGATTTTCGATTTGCTTAAGAGCTAAGGGTAATAGTAATAATAGTATTTCCAAACGTTTCCAACGGTGAAAAAGGGGAAACCAGTTGGCAATCGATGAAAACACCCGAGAAACCCTGCGCGACATGGGCTTAAACGCCTACGAAATTGACGCTTACTTAGCCGTGCTAGAAAACGGCGAATTAACCGCCATGGAAATTAGCCAAAACGCCAACGTGCCCTACAGCAAAATCTACGAAGTTCTAAACTCGCTTAAGGAAAAAGGATGGGTGAAAAGCACCGAAGAACGCCCCACAAAGTATTATCCTGTTCCGCCGCTGGAAGCCACCGCTTCAGTTAAGCAAAGACTGGAAGACAAGTATCAAGGGTGGGAGCGAATCGTAACTGAAGCGCTACAGCCACTTTATGAGAAGCGCGAACTCGTCGAACGCCCCGACATTCTTATCCTGCATGGGCAGCAGGCGATTATTTCCAAGTTGGAAGAGGTTGTTAAGAAGGCAAACAAGGAAATCATGGTTGCGGCACCGACGTTTGCGAAGCTGATTTTGGCGTCTGCAGACCAGTTGCTAATTGGAGCCAAAAAGAACGTGGCAGTTAAGGTGATGGCTGCGGGAGAAAAAGACGAATGGGCTACGCTAAAGCGGGTTCCTGTGGTAACTGAGTTGCGGGTACGCGACCACATGTTCGGCGGCGGAGTCATCGCGGACGGCAAAGAAGCCATGCTGTTTTTAGGAGAAGAAAAACCCAGCCTTGTAATTTGGAGCAACCATGCAGGGTTAGTTGGTTTTGCGCGGGAGTACTTCCAGTTCCTGTGGGACTCATCAAACACCGCCTAACTCACAAAATCTGTATTGGCAACGTCGTTTGTGGTGCTTTAAATAAGGGGGGTATAGACTGCGCCAAGCACAGGTCTAACACAAATTAAATAACCCAGCAACCCTAAAGTTGACGTGACCTGCAATGTTAGACATCCGAGTCATACGCGAAAATCCTGAAATGGTCAAAGCCAACTTAGAGAAACGCGGCAACCCCGAAAACCTAACCATGCTAGCTGAACTCATCGACGCCGATAAACGGTGGCGCGAAGACCTCACCAAACTCAACGATTTACGCCATGACCGTAAAGTTTGCACCCAAGAAATCGCCACCCTCAAGAAAGCTAAACAAGACGCCACTGCCCAAGTGGAAAAAGCGCGGGGCGTTGATGCACAAATTACGGCGGCAGAAAAAGAAAGCACTGCTTTGGAGCAGCGGATTCGCGAGTTGCTTTTGACGTTGCCTAACCTGCTGCACGAAACAGTACCGTATGGCACAAGCGATGCAGACAATGTTGAGGTCCGCAAATGGGGCAAGTTTTCCGAGTTTAAATTCAAGCCTAAAAGCCATATGGACTTGTCCCTGGATTTGGATCTGGTGGATCTTGAGCGTGCAGGGAAAGTTGCGGGTGCACGGTTCTTTTACTTCAAAGGTTTAGGCGTGCTTTTGGATTATGCCCTTATGAATTTTGCAATGGACCTTATGCGCGGCAAAGGTTACACACTTATTGAGCCACCATACATGATGAACCGTGAAGCCTACGAAGGCGTCACAAGCCTTGGCGACTTTGCTGAGGTGCTTTACAAAATTGAAGGCGAAGACTTGTACATGATTGCCACAAGCGAGCACCCCATGGCAGCTATGTACATGAACGAAGTGCTCTTACAGGATAAGTTGCCGCTTAAGTTGGCTGGGGTTAGTGCGTGTTTCCGTAAAGAAGCAGGCGCACACGGCAAAGACACACGCGGAATTTTCCGCACACATCAGTTTAACAAAATTGAACAATTCATCTTCTGCACACCCGAAGACTCCTGGAAAATGCATGAAGAGCTAGCAGCTAACTGTGAAGAAATCTTGCAAAAACTCGAACTACCCTACCACATGGTGAACGTGTGCACAGGCGACATCGGCACAGTCGCCGCCAAGAAGTATGATTTTGAGGCGTGGATGCCCGCACAAGGCGCCTACCGCGAAGTCATAAGCTGTAGCAACTGTACTGACTACCAAGCACGCCGACTAAACATCCGCTACCGCGAAAAAGAAGGCGCAGCACCCAAAGGTGCCCTGCATACACTCAACAGCACGGCTATAGCTACGGGAAGAACCATTGTGGCGATTTTAGAGAACTATCAACAGGAAGATGGAAGCGTCATTGTGCCGAAGGTTTTGCGAAAGTACATGGGAGACATAGAGAAGATAAGCATCAAACGCTAAACCCTTTTATATCGCCTTGAGTATGTTCAAGGCTGCATTCGGAGGATTCACTTGTCTTCGAAAACTAGTAAACACGTTCGCGACAAATGGCGAAGCAAAGGATGGTACATGATCATTGCCCCACCATACTTCGGAAACGTCGAGTTGGGGTCTGTGCCAGCTGAAGAAGAACAAAGGCTCATCGGAAGAGTTGCTGAAGCCACACTTTATGACATAACAGGCGACTTTTCGCACCAGAACTTGAAAATGTTCTTCCAAGTCAACGCAATTGAAGGAAAAGCTGCCCGCACACTTTTCAAAGGTCACGAATACAGCCGTGATTACCTGAGAAGCTTGGTGCGCAGACGAACCACCAAAGTTGACGGCTTATTCAACTTAACCACCAAAGACGGCTTTAAACTTCGCGTAGCCGTTTCAGCTTTGACACTGTCCAGAATCAAGACATCCCAAGAGAAAACCATTCGTCACATCATGAACCAAATCATCAAAGAAAAAGCCGCTGCACTCACGCTGGATCAGTTTGTGCAGGAGATGGTTCTGGGCAAAATTGCATCAGACATCTACAACGAGTCCAAACTGGTTGCTCCGCTACGGCATGTTGGCATCCGCAAAAGCAAGCTTATTGGTCAACCTTCAGGTCCAATAGAGCATGCACCGCTGCCTGAGCCAGAAGCTGAACCAGAAACCGTTGAAGAAGAAGCGGAAGCATAACCCGAAGGCTTTTGCCTTCTATTCTTTGTTTCATTTCCATGTAAACATGTCTTTTGTTAGGAACCGTTTTATTTAGCTCAAATCACCCTTCTGTGGTAGGTGTCAGTGTTGGGTCAACATGCAGGGGTTCATGAAAAAGGCACTTTTAGTTTAGACCAGTTAATGAGCAACATAAAAAGCAACAAAGACTTTGCCAAAACAGGCGCCATCGGACTGTTCATAGGAGTGGCACGCGGAGATAGCAATGAAGGACAAAAAGTCACCAAACTCACCCTAGAAGCCTACGAAGACAAAGCCACCGAAACCTTAGAAGGCATCTGCAGCGACTTAGAGAAGAACCCAGGAATTGTAGACGTGCAAATTCATCACTTGCTAGGCGACTTTAAAGTAGGAGATGACATGGTCTATGTTTCGGTGGCTGGTTCACATCGTCCTGAAGTGTTCACAGTTCTGCGAGAAGCCGTAGAAAGATACAAACATGAAGCGCCCATTTTCAAAAAAGAAGAAACCCTAGACGACAAAGGCACTGCCAAAGCAGAATGGGTCTCCGAAAAAGCAGCTAAACAGTCTTAGTGGTCGGTTTTAAATAACCCGTAACGGCTTACCTCTGTTTTGGTGATTGCATGATTGTGGCTTTAGCAGGCGGAGTAGGAGCAGCAAAACTGCTAACAGGCATGGCAAAAATTGTTGACGAAGAAAACTTGACAGTTATTGTGAACACGGGTGATGATATTGTGTTGCATGGTTTGCACATTTCGCCTGACGTGGACATCGCGGCTTACTCGTTGGCGGGAACGGTGGATGAGCAGAAAGGGTGGGGTGTTAAGGCTGACACGTTTCATTGTCTGGATGCGTTAAGGAGGTTCACTGGCGAAGAATGGTTTAACCTTGGCGACCAAGACTTAGCAACGCACATTTACCGAACTAACCTGTTAAAGCAGGGCTACACGCTTTCCGAAATCACCCGCAAAGTGTGTGTCGCTCTGGGAGTCAAAGCCAAGATTTTGCCGATGACAGATGATAAATTTGAAACACACATCAGAACCAAAGAGCGCATGATGCATTTTGAAGAATACATGGTTAGATTGGGCGCCAAAGAAGAGGTGGTTGGCGTGGAGTTTGTTGGTGTGGATGCAGCTAAGCCAGCTGATGGAGTGCTGGAAGCCATTGAAGCGGCAGATCGGGTAGTTATTTGCCCAAGTAACCCAATTGTGAGCATCGGGACTATCCTGTCAATTAAAGGCATTCGCGAAGCCCTGCAACGCACCAAAGCCAAAAAGGTTGGGGTGAGCCCAATTATTGCGGGGTTGCCAGTGAAGGGTCCTGCAGATAAGCTTATGCGAGGTTTGGGAGTGGAGGTTTCGGCGTTTGGCGTGGCTAAGTTGTATGAGGATTTTTTGGATGCGCTGGTTATTGACGCATTGGATGCTGGGCTTAGGGGAGCAATTGAGGGATTGGGGGTTGAGGTGAAGGTTACAGATACGCTTATGCGGAGTTTGGAGGATAAAATGCGGTTGGCTAGAGTGGTTTTAGGAGCCTAAACAAGCCGCATTTACTATATAGTTTATTGTTCTGGCCATATATTATTTGGATAGTTTTCTTAAGGTTTTACAAAATAGTAAGTTCAGGGATAGCCGTGCCAAAGCTTCAAGAAAAGAAGCCCAAAAGTGCAGCCGAACAGTACAGCAAGCCATGGTACTTTTCTCATGTGTAGAAAGTGTGATTAAAGGAAGTAAGGGGAGAAAGAGTGAAAGAAAACAATGATGAAGAAAAAGAAACCGCCGAATCCTTTAACCTGATTGATTGGTTGCTTGCCATCGACTCAAAAATGCACCGGTAGCAACCAACCATCTTTTTCTATGGAGATAAGGGTTATATCTGTACCTGTGAAATAGTGCTATAACGGAGATGTAAGCGCGTGGAGCGAAGAAGCTACGACTGGTTTGAAAAACGTCGTCGAACAAAAGGGCTAGAAATAGCTCATGAACAAATTACCAAAGCCTTCGATACAGTTACTCTGCTTCATAAAGCCATGAAAAGTTTTTCCGAAGGGAACTTGGCAGACATGAAGAAATACGTGTCAAACCTTTACAAAGCAGAGGAAGAAGTAGATAAGCTGCGTACCGACGTTTTCACGGAACTTTCTAAGGGTGCAGCACTAGTTGCTGATTACCGAGAAGACCTCTTACATTTGGTGAAACGTTTAGACACGGTTGCAGACCACACTAAAGATGCAGCCCGATGCCTAGAAATGCTAGGCGATGCAAAAATCCCAGAAGAACTCTGCGATAAAACGGTGTTCATGACGGGGAAGCTTATGGATGCTGCTCAAGCCTTGCGGGCAGGTATTGAAAAGATTTCATCCAATGGCTTGGAAGCCATAGCTGAAGCCAAAAAAGTCGAAAGTTTCGAACATGACCTAGACCAAGAATACCTCAAAACCAAGTCTTTGTTTGTCAAATACGGCGACAAAGTGAACTGCGGTGCCATGGTCATCTTTGACGACTTGATTGAGTTCATCGAGCACGCTGCGGACATGTGTGCAGACACAGCTGACTACATTGTGATTTTGTCAAGCAGAGAATAAACTCTGCCTTTCTTTTTCGTTTGTTACTGCTGTTGGTAGTATAGCCCCCCTATGTTTTTGCGGGGTTTGTTTTGGGTTGTTTTTTAAATTTAGGTTCGGTTTTGGGGTTTTTGTGGGGGTTAAAATGGGTTGAAGGGGGCAAGAGGGGGTTAATTTGGGTTAAGTTTGTCCCTGCAGAGAAAACTTGGCAATCCTGAACCTAAAACTAAAATATGCACACGCTGTTGAGAAATTAGAGGACAGCAATGCCAAAACAGTCCATAGATACAAGCGACATAACAATAATCGACTTGACCCCAGAAAACATAGCTAACTATGGCGTATGCGGATACAAAGACATCAACAAACATGTGGAACTAAGAAGAAAAATCGAGTGGTTCAAAGAATACTACCCCAAGGGCCTCAGAATCAAAGCAGTCATATCCAAAAAAGGCGGCTACCAAGGCATGCTCGAATACATCCCCGGCAAATACGCTCACCGCCCCGTCACCGCAGAAGAGTACATGTTTATTCACTGCGTTTTTGTTGGGTTCAAAGGACCCTTCAAAGGCAAAGGATTAGGTTCAGCTTTAATCGATGAATGCATAAAAGAAGCCAAAGAAGCAGGTTTACAGGGCGTGGCAGTTGTTACAAGAAAAGGTCCATTCATGGCGGGTAAAGATATTTTTCTTAAAAAAGGCTTCAGCGTGGTGGACGAGGCTAAACCTGACTTTGAGCTTTTAGCCTTAAAATTCAACGCTTCTGTGGCAGACCCCAAATTCACCCTTTCAACACTAGAAGCATATCCAGATGAATTGACGGTTATTCGTTCTCCCCAATGCCCCTACTCAGAAAAAAACGTCAACGCAATACTAAAAACCGCCGAAAAACTAGGCATCAAAGCAAAACTGGTGGACCTGCAAGATTTCAAAGCTGCACAATGCACACCCTGCGCGTTTGGCACTTTCTGCATAATTTACAAAGGAAAAATAATCAGCCACCACCCCATCAGCAACACACGATTCGAAAACATCATCAATAAATTGAGTTAAGAAAGGACGGCGAATCTGCTGGGATTCGTTCAAATAAGCGAATCCTCAATCAGGACATCCATGCAATTTTCAAGTTGTAGAGTTTGTAGTCGCCGAAATACAAAACATAAGGTTCAAAACTAGACCAAAATTAGGCTAATCTTTACAGCCTTTTGTATAGATAGCCAATAACTATTCCGAGAGCTAGAATCCGCAGTACGTTAAACAATAGACCGATGAGGAAGTAACGCATCGGATCACTATTCGGCGTAAGAAAATGTGAGGGAACTTCAAGCAAGAGTGTAACAATGATTAGGGCAATGACGCTTAGTATAAAAGATTTTAGAATTGGTTTTTTTGTTGGAAGCCTATCAAAGAATCGAAGCAAGAAAAAACTGACACCTAACCCGATAATTATACCGCCAACTAAAGCTTCAAGAAGCATAGGAAAATAAGAAATTGAAACCCCTGCTCTATACTCAGCGGCGATGGGCGTTAGGGAAATTGCAAAATTGGTTAACCAGAAGGCTAAGCCGCCCCCGATAGTTAGTATTAGCGCTTTTTTGTAGACACCAGATTGCATCTGCGGCTTATCTGTGGCTGTCATTTACTTCTGTTCCTTAACTGCCATAATCAAAAGCCACAAAGTAAGAGAAATTTCTGCAATGAAGCTAATCACGTTTCCCGGATAAGCTAATATTCCGTTATCGGGGAGAAGGAAACCTTGTAAAAACCAACTCATATTGCCGAAGAAATCAAGAATCAACAGTACGCCCAAGAATTTAGGAAGGAAGCGTGATTTGTAAACTAAGTAGCCAAGGGGAAGTAACCAGACGCTGAAAAATATCTGTGCAATCAGGAACCCACTTGTGTATAAATCGAGAGAAGACATTGCCATGGCTTGCAGTTGACCTGTTTGAAATGCGGTTAAGTAATTGACGCTACTTAAAACTTGAAGGGCAGCATACAGATTTAGCGCATTAAGGCACTCTACGGCGACACCACCCAAGTTTAATAACAAAAAAAGCACAGCTAAATTTTTGTTAACAGGTTTTAACAATACATAAAGTGCCCATGCTGCTAAGAGAAAGAACACTGCCGATACTAGCTCGATTACAAAACCGACCCTGAATAGCCCTTGAGACGCCACAATATTATTAGCTGTAACGGCTGCATTTCCGTCCACTATAATGCTTGACCGAACGGATGTAGCTAAAACAGTAGTTAAAATGAAGATGAGGTAAAAAAGCCCCGCCACTCTTGCAGTTTTACGTGGTGATAAATCTGCAATCAAGTTGGTTGTCGTAATGATGCTCCTTTACTCCTTCATTGCGCTATGTTGCGCTTATAAGCTTTTATTAATGCGGGCAATCAGTCAAACTAAGATTTCTGTAACTTTTGGGATACGCCTAAAAGATTAAGCAACTCGCATTTTTCTTGAAAAAATATTATTGGCGGCCCGCTGGGATTTGAACCAGAACCTATAGCGCCAAGGGCATGCCTTAATCCGTGACCTACAGCAAAAATTACCTGAGTACGGCTAAATTTTTAGTCCAAACTCCTTAAATTTTGTGCGCCCAAAATAATGCCCAACTAAATCTCTATTGGAGAAAAAGCGATGACCAGCAAGCCTTTGGGGATAATGGGTGTCTCAAGAATAGTTGGGTGGAGTAGGCTTCAGGTTTTTGAGGCACTCTACTTTGAAAGCGACCGAATGGTAGTGGTTCGCACTGCGACAGGCATCCAGATGGGGCGAGGAGCAGGTAATGTATTTCGGGGTTGGAATCAATCAATAAAACAAGAGGAACGCATGGTTGACCTCTCAGTCGAAGAACTCTTATCTGCAGACATAAATAACTTCGCCGTTACCTACGACAAAATTAAAAAGGTGGAACTGAAAAAGTTCGGAAAAGGTGCCTTCATAACCTTCTACTTTGAAGACAAAAAAATTCGGTGGGGTGCACATCGGCTTTCAGGAAGCTACGAAGTCGAGGAGTTTGACGCTTTTCTGGAAACACTTTTCAAAGAGAAATACAAACGGAAAAGTCTTCTGAAACTGTAGCAGTATCAGGGAAGAATGTTGGTGTTTTTAACTTGGTAGAGTTTTAAATCGTCGTTGACTTTGGCAAGGTAAAACATTGCGCTTGCAACAAAAGCCACAATCACTACGTTTATTGCTGCAGTTTCGCCGCCGAAGACACCACGTGCATAGAGTAAAAAGTTGGCTGCAAGCATTAAAGCGAAAACAAGGGCTATGCCAAACCATTGCTGCCACAATGGATTAATTTTAAGCATGCTGTGTGCATTTTTGACGCTACGTTGCGAGTTGTAGGCAAAGACACCTTTCTCGGTCAACGTGTACTGGCCAGTTTCATCTACAGACACCACGGTGCTTAAGACTTTGAGGTGATAGTTCATCTGTCCGCTACCGTTCACCTTTGCGGCTTTCATAAGTTCAGTGTAGCTTAACCGTCCGTTTTCCCGAAGCAAATCAACAATCTTGCGCCGGGTCTTGTCATTTAGTGTTTCAAGCAGGGAAGTATCAGTACTTTGGCAAGAAACTAACCTGCTGCTGTGAACCTTAACAAAAACAGCCAAAGCCATCGAAACCGCGCACAACGTGATTGCAGCACCTAATTGCCATTCAAGGGTCAGGTATTGGTGGTAGATTAAAAAGTAAACCCCAACTAACCCCAAGGCAATGGTGGTGCGTCCATATTTTATTGTTGTGGCTAAGCGGCTTTTTTGGTTGTATGAAAAGTCTTGAAGCATTTTCCAAGCGGTTGCGCCCTGCTCATTTAAGCTGTAGCCGCTGCCAGTTTTGTTTAGTAGGGGCGCTAACGTTTTTAGGTGGTAGTTTAATCTGCCGCGGTCTTGCGCGTTTAGGGCTTTTTGTAGGTCGGAGTAGGTGAGGGCGGCGCCGTCGTGTAGCAGAATGATTATTTGCCGTCTTGTTCCATCTCGAAGAATCTTGTTCAGCCCAGCTAAATCAGGGTGCATATCAGTATTATTTTGCCGTTAAATGATTTAGAGGTTGTTGACTAAAAGTTTAGTCCATTAAAGAAGAAAAGTGGCGGGCCCGCTGGGATTTGAACCCAGGACCTCCGGCTCCGCAGGCCAGTGTCATAATCCGTACTAGACTACGAGCCCACCTGTGCAGACGCCTCAAAAGGTTGAGGCAGAATAGTACAACGCGGCACTTAAACTTAAAAATAGTGGTGCCCGCAGCCTAACAAAAGCCAATATCCACCAATATTGCGGTATTTTGCTTATGCAGTTTAGTGGAATCCCTAAATTGATTAGACCCGACCGGGCATTGCTAAAAAGGTGTTGTTGGAACGAATAAGATTGCCGGGGTTCTGCTCGGGGCGGAGCCAAAACATGGAGGAGATGTTTTGGGACATCGTGCAGTGACCCTCTCGGCCATTTTTTAACGTTTTCACAGTTAATGCACTTTTAGTTGAAACAAAAAAAGAAGAGAGGGAGAGTTTCCCTTTTGTGTGTTTACTTTTTCTTTGTGAAGATGTATGCTGCGACAGCAATGACAACAATCACAATGACAGCAACGATAGCATAGATGTATTCCATCGGAATACCGCTGTTGGAAGTAGCAGTAGGCTCAACAGTAGGCTCAGTGGTTGTAGTTGGAGACTCAGTCA
>CAZTRN010000009.1:0-78373 GCA_964616775.1 uncultured Candidatus Bathyarchaeia archaeon
AGTGTATACCCGACACGCCTTAGGTTTCTCGCCTAGGGACACCTGTGTCGGTTCTAGGTACGATCATAAAGGATCCTTCTTAGCGCCCTTTTCAGTGGCTCCAGAAATCAGCTGAACCTCCCTAAAACGGGCGGCTATTCCTGCTTTCACCTGGTTCTCGCCATTACGGCACTCCCCAGATTTATACAGTTAAACAAGGCGACAGCCCTGCTCGGCGTATCCCGAAGCGTCAGACACTAAGCTTGCGTTGCCGCACGTATCTCTATGGTTCTGGAATTTTAGCCAGATTCCCTTTTTCGGCAAGATCGGTTGAGTCTTGTCTTAGGACCGACTTACCCCCGGCTGAAGATCGTTGCCGGGGAACCCTGGTCCCTTCGGCGGAGAAGATTCTCACTTCTCTTTGCTGTTACTACCACCGGGATCTGCAATCCTAATCGGTCCACTGGACCTCACAGCCCAGCTTCTGCCCAACTAGGACGCCACCCTACCAGCACAAAGTAAATGTGTTCTGAGGTATCGGTGGCTGGCTTAGCCCCGTCAATTTTCGGGGCCGTTAGCCTCGGCGGGTAAGCTGTTACGCTTTTTTTGAAGGATGGCTGCTTCTAAGCCTACCTCCCCGCTGTCTGAGGCTGACGACGCCCTTCGGTTTGACATTTAGCCAGCACTTGGGGACCTTAACCTCAGTCTGGGTTGTCCCCCTCTCGGTCCAGGAGCTTACCCCCTGTAACCCGTTTTTCGAGGTCTACGGTGCGAGTGGATTCGAAGTTTGAAAGCGAAGTGGACCCTTTCGGATCCTTGTTTCCCAATCAGTACTCTACCCCACTAGCCGCCTCGCTCGACACTAGACTGAGATCTACTTCGGGTGGAACTAGCTATCACCAGACTAGATTGGTCTTTAGCCCCTATCCCCAGGTCTGAGGAACGAATTGCACGTCAGAACCCCTACGAGCCTCCATTAGGCTTTCGCCTAACTTCGCTCTGCCAAGGGATAGATCGTCTGGTTTCTAGTATGTATGGTTGTGACTCCAGGCCCTTTCAGACCCTGCACCTGGCTCCTTGCGGAGTTGCGTGCTTATCGGTTTCCCTATGCTTACGGGGTTTTAGCCCTTAGGCTTGCCACAACCATAAACTCCCTGGCCCGTGTTTCTAGACGGAACGCGCAACCCTGGTCCCCTTCTCTCGTACTTCCGCCTCACGGCGGGTTCCTTTGAAAAGGATCTACCCTTCTGGGCCGCGCACGTCTGTTACTGTCTGGTTTCAGGCACTTTTCACCCCCATTCCGGGGTACTTTTCAGTTTTCCGTCACCGTACTAGTGCACTATCGGTCTTGAAATGTATTTAGTCTTGGAAGTTGGTGACTCCCGATTTTCCGCACCAAAACCATGGTACGGTAGTCTGGGACACCTGCTCAACTCATTCTGGCTTATGCTTAGGGGGCTGTCACCCTCTTTGGCGGGCCATTTCAGGCCACTTCAGCTTAACCAGGGAAGAGGAAGCGGGGCCCTTAACCCTACATCTCCCACAAGTTTCCCTGCGGGATTCGGTTTGGACTGTTCCCATTTCGCTCGCTGCTACTAAGGGAATCCCGTGTTTGGTTTCTTTTCCTCCCCCTACTAAGATGCTTCCGTTCGGGGGGTACCCGCTCCGTAAAGGAGCATTTCTAGGAAGTCCCATTCAGGTATCCTCGGTTCGAAGGCTGCGTGCGCCTACCCGAGGCGGTATCGCGGCTTGCCGCGCCCTTCATCAGCTTTCAAGCCGAGCCATTCTCCAGACAGCGTGGCATGTCCGAGCCTTGGTGGTATCTATTGGCGTTTGATGAAACCTTACGTTATTGTGTTGTTGCGTCGCTTTGGCCTATGCATGGTGTCATGTGAGCTTTCTGTGCGAAAGATGCCCATTCACCCTTCACCCCAATCTGATTAGGACGGGGGTTGCATCTGTTTTTTCGATGGCAACTTGATGTTGCTGGAACAGTTAGAAGCGCCGAGCCGCAATATAAGTGTTGTGGGATTGAGATAGTCTCGCTCCAAGGAAACCACTGAACACAGCGATTTTCCCCATGGTTCTGCGGTGCATGTTCGCTGTTGCCCGCAATTCAAAATTGCCATTAGATAGTACTTTATTTAATGTTCATCAAGACGTATTAGGTTTTGCCCGAAAGCAAGCCAAAAGAGCCAGATTAGGGCACGATATTTCTGCAGTGCCCGGCTTGTTTTCCAACATCTATCGTGTTCTTCAGGTTTTGCTGGTTGTTCAGGGTGGACAGAAATTATAAAGACCACTCACTGCAATCATACCGACAAAAGTCAAACAAAAAAAGACAATACTTAAAATCTGTGCAGTAAATAAACAAAACTTATATCGCAAGTTTGCCCAATCCTGATAAAGTTGGACAAACGCAATTCACGAGGAAACAAGCATGATGGCTTACATACTATTAAACACCAAACCAGGAACCTCACTTCAAGTTGTAGAAAGAATAAAAGTAAAAACAAAGGAAGTCATCGCCGCCCACGCCATACTGGGTCGATTTGATGCCATAGTGGTGTTAGAGGCGCCGACGCTTGCGGAAATTAACAAAGTTGTTTACCGCATAATTGAACAAGACCCCACGGTAATCCGCACTGAAACATCCATTGTTTTGGAAAAAATTAACTGCTCGGGCGCCTAGCGGCGGCCTCTTTTTTGAGTTCTTCGACAGTAACATGACCGAGACATGCTTAAGGAGCATTAACTTTTGTGAGAATAATTGTCCATAATTAAACGCAACAATTGGGCAATTATATAGTATTTCATAATAATTATGAACAGTTCTCAACCAGTTTTATATTTACCCAGCCTATAGTAGTGGTATCGAAAAAAGATGTGAAAAAACATGGAAATAGAAACAATTTGGAAACCCCGAGAAACCGAAAAAACAAAAACCAGTTGCATGACGGTAGCAATGGAGGCCTAAACATGATTGCCTCAGTATTGTTGACCGCCTTTGGAACAATCTCTCTCACGGCAGCGTTCCTGCACTATCGGTTCAGCAGGAATAAACTGGCTAATTATAACCTCAATTAATCCCCAATTTTAGTAACATCAACTTGCTTTGTGCCTTCTGGTTTTTAATATCGCACCTAAATTTAGTCCAGCTAAAACAACCACAATTGTGCCCCAGATGAATAGAATTTCTAAGTCCGCTGCGGGTGAAGCGGAACGCAGACTTGAAAAATTAGACAAACTTGCACCAAAGTTTCGTACCGCCATGAAAAGCGACAAAACAGAAACCGCAACCGCTCCATAAAACGACGCCTTCGATTTCATTTTAAATAACAAAAAATAAGCCACAAACGTAATGGGCACATAGAACGCCAAGGCTGCAGGTGCGCTGTACGGCCAGCCGAGTGGATTCATTTCCATACTGTTTCGGTTGATGTCTATGTTGAAAATGGTGGAGGTTACGTCGAAGAACCAGCAAGCAAACCCTACACCTTGTATGCCCATTAGGAAATTTTTGGCTTGTTTGACCCGGATTTGTGCCGTTTGTTTTTGTTGGAACCCTTTCGCTTTAATGAAGCAGGAAACAAAGAAAGGCACTGCTAATGCCAGTAAAAGTAGTCCGCCGAGCCATAAACTCCAGTAAGTGGTCATTTTTGCGAAGGTTATGAGTAGGCAAATGGCACTTGCGGTTAGTGTGAAGCCTGTTGCGACGTTTTTAGCTTGTTCCATGCTTGCTGCACGGCATGAGGTAGATGAAAGTTTGGGTTTAACCGTTGGGCGTACCAGTATAGTACGCACAAGTAATTTTCTATCCAATAACCAATGGAGTTAGCGATAGGTATGCGATTCAAAAAGGGGTTCGCGTTAGCAATCATGCTGCTTGCCCTAGCCCTTATCTTCACAGGAGTATCGTGCATTAACGGTTATTCTAGCCAAGTAACACACCACAATTTGGTGTCAACTGAATCCATTGTGGTTGCCCCAGACGGATACGGATACCTTTCACTTCAGCCCAACGCATCCCAAGAAAACTACTACTGCACCATCCGAATAAGCAACGGAACCATACGAGAAACCAGCCTAACTGACGAACTGTACGCTGCATACCTCAACGGTTCCTACAAAGCAACATGGCACGAAATGCCCACACCCGTCATCGCCCAAAGTACCTCAGATTACGAAGAGACCTGGCCACTCAACGCCCTCACCGAAAAAATGAACTATATCTTCTGGAACCCCGCGTCGCCTACCAGCAAAGAAGTGTCACTAACAATCTACCAAGAACAAACTGAAAACCGCTACAACGGCTTCAATTTGGGGTTAGGCATTTTTCTAGTAGCGTCAGGCGCGGTTTCGGGATTAGGTGCTGCCTTTTGGGTAAGCAAACGCACACTTCTAGTAGTTGTCGCGTTTACGTTGATTTTTTCAGGGATAGTTGTGGAAGGCAACTTTGCCCAAATAAACCACCACCAAGGCATCGTGTCCACATATTCGCTAACCTTGCTCCCCGGCGACTACCTAAACGAATCAATCGTCTACGAGCAGCCAGGCAGCTACGCGTTCATGTTAACAGTTAAGAACGGCACGATAGATTCGGTTGTGCTTTCGGATGAGGATTTTGCCAAGTTTAATGAAGGGCAATATGAGCCGCATTGGTCCAATGTTAAGGGTTCGCAAGGCTTAAGCGGGAACATAATCGGCAATTCAGCTGACCATGTCTATCTGGTCCTGTCCAACCCTGATTCTGCAGAAAAACAAGTAAACATCGAAGTTCACCATTCTTGGGACGCATACAACCTCGTTGGTCTGGGAGGAGGCATCAGCCTGATTGCAGGAGGCATAACGATACTTTTCCTTGCCAACAGATCACGGTTTAGCGCGTTCAACAAAGCGCTCGAAGAACAAACCTAACACGCACCTGTCGAGTACTGGTTATTCTTTGAATTTTTCCAAAACCATGGCAGGGCAGATGCGTATGACGCCTTCGATTTTGCCAATTTTTTCTGAAACCAGTTTAGTGAGTTCGCGTCCGTCTTTGGTCCAAATCTCAATCATAATCATGTGGTCACCAGTCGAGGTGGCGACGGAGCGAACTTCTTTGAAGTCACACAGTTTTTGGGCGGTTTCAAGCAGTTTGGTGGGTTCGACATCGACGCCGACGATGGATACGCTGTTGTAGCCTAGACGTTGGGGGTCGATTTGGATGGTGAAGCGTTTGATTATGCCGTTTTCTTGTAATGCGAGAACGCGCTTGCGGATGGCGGATTCGCTGAGGTGGAGCTGTTTGGCTATGTCGTTAAAAGATTGGCGGCTGTCTTGTTCGAGCATTTGGAGGATTTTTTGGTCTGTGTCTTTGGGGGCAAACATATTTTTCTTTCCTAATTCCGCACCATTTTTGACGGTTTGATACGTTATGGTGACGATACCCAAATATATCTTGACTGGTTAATTAAGTTGCAGTTTTAAATCAGTTTAAAAAGGTGCAAAATATGGAACAAACAAATATCCCAAGAATGCCCCGAATAGGCGAATCCGCCCCATACTTCGAAGCCACAACCACCCATGGTCCCCTCAAACTCTCTGACCTCGCAGGCAAATGGGTCATACTCTTCTCTCACCCTGCAGACTTCACCCCTGTCTGCACCACCGAATTCGTCGCCTTCGCGAAAATCCACGACGAACTCGTCAAGAGAAACGTCCAACTTGTTGGTTTAAGCATCGACAGCATCTATAGTCACATTGCTTGGGTCCGCCGAATCAAAGAAAAACTCGGCGTCGAAATTCCCTTCCCCATCATCGCCGACCTTGACATGAAAGTCGCCCAACTCTACGGCATGATACACCCCGAAGAAAGCACCACAAGCGCTATCCGATGCGTCTTCATCATTGACCCCGAAAGTATACTTCGAGCCATGGTCTACTACCCGCTCAACGTCGGACGAAACATGGATGAAATATTGCGCATCATCGATGCCTTACAAACCGCTGACAAACACGGAGTTGCGATGCCCGCCAACTGGCGCCCCGGCGACAAAGTCATCGTTCCTCCACCACTAACAACGAGTGGCGCGGAGAAGCGCACCCAAGAAGGCTTTGAATGCGTCGACTGGTTCCTCTGTAAAAAGGAACTGCCAAAATAAACCCCCATTTTCCTTTTTCACGAAACCAAAAGGAGGTGTAGCTGGTGACTAATGTGGGAGAAACCTATGTCTGCAAAATCTGCGGCAACAAAGTCCAAGTCCTTGAAAAAGGTGTGGGCGTTTTAGTGTGTTGCGGACAAAAAATGAATCTCGTCCAGTAAAAGGCGAAATGCCTTCTTTTTTCTTTAGCATCTGGGCTGGTGGTAAACGAACATTTTTATTTTAAACTTACATCCTCTCCGTAGGGACAATTATGGGTAAATGTTCAGGTTACGGAAAAGTCATCATTTTCGGCGAACACTTCGTGGTTCACGGCGTTCCAGGCATTGTCTGCGCCACCGACGCCAAAACCGATGCAGAAGTGAAAAAAAGCGCCCAAGGATTAGTTATCAACGATGAACGTTCAGGAGCCAAGGGCTATGCGGAATCCAAAAAGCTCCAGCAAATCGAATCCATCCAACGCATGCTCAAAGCAGTTGGGCTACCAGCAGATACAGCGATGGAAATATGGATTGGCGGCAACCTCCCAGGCTTTAGCGGACTGGGCGCATCTGCAGCTAGCAGCGTTGCCATCGCCCGAGCCATGAGTGAAGAATTTAACCTCCAACTGCCCGACAAACGCATAAACGAAGTCGCCTACGAAGCTGAAAAAGCCTACGCAGGAAACCCCAGCGGCATCGACAACACCGCCGCCACCTACGGTGGAATGATGTGGTTTAAGAAGAACCTTGCAGGCGGACCCGACCTCGTTGACCCCCTTATCATAAAGCAGCCCGTTGAAATCGTCATCGGCAGCACAGGCAAAACCGCCGACACCAAAGCCATGGTTGAAGGCGTCGCCGAACGCAAAAAAGCCAACCCCGCCAAATATGACCCCTTGTTTAAGCGGGCTGAAGAAATCGCCATAGAAGGCAAAGCAGCATTGGAAGTGGGCGATTTTAAGCGTGTGGGAGAGCTCATGAACGAAAACCACACAATTTTGCAAGGTATCGAGGTTTCCAGCAAGGAACTGGATTTACTGGTAGACATCGCCCGCAAAGAAGGCGCATGGGGCGCAAAGTTGACAGGGGGAGGCGGAGGAGGCTGCATGACTGCACTGACTCCAAGCGGGGAGTTGCAAGAAAAAGTGGCGTCCGCCATCGAAAAAGCTGGCTTCCAAGTGCTCCGCACCAAAGTCGGCGTCAAAAAACCCTAACCCTTTCTTTTCGTTTTTCTTTAACCGTTAAACCAAACAAGCTCCGCTGCCAAGTAAGGGGTGGAGAAGCGACATAAGCCAAAAAACCATCTACTTCCACCACGGCGTACTGTTCTTTGTAGTTTTGTTTCTTTTGCTGATTAGCTTGGCGGGGTTGGTTTTTGTCGGCATAATTGGTGTGGCTTTTGCGAATGTGGGGTTTTCGTTGTGAGTGGTTTTGGCGCCTAGTCAACCTTATGTGAAGGCGTATGTGGCAGGTGTGCTTGGAACGTTGATTGGGCGAATTTGTTGAATTTGCGGGCGATTCCGAAGTTGGGGCGCTTGTGGCAAGCATCGGCGGCGCAGGCACCTTTGCCGGCGTATTTTTAAGCGGCATATTTGCTGTTCTTCTCGCAGGAATCTAACCAAAACAGGGTAACTGCAAGCAACTAATGCGGCGGTTATATGGTGAAGGTTTCTTGTTTTTCGGGAATACAAACTTCAGTTAAACCCGAAAGTTTCTGCGCCAGCGCTTCAGCTTGTTCAAGGTCACCATGCACCAGCATCGTCTTTTTCGGCTTCAACATCGCCACCAAATCCACCAACTCTGACTGGTCTGCATGTCCCGAAAGCTCAATTGTCACAATCTTCGCTGCCACCTCCACCATGTCGCCTTCGGAGGACTTGAAACGGCGTTTCTCTTTTGCCGCTTTCAAGGGGCTGTCTTCAGGCAGAAAACCCGAAGTTAAAATGACGGTGGCATCTTCAGATTCTGCCCACTGCTCCAGCAACGTCAAGCTGGCGCCTGCGTGTCCAAAACCTGAAGTGCAAATGACAACGGCGGGTTCTTGGATGTCAGAGGTTCGTTCCAGCGGCTTAACATACGTGTATTCAAACGGGTTGGTTTGATTTTGGATCTTAGGAGTGAACAGTTGCGTGTTAGCGTTGAAGTGCGCAGTGACTTTGTGGGCAAGTTTAGAAATCACATAAACGTTATATTTTGGCAGGGTGCCGTCTTGGATGGCTTGGTCGATGCGTTTAGCCATTTCTTGGCAACGATGAAACGCGAATGTGGGAATCAGCACGTTTTGGTGCACCTTCATGGACGCCTGCAGTTGCTGAAGAAGCTGGTCGGTTAATTTGGCGCGGGAAGGGCGGATTTTGCCGCCATACGTGGATTCCATGAGAAGCACGTCAGGTTCTTTAGGCAACACGTTCAGGTTACAGCCCACTAAAATTTCGGTGTTGTGCACACAAAAGTCACCTGTGTAAACAACGGTTTTGCCTTCGGAACGCACCGTGGTGATTTTAGCGCCCACCACGTGTCCCGCATCCTGCATGGACACGGTTAAGTCGGCAAGTTTGTAGGAGTCGGCAACAATCCAGCTGTCTCGAATTTTGTCTGCAACTGAAAGGTCATAGAGTTCGCCGTCGCGTTTGGTGCTTTGGATTTTAATCATGTCTTTTAGCAAATCCACGGTTACGTCGCGGGTGATTTTGGCACCCACAATTTTTTGGGGATTGCGCGATTTGGAGAGTCGTGGGAGGCTGCCTGAGTGGTCAAGGTGGGCGTGGCTGATGAAGATGGCGTCGAAGTTTTTAGGGTACTCATCGGTTATGCCTTCGAGTTTTATGCCGTAGTCTAAGGCGATTTTGCTGTTTGGGGTTTCGACTGCAATGCAAGAGCCGCCGACTTCTCGTGCAGCGCCTAAAACGCGAATTTTCATTTCTAAAACGCTCCCGCAAAGGGATTGCCCAAAAAGCTAAGCCAGCATTGCACCAATGAACACCCCGAGGTTAATGGCTACAAGAACAGGCTGGAAATATTAATCTGTTGACCGCGCCTAACCATTTTTTGTTCATGCTTCGGCTTGTGGGTTTAGTCGATTATCTTATTAAGACAGGCAGGGGTTATTTTCAAGCGAGGCGAACACTTTGGGCTTACGAACCTTTATCGAAACACTCCAAAAAACAGGCGAATTAACCACCATCACCAAACCCATATCCACCGAGTACGAAATTGCCAGCGTCGTTGAAGCGCTTGGCGAAAAACCCGTCATGTTTACAAACGTGAAAGAAGCCCCCGTTCCCGTGGTTGCAGGGTTGGTTTCTTCTAAGGACCTTATTGCCCGCGCCATCGGAACAACCAAAGACCAACTACTGCCCAAGTTATCAGCGGCTATCGAAAATCCTGTGGCGCCAAAAATGACAGAGAACGCGCCCTGCCAAGAAGTTGTCGAAACCACCGTGGATTTGGCCAAGTTGCCAATTATGCGTTACACAGAGAAAGATGGTAGCAAATACATTCCCAGTGCAGTCTCTATTGTCAGAGACCCCAAAACGGGTATGCGAAACATGTGTTTCCACCGTTTGATGTTGCTTGACCAGAATCATTTTGCTGTGCGTATTGTAGAAAACCGTGGAACAGACACGGCGCTGAAGAATGCGGGCGGAGAGTTGGAGATTGCCATATGCATCGGGAACTCCACCTCGGTTTTGCTTGCTGCAGCCACTTCGCTAGCTATGGGGGTGGATGAATTAGGCATGGCAAACGCCCTCGAACCCCTCGAACTGGTAAAGTGCAAGACGGTGAACTTGGAGGTGCCCAGCAACTGCGAATACGTCTTAGAAGGCAAAATAACTAAGGAAAAAACCAGCGAAGGACCCTTCCTCGACTTAACAGGCACCATCGACAAGGTTCGCCAACAACCCATCATCGAAATCAAATGCATAACCCACCGCCAGAACCCCATTTACCAAACCATTCTTGCAGGCAGAAACGAGCACAAGTTCTTGATGGGCATGCCCAAAGAACCGACCATCTTTAACGAAGTGGGCAAAGTGTGCCAGTGTAAGGATGTTTACATTACGCCAGGCGGATGCAGTTGGCTTCACGCTATTGTACAAATCCATAAAGTGAATGCAGATGACGGCAAAAAAGCCATAACCGCAGCGTTTGAAGGACACAAATCCCTCAAACACGTAGTCATAGTAGACGATGACATCAACATTTACGACCCCCACGACGTTGAATGGGCGATATCGACGCGGTTCCAAGCCGACAAAAACGCCGTCATCCTCTCGAACCAGCCCGGTTCAAGTCTTGACCCGTCAGGTGACCTTTCGGAGGGCAAAAAAGCCACCACCGCCAAAGCAGGCTTAGACGCAACCATCCCCTTCAGCGCAACGGGTAAGGGCTTTACGAAGGAGCAATACCGCAAAATAGACCTCAACCAATACCTCTAAGTGACCAACCATGAAGTTAACAAACGAAGAACAACGGATGCTTGACGGCGAACAGGGCTATGCCGTCCGCAAAAGCATGGAAATCCTTGTTGCCCTAGGCGACATTTATGGCGCGGAAAGTCTCATTAAAGTTGGCTCGGTTCAAGTCGCAGGCGTCAGCTACCATAACTTGGGTGACGCGGGGCTTGAATTTCTTAATGAACTGGCTAAGGATGGCAAAGTCAAAGTCCTAACTACTCTTAACCCTGCGGGGATGGATTTGGAAAATTGGCGTCAACTCGGGATAAGCGAAGAGTTTGCAGACAAACAGAACCAAGTTATTGCGGCGTTTGAGCGGATGGGTATTCTTGTAAGCTGCACCTGCACGCCCTATTTGATTGGGAACCTGCCAAGGTACGGTGAGCATGTGGCGTGGTCGGAGTCTTCAGCGGTTACTTTTGCGAACAGCGTTCTAGGTGCCAAAACCAACCGTGAAGGTGGACCAAGCGCGTTGGCGGCGGCGTTTGTGGGCAAAACCCCCTGCTATGGGCTTCACTTAGACGAGAACCGCGTGCCAGATGTGCACGTTCAGGTTAATGCTGCTTTGCCGAAGCTGTCGGATTGGGGAGCGTTAGGCTACGCGATAGGCAAAAAAGCTGAAAACAAAATCTCCTACATCACAGGCATCAAAGAAACAGAAGTGGACGAGCTCAAAAGTTTCTGTGCATCCGTCGTCACTTACGGGGCAAAGCCGCTTTTCTACATGAAAGGCATCACGCCAGCCTCCGAAACCATGCAAGCCCCCAAAGAAACCCTAACTATCGAGGAAAGTGACCTCAAAAACGCCTACGACAACATCAACGACCAAGTCAACGACATTGACTTTGTCTGCGTTGGCTGTCCCCACTGCAGCATAAAAGAGATTGCCGAAATCGCTGACCTCTTGAAGGGCAAAACGGTCCAAGCAGGCACGGAACTGTGGGTCGCCACATCACGAACGACTAAACAGCTTTCGGATATACGTGGCTACACTAAAGTCATTGAGGCGGCAGGCGGCAAATTTGCATGTGACACCTGTATGGCAGTTGCGCCTCTGAAAGGCAGATTCAAAGCCTTAGCCACGACGTCGGCGAAGGGGTGTTTCTATTCGAGGCAGAACTTGATGAAAACAAAAATGGGCAGCATCCAGCAATGTATTGATGCGGCGGTGAGTGGAAAATGGAATTGAAAGGCAGAATTATATGCAAAGGCGTCGCAGAAGGCGAAGCACTGGTTACGACTATGCCGATTTCGTTCTATGGCGGCGTAGACCCCAACACAGGCACTGTTATTGAGAAAGGGCATGAACTCAACGGGGTCAGCGTTAAAGGCAAAATCTTGGTTTTCCCACAGGGCAAAGGCAGCACCGTCGGAAGCTACACGCTATATAGGCTGAAGAAGAACGGGGTTGCCCCAGCAGGCATGATAAACAAAGAGTGCGAAACCATCATAGCCGTCGGCGCCATCATCAGCGAAATCCCCGCCGTGGACAAAATCGACATCACACAAATCAAAACAGGCAGTAAAGTTCGAATAGAAAATGAAAACATTAGCTTGCTTTAAGCAAGCTTTCTACTTTTGTTTACCTGTTTTGCTTTACAGTTCTTATAACAATTAGATTTTACGGTGACCAGCAGCTACACAGTCAAATTATGGCAGAAAAATGTCATGGGAAAGGAAGTGTTAGCCACTCAACTTAGCATTAATAGCAGTAGTTCAGTTATTGTGCTAAGTCTACAGTTTTAGGAAGAGAAAAAATAGGCGTGCGCAGTTAATTCTTTAGGACGAAGGGCTGATGAAAAAAGCATTAGCTACAGCATTCACTTTGGTGTTTGCTTGTGCATTAATCGGTCCTAACATATTCTGCGTAATGGCAGCCAGTTCAGACATGTGGGTCACAAAGGCGCCCTTACTTTATCCGACTGGCATTGCTTACGAAGGAGCAACCGTGCTTGATGGCAAGATTTACGCGATAGGAAGTTCTAGCGACAACTTGGAATGTATGCAAGTTTATGACCCAACTTTGAACAGTTGGGTGGAAAAGGCACAGACGCTAAATTATACAGGTATCCATGCAATTGCGACATATAACAACAAGATATATGATGTATTAGCAAGTCAAGCATACGACCCAGTTAGCGATAGTTGGTCACCTATAGCACGTATGCCTAATTGGTTGACTGGCGTACAGGCAAATGAGGTTGATGGTAAAATCTACGTTATTGGCGGCATCCAAGGAATCTATCCGCCATATTTTTCGGCAACTTCATTTAACAGAGTTTACGACCCAACTAACGATTCTTGGTCCGAGATGAAGCCAATCCCAGTGGCAGTAGCATATTACGGTTCAGCAGTTCTGGATAATAGAATCTACATTATTGGGGGAGTAAACAGTAACAGCAGCTTTCTTGGCGCACGTCTGAATCTTGTCCAAATCTTTGACCCGTTAACTGATTCGTGGACACAAGGAAAATCCATGCCTGTAAACATCTCATCTATCGCTGCCGTGGCAACTAGTGGTTTGATGGCGCCACAGCGGCTTTATACCTTCGGGGGTTACGGTGTTGATGATAGATTTGTCGATTCAACTCTGGTTTATGATGCACAGACAGCTAATTGGTCTTTTGGCACTCCGCTTCCAACGGCACGCGTTGGTTTATCTTGCGTAAATCTGAACGACAAGTTGTTCATATTAGGGGGCGCAGATAGCAGCAGACAAGGAGGTAACTGGCTTACCGAGGTTCTTGAATACACGCCAGCAGATTATGGAGACAAACCTTCGCCGTCACCTCCAATTCCTGAGATCTCAAGCATAGCAGTAATCGCCATAATTCTTGTTTCATCTGTGACAATAATATTGACACTGCTAAAGAGAAAAAACACTTTCACGCTTATTGACTAAAGGGGGAAAGCATTGTTGGGTAAAAATACTCAAGTAGATGCTACCGTATATCCATCTTGTTTTTGTCTCTCTAATTTGTTGTATGTGCTTGTCGTCAGTAGGACGCAGTTTGAGCCTGTGGTCAAGGTCTAAAGTTCCCCCTTTAAATAAGGGGGGCTATAGACAAGCCACACCCAACAGAAAGAGAGCGATTTGTGAAAGAAACACTTTGAAGTATCAATTGATTTTCAGCCGTTATGGCTTCTTGATAACCACAGACGCATAACCCACCACGCTACTTTTGTCGCCTGTGACATCGCCGCTGGTTTTGTGGCTAAGCACCTCTGCTTTTTTGGCGCCCAATGCCTTCGCATACGTCATCAACGCCGCAATCGGGGCGTACCCACAAGCCGAAACGTTCTGGCTCTCCAAAACCTGATAAAACTGCCGCTCGTCAAGTTCTTCCACAGCTTTTAGTGCTGCGGCGTCTTTGCGGTCTACACTTGCCTGCGACTCGTAATGCGTAAAATCAGACGACGCCACAACGACGGCGTTGCGGTTGGCTAAGGCTTCAGCTAAGCCTCTGCCCACATCCATCGCCGACGCTAAATCTTGCATCAAAAAACAAATCGGCACAAACCTAAACCCACTGCCATACAGATACTGCAAAAACGGCAACTGCACCTCGATACTGTGCTCATGCCGATGCGCCACTTCATCAAAATCCACAAGCCCCACCTCCGAAGCAACAGCGTCCGCAACTTCTGTGTCAATTTCCACATCGCCCAGCGGAGTGCGCCATGCCCCTTCCCGCATAGCCGACAAAGGATTCCCATACCCCGTATGATTTGGACCCAAAACCACAACAGTGTCTGGTTTTCCATCAACTGCTAAAGAAAAATACGCGTTTGCCGCCACAGCGCCACTGTAAACGTAGCCTGCATGCGGACAAACTACCCCCAACACCTGCCTTTTCCCCGCAGGGTTCACGGCAGGCAATTTTTGGGGACCAAACGGGCTAAGAAAGCAGCCCTCAATTTGGTGCGTTAGCGCTTCGGCAGAGCCCTCGTAGAACATTCCAGCCACGACAGGACGCCGAAGGCTTGGCAAGGGTTTAGTCTCCTTCTTCGTCTTCCCGGCTGATTTTAGCTTCGAAGTCTTCGATTGTTGCCTTGGGGTTTTCGTCTAGTCTCAGTTCGCCGCGTTCACGCAGAATCTGCCGTGCCATTAGCCAAAAGATGACGGCGAGTGCGCGTCTGCCTTTGTTGTTAGTTGGGATGACAAAGTCTACGCCAGAGAACTCGTTGTCAGTGCTGCACAGCGCCACGATGGGGATGCCGACTGCAGATGCTTCTTTAACCGCTTGAGCATCAGCACGTGGGTCAGAAACCACGATGATTTCAGGATCCACACGATTCGGGTACAAGGGGTTGCTGAGCATGCCTGGAATGAAACGTCCCACCAACGGCATAGCGCCAGTTAGTTGGCAGAACTTCTTCACTGGCTCATGCGCATAGAGCCTGGTTGCTGCAACCGCCACTTTGGATGGTTCAAATCGTGCTAGGAACTTGCCGACTACACGAAGACGGTCATCTGTCTTTTTGACGTCCAACACAAACAAGCCGTCAGGACGAACACGGTAAATGAACGGTTCCATATCCCGTGTTTTCATCCTAGTTCCAATGTGGATACCTGCGGACAGCAAAGTGTCTCGGGGCAACAGCAACTCCTCTTCAGAAGGTGCAGGAGCTTCCGGCTTTACCGGTTCAGGTGCAGGGGTTTGGGTGATTTCGTTTTCAAGTTCGGTTTCTATTTCCTCAACCGTAATGTCCTGTGCCTCTTGGGGCTCAGTTTCGGGTTGGGAGTCGATTTTTGTTTCTTCTTCCAAGTTTATTCCTCGTTACTTTTAGATTGCCAATTCTGCCATTCTTGCGCGGTTGCCCAAGAAGTGTTCAATCCGGAGCAACTCGTTGATTTTGGCAACTCTGGCGCCTTCCACCACGCCTGTTTTGATGACTGGGCAGCCAAATGCCACTGCTAAGTGGGAGATGTGCCAGTCGGTGGTGTCGCCGCTTCGGTGCGACATGATGCAACTGTAGCCGTTGCGTTTGGCGGTCATGATGGTTTGCAAGGCATCAGTTAAGGTGCCGATTTGGTTAACTTTTATGATGATGGCGTTGCCAGCTTGGATTTTTGCGCCTTCAGTTAAGCGGTCATTGTTGGTGGTGAACAGGTCGTCGCCGCAAATCATGCAGTTTTTGACTTTTTTGGTGAGTTCAGCGAAGCTCTTAAAGTCTTCCTCATGGAAGGGATCTTCCACATAGGCAAGATGGTACTTCTCGATGATTTCTTTAACGTAATCGATTTGTTCGCCGGTGTCTCGAGTTTTACCTTCGTTGGCGTACTCATAAACTTGTTGTTTCTCATTCCAAAATGACGAAGCTGCCATGTCAATGCCAAAGCCGCATTCAAAATCTAACTCGTTGCCCACTTCTTCACAAGCTTTGGCCATTATTCCAAAAGCGTCTTCGCCGTCAATGGTGGCTATCCAAGCGCCTTCATCGCTTTTGCCCGCCGTGAAGGTTTTGTCCTTCTTTTTCAGGGCATCACCAATTTTTTTATGGATTAACGTGTTGGCAGTTGCCGCTTCCAAAAAAGTTTCTGCACCATACGGCAAAGCCAAAAACTCTTGGATGTCAGGACTTTTGCCCTTCAAAGCGTGCTGACCACCCGAAATGCAGTTGCCCAGCGGATAAGGCATAAGCGTTGCGGTGCTGCCGCCTAAAAACTGGAAAAGCAATAAACTATGACTGTTAGCTGCGGCTTCTGCATTAGCTAAAGAAATTGCAAACGCCGTGTTTCCACCGATAGTTTTGAAGTTGGCGGTGCCGTCGATTTCGTGTAGGGTGTTGTCAATTTCTTCTTGATAATCTGCGTTTAGCCCCGCAACTTCAGGGGCTATTAGTTCATCGGCTTTTTTGATGGCTGCATCCACGCCGCCAGTTGGATAATAAACGACTTCAGCTTTGCCCCGGCTTTTTCCTGCCGGAGCAGATGCACGCCCAAAACCGCCTGTTGTTACTACATCAACCTCGATGGTTTCTTCTCCACGACTGTTGAAGACTTTTCTTGCGATAAGGTCTTCTATGATTGACGACACGTCAAGTTTCCTCGGGTCGCTAAGTAACTTTTATGTGCCTTTTTTAGCTTTCGGAGCTAAGAAACTGCAAATTTGCTTTTTTCTTGCGGTACAGGTCGTAAAAATTTGCGAAAAACACCAAAACAGGGCTCAGTGTTTTAGGTTGTGTTGTGCGGCTACTGCATAAACTAAATGGAACCAAAAAGAGCGCACAACTTTATTTGTGCTGTGCAGCCTCATTTCGAGCTCTCAACAGTTGCTTAGCAAGTTTGTTTATAACCTGCTCTTTCGAACCCTGCTTCTCCACAAGCAACATACCCGTCTTCTGCCACGGCGTCTTCGGATAGCCCTTATCAAGAATCAACTCATGTTCTAAGCCCAATTTTTGGGCGGCATCATCAATCTCAGCAATACGGGGTGCAGGCACAGCTAAGTTTTTGGCTACTCGACGTCCTTTTTCACGGGTTTTGCCCGCATCAAAGTACACTGGCCAGATGATGGCTTGTTCTTGTTTTCGCAACCTTTTTCCTCCTTACTTGTGGGCGTAGTAAACGGTTAGTTTTGGCTCGATTGAGTCTGCTCGGACAAAGCCGAAACGTTCAAACTGTATAACCGCAGAGGGCTTTAAGGTTTTGCAGGCACTTTCCGCGTAACCTTCAATCGTTGTCGCATCCTGCAAAATTACGCTACACGGGTATTCTTCACCGGCAGGTATCCAATGGATAAGTTGAGCTTTGGCTTTGCGAATGGCCTCGTAGGATTCGCTTATGAACGTTGCTTCTACTTCGTTGCCCACCTTGTCGATTCTGACGTTGAAAAGCTCCATGAGGCGAACTGTTTTGCCTGCCTCCATGGTTGCGGCGTCTTTTCGCGTTATCCAGAAGTTGGCGATATTTTCTTCACCTTTGGGTGTAATGGTGTATTGGCGTGTGCCTTTTTCAGGCTTTTCAGGATGCAACGGCAACTTCACTTCAAAGGGTTTGGGCAAGTTTTGGACTTTTAGCTGCACAGGGTCCGCGACAAAGAAGTAACGGTCACATACGGGATCGAGAAGTTTACGGTTGTATGCGTACAGGTTCTCCCAACTTAACGTAACGTCTGCGGGTTTGGGACCGACATCCACTATCATTTTTAGGATAGCTTCAGCAGTGATGCCTCGTTTGCGCAGGGCGGCAAAGGTGGCTAATCGTGGGTCATCCCACCCAGTAAAGGTTCCGTCCCTGACGCCTGCCACAATTTTGGATTTACTCAAAAACGCGCCAGTTATCTTTAGCCTGCCATAGTGGATGGCTTGGGGATACTCCCAGCCCAAATGCTTGTACATGAACTCCTGTCGCAGTCCGTTGGTTTGGTGTTCTTTGCCGCGGATGATGTGCGTGATTCCCAGCAGATGGTCATCTAAACCTGCTGCTAGGTTATAGAGGGGCCAAACGCGATATTTGCTGCCTACTCGTGGGTGAGGATACTTTACGGTGTTAATGATTCGTAGTGCAGGCCAATCTCGAACAGCAGGGTTCGGATAGTTTAGGTCGGTTTTTACGCGCACAACTGCCGAACCTTCAGGGTAAGTGCCATCCAGCATGCACTTCCAGCGTTGCAGATGTTCCGAGGGCACCAAGTTGCGGCAGGGACATGGCGCTTTTTCCAGAATCTTTTTCCGAAACTCGTCAGGCACACAAGTACACACATACGCGTTGCCTTCACGGATAAGGCGCTCTGCATACTCATAGTAGATTGGTAAACGGTCACTTTGGATGTATTCTTCGTCGACTTTGCAGCCGAGCCATTGGAGGTCGTCGCGGATTTTCTGATAAAACTGCAGCTCAGGACGCTTCACTTTAGGGTCAGTATCTTCAAAACGAAGCACAAACTTGCCATTATACATCTTCGCGTACTCGTAGCTTAAGAGTATGGCACGAGCAGACCCCAAATGCAACACGCAATCAGGGTTAGGCGAAAAACGTGTAACCACCTGCTTGTACTTGTCTACGTTAGGCAGGGGTGGCAGCTTTTTCTCTTCTGGACCTTGCGGCTTTTTCTGTTGCGTTTCAGGCCACTTCTCATTAACAATACGTTTCTGTTCTTGCAACGGCAGGTTGTTGACTTCTACCAAAACCTCGTTAATTACCGCAGAAAGCTCTTTGACCTGCGTTCGCAACTCGGCTTTCTCGCCTAAAAGTTTGCCCAGTATGGCGCCGATTTGGGCTTTGCCGTCATGGGAAACCGCGTTCAGAAGGGCGGATTTTCGGATAAGTTCCCTAAGTTCTTGGTTATCTTGCAACATGGATTTTCGCTCGGAGCTATATTCTTCTTTTAATCAAGAATTCTGCGAAGGCTTTTAATTTTTCCTTACCTTCGCTGGGCTTTAGAAGCTTATCTACGGCACTCCAGCTTTCTTCCACCATGGCATCTGCTTTCTTTTTCACGTAGTCGAAGGCGTGGTTTTTCTGCATGATGGCTATGGCTTCGTCGCGTAATGTCTGTTCGGGGGTGTGCATGTTTAAAATTTCAATCAGCCGCTTGCGGTCGTCTGGCGTGGCGGTTTGCAACGTGCGTATAACCATTAGCGTGCGTTTGCCTTCGGTTATGTCTTGACCTAAGCCACCTTTCTTTTTGCCAAACTCCTCGCCCGTTAAATCAAGGATATCATCTTGCATTTGGAAAGCTACGCCGATGCTTTCTGCGAATGTTCCAAGATTTTTGACAAGTTCGCCTTCAGCACCTGCCAGCACTGCAGCAATTTTTGCCGCCATACGCGCCAATGTGCCGGTTTTGTAGGCGCACATTTGCAGGTAGTCTTGTTCTTTGATTTCGTTGGCGTTGGCTAAGCTGCGGTGCCATGCGATGTCCATGGCTTGTCCGATGCTGAGGTTAATCATTTCCTGCACGTAAACCTCGTAAACAGCAGCTGCCTGCTTGGGCGGAATGCGATCTTTTTGCTCCATCAAAGGCACAAGCGGCAAATAGTACATGGCGTTTCCCGCGTTCACGGCGATGTCCATGCCAAAAATCTTGTACGTGCACGGCTTTCCTCGCCTCACCTCTGAAGAATCCTCAATATCATCAATAACCAAAGTGCCATTGTGCACAACTTCGGGGATAATGGCGAAGTCTAAGCAGTAATCGGCGTTTTTGCCCAATGCTTCGCAGATAAGCAGAAACAGGGCAGGACGCCAGCGTTTTCCTCCGCGGTCCAGCATATCCCAAATGGGGTCTGCGATGGCTTTGTTTAGGGTTTCAACGTTGCAGCTGTATTTTGGGCGGTCTACTTGGAACAGGATGGCGTTTTCAGTGAATTTTCGGGGGATGTATTTTTCTATGGTTTGGTCGATTTGGGGTGCTTTTTCTTTAAGAAACGCTTCGATGTCCATTTAGGGTGCGCCTCTTTGGGCATAGTTGGTCTTAAAGCCGCGTGCTTTCAGCCAATTGCCCGTTTCCCCACCAAGAAGGAGGGGAACTTTGGCTAGTTGTTGCACGTTGCCTGCGCCAACCAGAAACATCACGTTCCGTAACTCTTCAACGAAAAGCGAAAGCAAGTTTTCGGTTTCTTTTTCGCCCTTGTCAGCGGTTTCCAAGATGGGCTGTGAGAAACTCACTAAACTTGCACCCACCGCCAATGCTTTGGCTGCGTCCAAGCCGTCGCGCATGCCGCCTGAAGCGAAAACGGGAAGTTTGACTGTTTGAGTGACTTCGGCTAAGCTGGCTGCGGTGGGAATGCCCCAGTCCCAAAACACTTCGCCCAGTCGTCGTTGCACGCTTTTTTCTTGCTGTTCAGTTCGGTAGTATTCTACTGCGGCAAAGCTTGTGCCGCCTAACCCACCAACATCTATAGCTGCGACGCCTGCTGCCTCCAAAACTTCTGCATCTTCTGCACTTATTCCGCAGCCTGTTTCCTTAACAACCACAGGCACGCCAACTTCGCCGGCCACTTCGCCGATTTTTGCCAAAACGCCTCGGAAGCTGGTTTGTCCTTCGGGTTGGATGGCTTCTTGAAGGGTGTTAAGGTGGATGGCTAATGCGTCGGCATCTATCATTTCGATGGCTTTTTTGAGTTCTTTTACACCATACCCATGAACTAGCTGCACGCCACCGACGTTGGCTATGAGAAACGCGTTGGGGGCTTGTTTGCGGGTAACTGTGAAGGTGCTTGCCAAGTTGGGGTGGTCAATGGCGGCTCTTTGGCTGCCAACCCCCATGCCTAACCCCAATTTCTCCACCACCTGAGCGATTGTGGCGTTGATTTTTTCTGCTTCGGGAGTTCCCCCTGTCATTGCCCCCACAATGAGCGGCGCCTTAAACTTATGCCCCAAAACCTCCACCGACAAATCAATGTCCTGCTTGTTAATTTCGGGCAGGGCTTTGTGAACGAACCGTATGTCTTCAAAGCCAGTGGTGGCTGTTTTTGCTTGGGCTTTTTGGTTTAAGCAGATGCGGATGTGGTCTGCTTTGCGCCGTGGGGTTTCCTCAGACACTGTTATGCCTTCTGAACTATCGTTCCTTCAATACGCTGGTCCGTAAGTGCACGCAGTACGCGTAGGTTACGGGTGGCGTTTATGATTTGGACGGGGATGCCTTTTTCGACGGCGGGGATGATTTCGGCGATTTTGCCTGCCATGCCGCCGGTGACATCTGTGGTTTGGGCTTTGCCAAGTTTGTCTTGGACACGCTTCAGTTGGTCTAAGGTGAGTTTTAGGTAAGGTTTGGCAGCGGGGTTAGTTTTGGGGTCAGCTTCGTAAATACCATCGGTGTCTACGCCGATGACAATTTTTTCTGCGCCCAGCTTCACTGCCAAGTACGCGACAAGTTGGTCGCCTGAAAGAACTGTGAAACCCAGTTTCTCGTCAAACACTGCATCCCCATAAAGCACTGGAACAAACCCCATGCTCATGGCGCGACGCAGCACGGTATCATCGAAGTATTTGATGCGCCCATTTTCGGTGACGGTGCAAGTTGAAGGGGTAAGGCTCACAGAGGGGATTTCATGCCACACCAACGCGTCCATAATTAAGCCGTTAAGAACTGTCATGACGTGGTGGGTTTCGCTGAAGCCGATTTTTTGGGTGTCTTCTTTTAAGCCTTCTTTGATGCCGTATTTTTGGGCTGTTGGGTGACCAAAACTTCCGCCGCCATGCACGATAACTAAGCCGTCGGTTCCTGCGCGTTTGATTTCTTCGGCTATGCGGTTAATTTCTTCGGTTTTGGCGGCTAATTCTCCAGCCTTATCAGTGATGACTGATCCGCCGAGTTTTAGAATTATGGGTTTGGGCTCGCTCAACATTTGCACCTTCATTGGAAGTTATTGGAGCACTGGTTTTAAAGGCTTACCAGAGAAGTGCGCGGGTAAAGTTGAGTGAGATTGGTTGGTGTGGGCTGTTGAAAAAGGAAATTGATAATTTTTGGGCATTTCATGTAACTTTTAAGAACGTGGCTTTGATAGGCTCAGAGTTGTCTATAGCCCCCTTATTTAAAGCAACAATAAACAAGCGCCAGAAACAGGGCTAAGTTATTTTCTGTAACAGGCGGTCAAAGAGGGCTTTAGTTTGGGTTAACTCTTCGCGGGACGTGCTGTGATGCAGTTCCAACGTTATGGGTCCCGTGTAACCAAAGCTGCGCAGGCGCGACAGGAAATGCGTCAAGGCTGGTTCTTCGGTGAGGAAGGGCTTGTGGGCTTTATTTGCCATGTGAACGTTGCAGATGCGTTTGCCGTAGGCATCAAGCAAATTGTCCACTTCCCGAGTCTCCAACGCGTGGCACAAATCAAACGTTACCCCCATCACGCCATCAGGGTCAATCACATCCAAAACTTCGTCGAGTTCGGCGACGTTTTTGCCAAACCCCGTCGAAGTGTAAGAAAGGTTTTCCAACGACAATTTAATGCCCAATTTTTTGGCAAAAGGCACAACTTCCCCAAAAACCGCCTCCAAACACTGCGCCCTAACGGGTTTAGGCAGCTTCTTGGAAAGATTTGAATGAACCGTCATAAGCGGAGCGTTCAGGGCGCGGGCACATTCCAGCGAAATTTTTCCGTAATAGACAGCTTGATGCACCTCAATTGGGTCTTTGACGTGCATCACTGCAGAGTGAAGAGACAGGCAAGTTAAGCCTGAGGCAGCCAGAGCTTTCTGTTCCCGATACACATCGGTGTCGTGTTCTTTTTTGATGGATTTCATGTTAAACTCTACATTGGCAAATCCGAGTTCTTTGACGGCGGCAAAATTTTGGTTAATCCGAAGTTTACTAAAGATTCCGTTAGACAAACTCAGCTGCATATCAGTCACTAACTATGTTGTCTGTCACACGGTCATATAAAAAAGAAAGGATAACGCTAAGGGATGGCATGTTTTTTCGCTTTTAGGCTTAACAGAACTAAACCTACAACTATACCTGTGATTGCAAAGAGAACGATGAGAGTTAAAGCAACTGGCAATTCGGGGAGGGTTGGTGACGAAATAGAATTGGGCGAAGCAGACGCCGAATATGCAGTTTGGGGAGTTGACAGAGCGGTTACTGGTGGAGTTGTGGTCTGCTGAGGCGTTGGCTCGACTTTTGGGTGTATGTCCTGTTGATAGGTAGGTTCAGGCACCGTTGTCGTCTCAGGTATAGGTTCTGCCGAAGAGTCTATGTTGGCTGAACTGTAGGATAGCGGCACGTATTTTTCTGTCCAGTTTAACTGAGTGAAAAACACGTTATGCGCTCCCCCGACCAAGAAGAAATTGTCCGCGATAACTGCTACTCCAAAGGCCATTCGGGTGATAGATAGCTGGACAGCATCGTCGCTCCAGGAGTTATCTGCTGGAAAGTATGTCCAAACTGAAGATGCCGTGGAGATTGGGTTTGTAGTGTTTCTACCGCCGAAAATGTATATGGCTTTTTCAGCGTAGATACCTGTTGTTGCCGCTGCAATCTGGTACTGTTGAGGTCGGGGGATGGAAGCGGCAGTGGTCCATGTGTCAGTTTTAGGGTCGTAAATTTGAGTTTGGTTGGTAAACAAGTAAATTTTGCCATCTACGGCAGCGGAGGTTAATCGGTAATTAATTGTGCAGGGCGGCATTGGGGTTTTGATTGTCCAGGTATCTGTGGTAGGGTCGTACATTTCGTTAAGGTTACGTTCAGGGGCTGCAATGAACACGTAAATTTTACCATCAACTACCTGTGCAGTAGCTTGGTAACCGCTGGCTACGGGCATGGCTGTTTTAGTTTGCCAACTATCCGTAGCGGGGTCATAAACTTCGTTTACTTCCCCAAATATGCAGTAAATTTTGTTCTCCACCACAACGGCGGCAAAGTCCTTTAGCGGGGTGGGCATGGCAGTTTTTGTTTGCCACATGTTGGTTGCAGGGTCATATTCTTCGTTGGCGCCCAAGATTACTTCGTTAGAGCGGGCATCTATGTCGCCAAGTGTGCTACCGCCTAAAGCGTAAATTCTACCATTTACCGCCACAGCCTGCAGGTACGCTCGTGACGTAGGCATATCCCGCACACGGGTACACGAATTATTCACAGCATAACTCAAGGCGGGTACAACTAAAAACGAAAACACAAGCCCCAACGCAACCAAAGTTGCAGCAAGCAACGTTTTTTTCATCTGCACCACCACCAGACTATAAGGGAAGAGTTTGTTTTAGCTCTCCCTGCAGAACGCCTTGTTCCAATAAAAGAACAGCAGTTAACCGAAACGGACAGTTCGTTATGGAGTGATTCTTTCGGGGTAAGTGTAAATGTTCATGCGGTTTTCCCGAATAAACCCAATCAAAGTCACATGCGTTTCCTGCGCCAACGCCACACCCGAATCCAACGCAGCCCCAAACGAAGCCACAATCGGCAACCCCACCTTCGCCACCTTGAAAACCACATCACTTGGCAACCGCCCACTAAACGCCAAAAAACACGCACCCAAATCCACGCCACTTAACGCTGCTATGCCGACAGCTTTGTCCACCGCGTTATGCCTGCCAATGTCCTCCGCCAACGCCACCACCTCACCACTTGCCCTACAAATTGCCGCGACATGGGTTCCGCCCGTTTTCTGGTAAAGCTCAGCCTTAGAGTTCAACTGCGTGACGGCGGTGAAGATTACTTGGGCTTGGACGGTTAGGTTGCAGGTGACTTGGGTGGGTTTGCGGTTGTACTGATAGGGCATAGAGCTGCTGCAGGCACTGCAGATGACGCGGGTGTGCAGGCGGCTAAGTTTGATGCGTTCTTGAGCGTCGAGTTCAGCTTTGAGTTTGATGGTGCAGGTATTTTCGGCTTCTTTGAGGGTGACTTCGGCGATTTCCTCGGGGGATTTGAGGACGCCTTCTGAGAGCAGGTGCCCCACTGCTAACTCTTTTAGGTTTGTGGGTGAACACAGAATCATAGCCCAAAAGTTGCGGTTGACGAACAGGTACAGGGGAACTTCTTGGGCGACGTAGTCAGCCATTTTTTGTTTGGTCCGCGTGGTTAGGTTGAGGCGGGTTATGTCTATTTGCCGCGTTTGGGTTCCCCGTGTAGAGGTAACGGGTTCTCTTATTTAGAGCTTCTAAACAAGAACCTCACCAATTGACACAACTGAACTTGCGAAGCGTGTATAAACCGCCTTAACCGTCCCATAAGTAGGGAACAACTTGTTATCCAAGAAAGAGTTCACAACCATAGACGAATACATCGCCACCTTCCCCAAAACCACCCAAACCACGCTACAAACACTACGGCAAGCCATCAAAGAAGCAGCCCCCGACGCCCAAGAAACAATCAGCTACCAAATGCCCGCCTTCAAACAAAACGGCATCCTAGTCTATTTTGCCGCATTCAAAAATCACATCGGCTTTTTCCCCACCGCGTCAGCGGTTGAAGCGTTCAAAGAAAAACTGAAAGGATACAAGACAAGCAAGGGAACGGTGCAGTTTCCGTTAGGGGAGCCGATTCCGTTGGAGTTGGTCAAGGAAATGGTGCGGTTCAAAGTAAAAGAAAACGCCGCAAAAAAGTAGCCAGCTCCCCCTTGATGAGTTGTCATCTGTATTTTGGATTCTTAAACGTTTTATGGCAAACCGTAGAGTTGTTTATTTGGGGAGACCTTTGAGTGGCTTTGAAGCATGGAAAAAGGACCACAGAGAAATCAGCCTAAAAATGCAATTGCTTGAAAAGGCTTTACTGAACCTGCTCCGTAACCGCACGGAGGAAAAAGACAGCCCTGAACTCCACAACGACTTCTTGGAAGCCTTAAGAAAAGGCGTTGAGACGCATTTTAGGATAGAAGAGCAAGCTATCTTTCCAGAAATCAAAAAACTCAGTCCCGAAACAGAGGCTTTGGTGAAGGAGCTTATACTTGAACACGGAACCATCCGCAAAGGATACAGAGCAGGCTCAGAAACCGCCCAAAACAGCAAAGAACGCACGGACATCCTGCTTGAAACCGCCAAAACCATAGAGACACACATACAAAAAGAGGAAAAATACGCCTACCCACTTCTGGAACACATGAGCCAAGAACAGCTGAAAAAAATCACTGAAACAGCAGCCAGCTTAGGATACCAAGTATAAGAAATAACAAAAAGAAAGAAAGATTAGAAGCCCAAAGATTCAGCGAGAACCTTGGGGTTAAGTTGCCCTGCCTTGAGGGTTTTACCCGTCCGCTTATTATTTATCATGAGCAGAGCGGGAGCGAAGAGTTTGGTGTCGATTTTGTAGAAGTCGCGGTCGGCTTCGCGGAAGATTTCCAGGAACGGTTTGCCGTAGTTGCTTGCTGCGCAGCTTGGGGCTTGAGCAAGGATGCTTTGCAGTTTAGCGTCGTCTTCATAGTCAACAATGTAGTGCACTACTCCGCCGTACAAGAGAACGTCGTTGGTTCGAGCCATAGCAACCTCAAAGTCCGCACACAACGCGGGCAAAGGTGCATAGCCTGAAGCGTAGAGAATTTCTTTGGGGTCTAAGCCACAGTTGTGCAGTTTATGGATGCCAGTTTCTACGATGCGGCCTACAACTTGAACCAGACCTGCGACGCTGGCGGTCGGAGCAACCAACATCATGATGTTTTCTGGTTTCACGTTACAGCCAGTGGCAACCTTTTCCACAACTACATCAGAGGGCATAACGTTGCTTTCAATGACAACAACCGCTTTGTCGGAGGTGTCTTTGAAGTTAAGTTCCGCGTAGAGGTCTTTAGGTTTCAATGCAAGAGCGCGTGCGGGACCTGAGCAGATGGCGATGTTTTCGCCGTCTTTGATTCTCCAACCCGCAAACTGGCTACCCAACGCAGCCACTGCAGGAAAGTCCGTGGTGATGACGACTGAGGGAACTTCGTAGTCGCCGTAGCGTTTGAAGTCAAGTTTTGCTTGACCCGCGCCGCCCATGCAGATTTCCGTCAGGGCAAGCCCCGCTTGGTATCCGCCTGGAGCTTTGATGCCTGCATCGATTACGGTGGCGCCTGCAGTTGTTTTGCAGACTTGAACGCCGTAGTATTCTTGGTTGTCGATTAGGTTTTGGGCAAGTTTCCATGCAAGTTTGTTTACGCTAATTGCTTTAACGTCCATGGTTTTCACCTTAGAGGTATTTCTCGTATGTGCTTAGTTGTGGATTGTTCACCTTGTTTATGAACAATTTGCCACGTGTCTTCTGAGTCAAGTCACCCATGAACACGTAGAACGGTCCAGCAACGCTTTGAGTGTCGTCAACTTTGACTTTAGGTTTAACGCCATCAATACCAAACAATGGAAGAACTCTGCCGCTTACGCCACCGACAATGATTTTACCGCCAGTCATGTAAGCGCCTGCACGGTCACCGCAGTTTTTGCCCACAAAAACTGCGCCGTCTGCCATGTGGTAGCCTAAAAAGTTGCCAGCGTTGCCATCAATTTTGAGAACGCCGCCTTTGATGTAGGCTGCTACATCGTGACCAACATCGCCGTGAACCAGAATCAAGCCGCCTTTCATGCCTGCATCCGTTGCGCGGAAAGGTGAAGCAAGGTAGTCTCCGCCGTTGCCGAAAATTTCGATGGTTCCGCCTTTCATTTCTGCACCTGTCCAGCCTAACGCGTCGCCTTTGACGGTGATTTTGCCGCCTTTCATTGCTTCGCCAAGGTGCATGCCTGCGCTGCCGTTAATGACGATTTCGCCGTCTTTCATTTTTTGGCCGATGTGTCGGACTTTGATTACGTTGCCGTTGATGAATATGGTTGGGGTTGTGGTGTCGTCTTGTTCGACTTTGAAGAGGTCACCGATGGTTTTTTGCATGTTGCCTTCGTTGAGGGGGAGGGCTGCGATTTCTTGTGTGGTTTTGCCTTGGAAGTTTTGGGGGGTTATGCAGGGTGCGATTATGGGGAGTTGGAATTCTTTAAGGGGAGTTAAGGTTACGGTCATTTTTTTACACCTTCGCTTGTACTGTGATTGGGTCGGGATGTTTGATGTAATTTGCGTCAACTGGGTAGTTTTCGAACTCTATGGAATAGTATTCTTTGAATTTCTTGCGGACGTCATCGGTAATTTCCAGTGGACTGTTCATTGTGACGTCTGCCCACATGGTTTTGCCGTCTACGTGCTGCAAAACTTCGCCGTCTTTAGCGATGATTTGTCCTGCTTTGATTGTGTAGGCTGCGTGTGCAAATGCTTTGCGGGCAGTGCGGAACTTCTTGGCTATGTCGAGTTTCTCAGGGTTAATGTTAAAGATGGCAACGTCACCGTCTGCGCCAACACCTAAGTGTCCTTTGTTCTTGAGGTTCAAAGCTTTAGATGGACCTGCACGGGTCATGATGGCAAGTTCGTAGAGGCTGAGTTCGCGGTCAATTGAAGCAAGGATGCTCTTTTTCTTGGATTTGCCGTTGGTCTTCTTTTGGGTAGCGTCACGGGCTTTCTTGCTGTAGAGCCATGCAAGCACCTTCGGATACGCAGTGAAGGGTCCGCCGTTGGGGTGATCAGTGGTCATGAAGATTTTCCACGGGTCCTTAATGAGCAAGGCAGTTTCTAAGCCGTTTGCCCATTGGATAGCGTTGACGTAGTTGTTTTTGCGGTAGGTAAAGGGTACGATGCCGCCTGTTGTTTCAGCTTCTACATCAGTGTTAGCCCATTTGTGGCCGCTTAGCTGAGACAGGGTAAGTTGGAAAGGCCCGTCTGCGGTCATGGTGGTTACGTCAGTGAAAACAACTTGCCCCATGTCCAAGGTTATGTGGGTGTGGTTGTTCATGTAGTGAGCAATTTCTTCAGATGCACCAGTTATGTTCATCCAGCCGTCGCCTTTGAGACCGCTGTAGTGAATGTGGGTAATGTGCGCAACGGGTTTGCCGTCAGGAGAGAGGTCTTCAAGAGCTTTCATGGTTTCAAGGGTGTTTGCGTAGTTGCCGGGTTGACCCAGTTTGTTAGTGTGTAAGTGAATTGTGTGGGGCAGGTTAAGCATCTTGTTGACTTTAACCAAGTTACGGATGATGTCTCGGGGGGTTAAGTCGTAGCCAGGCACTTCATCGTCGATGTCGCGCATGTTTCTGCCATATCCCCAAGCTTCCAAACCGCCAGGGTTCACAACTTTGATGGCGTAACCCTTGACTGCGTTCATCATCCAAGCGATGTATTGAGCGCATTCGTCAAGGTTGCCTCGTTGCATGGCATCAAGACTAAACCACCAGTCGCCCAGCAGCGGGTAGGTGCCTTTGTCTAAGCCGGGCATTTCGTTCATTTCTTCATGGGCGTGTTTTGCTTTGAAGCACGCCATGGAAGGGTTAAAGACGGTGGTGTAGCCCATGCGGCTGTATCGGTAACCAGTTGTGTAAACGGAGGGGACTGTACGACCGACACCTCCACGGGTGGCAGCGGTTTTGCTTTCAAAGTCCTTGTAGTGGTCTTCGGGGCGCATTGTTCGAGCCAAGTTAACTTCGGCGCCTGCAATGTGGCTGTGAAGGTCCACACCGCCAGCCATGACAGTTAAGCCGGAGGCGTCAACGATTTTGGCGGTCTTTTCGTCTACGTCTTTGACGATTTTGCCGTCTTGTATGGCGATGTCCATTTTTTCGCCGTTGATTCCGTTAATTGGGTCGTATACGAAACCGTTTTTTACAATTAAAGATGCCATGTTATGCAACCTCCAGTTTTTTGGCTTTAATTTCTTTAATCTTCTTGAGTATGCGAGTCAAGATTTCCTCGTCTGTTAAGATGCCTGGTGGTGGGTCAACGACTTTCTTGAGCATGATTGGGGTGTTGTCCATTCGGTAAGCGGTTCCGCCTTCTTCTATGCCGACGAATGCTGAGGGGATGAGGATGTCTGCCATTTGTGAGGTAGCGTTGAAGTGGGGGTCGATGACGATTAGTGGGTTTTTGACCATGTGTTGTGCAGCTCGGAGAGGGAAGTTGGAGACGGGGTCGCCTGCAACAACTAAGCTTGCATCCACTTCTTTGCGCATCAGTGCATCGATGATTGTGGTTTCGCCTGGGTTAGAACGTGGATAGCCTAATGCAAAGTCGACGCCTGTGGGGTACCCAGTGAATGCGCTTGAAGTTGCGTTGGTTGCGCCTGTGACGTTGAAGTGCCCTCGAAGAGGCATTTCGGAGAATTTGGTCTTCAAGTTCAAGTCGCGAACCAAGTTAACGCCTGCATCCACATTGTGGTGTTTGCCTGCGCTGCTTGTTAAGCCTAAACCGTGGAACAACATACCGTAAGTGCAGCTTATCAGCACATCAGTTAAATCTTGCAAAGTTTCTGTAGGAATCCCACCGACGCTGTCTACGTCAAGTTCTTGGTCGTTAACCAGCATCCTCAAAGCTTGGAAGACATCAAAGTCTGTGCCAGGCTGAATCTGGATAAAGTAGTCGGCTAACTCGGAAGTTCGGGTCTTGCGAACATCCACGCTGATGACTTTACGGCCAGTTTTTTGAAGGTTGGGGTCGGTAGCTTTGCCAGGCACTTCAGGGATACGGTGCTGTTTGAGTTCTTCAGCTATTTCAGCCAAGGTTTGTGGCTTGTAGTTAGGGTCGCGGCCGCGGGCTATGCGTTCGTTCCAATCGGCCTTTATGAATCGGCCTTCTGCGCCCACGGTGTAGCGTTGAAGTTGGCGTGGGTGCGAGTTCATTGGGTCACATCCCCAGTAAAGAAGCAAGTCTGCGCGGTGGCGAACTTGCCCTAAAGTGGCAGTTGGCAACCCAGCAGCTTGGACACCGTAAACGGTTGGACCGTGGCATTGGGTGGCACAGTTGTCAAGAATTCCGCCGCATTCTTCAGCTATGGCAATGCCCACGCGTTGAGCTTCGCAGTTAGCTGAGCCCCAGCCGTAAGCGACTGGATACTTGGCGTTTGCCAAAAATTCGGCGGCTTTATCGATGGCTTCATCGATTGAAACAGGCACTAGCTCACCGTTCTTGCGCATCATTGGGCTTTTGACGCGGTGTTCGCTGTTGTAGCGGAGGAATTTCATGGCGGAAACTGCGCAGGCGTTTTTGGCACGAATGATTTTTCCGTCTTCCACGGTGCATTCTATGTCATCGCATACGCAGCCGCATACTGGACAAGTTACAGGTTTTACAACTACTGGTGGCATAGGACTCCCTTCTTGTTAAAGTAAAGTTCAAACAATTCTTGTAGGTTCAAAATGGGTTTTTCTGGAGTTGCCTCAACCTCAACTTTCATACCTTTACAGGTGGGCATTCCAGTGGTTGTGGTATCGTCACTGTTAATCACATTAGCCCAAGGGCCATAGGGGAGATACATGATTCCCTCCATGGTGCCTCTTGGATACTTGACGACTTTCAGAACCACGGAACCGACGTAAGATGTTACGGTTACATGGGTGCCGTCAGTTACCCCGAGTTTCGCCATGTCTTTTTGGTCCATGAAACATGTGGTTACGGTTTCATAATATTCCTTTGATCCTTTCCCGCGTTGGTTGTTTACCCCTTGCTCTAAGGATCGACCGGTAATCAACGTAACGGGCAACTTTTGCTGCACCATAATTCTCCGACCTTTATCAAAGTAGATTTAGGTGTTATATTTAAAAATAGGTTATTAAAAGTGTGAATCTGAAGGGAAAAACCTCTTTTTTGGTGCGTATCGGCGGTTTGCTGTCCTAAAACAGCCGATATTACCATTTTGTAAGCTCGAAGGGCTGGAAAAAACAAAACACACAAACAACAAACCCAAACCAACAACACACACCAACAAAAAACAGCAGCCAAACCCACAAAAGCTTGGAAGAACAAGCAGCCAAGCAGAAAAATTGCAAGCTGACAAACTTTGTCTTGTCAAGAAATCTTGTCAAACAAGCTTTTAACAAAAACCAACCAAATAGCAATTGGCGAAAAACATGAAAAGACCTGCCTTGACCATGTTTTTAATTGCCTTATGCGCAACAGGATTTCTTTGGGTTCTCTCCAGTGACTTAGGAACGGCAGATTCAAACAATGACTTACTGGATCAGCCTTCTCCGACACCAACAGCTACGCCGGTAAATTCAGAAGAGAATCAAACTTTGCCCACTCCAACCCCCTCAAATGAAACGGAGATTCCACCACCTACTTTGCCGCCTACTGCAACTGAAGAACCCACACCCACAATAACTCCAACACCCACAACTGAGCCTACACCAAACGCAACAACCACACCTACACCAACCCCCAGTCCCACCTCAAACCAAACAACAACGGAAACAAGATACAAAATTTCAGGCTACATACTAGACGATAGCGGCAACGGCATAACAGCTGCAGAAATCATCTTTTATGTTCCCGACATAATTCCCGCCGTACTCTCAAACAGCTCTGGCTACTACGAAGCATATGCGCCTCCAGACAACTATAAAATGACCGTGTGGCCTCCGTTTGACAGCAACTACCTCACTTACACTGACCAAACACTCACCATCGACACAGATGTCACCAAAAACGTAACCTTATCCGTAGGTTACAAGGTATCAGGAACAATTACTAATTCAACAGGTGCACCTGTGAGCGGGGCACTTATCTCTTTGGATAATTACTTCTGCGGGTGGTACTCTAACCTTTCAGGCCACTACTTTGTAACTGCACCCGCAGGTACTTACACGTTTAACCTGCGAACCCAACCTGGCACCCCGCCAGTCTATACAGAGCAAAACTTCACCGTCAACGGCAACATCATAAAGAACATCGTGTTAAACACCACAAGCAACTCCACCAACCCAGCGCCTACCCCGACCCCGAACCCTGGGCAAACTGCATTCAAAATTTCTGGATACATCAAGGACCAAAACGGCAACCCGATTGCTGGAGCACAAGTCAGCTTCAACACTCAAAACTTAGTGCCAACTGTCTACACGGACGCAACTGGATACTATGCGGTCTATGCGCCCGCAGGTGTTTACCGCATCAACGTCTTGCCACCTTACGATTCAAACTACATCTTCTATGACCTGCAAGGATACGTGGTTGGCGGCGCAGACGCAGTTAAAAACATCGTTTTGCAAACGGGCTACAAGATTTCAGGCTACATCACCGACAGCAACGGTACACCCGTTCAGGGCGCCTTGGTCACGTTGAACGGCTTCACCACTGGTTGGACATCGAACTACATGGGCTACTACTTTGTGAATGTTCCTGCCGGCACTTATCGACTGAGCATTGTTCCCAGCGAAGGCTACAGCTACCCAAGCTATTACGAATACAACGTAACTGTCAACGGCGACTTGACCAAAAATGTGCAGCTCCGCGCACCTTGACCTGAATTGGAACAAACTCCATTTTTTTTCTTTTTAAAAAACCGCCAGTTTTGAAGACGGCAACATCTGTTACTGTAGCCTACTTCACGTACAGTAAACGACCTCCAAAACTTACTGCAAGGCTGTCGCCTGTGGTGTATGGAATCCAGTGAGGGCAAGGTTGGCTGCTGAGTTGTAGGGAGGAAGTATCCGAAGAGGAAGGTAAGGTGTAGAAATGAGATTCTTCGACATACGAAATGGGTTGAACTTGCGCAGACCGTTTAGTAAGAAAGCATCAATGTGTTCGGTGAGTGCCACTAAGAAAAACAGAGAGAAAACTTAGCTGCCTTCAACAACAAAAGCTACCTTAACAACAGCGCGGTACTCTGCGATTTTATTGTTTTCCACCGTTGCCTTGCAGCTTTTGACGTAAACCGATTTAATGTTCTTAACGGTCTTAGCAGCCTGTGCAAGCGCATTTTGCGCTGCCTCTTCCCAGCCGTCTGGGGAAGCCCCGATTAACTCAATAACTTTCACAACCGCCATACGTATCTCCAAAAAAGAACTAGCCAAACAGGGAATAAGAATGTCTGTGACTACAAAACGACACAACAGGCGCTGTCAAGGTGGCGGGCGGGGAGGGATTTGAACCCTCGACCCCCAACTTAGGAGGCTGGTGCTCTGTCCGTTCGAGAAAGAGCAAATTTTCTGTCTCGAAATCCGTACTGAGCTACTCGCCCACGCAACAACTGAGACGGCAACCTCGGCATAAAAACCCTTCTAAACCCCTATTGACACTTCAAAACAAAAATTATTTTCTTTTACCAAGCTACACAGACGTATAGTTGGGGACTTCCTTAACAACCTCCACCTGCAGCCCCGCCCTTTTCAGGATATCCACCACCCGATGCACATACGCACTGTGGACGCCCCAAGAAATCTCCAACGTCCCAGACGCCCCCGCACACGAAACAACCTCCAAACTCGACCCCGATACGCCTTCCTCTTTTAGAATCAGCAGGAGGGCGGCGTTGCTGTTTGTGCGGATAAAGTAGGATTCACCCAAAAACACTGCCGTTCGCCCTTCTGTTGTGGTTCCTAGTTGTTCGTTGTGGACGTTGCCGAAGTATTTGCTTAGGTATTGGAAGAGTTGGTCAAAGGGGCTGGCGATTTTGCAGTGTAGGTAGTGGGAGGTCATGGTTTCCCTCACGGGAATTTGAATCGGGGCACTATTAAAGCTTACACCAACTGCTGTGTCCAGCACGTGCCTAATTTTATAAGCCTACCCAACCAATACAAATCGATGCAAATGACCAAGCCACAGAAACCCCAAGCAACTGTTGTCTTGTTGCTTTTGGCATTTCTGATAATTGCGGTCGATGCCGCTTCTGCCAATCCCCAACCCACACCATTAATCGATGTTTACGCCCCAGTAAACAACCACATCTACCCCTCGGGTTCGATAGTGCTGAATTTTTCAGTCAGCCCAGTCAGCTACGTAAACTTTACCGAGTTCACCTACTGCCTTGATGGAGAACCGTGGACAGCGACCAACGGCACTACCCTGCTGACGGGTCTTGCTTCGGGCTCACACACCTTAACCATCCGTGGGGTGGGCGTCTACGATTACTGGGGAGCAGGCGAACAAACCTACGACTCCACAGTGGCAATTATCTACTTCAGCGTCTCCTTCTCTACGGCATGGATGGTAGTTGGCGCAAGCGTAGCCGCCGCACTCTGCATAACGGCGTTTGTTCTTTTCAAAACCCGCACCAAAATCGCCGCGGCTTTAAGGCGGCAGAAACGGCAACGCTTCTGGGTGGGCGTAGCAGGCTTGATTGTGGGCGGCTTAGTTTTTGTTTATGCGGCGGTAAAACTGGCAAGCGATTACCTGTACCCCTACTACCCCCACAACGTCAGCGCCATTGAGTTGTTCCCCGATAGCTACAGCGCCATCTTCGGCTTAATTCTCATGGGCGCAGGGTTAGGCTGTATGTGGAAGGGCACCATAAAACCCCGCACAAGACATAACGTAATCTTGCCGCCGACTTAAGCCCAAAGCTTCATGTTCCTCGATGCACAAGTTACCTGCTAATGTCTAAACTTTACGTGCAACCCCTCTACCACGCATCTCTGCCTGAATTTGTCACCTACGCCCAAACGCAGGGCTTCAATCTTGAAATTGCCACGTTCGGCTACCAAAACGTTTACGAAATCGACTGGAACCAAGCCGTAGTCGAACACCAACGCCAACTCAAAGACTTCAACGGTCAACTGTCCATGCACGGCGTCTACGAAGATGTCACCATCCACAGCAACGACCCCAGAATCGTAGCCATCGCCAAAGAAAACATCCAAAACAGCATCAACGTAGCCCGCCAACTCGGCGCGGACAAAATCGTGTTTCATGGCGGCGTGAACCCACTGATTTTGAATGAATGGTACCAGAAGAATTGGCTGGAAAAAAACGCGCCCTTCTGGAAAGAGTTGCTGGAAGGGTTCTCGGGAACGGTGTTGTTGGAGAATGTTTGGGAGCCTAACCCCGAAATCTTCCGCACCATTCTAGATCAAGTTGCTTCGCCGCGGCTAAAAATCTGTTTAGATGTGGCTCACGCGAACGTGTACTCGAAGGTTCCGCTGGAAGAGTGGTTTACAAAGTTAGGCAAGGACATTGTTTACATGCATTTTAGCGACAACAACGGCGTGGCAGATCAGCATGCGGCAATTGGAACAGGCAAAATTGACTGGCAAACCCTAACCGGCCTAATTGCAGAGCACGGGTTGGCGACGGATGTGGTTTTGGAGGAGTGCACGATGGAACGCACTTTAGCATCCGTTGCGTACATGCAAGAGCATCAGGTGTACCCATTCTAACAGCAACGCACATACACGGCGTTGAGGATATGCAAAAAACTTAAACAAGACCTATGTATTTCTTTGGTGGCGGTCGCAGGGGTACCCGAGCCAGGTCTAAAAAGGTGGCCATGTGCCCCCTTGGACAAGGGGGAGGACTTAAGATCCTCTGACTCAGGTCTTCGTGGGTTCGAATCCCACCCCCCGCACCATTTATAAATAAAATACGGGGGGTTTGTCCTGGCGATGTTAACTCGTTTGGCAACGTCTTTTCGCATTATTTTTCGCTCTTTGGTTTTATCCATATCAATTCTTCCTCTTCTTGAATAGTTTATGACCGCTGAAATCGCATACGAACTCAAACCCAGCTTCAATCAGTACTAGAGCGTCCTTTTCTGTCTTGGCTACCTTTGAGGTGTATTCGACTTCGTCTTTGAACAGCGCTTCTTCGAGTTGAATGTAAATCAGCGTATTCTTGATGTTCTTGTGGCCAAGCACTGACATGACGTAGAGGATGTCTTTGGTCTTGTGGTACATCCAAGTTCCTACCCAGGTTCGCATCGTTTTAAAGCAAATCTTTTGTATCCTTGGGTTTTGAATGTGCTCTGCGATTCGTTTTCGCTGCTGGGTGAAGTTATCTCTGAAATGGTCTAGAGGCATCTCTGGGAAAGAAAACACGTATTTGCCGTAGTCGTTGGGTAGGTTCCGAAGCATTCCGATGAGTTTATGGCTGACGTGGAAGATTCTTGGGTTGCTGTCTTTTTCAGGTGCGATGCGAACGGTGTTTGTTTCGTAGTCGATCCAGTCTTTTTCAAGCATCCAGGCTTCGCCGCCTCTGGCTCCAGTTTCCTTAAGAAACTGAAGGAACGTGGCGACGCGGTCGCTGCATGCCGAAATCAGTTGGTCTATTTCTGTCTCTTTTGGAACAAAGGGTATTTTGCGAACAGGTTTGTAGACTGGTGGATCCCACTTGCCGCCGACCATCTTGAGGAACGAAGAGTAGGCGTCGACTGCGTTTGCTTTTCTGCCTTCGCACCATTTCTGTTTAGAGATGACGTCCTTAAATGACTCAGGGTCATAAAGTTCCGCTCCGCGTCTGGTCAGAATACGCATCAGTTTTAGGCGTCCTCTGACGGTTGATGCTCTGAGGCCTGTTTTCTGCATCCAAAGCTCGAATTCTACTAGCTTTCCTTTGACGTTGCCGATATTGCCAATTTCGTTGTTTCCCCGCAGAACTTCAGTTGACTGTTGTTCTGCTACCAAGTTTTTCGTCTCCGTGACGCATATTTGGCGAGTAAGTACTTTGTCTCCTTTGCTTTTTACTGCTTTCGTTTCAATCATTTCAATTTGTTGCATCGCTTCATGTGCCTTCTGGAGGTCACATAAATCGGAGAAACGGAGTCCGCAGTTGCGGCATAGCCATCGCTGAATTTTATCACCTAACACTGAGTATCTATTGCCATCGTGCCAGAGCTTTTTGGAGCCGCATTGTGGGCATAGGGGGCTGGTGCCAGCGGAGCCTTCTGGGGTTGGCTCCGACTTGCAAGATTTGGAACTGGCTTTTGTGCCAAGTATGCAATCTGGGGGTGATGCATCTGGTGTAAGCGCAGCCAATCCCTCCCACGACCCAAAAAAAGAAATGTTGGGGCTCCGCGGACTTACTTGAAGAAGGCCTCGTCGCGGATATTTTCGCTAACCTGAATGAACTGGCGGCGCCGGCAAAAAGCCAAAATCTTAGCCAACTCTGGATCGTCAGGTTTTTCGTACTGTTTTCTGAAGCCCAACTTACCCGTAGACACGCGGACCTCAACTTTGCCATCGCACTTTAGCAGCTGATAGAAACCCAGCTTCTCGCCAGTGTACTCTTCAAGCACTTCCCAATATTCAACAAGATTAACCACTTATATCACCTAAACCTGTGTCTCCCCAAAAAAATAAAGCCCTTCTCCCTGCCTCAAAGAACCGGGTTCTTTGACCCCCCACCTCAAAGAACAGGGTCTGAAAATGTAAATATTTGAACTTGCTAAGTTACTGTTGACATTCTTTTTAAACATCAAATGCGTTAATTCGCTATGGCAAGAACGCTAGTCGTAGACATTCCAGACAAAACCTATGAGCGGCTTGAGAAACTAAGCAGATTTTTTGGCCAAGACGTAAACAAGTCGGTTTTGGAGTTGCTGGAATCGCTAAGCGAATCAGACCAATGGCTGGAAAGTCTCGGAGAGAAGTTCAAACCTGCTCCCGTTGCCTTAAGCAACTTCTTGGCAAACATGACGACGTCGGCGGTCATGCACATCAAGAACATGGATCCAATTCCCGAGATGTTTCATGTTCAGGGGCGTTTTTGGATTACTGTTTTCGAAGCAGACGTTGATAGGGGGCGCTTTGAGTTTTCCTATAACACCTTGCCAGGATGCAAGCTTACCGTAACTCGCTTTGACTTGAACTATAGCCCCGAAGTCATAAACCTCTACATCATGTCCATGCTTGAAGTTGGAAAAACGACCCCAGAAGCATTGGACAAGTTAAAAGTTGCCCTTCAAAGTTTGAAGCCGAAAATTTTCAAAAATCTTGAACGTTTCACCGTTGAAACCGAAGAGAGGGAAGGCCTCTTTACGATAGACCTTAATTGTTATGCTCACTCCATCAAGCATTTTCCAAGTGTGCCACAAATTTCCGCGCTGATTAAGAGGGTTTTCACGAAGTGCGGCATTGAAGAAAAGGCTTGGATAGACTAGTTGGATTGCTTTCGCATTGCCCATATTAGGTCTGCGATTATTATCCATGTGTCTTCGTCGCTGTTATGTTCAAAAAGTTCCTCTTCGCTGTGGGCTTCCAGAAGCATTGCAAGATAGGCTTTTGGCGCAAGTTCATAGTAGTTGGTTGGACCTCCAACTCTTTCTGTGGCATGGGTTCTGTTGAGGTATCGGTGCTGCTGGAGGTTTCTTACACTCTTGTTGACCGTGGATGCGCTGGTGTTTTTGAGCAAGGGCAAATTGGCCACTGTTTTGCCGATTTGCCTAGTCGTCTGAGGCTGCTTAGCTCCCAGAAGACGGAATATGGCGCGGTGCAGCTTAGCCCCTCGGATACGATACGCCCAAAGAGCTATGCCCTTCTTCTCTTCCTGCGCCAAAGTTTCCAGTTCCCTCTTCTGCCTTGGAAGGAAACTAGAAGGCAGCGGAACTGCCTAATCACATTAACCCTTGATGCTTTGGCTGTTTTGACCCCTCGTATAATGTTTCGGGGCTCCGAAATGCCTTAGGCAAAAACCTTGGCGACTGCGCATGTTGCTAAAATTGCTAGTGTCATGTAAAAAACAACTGAAAATTCACCGATTGTTACGCTCTAGCGCTGGGTTTTGTAGGCTGTTTTTCGGGGCTCCGAAACGTATTGCCGAGCTCATTTTTGCCCTTTGGGCCCAGAAACTTGAGTTTAAGGGGCGATTGCGGGGAGCGGTCTGGGCTATGGGGTCTGGGTGTTTTGCGCAAGAGTCTTTATGGCTGTGACGTAATCAGCCAGGTTCCTTCTTTTTACCAGACCCAGCCTTTCCATAACAAGAAAAATTAACGCCCTAGACGTAACATCCTCTTCGGATGCGTCAGGGAATTTCTCCCTCATGAAAGCCCAGCTTTCCTTAATCATAAGCACCGCCTTCTCGGTAAGAACCCACTTCTTTCCTTGCGGTCCCATCTCCTGTTCTGCCAACCTGTGGAGCTTTAGTTCTTTAATGGCGTCTTCAAGCTTCATTTTTCTCAGCTTCTGCCCCTTGCTTGAAGGATGCGTTGTTCTTTTTGTAGCATGTGTAGGTTAATGCTATTTTGGTGTTGTCTTCTGTTATGTCTGCTTGGAAGTCTTCTTTGAAGTAGGGTTTAAGCTGCTCAAAGAATCTCCTAGGAATAGGCAAGTGAAGGCGAAGGTAGTTGTAAGCCCGCTTTCTTAGATACCGTTTCTTTGAGGGTGAACGTTTCATTTTAACCATCTTTATATCGGCATCCAAGCGGGTTTGTTTTCAAATACTTCTCTTTGAGCTGGTTGCGGGTAGGGCAAACCTAAGGCGTTAAACACTCCATTCTCATCTGCTCCAGCGATGGTGGCGCCGTCTTTGATTAGGCCTTGGCTGTACTTGAGCCACATCCTGCCACAGTATAGCTTCTGCACATATCCTGTAAGATTCAACAGTCTTACCCATCGCGCCTAAGCCTCCACTGGAGTGCGGATGTGCGTTATGTGGGAGAGAACAAAGTCCTGCTCTGAGAGGGCTTTTTGGATTAGGTCTTGGAAAGCTGTGTTCAGGTTGCTGTTGTAGTAGGGCTTGGCGATTTTTTCTGCGAACTCGGCAACAAGCGAGGCAGAAACTGCATGGAACGTTAAGTCTACGGGAAAGTCATTTTCGCAGGCTAGAACGGTTAGTTTCTTTTTCATTCTCAATCCCTTGGAAACGGCCTATATGGAGCAAGTCCATAAAAAGAAAAACGCTGAAACGCATCAACAGAACAGGAGAGAGGGGTAAGTAAAAGTGATTAACGCATAAATTATGCGGCTTCGCTTCGCGCTATTAAGAAACTTTTCTTTCCTAGGCCAAAAGCTGTGTTGACAAAAGCTTGAAAAAAAGGTGGTGAAGCTTGCGCTTCAACTCTCATTAGATATAGGCGTCGTCTATGGTTACGGTGTCAAAGTAGAGGTTGTCTGCGCCCCAGCAGTATGCAGCGCCCACATCGATGCGTCCAATGTTGCTGGTACCCATGTTTAAGTTTGAAAGAGAAATCTTAGACTCGCCGTTCAGCCATGCCTGCAGTGCCCCCGTTGATGATCCTATTGTAGCCTTGAGCTCTACGCTATACCAAGTGTTAGTGCTGAAAGCAAACGGATCAGACGAATACACCTGCGCTGTAGCGTAGTCGGCCACATCCAAAGTCGCTGTACCCTCCCCGTAAGGCGTTATGCGTACAAAAGCAATCGGATTAGAACCCCCTGCAGTATGATACCAGATAAGAACAGGGTAACTGTCACCGCCAAAAGAAGCATAATTAACATACATCTTAGTATAAACCGTCGACAGTGCAGATGACAAGTCATAGTAGACGTCGGCGTTGTCACCGTCAGCTGAAGTCACCACATGAGCACCATAAGAACCATCGTGCTTTGTGGATGTAACCGGTTCCAACGTGTCGCCGCTAGTTATTGAAGTGCCGCTCCAGACGCTGAAGTCCCCTGTGTCAAACCCGTTTTGGAATATGTAAGTTGATGAGGTGAACACCGCTAGCAACGTATGGTTGCCGTCCATTGTCACGGTTATGGGGTTGCTGCTGCCTACATTTGAGCTATCGAGTTCCCAATGGTCAAATTGGTAGCCGCCATTTGGATAAGCAGTGATAGAAGCATTACTACCTGCCACGTACTGCTGATTCCCCGAAGGAACCGTGCTACCCCCAGCGGTAGATGAAATCGATAAAGTATAGTACGTTGATGGCTGACCTCCTGAGATGTATGCATCGTCTATGGTTACAGTATCAAAGTAGAGATTATCTGCACCCCAACTATAAGCCGCCCCAACGCTGATGCGCCCGATGTTGCTAGTTCCCATATTCAAGCTGGAGAGAGCTATTTTTGATTCACCGTTAAGCCAAGCCTGCAATGCTCCCGTTGAAGAACCAACTGTAGCCTTCAACTCTACGCTGTACCAGGTGTTAGTGCTAAAAGTAAACGGGTCAGAAGAATACACCTGAGAAGTTGCATAATCAGCCACATCTAAAGTCGCCGTACCCTCCCCATAAGGCGTAATGCGTACAAAAGCAATCGGATTAGAACCGCCAGACGTATGATACCAAATCAGCACCGGATAACTGTCTCCTTCAAAAGCAGCCAAATTAACGTACACTTTAGTATAAACCGTCGGCAAAGCAGACGCTAGATCATAGTAAACATTAGCATTGTCACCATTGGCTGATGTTACTGCATGAGCACCGTAGGATCCATCATGCTTAGTAGAAGTCACCGGCTGTAAGGTGTCGCCGCCAGTTACTGAGGTTCCGCTCCAAGCATTGAAATTGCCTGAATCAAAGCCATCCTGGAAAATATATGATGACGAGGTCGTAAACACTGCCTGCAAGGTATGGTTACTATTCATAGTGATGATTATGGGGTTGCTGTCGCCTACGTTTGAGCTGTCAAGTTCCCAATGGTCCAATTGGTAGCCGCCATTTGGATAAGCTGTAACAGAGGCATTACTGCCTGCTACATACTGCTGATTTCCAGAAGGAACCGTACTTCCACCAGTATTAGACGAAATATTAAGGTTAAAATGCACCTGCTCAGAACCAATGAAGCTTGTATTTATTGTGTAGTCATCGCCATAGCTGATGAAGCCGACTGGGACTTCGCTCCATGGGTTCCCAGCTTGCATTATTTGGGCATTTGTTGAGAATGATAAGCCTGTTACGGTTGTTATTAGGTTATTATCAATCCAAAGCTTGGCTATACCGTTTGCGTTATATTCAGTTTCGATGAAGTACCAGTGGTTTGCTTGAATTGTTGTAGCGGTTGTATGCCAAACGTCGACCCCGTCATATGTCCGAAGGACCCAATAGGCATTTCCATTGTCTATTTGTAAACCAGCTGAAACTTCATTAATGTACGAGTTATCGTAGGTCCTTAAGAAGAAAATGCTTTCATCGTTAGACAGTATCGTGGGCATCATTACATAGCCTGCAACAAATAGGTCGCTTTGGCCACTGTCTAGTGTTTTTGACCAGTATTGGAGTCCGGTTGCGTTTGCTGAGTAAGTTCCACTTAGGACTGGCGAAGTAACGGTCACGGGCGATCCTGTTGGATTCCAAGCGTTGAAATTTCCGCTCTCAAAGCCGTCATGGAAAAGAGGCGTTGAATCTTGGGCAAAGCTTGCATGTATTGTGTGGGGCGCTTGAACATTGGTAAATTGATAGCTAGAAACAGCCCCTAAGTGGGCTGTTGAGTCGATTACGACGTCGGCTATATGGTACCCAGTATTTGGGGTAATGTTAAATGTTGGGCTGTTGTTGCCTTGTTCTACGGTTTGTGGAGTGCTTGGATTTATGGTGCCTCCTGAACCGGCAGATGGACTGATAGTAAAGGTAGTTGGGTCATCTTCTTCAAAGGTTGCTTGTATCGTATGTGAGGCTTGAACATTGAAAAATTGATAGCTTGATACAGCCCCTAGATGTGTAGTTGAGTCTATTACCACATCGGCTACATTATAGCCACTGTCAGGATTGAAATAAAACGTTGGACTATTGTAACCTTGATTCACTGTTTGCTCTGTGCCAGGACTTATTGATCCTCCTATGCCAGCTATCGGCCTAATCGTAAACGTGTTTGGTTGGTTTTCTGCAAAACTCGCCGTTATTGTGTGAGTTGCTTGTACGTTTGTGAATTCATAGTAAGCTATTGCACCTTGCGATTGGCCATCTACCACTACACCCGTTATGTGGTAGCCTGCATTAGGTGAAATGCTGTAGGATTGTGAGTCGCCATAATTTACATTGGTTATTCCTATTGGGCTAATGCTTCCGCCTGAACCTGCTGAAGAGGTTATAGCGTACTGATTTATTTCTGAAGTAACCGAGATGGTATGCTCCGTTCGTACATCATCGAAAGAATAGCTTGGTATTGACCCCTGGCTTACGCCATCGACGAATACGCCCAATATATGATAGCCTGTATTTGCTGACATAGAGAATTGCTGACTACCGCCAGCAGCTACAGGGACTGCGCCTGAAGGACTTATGGTTGAGTGAGCATCCGAAGATGCCATTATAGTGTATTGAGTTGGCAGCTGTCTAAAATTTGCAGTTAGCGTACAATTTGCTGTAAAATGGGTAGCATAAGAGTTTGTATACCCGTAAGCTGTATGGCCGTCCTCGTAACTGAAGGTGAAGCTAGTGAATTCATAGCCAGCAGGAACAGAAGCTCTAAACGTGTGGCTTCCCCAACGGGGATACTCCTCACTGCCAGAATCACCTATATAGGTGTCGTCAACGTAAAAGTGAACGCCTGAAATTGAGTTACCGTAGGAATCTTTTGCAGCGACCGATAGCTTTAGGTTATGAAGCTTTATGTTGGAATTGCCATATACTTTCATCGAACCGTTGTACCAATCTTCTGGTTGCCCGCCACCACCTGGCCACCAAGTTTCGTATCCTGTTGCAAGTTTTGATTGTTGGTATGTATCGCCGAACAGCCGTAAGGAAGCCAAATTTAGCGAATCGTGAACGGAGTAAAACTCGGTTAACGCTTTTGAATAAAACAGCTCGATGAATTCATGACCGTATACTGGCGAGTCTTTAAATATCGAGAAGCTTAAACCGGGAGATGCACCAAAGAATCCTATAAAGCAATTTGGAACGCTAGTGTTAGGGTATGTATAGCCATCCCTATTTGTGTTAGTGTAGTCATTATCAGCCCAAGCATGGGCAAATAAGTCAGGACCAAAATCATCATAACTTTTAGCTGCTGTATGGCAAGCCCAAAACATTACGAAGAAATGCTTATTCCCACTAGTTTCATCCGCTACATTTTGCCAAGTTATTGTGCTGCCATCGCTTCCAAAAACCGTACCATACCCATTCATATGGCCGAAATGAAATATTGCAACTTCATCAAAGTACGTTTGGTCGTTTATTATATTCGTCATCATATTGGTTTGAGTGGTGGCAATTCCGCAACTATTTTGAACGTCATATCCGGCGCTGCTGAAATTAAAGGTTAAAGCACCACAAAGGGCGGAAGCGTAAGTTCGCTCTGCATCAACCTGCCAATAATACGAGGCATAAACTTCACTTCGCATATGAGTAGCATTGGCGCTTGGAAAGCTAGCGAACAAAGAACCTAATGAGACAGTGACACAAAGTAATGCCACTATAAATTTCCAGTGTGGGACTTTTCTTAGTCGGCTATTGATGTATTTCGGTACCGATGTGAACATAGTGAGCATTCCACAGACGACTGCAGAGAGAATTATTATCGTTGGTTCCATGCCAGAATTCAAACTTTCATCGCTAAATTGGCCGGGGCCATCGCCTGGACCTTCGAATATCATAGGATCGACACTGCTAACTTCGCCATTATCTGCCCATACTCGCACTATAGCTCCTGTTACGTAGCCAGGGTATACCTTATCAAACCCAACCTGGACATACCATGATGGATACAAAGAAAGCGGTTTCCCATCTCTAGCTAAATTATGATCCATATAGTTAAGGTAGTATAGCGATGGAGTTCCAACATTTGCCACCTTGAACCCTGAAATTGTTATTGTTTCATTTTTGTCAGATGTTATTGTATACGATAAGTTTTCAACCGCATCTAAAGCCGTTGATTGAGCTTCAGCAGCCGATAGTTTTGGAACACCAAGTATTGAATACAGTTGCCAGTTATCGAGAAAGCATTGTAGCTGTCCGTGATCGTAACTTACGACAATAGTTTTGAGAGGAGCTTCGATTCCAGCGTCACTGACGTAAGTCCAAACAAAATTAGATCTTTCTGCATCATCAAAAGTAGCCTCAAGCAAAACGTTGTTGCTGATTTTTGTTTTATTCTCTTGCAGCTTGATGTCATTAAGCATGCCGTTCAAAGTGCCATAGAAAGGATTACTTGTTAAATTCTGGTATCGCTGTAGAAAACCGGTTGTTGCCTCAAGCACATTTGTTTTAGCCTTTGTAGATATAGTGCCCTGAATATCACTAACGTATACTTGGTGAAGGAAGTTGCCCACAAACGAGCAGACAATGCGCATGCTTCCCTGACTGGACTTAAACGAAAAGTCAGTTTCTTCTTCTGTAAGCCCGTAATGAGTCAAGTTGCTATCCTTGTTAAGGCCTATCGTATATGCTGAAGTATTAAAATTGAAAGCTGAGTCTAGAAGAGATATTGCCTGCCTCTGAACAAAAGTATTCGGTTCAAAATCTTTGGCGGATAAATAGCTATATTCCTGAGCATTAGCAGGCGCGATAAGTATGAGCATGCAAAGCGAAACTACTAACAAAGCAAATATTGGCTTACTTAATTTTTTTCCTGAAATAGCGTTTACTCTTTCAAACATTTTCCTCTTTCCTCCCTTAGTAGGTTGAATTCCAAATACAATTGTAATTAGTTAACTAAGGACAAAATTCAACCTTGATCCCTTGTCTGGGAAAAAAGTTAATAAAACTTACCAACTACTTTAAATAAAGAAACAACATGACATCACAAAATTTTTGCATAAATATATAAAATTCCCCAAGTAATGAATAATTTGACAAAACATCAGGATCAGTTGTGAGGTATAGTTAAGGAATTATTTTTATCGATTTTATATACTTAGTGCTCGCTTCGGCACATTTGATGGAAAATTTAGTTAATAGAGGTTCCGCAGGCATAAAATGTGGGTGGTTAAAGATCAAACGTAAATTACGAAATATTTAAAGTATTAAAAGACGATGTTGATAGCAGACTTTATTATTTCACAAGGATTCCTTAGCAACCAAGCTGTTACCTGAAAATCACGGACTTTTTTTCCAGATGAGATAAACTTTCGTTTGCAGCATACTTGATCTTTACGCGCGCGTTCTAACCCAATAATGACAGCGGTAGCTTTAGCAAACCGGAGAACGCGAGAATCAGAAATATCTGGTTCTTCAATATCAACCCATTCTCTAACCTCATAAGGAGCCGCAGTAACCAAACCCAAGCCTCAACAGGCGCTATGAGTTGGTTTGCTTAAAAGGAAACCCTCTAGAATACCAACTAAGAAACAAACGGTAAAAAGCGATAGTTAGAAAATATTTGTTGACACAAGAAATTTTGTCAAACAAGCTTTTTAGGCAAAATAACGCTTATATTAATTAGAAGTTCAGCATCGGAAGCTGGATATCTATTGTGAAAAAGACATTGCATTGTCTTTTGCACTAATTCGCCCTAGGAAAAGAGATGTAAAGCATGAGTAAGAAAGCATTAATGATAGCAGCGTTTACTTTAGCACTTTTGTTTTCGTCAATACCTGAATTGTGCACTGTGAAGGCTGATCCTATAATTATCATTGTGCCAGATGATTACCCAACCATAAACTCGGCAATAGGTAATGCTACCGAGGGTAGCACCATATTTGTTAGAAGCGGACTTTACCACGAACAAACACTAATCATAAACAAGACACTGTCAATTATAGGAGAAAACGCTAACAACACAACAATAAGTCTTCACCCTTCTTTACGTCCATATAGCTATTTTTTTCAAACTTTAATGTTCTATGATCGCCCAATAGTCATTGAAGCAAGCGCTGTAACTTTATCAGGCTTTACCATTACCACAGATGGAGGGTACGCTACCGCTTCTGGAAACCAAATACAGGTATCTAACAACAATATGAACATGAGTTTGGTGATCATTGGAAATAAATCGAGAATAATAAGTAACAACTTAAGTGTTGAAAACCATCGTGATTGCGATTCAAGCATAGATGCGATATCTAATCAAGGCTTCTTCATTCTATCACTTACTGGTTCTAACAATACTATTGCCTCAAATCTGATAAGTGGTTCAGGCGGGGGAATCTACGCAGGCGGTTCCTATAACATACTATACGCAAACTCATTGAACGTAAACAGCAGCCAAAATGGCGACTTGAATATCAAAGGCGAACAAATTTTAGTAGCAAAAAACGACCTCAGAAACCTCGTGTACCTTGAAGGCTCGTTCAACACTGTTTGCGCAAATAAAGTTATGCGTCAATTGATAATGGTCGGTAATAACAATACAATTTACGCTAACTACTTAAACGGTATGAACTTAGGCAATATAGATTATGACTCCTCAAACAATACAATATATCATAACAATTTTGACTTCTTGGGGAAGAAAAACCTCCCTCAGGAAGAAGTTTTTGTTGTTTGGGTTGGAGTCCGGGGATCTCAAATCCTGGATATTGGTGGAGAAGGCAATTTCTGGAGTGATTATCAGGGCGCCGATGCCGATCGCAATGGAATAGGCGACACTCCCTATATCTTTCGTACATTTGATCCAGCGTATTATCAATACTACGGTGTTTTGGCTGACACAACATTGGTAGACAACTTTCCGCTCATTTCCAAGTTTGACCTATCAACTGCCAATATTACTCTGCCCGATGGGGCATTACCATCAACGCCCCCCTTCTCTATTCCGACGCCTACACCTGCTCCAACGCCGCAGCCAACGCTTAGCCCGTCGCCTTCCGTGCCAGAGTTTCCAGCTTGGGCAGTTCTGCCTTTAGCTGTGGTAACGGCGGCTGCAACGTTAACGGTAAAAAGAAAAAGACGGCTCAAGCCTTGATAATTCGACTTGGTTGATTGTTCTCTCTAAGGAACAATTGTTATTCTGTAGGGAGAGCTAATAGGTTAATCAAGCATAATTAAATGTGGGGAAGCTTTTGTAATGAGAAAGGTCGCTGTTGCAGTTATCGTTATCAGTCTGTTGCTGCCATTGCTTGTACTACATCCAGTGAACTCAGCACAAAAAACAATAGTAGTTCCAACTGATTACCCAACAATCGCAGGGGCCATATCTAACGCCCTAGACGGTGACACAATCTTTGTTAAAGAAGGAGTATACCAAGAATCTTCGCTGGTGATTAACAAATCAATCGTGCTTATTGGCCAAAATCCTAGTAGCACTATTATCAAGAACATGGACCATTCTTCTTGGAATGGCCTTACGCCGATTATCCCTCCAGGCCCCATTGCCATTCAAATTAACGCTGACAATGTGTCTATATCCGGTTTCACTATAACCTGTGCATACGGTTGGTGGACATCCATACTTGTAAACGGCAACGGTGGTATAATAAAGAACATTATCTTCCAGCAAGCAGATGGCGTTGTAATAAACGGCAACTTCTGCATAGCTAGCCAAAATATATTCTTGACAGATTTACATAACCGTTTTTTTAGTGTACAGGGTTCCTGCAACATAATAGCAAACAATAGCATGAGGGGTGCAACCGGTCCAGACGTTGTTAACATAGAGGGATCATTCAATGTTATTTGCGACAACAAAATTACGGATTGCCATCCATTTGGGCAGATTATTGTAAAAAGTCATGACAATATTATCGCTCGAAATACTTTTAGAAACAGCGAGGGAGGAATAAGTGTGGAATCTTTAGGCTCAAACAATTTAATCTATGCTAATCAAATGACAAATAATACTGCACCAAGCTTGTTTGCTGCAGGCACTAACAATACATTTTACGCAAACAAGATTGAAAATAGCATCTACGGCATCTACGTCCACCGATTAACCATCGACGCACGAGGCTTGGTTTACGGTCCGCCGGCTAATAATACGTTCGTTGGCAATAATCTTCATAATAACAAATACCAAGTAACAACTGATGTTGATGATCCTGGAAGTGCCTATTTTGATAACGGTACAAAAGGCAACTTTTGGAGCGACTATAACGGGACAGATACAAACGGCGATGGCATTGGCGACACACCGTATGTGATAGACTCTAGTCATCAAGACAACTGTCCTCTTATGGCATCCTTCGATACCAACTCCGTGGAAACGCCACTTCCAAACTGGGCAACCCCTACCCCTGCGCCATCACCGTCCCCCATCCCAACCCAACCATCCAACCCAGCCTCAACATCAACCCCATCACAATCCTCAAACCCCACACCCCATCAAACAACCACAACTGCACCAATAGACGACTCGAACTTTCAAGCAGATCTCTACCTGATAGGTACAGCGGCAGCCGTCGTGCTTGTTGCGTTGACCGCGACCGTGATAGTTTTAAGAAAAAAGAAATAGTGAGTCTTGACCAGTCAAGTAAGGTAGCCTCTATTGTCTAGAATTATGCTTGCTCCAGAAAAGGTAGACCTTTGTTTGCATTAGCATTCCTGCGGTTTTGATTAGCTTAGTTAGTTTAGTGCTATCTGCGTTTCTTAAGCTCTCAACGTAGACTGATGTTTTGCCGTAGGGTTGATGGTTGGGGGCGAGTTCTTTCATGAATCGGGGATGCTTGTTTCTTAAAAACTCTTGTTTGAGGCTAAGGAGTTGGGTGGAGTTTAGGTTTTCAAGTTTTTCTTTCACGTAACGTTCGCTGCCTAACAAGCGTAGATCAAAGCCTAACTCTGAAAGGGCGCCTGCAACTACAGAAACCGTTTCAACGGATTGCTGTTGGGCTATTTTTTGCATGCCAGCTTTCTCAGCGAATGGGCTATATTTTGCCATAACGGCTATCAGTTCGACGTATTGGGTGCCGACTAGTGGCATTGTCTCGTAGATGAGTTTGGTGCCTAAGCCTACAGTGCGGTATTTTGGATGAATAACTACTCGGTTGATTATGCTAAGCAGCTTGTTCATTTCCTGAATAGTCATTCTCGGTAGGACCATTCGTCTTCCAAAACATGCGGGCGGCGGGTAACTGTAGACAATAACACCACAGAGCTCCTCGTCTCTTACCAAGCGGAAGATTTTACGTGGAACCGCCACCTTGTGCCCTCGATAATGGAAACCGCTTAGTTTTTGCCAGTCTTCTTTAGTGCCTTCTTCTATCTTCATCTCACGAGTTAGGCTGCATTCGGCTGCTGGGGTGTTTGGGTAGTAGTTTATGTTGATTTCTTCCCCAAACCGTTTTCGGACTAAGACGCTGGGCTTAAGGTCCTCAAGAAGGTCGCTATGCGTTGTGGCTGCTATGACTGCTTTGCCTTGTTGGCGGGCAATTTTCTGCAGGTTAAACGCGATTATCTTCGCTGTGTCTCTGTCCAAGCATGCGGCGAATTCGTCCATGAGCCACCATTGTTTGCCTGATTCGATGAGTTTGGCGATTCTGTAGCGATACTTCTGCCCATCGCTTAGCTGATTGTATGTGCGTAGGAATAGGAAGGCGTCGTTTAAGCCGACTTTGCTTAGCAGCTCTAAGCTCTGTTCAACTGTGGCGCCGACGGTTTCGATTAGGGTTTTGTCTGGGTCTACTGCGACTTCTGTTAGGTCGATGGCTTCTTCGCCTAAGTCTGCTCTAATGGCTCGCAGCAGGACGCTTTTGCCGCTGCCACTGTCCCCCGTGATGTAGACAATGTCTCGCGGACCTATCTTTAGCTCGGCGTCTAGAACCTTGAACTTCTGAGCCTCATCAATCCCTAACCCGAATGCTTCAGCGACGACAAGGCTTCTGGGTGTGGGCTTGGTGTGGGTTTCGTAGCTGATGTTGAAGGTGAATTTGTTTTCCGCTCGATTGTAGATTCGTCTTATTTGGCGAATGTGAAGTTCTTCACGGCGCCTTCGCATAGTTTAGGTTTCCTCCATCACAAATTTTCCTTTGATCCGTCTAACCAAATTTTAAAGCCTCCAAATCAAACGCGGTCATATTCACCGTAGCATAAACCGCCAAAGCAATAGCCCAGAAAACATCATCATGCGTGCCATTCGGGTGACTGAAGCCTATGGCGCCGTCTTTGCGATTAACAAACCGCTCCACGTTCAATTCCGTACAAATATCCCCACGATACGGCTTATCCCAACTCAAGAGCGGGTAGAAGAAGCGCTTATCGTTCATCCGTTTCTTTAGCAAATTAGCCATCTCGCTCTTCCTTGGGGTACTGAAAACTACGCCTTCGGCATTGTTGATGCCCGCGTTCTCCATGTCCAAGATAAAAGAAGGACCCTCACGAGTGACGTCAACGCGCAACTTCTGAAAGCCTCCCCAGCGATCCTGAAATGCCTTGATGTAGCCCAGTACATGTGCATCGTAGGTTGGATGGGGAAAAATCTTCAAGTGCCTAAGAAGAAGCCTATCCTCAACCCGTTCCACCACACTGAAAACGTGGTAATCGCGTGTTTGTGCTGGGTCAAGGCCAGCAAAGAACTCGCCCTCATAACTCACTTCTGGCTTAAACTCTTGCAGGTCCTCTCCGCAGTTCTTGACGGTGCCAATGCACGAAGCAATAAGGCTTTGAGATAGCCAAACGTCTTCATCCTCTGCCCACTCCGCCTCCATCTCCCGACGCCACCGAGCAGGATCATCCCTCAACTGCTTACGAATCTTCTCCAGAATACCCAGTTTCAGAGGTCCGTTTGGCTCTTGAGCGCGTTGCCAAGTCACGTGATGCCTTGCGAAGTCCTCAAAGTCCTTATGGTTACAAATTCGCCAAAAAAGACTATCCGTGTTCCAAGGCGTACTTGTGCAAATGAATTTGCCGTTGGTTGTTCCTAATGTGAAAAGCGCCGCATCGTAGAGGTCTTCAGCGTTGGGAATGAAATTGAATTCGTCGGCAAACACGCATTGAAGCGTAGGGCCCCTGATAGTGTCAGGGTTATTTGGGAAAGCCTCTATTACGCTGCCATTTGGACAGGTAATCTTTGTTTTCTGAACAATTATCTTTGAACCGGGTGGTAGCCGACGCGCAAACTCTCCAATCCTGCGAATCACAAGTTTTGTTTGGCGCCAAGAAGGACCAACAACGCCAATGTAAAAATTGGGATTAGCCAGAGCATAGTTCAAAAGAATGCCTGAAGTGGTGAAGCTCTTGCCAGATTGCCGACTCCAACGGGCAGCAATAAACTGGTTTTTCTGAAAAAGCTCTATGAGCTCCCGCTGATAATCCGTAGGCTCAATACCTAACACTTGACGAAAAAACTCTATGGGATCGGTCTTCAGAGTGTCAACTTTGCTGAGCCTTTCGCTTTCAACCGCCAAAGCCTGTTCCCGGAGCTTATCGCGCTCAGAGAACAGTTTACTTGGGCGCAGCGCCCTTGGGGTTTTTGGTAAGCGCGTCATAGTTCCTTCTCAACTCCAACAATTCAGTTTCTAAGCCACGATAGTTCACGTAGTCCGAAAACAGGTCTTTGTATATCTTGCAGCCTGAAATGATGCCCCGCAGCCGCAAGACTTCCGCTTTATCCAGACCTGGCGTTTCCAAAGCAGCCAAAGCCGCTGCTAACTTCTTTAGGGCCTCTTCAATGCTAAACAGTTCTGCAGGCAGGTTAGAAGTAGTAGAACAAACAATTTTTTTCTGTTCAACTACTTCTAATCCTAAACGCGCAATCTTCTGACGCACCGCTTCCTCAGACTTGCCCAATGTCTTAGCGATAACAGGCAGCGCAGTCTTGCTTGCCACAAGTTCCCGGAGTTGCGTTTCCTTCTCATTTGGCCAAGGCTTGCCTTTGGTCATGTTTTCTGCCCCACAAACAACCCAATAACCGTGCCACTAAGCCCAGTGATGGAAGCAAAAATCTCAGCGTTCCAAGTATGCAAAATGGCTAAGTGCGCCAGCTCAAGAGCCGACATGAACGCCGTCATACCGATAGCAAACTTTACGCCCAGAACCAACCGTTCATCAGGCTCCTCAACAACAGCAGATGCGCCCCTGCGCCGTCTATGCCGCGTCAAAGCCCGCTTAATAAGGTCCGCCATTCATGCTCAACCTCCTCTGAACCTTATGGCGAAACATTCTGGCACGCAGCCCCGAGGTGCTCTTTCGGTTGTTGTCGCTGACAAAACTGCGAAGCAAATCATCCACAACGTCTTTGGGAAGATGCCCTGCCTGAAGGCACAAAACTTCAAGCGTCCAACCCACAGGAATAGCCGTGTAATCCAAGTCGAACAGGTTGTTGCTGAAGCGGAAACTGTTCTGGGCTAACACGATTTGCTTGACGCGAACGCCCATTAAGCCAAGGTAGACACCCCAGCTTCGAACAGGAACGTCAATCATTCCACCGTTTAAACTGCTCTTGCCCGTGCTGGCATCGCACCAATCTACGCAAATTAGGTCCCCTGGCTTGCATGTTTCTAAAGTTTTTAGGATTTCTTTTGTTTCTTTACTCAACATTCTTCCTCCCAAATCTGTGACGTCTACAAATCACCATGAACCTCTCAAGTGGTTGGAGATGGACCCCCGACAACCGTCTCTGACTCCTTCATAGTCACGTTTTCTTTTTCCTGGGCTCCTTCTTCTAATCGTTTAACCTTGGCATCTAACTGTTTGATAGCGCCAATGAGCAAACCCAGCAAGTGCCCACCATGCACAAGACCACTCTTGGAACGCATCTGCTCAGGCAAACTTTCATTATCAATAAGTGGCACACCTTTTTCGTCGGTTTTTTTGCCTGCCCGAATGTTTCGCAATGTTGCCAAGTCATCTAGAAAATCCATGTGCCCTAAAGCGTTGTACCAAACGCTGTCAGCGGCAACACAAGCCCAATAGGTTGTTGTGTCTCCAACGTTACCTGTGCCGCCCCCTCCAGATGGGTAAAGGTTCGCGTGACTATGAGCTGCGGGCAAGTACCGATTGTTTGGATTCACGTACATGGGCCAGAACCCAGCGCCTTGAGCCTCAAGCACAAGCCCGGCGGTATCCTGAGGCAACTGAGACACAGCAAGAAGCCCCGATATGCCACTAAACGGATGAGCGTGTGCTGCAGGAGAATATCGCCCATTTGGGTCAACATACATCGGGTCAAAACCTGCCCCTTCAGCTTCCAAAATAAGCCCAGCAGTACCTCGGGGCATGCGAGACAAAGGCAACTGCCCACTCGTAATAACTGCGGCATCAGCTGTGATGTTCTGCAGGACCCGAGCAGCAGTTATAACCGAAAAACCGCCCACATCCAGCGACCCCACGCTACAAAGACGCTTGATATACGCATTACGCCAAGCAAAGCTTAGGCTCCCAAAATCATCGGTATCATCGGCAAATGGCCTGGTCAGTTGGTTTGCGGACCTGATGATGAAATCGCCAACATAAGAAACTGCGAACACGTTGGCGCCATCAAAGCCAAAAGCTGCCTTCAACGCTCGGGCAGTCATCAAGTTCAGAACAGGCGAGGTCTTGTCTATGTCAACGTTGCTTGTGAAATATGAATTTGCACCGGTTCCGCCATTTTGCGTGCCAATGGGGATTCCACGTTTGCCAAGTTTGGTTCTGCTAAGCTTTTCTACGTTAACCGTGTAGGGTCGCAAGCCATAGATGTAGTCGGCAAGTTGGGGAGGCTCTTTGCCAAGCTCCAAAGTCGCCTCAAGCTCCCCATCCTCAGCAACCACGCGATATTCTACGCTTTCAACGCGAAAATCGCTGTCCACGCCTTCAGTTGGCAGATGCACATGCACCGTATCACCCGCCAGAATAGGTGAGCTTTCGTAATCCAGAAGCGTACTTGTCAGCGTTATGTTCTCTGCAGGGTCCTTAAGATAAGATAGCAAAGCCTTTGCCCTTAAGGAACACTCGTTATCACTCCAAAGCTCCTCATCAGTCTCCACATACTCCCGCAATCCATAGGCCGCTTGGCTTGCCGCGTCCTGTTCTGTAGCCGTGTATCGGCGACCACCAAAATACAGCCCATGCACCCAAAAAGCACCCGCGCCAACTGCCTCCGGAAACCAGAACGTAACACGAACCGTCTTAATCTGCGTCCAATCAAAACCAGAAACAACACTATCCCACTGCTTAACATACGCAGAACCAACACCCACCTCCGTAGCATGAAACGCCGCATCAGGAGAAACAGAGATACTTTTAGCAGCTGTCTTGCCTGAAACATCATACAGGATAATGTTGCCAGTACCAGAATATGTTGCCTCAAGCTTTGTTTGCAGGTCAATAATAGGCCAAAATTCAGCATCAATCTCCTTACCTGGATCCAAAGTAAACCCGATTGAACCATAGTAAAGCGATCCTGAAACAGTGAGTTTTACACAGGCCCCGCCATCTGGCGCACCTGCTGCGTCTAGGCTTGCAACGCCCGAAGAGGCAGCCCAAGCACCATCAGAAGGCGTTAAACTACGAGTCCAAGTTACCTTATCTGCAGGATTTGTTTTGTCTGCTAAGCCATAGAGCGTTATTTTGTTCCTAATTCTGGTGATGTCTTTGCTGAAAACGGATTGGTTGTCGATGTTTTCAACTATTGCTGTGGCGTTGGTTTTGGTGTTCTTGGGGAAAAACTCGAATTTGCCATCCGGAGCAACACGGAAGTCATAGCCAATCACTCCTGCTTTATCAGACGTTTCGGCGATGTACTTGAGAATATCCCAGACAGGCGAATCCGTATAGTCAAGCTCAGTGTAAGTCGTGTCTGTATCTTCTACAAGTTCCGTACCGCTGCGAGTATGGCTTAGACCGGCATAGTAATCCATCAGGTCCTTAACAATTTCTTCGCCCTTCATGCCTGCATAGTTTGCTGTGACTACACGTCGGAAAAGCCGTTCACCCCAGCAGCGCCCAGAAACCTTAACAGTGCTCACCGTTGGCGATGACGTGTACTCGACTTTCTCAACCCGCAGCGTCATAAGCAACGGGACCTCGGCGCCTCTGCCTAAACTGATTGAGCCATCCAAGCCAACGGTGATCGCTGACGCTCCGCCTGGGCTATATTTGCCATCGTTGTTATGCAGCGTAACCTCGTAACTGCTTACTTCTTTGCTGCAGCCAAGATGCGCCAAAAGCTCAATAACGTCGCCTTGAGGCGGAGCAACCGCGCCGAAAACAAGTGTTATGGCGGCTTTTGCGGGTTCAGTCACTATTCTACGCCTCTCCGAGATAGCGCCTGATCCCCGCCACGGATTATGCCCTTGGTTCGAGTTGGCGTCTGAGCAGCCGTATCATTGAAGGTTTGAACGCTAGCTGTGGCCGTGTTCATGCTACTTGCGAAGGCATACATAGCCGCAGCCGCTGCAACGATGACGGCTATTCCCACGCCAGTCAAAGCAAGAAACGTGGCGTAACTGATGTTTAAGGCATTCTGGACCATAGTAGCAAATGCACAAGCGGCAGAATACACCTTATGTGCAATAGCCAGACCCGCCTCAGTCCTCATCAACATGCCAACGACGCTGACAAGCATCATGGCAGACGTGAACGTCTTTGTTTGAGCATCATTTAAGATGCCAAACTGGTTCGCCAAATACCCAAGCGCGGTTCCTGAAGCACCAATACCTGCCAATGTTGCGCCAAAGCTTTTGACCCGCGCCGTTAAGGTTTCAGCGTCAGTTTGAATTTTATTAAACGCAGTGCTGGCTCGGTTAATTGCCCGGATACTAACAATTATTTCGCGGAAACTCAAAGCCCCGCCTCCGCTTTCGCCTGCTCCAAGGCACCCACCATGTTCACTTCAAGCTCAGGCAAAAATTCCTGAAGCGCAGGATAAAGAAACGGATGCGCCCGCATGTGCCGGGTTCCAAATTCAACAAAGTAAGCATAAGACGCTTCAACACCTATCTCCGCCTGCCATTCTTGGACCTTAGCGTAAATTGTGCTCTTCAGATATCCAGTGCGTTCAGGAGCGTTACGATTTGCTTGGTCCCGCACTTTCAAAGCCCAATCATAAAGCCAGGCGCGAACCTTCTCTTGAGTTGCAGCCTCAAGTTTTTGGAGAGCTGCCGCTAACTCTTCCACGCCTGTTAAGTCTATTTCTACATCTACCGACACTTTGCCTTCGCACCTTCCTTTTCGGCTTTTTTAGCCTCTTCCTGAGCCATAGCATCAAGCGTATTCAGGATAACCGAGAATTCTATGATGGTCCTGCGACTGGTGTTATCGTACTGCTGTTCAGTCCATCCGAACTCTTTACAGATGACAAACTTGGAGAGCCTTGGGTGAGGTCGCTTTCGTCTGATGGCGAGGATAAAAAACGCTGCTCATCAAAAGCAAGCCCATTCACCTTGTCATAAGCTTCCTGCAGCTTCACGCTTAACCCGTAGGGAAGTTGCCCCTGAACCACACGATCCCTGCTCAAAGGTTTTCCGTCGGGTTGCCTGGTTAAGCCAGTCCAGAGCATTTCACGATTCACTTTCAAAACGTCTTGCTTTGCGACCTTGCCCAATGCGTCCATGTAGCTTACTAGGACGCGTTCGTATTCTCCCTGCGTGACCTGGCGGAACTCATAGGTGCCTTCGAATTCGTCGCCGAAGCGATTGTCGATTTGTACAGTTTCTTTTTGCATTTCCGTTTTCTCCATTAACTTGAACTAATACCCAGTGGACCTTTGCAGTCGAAGGTTGCTTTAACGCTGATTAGGTCCTCAAGCCACTTAGAATGCGAAACGGTTGACCATTTGCAGTCGGGGAACGTTGCCTTGTTGGTTCCGCCTAAGCCGAATTCCAAGTCAAACTCCGTGTCCGCCAAGCATTGATCCATCTCTGCCTTGCTCTCAAACTCAAACTGAATTTCCCCAGAAAGTTCACGTTTTCCAAAAGGCACATATTTAGCCAAATGCCCGTTCGTTGTACGGATTACTGGGACACGTTTGGGGTTGTTGTTTATGTCGAATTTCCAGCCGACAACCCGATCATTGGCGACTGTGTCAATTTTGAGGTATGTCTCGTTGAAGGCCACAGCTCCAGTGGCGTCCGTGTATGTGGCGTCTGTAAGTTTCGCGGTTCCAGTCGCGAGGTTCTGCCCCATCATTTCCAGCGAAGCCTTAACGACATCATCGATATCCACAGATACGCTTGCCTTCCCAATGCGCATGTACGTGTAAAGAAGCGACAAAATGTCAGTTGGCGACGCCCAAGTTCCCTTATGATAAAGCACCTGGCAACTCAGCGTCTTGTCTAAATCCATTTTTGCCCACTGCAGCAGCTCTATCGGATTGGAGGCGGGCACAATGTAGCCGATTTTTAGGCTCGGAGCACGTGTCCCCTTCTTGATGGCTTGCAAGTCATAGCTTCCAGCGCCCCGCAGCAAAATATTTCCCACATCTAAGCCCGGATCGATTGACTCGCAGGGCACCCCAAGCATCGCCGGTGTAGCGGGAGTTGTTCCTGGCACGGTTTCCGCTATAAAATAAAACCGCTCTTCATCCACCCCATAGGTTTCAACCATCTATTTTCACCAGTTACCGTGAGCTAAGTGATGGTTTCGAACAGCCACCCTCGCAACGTAAACTCCGTTTTGAAAAGGAACGGCTTAACATCCGTCAAATCAACTGGCGTATGCCTAACCACGTCACAGTACGTGATCCCGTAAACCTGAACCGTCAACTGAACAAAGTCGCAGTAAAGAACCGCTGGCGTGACTCCGTTGCTTGGGTTCGTGGTTCTGGCTAACACGTAAACGTAACCCTCAGAATCAACAAAATCCGTCCAACCTGCCGAAACCGTGATTGTCAAGGTTTCGTCTCCGCTTCCCGTTCCCGCTTGCGTTTGTTGCCACGTGGCAAGTGTATGATTCCAAAGCTTCACCGTCACGCCGTTTCCAGCGGGAGCAGTCCCATAGCCTTCGAAGGCAACCACGAGCTTTTTGATGCACTGCGCCCTAGAGCCTATCTTAAACCTGAAAAGCATCATGCCATACTGATTGTTGACCCCAACACTCTTGGAATACCTGACATCATCACTATACCAGATGCCCTGATAATCCAAAGCTGACAATTCGGCCCATGAAGTGCTTGATGGCGCCAACTCAGAAGCGGCAGTCGCAGCATACGCCTTATGCGGGTCACCTGCAGGATACCCAAGCCCCGCATAGTTGTACACCGTCTGATACGGTAAGGTCCTGTTCTCTCTGATAATCGCATTAATCTGAGCGGCGACTTTGTTGCGCATGACTCGCCCTAGATCTGCGCCAGGCACAGAAGGCTTATCAACCGAATGCGCCGTGCATTTGAAAAAGTACACCTGCCGCCTAAGCGTTCCATTAAGATTCAGCCGCTGGTCCACAACCCCCTGACCAGAATCAACAGCTAGCGTGATTTGTGAATCGTATTGTTTTAACAGGAGTTCCCGATCAAACGCTGCCTCAGAAGTTAGAATGCTCGCAGCGTTCCCATCATCCTTCGTGACACTTATCCGCGTAGAGATCAACCTCAAAAGCGTAGCAACCGGGTCCTCTAACTCGCTCAAGCAATGAGCCTCCGAATGGTGCTTTTGAAGTAGCAACGTTGATTCAAGTTGGTGTAAGGCGTCACAGTCTGGACTTCGTAGTCTTCGCCTTGGCGCCTAATCTTGTCATGACTTCGCACTGGAACAAGCGTGTAAATTGCCAAGTAATCATTCAGGTAATAACCTGGCTCGATAAGCACCTGCTCCGCTTTAATGGGCGAAACCACAGCTAACACGTCCAGCGGCTCGCCATAGCCCACTGTTTCAACCGCTTGCCGCACCGGATAAAGCAAGACCCCTTCACCTTTGCTTTTTAGAATCCGTGCAAACTGCGAGTTTGGCTCCTCGTAGTTCAGAAACATCCGGCCAATCCAGGACACGTTCGCCATGGCCTTCGCAGCAATGATTGGCGAATAATCCGTGAAGATAGGTCCCCAATTAAGAAACTCATCAGCATACTTCTCGGCAACATCGTAAGCTAGCTTAAAACCGGGCAAGTCATGTTCTCGGCGAATCTTCCACAAGATGCCGATGGTAACGCCATCGTAGTAACTGCACGCAGGAAACCGAGAGACCACATCGATGTAGCCAGGCCAGCAGACGTCAGGAATGTACCCGGGATATTGACCGCTAGCTTTGATGCTCTGCACAAAATTGTAGACCCGTTGGCAGCTAACGCTCCACCCCTCATAATAATACAAGCCTAGCAGTGCGAAGCTGATTGGGTCGTCGTAGACTTCGGTGTTGTTTAAGCCTATGCGGAACCATTCGCCTGTGCCGTCTGGCGGAGGCTGGAAATAAAGCCAAAGACCCTCAAAGCCTTCACGGTAGAAAGCAGCCATATCGACCATTATTGCATTGTATCTGTCTGCGCTTGCCGAATCAGACGTTGCCAACATGCTAAGTCCGATAAGGCAGTAGAGGTCCTCGGTCATCATTGCAGTGCCATATTCATCGTCGGTGTCGACGTATTGTGCAAGCCCACCATAGTAGCCGTCCACTGCTCCTGCCGCCAAGGGATCATGCTGCATATTGTACAGGAAAGTAAAACCGCACAGCTTGGCAGCCTCCAAGTAATCCGCGTCGCTCGTGAGGGTATACGCCTTCAGCAAGGCAGGAATAACCCGGCCAGCGTCAATACTCCAGTATTGTGTGGAGTCTTCGGCGGAAGCAAAGCCACCGTAAGCCTTCAAAGCTGAATTTACGCATTGTTGGGTCAGTAGCCAATCAGCAAGCTGCACAATTTTCGCAAGGATCGCGGCTTTGACGGCGCTGAATTGTTCCACTGAATAAGCTTCACATAAGAATTCAAGGGCAAAAGCCGCGGGAAATGCACCTTTGCCATAGGTCAAATCTGGATGGTCAACTACAGCATCCATAGACGCGTAATAGGTGAATGCCAAGTTGTTAATCATCGTCACGGTGTTACCAAGGACAGAGTCGACCTCGTTCCATTCGCTGTTAACTGAGTCTTTGATTTGCACGGGCATGCCTGCCTCAAACAAAGAGCCATCAGGCACAACGACCTCTTTTTGGCCTGCAGCAGCGTCAGAGCCTAAAACCGCGGGAATAACGTAATACCAGGGCGCGTAATGAGTTACGAACTCGTAGTAAGCGTTCGGAACAGTGCCCATTATGAGGATGCCACCCTAAAGTCAACCCCGCGAAGAGCCGAAAGAAACCGTTCCAACTCAGCCTGAAGCACATCCAAAGAAGGCAAGCTAGACGACGCGCTGACGGTCTGGTCGCCCACCGTGAAATTCAAACCCACCGAAGAACCGCCCGTCATGAAGCAAACCGCGTAAATAGCCGCCAATATCGTGATCGCTTCTTTCTCAGCATCCGTGCAAGAGGCATAATCAATCGCTGAAGAAAGTTCCAGTTCCAAAGTCACCTCAGCACGCTTGATAAACTTCAGAACCTTCGCATCAGCAATATCGCCTCCGCTAAGATTCAAAACATCCCTAACATCATCAACACAGACAGACGCCAAAGCCCAACTAGCCTCAGCACAACGTTGCCAGAAACAGCACTAATGCATTATTAGCCCAAACACGCTAGCACCAAAACAAAAAGAGACTCACTGCGATGTGGTTTACCTTTAGCCAGCGGTTCGACAAGAGCCTGAAAGACTTTTATGGTCGCTGTGTCAACAAAAACTAACTCGTTTCTTCTTTAGAGCAGCCACTGCCATTTGAACTAAAGGCTAATTGAAGCTTCGTCCACTATCAAGTCGCCAATTCTCAAGGTAACAATTAAAGTTGAGTGTTTGATCCTTGCGGAATCCGCTAAATCATTAAGAATTTCACCGTCCATCTGATTTTCCCCCTGCTTTAGAACTCCAAGTCGAAAAGTATCACCCACACGGAGTTCTGGACCATAAGGAAGGCCATAGCTGTATTGTACTGGAAACAGCAATGTTCTGTTAAGGCTTGAATTGCTGATTATGGTAAAAGTAAGAGTAGCTCCGCTTACGTTCGCTGGCTGGGAATTAGATACTGTTATTGAGAATATGGGCGCCCAAAGTACTCCAACATTTGCGTTAGTATTGGCACCAGTAATGGCAAACTTGGTAATTCTTAGGGCTTGGAGATAGCTGTTTTGTTCTTTTAATTGGTTGGTTTGGTTTTGCAGTGAAAGTATTTGTTTTCTTAATTCGTCGTTTTGGCTTTGAAGCTTCTCCACGTTACTTGAATTTTCCTGTAACTGGCTAATTTTGCTTTGTAGTATTTGGTTGCTGTTTTGGAGAAGGCAAGTTTGTTTTAAGAGTGATTTGTTTTGGTCTTGAAGCCCATCTATAAGGCTAAGTGAGAAAACGGCAACCCCTGATAAGGTTATAGTAGCCATTAGGAGAACAATGGACAGTATCTTGAGAGTATTCATTCCTTACCAAAACACCTAACTGTTTTTGCCTAAGTGATATGTTGTTTGCAACTGCCTATTAGCTCTCCCTAAAGAACAAGCCTGTTCCACAGAGAGAACAACAAATTACAAGAGTGTGCTTACACCTAGCCCGTAAAGGTCTAAAGGAATCTTTTCTTCTCACCGCTAGGATAGTAACAGCAACTGTTAACACAGCTAAAGGCAGGGTCACCCAAGCAGGAAACTCTGGCACCGTGGGAGATGGCTCTGGGCTAGGAGTTTGCGTTAAGGTAGGGCTTGGCGAATTTGAAGGAAGACTTGGCGTTGGCGATGAGGTCTGAGCGGGAAAATCAGAGGTGCCATAATCGATTGGCGTATACTGCAAAGTTTCTCTCAGGTATTCTGTTGGTCCCGCCATAAGGTTTTGAGTACCGCCTATTAGGTAAATTTTGTCGTTAACAACCGCTGCAATCATGCCAGCACGAGCCGTTGGCAATGCAGAGCCAAACGTCCAGTTATCAGATTTGGAATCATATATGCGATTTGCCCTTGTAAGATCAAATGTATGAGCAATTTGCCCGCCTACCACATAGATCTTTTTTGATGCCATCGTGCCTGTTGTTGAAGCTATAGCGGCTGACGATAAAGTTTGCGTAAAGCGCTGAGTCCGTTTCCACGTATTTGCCTCAGTATCATAAATTTGTAAAAATGGCTGGTCTCCTGTGAAGACATATATTTTATTTTCTAATACTGTCGAGCAAGTGAAGAATCCACTCTCAAACGATGAAGTTTTTGTGCTCCAGACATCTGTTTCAGGATCATAAACGTCTACTGTTGTACCCCCACCTACGAGGTATATTTTGCCATTAACCACACTTGCAGAAATACGCTGCCTAGGGGAGGGCAATGGCGTTTTTGTTTCCCAAGTGTTAGTTGAGGGGTCATATACCTCATTAGCGTCCGATGGAATAAATTCTGACAAGTTGGCGTTCCAGCCTTTGACGCCACCAATCGCATAAATCTTTCCCTGATAGGATGCGATCCCAAAGCCCGCTCTTGCTGTTGGCATAGGCGCTTTTTCTATCCAATGATCTGCAGCAGTGTCATATTCTTCGTTAGAAGCCAGCCAATGGTAGTTTGACCCTCCAACCGTCCCACCAATGGCATATATCTTTAAGCCAACTACGGCAAGCCCAAACCCTGTTCTTGCTGACAACATGGGCGCTTTCTGTGTCCAAAAGTCCCCTGTTGTTGCCGAAACCGAGCAGTTACTATTCAGCAAACTAACTGTTGAAATGAGAAACGCTGAGAGCATTATTGCGGCTACAACCGTTTTCTTCTTCATAAGTTCCAAGCTATCTAGAGTTAGAGTTTTAATAAAAATCTGCTTGTAAAGATTTCTTGTGTCAACATTTCTTAGCTAGTTTCTTCTCCAAAGCAGCGCCATCGATGGCTTGCATAAGCAATCAGACGGATAGGACTGTTTTGTTGTTTGGGTCTGCTCGTTTAAGGTTGATTACTGGCTTTCCCGAGAGCACGTCAACAAACACGGCTGGATTAAGATGTGCCCCGGTGAGTTTTGTTTTGGGGTCGGTTCCGTAGAAGGTTTTATCCTTTGATACATCAGCAGTTGTGGCATTCCCGGTTAATGCTAAGGAACCCACCAGCAGAGTGTCGGCATCGTCTTTGTAGAATTTCTTTCCAGAAACCACATCACCAACTGCCGCATCACCAGTTAATTGATCCCGAAGAGTAATCTGCCACTTGGTCTTTTCTGCCAAAACAATGCCTGTTTGGGTGTAGGGCATTTTTCCAGTTTTTGTGACCGTCAACGTGAAGGGTCCATAATCTTGCAGCGTATCACCCGTTGACCGCTGGTAATATCCCCGGCTCACAGTTTGAGTCGCGATAGCTCCCGTTGAAGCGTCAGCTGTTACGCTAAAAACAGTCGACCCAGAATTGTTCTTAAGGGTAACCGTAGCAGACGGGTCAGTTGTCAAATCGAATTCGTATTGCCTGTAAAGTTTCATGGTTGTTCCAGAAGCCCAAAACGTTGCCCATTTATAGGAAACACAGTTTACGTAGTACCCTGAACCAGAAGAGCCCCAAATATAGCATGTTTTGTTTTCATTTAGAAAAGTAGCATTCTTTAGAACGTTCCCGTTTTCCATGTATGTGCCAACGTAGCCACAGTTGTAAATCATAATTTTATCCATAACGCTCGTTGATGGATTTTGGTAGCCTGCAGTTAAGCATCCGCAAAAAGTCACATTGTACATGTCGGCCTTCAGATTTGCGCCTCTAATGTAGTTTCGATTCCCAAGAAAAATGCAGTTCCAAATTCGCGCAGCCCCATATATTCGGCACTGATTAGTGCCTATTGCACAAACTATCGTTGAAGAATACAGGTAAACTGTGTTTGTTACTTCTGTCTGGATCAAGTTGACGTCGTATCCGACAGTTGGGTCTTCGTTTATGAGGGTGCAGCCGTTTCGGGTATTCTTGGTTGCGTCATCTACTGATTCGCCAAGCATGAAGACAGAGCCAGTGTAAACATAAATTGCGTAGCTGTGCGTATTGATGCCTCCAGCCAGCCAAACAATGCACTTGTTCATGTCTTTAAAATAAGTTGAAGTGCCAGTGCCTTCACCGATTACGAGCCTGCAAGCGAAAGCATAGGTGCTTGCTCCAAGTTTAGTAACTTGCCCCCAGCCTCCAGCCACATCAGCCAGGTAAATATCCTCAAAAGTTACAGGAGCTGCCGAGGTTCCACCCGTCACCCGAATATAAGCCCCACTGGAGTCTCCAAGAGTTATAGTGCCGACCATTAACTCATCTCCGTTTTCTGAAAACTCCCATCAATGTTCCAGGTGAACGTGTATGTCCTGATCAGAACGTTCGAGCCGTTCTTGATTGCGACCGACTGTAGAACAGCAGAATCGTAAGTGAAGTCTAAGGTGTAGATGAGTTCATTTTCAGCGTTGTAGATTTTGCATTGTGCCATTGTGCCGTCCCCGTTATACGCCGTGGCTTCGACTTTAGAGAAACTGCCAAGAAGAAAGGACCCATGGTCAAAGGCGACATTATGAGCTTCGCTGCCGTGGACCGCGGGAGTTTGTGGCTCTGCAAGTTGACCGGGCTTTCCATCAACTGAAGTTAACCCGCCACCGCCAACACGCTCAACAATCCTTGCCGCTTTGGCGACAATCTCTGAAGCATGCAACCCATCAACCGTATCCGCATCAAGCCCAGAACCGCTGCCTTGAGGCAAAGAATCAAACAGGTCCCTCCGCTTCTTAGCTTCCGCATCTGCCTTCAAAAGCATCCGATTTCGCGTAAGGGTCTCGGAAGCGTCACACTCTCCCTCAGTCATAACTTTAGGAACGGAAGCCGTTAAACTTCGACTGCGCTTCAAAATTTCCCTTGCTTCATCAGACATTCAAATTCACCTTTCCCTCTTCACCTGTAAGTGGAAACTCGGGCAAATGCCCGCACAAAACATCGCCATGAACCTTAGCCACAAACCCCATCCGCTGCACTTGAAACATAAACAAAATGTCAGGCGTAACATTGGGCAAAAACTTGAAACGGTAACCCTCCGCAAACACCCGCCGTTTAATCAACAGGCAGCTGGTTCCAGCCATAACCCAACCTGAAAGAACGTTGCCCTGGACGGCGTTTTGGGGCAGATACCAAACCCGCATATTCTCATCAAGAAAACCCAAAATCAAGCCCTCACCATTATGACGTCGCACGTAACCACAGGCTATGTCGACATTTAAGGCGAAAAGTTTTCGGAAAGAATCAGGCGGCACCTGAACATCTAACTCCACGAGCCAAAGAAAATCATAGTCACCGGCAAGAAACCGTTCAACAATTGCGTTCTGGACTTCTACAAGACCGGCCCACGAAGGCAAAGACGCAGGCGAAGTAACAAAAACATCGTACGACGCGCCTTCCAAAGCAGTCGTGACATGTGACAGCGCTGAAGCTAAATAACCAAAATAACGGTCGTGGTCATTGAGACTGGGAATGCCCACTAAGACTTTGGGCGCCGAAATATCCGTGGAACCTTCCGAACCTTCTTTTTCGTCGGAGAAACCTCTAAAGGGACCGCAGCAGGCTCCGAAGCAGCTATTGGCTCAATCTTTCCTGGAGCAGCAACTACCACAGGCGCAGGATCCACACGCTCAAGCCACGATTCACCCTCATAACTTGACGGCAAATCCACAATATCCCCCGGCTTATGCTCCACACCTGCAGCATCAGTGAAACTCGAAACCTTAGGCAATACCTTAAATCTCATTTCTTTACCTCAGTTTTATTCATTTTTGGTTAATGAGCAGTTTTACACCATACTCAGGGTAACTGTTAACCTCACACAGCAAGGGGAAAGACGTTTTTGGGTTGCTTAGGTTAACCCGGTGAGTTCGCAGATGCTAGGTGCTTGCTTGATACGGGGCGCCACAACTTCGTGGACCTTCACTTGCAGATTCATGTCCTCGTCTTCCTTAGCGAAAATCGACATGTCACGTTCAACAATCATCTCAAAGTTCGCTTTCGAAAGCTCAAGAACAAGCCCGCTCGTGGTTAGGCCACCGCTGGAGTACAAACTGTCGCTCACGTAGATGCCCGCTGGGAACAGGTCTTTGATGGTGTCAATCCACTTCGTCGCAGTACCACTCACTACTTGGCGAAGCTTCGCAGCCCAAGTGCTACGCAGAACTGCAGCGTACATGCCTGAATTGGTGTGTCCGCTAGCTTCCAACTTGCCAATCGCGTTGCTAAGATCGCCTAAAGCATTTGCAGGCCAAGCCCCGCCACTTGCCTGAGTATTTCTGCCAGTTGCAGTTGCCAAGCCCTCCACGCCGCAAGCCTTCCAACCAGTGTACTGCCCCGAAATGAGCAGCTTATCCTCTTCCTCAGCACATTGCCTCGCAGCGTTCTCTGCATCCTGCACGTCCAAAGGTTGACCACTGCTGCGGCTTGCTTCCAAGTCACGCCAGTTAATGGTGAATTCCTTATGAATCACAGGCACAGTGATGTCAAAGGGCGTCTTAATGCTCCGATCCTTATTCTTGCCCTGTCCAAACAAGCTAATTGTCGCCTGGCTCATGTCGGTGCGCTTGTAACCACGCACTGTCACGAAGCCAGCATGCGGCAAAGTCTCAATCGGAAACAGTTTCCGACCAACAAGAATAGGCTGAACAGAATCCGTTATCGCCTGCTCAATGTACATGATTTCTTCGTCAGTCAACCGCGCAGTATCCATATGTCCAACATGCCTCAAAGATTGCATACTTCTCAGCTCACAGCCGCAGGTTCACTATCAGGCTTCCAATGCACCAAAATAGCAACGTCAGTTGTCACGTTACTTGATTCCCAAGCGTACGCAACAACCCTACCCTGAGCGCCCATGACGCCAACTGCCTGTTTAGCCAATTTGCCATCAGCAGCCGTCACCAACGGATCACCCCGAGTAACGTTCTCACTAGCCAGAAGCGTTAGCACTGCCAAGCATTCGCCAAAGACCACCGGCGCCATATCGCCAACAGCGTAAGCAGTCGTCTTTGAACCAGTTGGAGAAACCTCCAAAAAGCCCACTTCAACCACAGCCTTAGCGCCAGCTTCCAGCACCGTCTGATCAACACTGTCAAAAATGACAACACGCCCAGGCAGCATCTTTGCAGCAGTTGCGTTCGCGCCGATTTCCATCTCAACCGTCAAAGGCTCTCCGGCGGCAACAACTTGATTCGTTGGCTTAACTACACCCTGAGGCAAGCTAAGCAGCTCCCTTACGTTTAGCAGTTACAACGCTCAAGTCGCCGACAGTTAAGCCCTTCTCGCGGTCACTTAGATCCATGCCACGCACGCCAAAGCGGACACTATTCACTTTGGGAAGCATCGCTTGATCAAGAGTGGCCCGGATGTTTTTGAGGTCATCAACGCTTTTACCCGATAGCTCATCAACTTTGAAGTTGCTTTTGGGTAAAATTTCGCCGATTAACCTGCCCTTTTCCTGGCTCTCAAGAACCGAATTAGCCTCCGCCAATTGCTTGGTTAAGTCCTGAATTAGCGCTTCGTCTTCTTCGCCTTTTTTCTTTAGCCGCTCAATCTCCGCATACGCCTGGTCCATGCTCATCTTTGCAGTCTTATTCTTTGAATCTCCGCCATCGTTTTTATCGTCTGTCATAATTTTTTCCTGCCATGTTTTCCGCGATTTATAACGCCCCGTCGTGGTGGCGAGCGCACCATCCCGCGCTAGTCATAACACTTGTTCGGCCTTTCGGCATGTTACCAAGAAGCTCACGTGAACGCCTAAGCACAGCCTCAGGAGCCAACTCAGCAGAATCAGACCCCATGCCACATGGTGGCAAAGCAGAATCAAAGTGTTCGCTGACCCATGCCTGAGCCTTATCAGGAGTCCAACCCTTCGAAGACTCAAACAAGTATTCGCGAGCAACCGCGTCGCCCGAAGCATAACCCGAAGCAGTCAAATTTGCCTTCAATTTGCCCACTAAGGCAAAGATGCCCGCCTTGGCATCAACCGCCAAAGTGCTCAATCGGCACGCAAACAAAGCCGCATCACGAACCTTAACCCTCAGAAAACCATCAAAACTATCCATCTGCACACCACAAAAAGGACCAGGACAACGCCCTTCGACAACCCCGACAGCCACATGGCCAAACATGAAATTGCGCTGAACAAAGTCGTAGGCATCATCGCCAAATTTGCCCGGCTCGTAAATCTCATCTGCAAAATAAGCCGTGCTCACGTCTTTGGAAAGAGTGCTCTTTCTGACACTTTCAAGCAAGGTCTCATCACAAAGAGCCTTCAAAAAGTGCACATCACCAACAACAGCGTTGATTTTATCATCAAAACTGACGTCCTGGACGCGCCCACGGATAACGCCGCGATTCTGAACATGAATCGTCTTAATGTGGTCGTGCGCGACAACCCAAGCGCCCTCAAGAGTAAAGGCGGCATCCTTTAACTCAGCCCCTGGCTTGTAACCGCGACCACTACAGTAATCCGAAACGCATTCACGAGCCAGAATGTACGGAACAATAACCGCTTCGTCAGTTTCCCGAACCTTCCTAGAAGAGTCAAACTCAACCTGAGATGCCCGAACGTTCCTCAAGGCTTCTTTTTCCTCCTGAGTTTCAAGAAGAAACCAACCACGCGACTGGAATCCGCAGTGTCCGAACTTGCAGTTGGAGAAGCCTCAAACGCCGACAGCTGCGCACTCTTGGATAAACCCAAAACCACCGCTCCAGCGCCACCTGGCAAAGGCTCCAAATCTTCCTCAGCCCGAATTTCATCAACCGTCTTCCAAGAAGTCTTCAAATTCCGAGCCTGCGCCAACTGCAGCTCAATAGAAGCCTTACTTGTTTCCGAAAGCTCAAAGCCAGCAGGCCAGACTATTCGATAATCGTTTACTTGCCGAATCTGACCCGTCTCCATCAACCGATCAATAAGGTCCCAAATGATGGGCTCAGCCAACGGCTGCAAAGCCGCAATTCCGCCCCAATACTCGCGGTCGTTAACCTCACTACCCGCTAACGTACCAGCGTTGGCGCCCCGTAAATGAGACGTAGGAATTCGAGTGCCACACGCCAAACTCTCCACGGTAGATGTGACGTACGGTTCAGGGTTGACAGCTTTACCTGCGATTCCCTTAAAATCAAGCGTGGTCTTGTCGTCATGCAAGAAGTAGCTGCGGGCGTTTAATTTAGCGAATTGATTGCTGTCTTCAAGCTTATCCAAATCGGTCTTCTTGGCGCCTTTAGCGGTAACATCGGCAAAGCCGTGGCCAAGGCGAACAAGCGTTTCCCCAAGCGCCCAACGTTCATTGCGGAAAACCGTTAAGTCATCGTATATGACTTCAAGCGTCGACAAACCTTTCCAAGGATGATCTAGAAGACGAGTTGCACAGTGTATGACGCGGCTAAAGTGAATCTTTTTTTGGGCCCCCGAGCCAGAACGCCGAACGGTATAGAAAACGGGCAGCCCAAAGCGGTCACTTTCTGCATTCTTGTCCTCATCGGAAGCCTGAACTGAACACTGAAAAGAACTATATGGCAAAATCTCCCGAATCTCCCTAGGACGCACCAAAGCCACAGAGCTGCTCTCACCGTAATCCACGTAGGTGCAAGCCAAAACTGCCCAGCCAAAAAGCCGTTCGTAAAGAAACAGCCGCGTCAAAACAGCCTTTGCATTCAACCCGTCAAGAACCTTTGAGACCTCTCGGCTCCAGTTGGGATCCGGCTTCTCCGAGACTTCTTCAACGGTAAAGCCTTTGGCAAACATATCAAAAGCAACGTCAATAACCGTCCGTTTAGCTACTGGCTCGCGGCGAACAGCAAAAATCAAATCCTGCTCGTTTAACGCCATCCCAAACTGAGCCTGCCACGATGCAGAACCAGCACCACGAACACCAAAAGTATCCGAAGCATCAACCCCCGCCCTTCGAACCTTACTTGCGCTTTCTGATTTTGTCATAAAGCTAGCGAAGACTACTTGTCCCGAAAAAGCACTAATACATTATTAGCCCAAACACGCTAGCGCTTTCGCACCTTACCCTTTTTTGTGTCCAAAATCGATGAGGAAGAAAGTCTTTTCTGGAAGGACAGAAGCGTGTTCTCGCTCCTGACAAGCCTAAAAGTGAACAGTTAACCAGCATGCTTAATTTCAAAATAAAACAATAGCTGAATCTGGGAGCTATACTCTATATGAATCGGAGTGTCGGTTATCTTCCTTGTTGTCGCTGTGAACATTTTAATGAAGGGCAAGACGAATGTTCAAAAAATAAAGATAAACTGACAGGTTATGGAGAGGTACCCTGTGCTGATTTTGAGAAAGCAATAACTCTCTCTAAACGTCTCAATGACTATCTCCTTCAATGCCCTTTTTGTGCTCACAAACAAGCAGGTTGGATGGTAAATGATAAAGGATTGGCAGAGTGTACAAGATGCAAACGCAGTTTTCCCTTTTCGCAGCTTAGGAGAATCAGCAAGTCAACCATATTCTACAGATGCCCTAGCTGCGGAGGCTTCTGCTCTTCGTTGTCGGAGCGGTCTTCGATTGGCAGTTGTAACGCGGTTATCTGCTGGGATCATAACCATGGTTGCAGGGGAACTTTAGTTGCTGTTTCAGGAGTTCACATTTCTAAATTATTTAATTTTACGAATAAACTGTTCAAAGGCGCCGCTGTTTTACCTGATGAGCTATTCGTCATAGTGGTATCGGACCAAGCAAGGGCTCATGCAATACTCCATGCATTAAACTATTTAGCAAAGAAAGACGATGCAGGTTTTCTCAGTATTGACTTAACCGAAACTAACGCTTGCTTAATCATGGATAAAAAAACCGTCTTAGGCTATCTTAGCTGGAACGAGGTTGAGAATAAAGCGACACTTCGTCAAGTATTTATTCGCAAAGAGTTCAGACATAAAGGATATGGAACGGCTCTTCTTAATTTTTGGGTTAACAGGTATGCTAACCTGGACGTGAAGAGCTACTTTTTCGTTGAAAGCCCAAATTCGTTGACAGGCAACATTCTCGTAAAGCTGGGGCACGCTTATCGCGATTCCGAAGGGAAACTTTGCGGCAAAAACGTTCGTTTCTTCTCGTGTGGTTGATACTCCGCCGCTCAATAGCGAAAATAGAAGCTCTTTTTCTTTTTATTCACTTACTTGGATCATTCTTATTTTAAGTGAGGCTTCAACTGCAGTATTGGCATTTGGCTTCTTCCTTTACATTCTGCCACAGAATTTTATGTGATTAGTTGAGTGTCTGGTGAAACATTTTAAATTGGTGTTTTTATAATATGGCTAGCAGAGGGAGTCGGCGGGAAATGGTTTGCTCAAACTGGAATAGCGATAACAGTTTCTGTTCGTTCAAGGGTACCACCATAAACTACGAAGACTTGAGCCTATGTGCAGGCAATTGTGCCGGATACGCCAAAGCCAAGAAGCCTGATACTCAAGTTTGCGTATGCAAAAGTTGTGGTAATGAGTTTACGGCTAAGTGGACGAGAAAAGTGGAAATTAAAGGCAAGGAATATGATAAATGCCCGAAGTGCGGGAGCACAAGTGTTAGGCGCGACGATGAAGATTTAAGCTGAATTCATCGCATCCTTTATTCAAATGGAACGCTTCTAAAAATGTCGTGCCTTGCTTCGTATATTTTACCAACGTTGTCTTTACTAAGCCTATCAACTGACGCTCTAACTTCATATTCATCTGGGAACCTTTCACAGAGTTGAGAAAAGCTCACCCCGAAATCCTTGTTTTCTTTACCAGTAATAAACTTGAGTACTTGCCGATCGAACTCATTGAGTGAAATAATTTCCACTCCTTTGGGGGTCATTAGTTCGTCCCAAGATTCCATTATCATTTCAGTGTTCTTTAGATAGTAACTTTCAAAAACATGAGAGATATAGTCATTGTCTGCCGTTAATCTTTGCTGCGATCTGGCAGATGCTAATGCTAAACGCACAATTGACTGTGGCTTTCCGTAGAAGTTTGAATCAAACAGTCCGTGCCTTCTTACCGCCTGTGGGATGTCAAACCTCTCTGCGGTCTTTATGAGTTTTTGACTGGCTCTTTCTAATGTTGTCTCTAGATCTGTTTGTGTTTTTCCAACAGTTGGAAAAAGCATCTTCATGGTTATTAGGTACTTTATAGCTTCAAGGGGTGTATCATTGTTAATCTTGAGCATTTCTGTGCTGTCCGGAAGAAGGGTTGGTTGATCTACTCTCGTAAGTGGCGGGTCATAAATCGACTTAGGTTGATTACGTTTGCTTCCTAAGCCAACAGATACTTCTGAAAAACGTTTTGATCGCCGCTTGTCGAGAAACGAGCTCAACTGTTGATTTAGAGGTTTATCTGCGTCAAAACATCTGAAACGCCAGGAGAACGGTGATAGCGGTTGATTGGCTGCAAGTTCAGGGATTGCTAAGCTTCCTGATTTTCCTAAAGCAATATCTAACGGCATTATCCCTTTGAGATATCTCAGCAACTTGTTGGCTTCTTTTCTTTGCGTTCCATCGTAAAGAGTTACACTTAGTCCACCCACTTGATTTAGAAGTGGTGGCGTACTTACGAATTCAAAAGCTAATAGTTCTCTCACAGGGGACAAAATTCCCCCCCATTTTGCGAAAAGGTTATCTTGGAATTCGCTGAATGTTATTTCAGGTTTTATAGGTACTTTTAGTTCCGAGAAAGCGATTTTTTCAACAAAAATTTCCCAGTAATCGAAGAATATTTTCTTTGTTCCAGTTATCGTTACGTATGATAAGTTTGCTGGAACTGGAATGTCAGGCGGGCATTCGCAGATTGCATAGTCTTGCGGAAGATGTGCAGCTGGGATAAGCAGAAAACGCCCCACGCCAAGGCTCCGGTCATATACAGTGCAGCCTGAAATGCAAGGCTTACGGGAATTTTTAGCGTAGTTGAAGTCTTTTAGTAGGTTCAGTTCCCATTGATTGAATTCGCTTCCAAACTGGCGTTCTCTAAAGGCAGGCCTAAATGATTTCAAGTTGTCTTTCATTTTGGCGGCTTTGTTTTTATCCGACTTCTCGATAAAAGTCATTTTTTTCTGCTCAGTATAGAGTTTCCTTTCACAGATATAAGCGATGTTTTGAAGCTTAAAGCGCTTAAGCTGTGAGAGTTGGAACTGAGAAATTATCAGAAATCAGTCGGTATGCACTCTTGTTAGGGCTGCGCAAGGCTTGAATCCAAAAAGAAAACCTATGATTTTTAAGATGGCTTTCAGCTCACATCCACGCCAAATTTTTCAGCGAACTCTAAATCCATCTTTGCCCGCTTAAGTTTTTCTTGAGCATTCAACCTAGACCGAGTCACTGTTTCGGGAGTCACCTTCAACCGCCGAGCAATTTTATAATCAGACAAGCCTGAGTCTTTCTTAAGCCGAAGAATAACTTTCTCTCGTTCCGTCAAACCCTTAGCCAAACCTAAAAGACCTCCTCAGCAATCGACTCTGCAGCTTCGCTGGACCCAGAAGAAGTCTTCTCTGCCTCTAACTCCACAGAACCAAAAGTTTCAAACGCATATCGTGTAAGCGCCCACTTGTGCCCCGCTTTCACAAACAAGTGGTGCCCCGACTCAGTTTCCAAACGTTTATTCATCCGAACAATTCGGCGACTAACATCATAATACGCCAGGTCAAACTGGCTGAGTTCGGCTGCCACATCTTTAGGAAATACTCCGTTATCTCCGCTGGCTTTCACCGCATCGAAAATTGCCTCATCGATCTTGTCCTCAAAACTCCACTTCTGAACCTCAGGGGCAGAGAACCGCATCCACCCAGCACTTTCCATCGCGTTGCGCAGAACCTTCACGCTCGCCGATAGCTCCGCAATTTCCGTTAAGCATTGCCGTAGCATTATCTGGTTGTGCTTGATTCGCCCAATTTTCTCCTCAGCAGACCGCTTTTTCTTATCAGGTTTCGTGTTTTGAACAGCTTTATCGCCTAAACCTTGTTCGTTCTGTTCAATCAAGGAAAAGCCCTCCATCAACATGACCCAAAACTAACGCTCCCAACCCTTGCCTACCAACCGTTAGAAAAGCGACTTCTGAAAACCATGGAAAAAGTCCATGCTTTTGGACGCTGGCTTTCAGACCAAAAACGCCCTTTAAACAGCCTTTCACATCCACAAAACCAAAATTATGAGACATAATCGTTGCCTCCTTCATGACTCTGTGAACCTTTAGCCATCTGGCTCTGACCACTATTGCCCTCAGCATCAACGAGCTGACCAAGAATCCCCGAAACCGTCTGGAGACTTTCGCGAATCTTATCCAAGTTCTCCAGCTTCCCCAATGCGACAGTCAAAGTTTTCAGGTCCTTCATAACCTCAGAGACTTGGCCTTCGAACTGCTTAACAGAACCAACTTCAACCGTTAACCCGTCAATCCGAGCGGACAAACCCAAAACAGTTCGATGAATCTCCTCCAAATAAGTCGGGAACATCACAGCATTGTACGCATTCACTTTCCCCGGGCTAGATTCCAAAGATGGAAACCCCGCTGCTATAGCCGCATGCTCCGCTTTCTCGTACTCAACATGAGCAACATTGCTTAGTTCCCGCAACCAAGGCTTAGGCGACGCATCCAAGCCGCCTACACCAGAAACCTTAACCACGCCGCCTTCCGAAACCCACTTGCGCGACTCAGGACGAAACACCTGCCACATAGGACCATGCAAAGGCTCCCCCTCATCAGCCAACCGCATCTCAAACCTATCAGACTCCAAAATGTACCGCACCCGCTCAATAATCCGACCAGCATCAGCCGCCAACGCATCCGGATCAAAACCCTTCAAAGGCCCCGGATGAACAATCAAATGCCGAGTCGTCTTAACAACCCGAACCCCACCAACACGAAAACCCAACGGCTGCCAATTCCTAGGAGAACCCAACTTCTCCCAATCAACCGACCCCACACGCTCCCACCGCAACACCAAAAACTTTACCGGATAATCCTCAAAAACAACCGGCAAACGCCCAGCTACATTATCACTCCCAGCAAGCAATTTTGAACCATACGGCGTCAAAATATAGTACTTTGGATTGCCAGCTGAATACCGCTGCTCCCTTTTTGGTCTACCAAGCGTTTCAGCATCTTGAGATTCTTTGGGAATCAAAGCGCCAGAGTAAACAAACCGTTCTTTCCAATACCATACATCGCTTTTGTTGACGCCTGCAACCCTTGCAGCATCCTCAGCGATCCAACCTGAACCTAAAACCTTCAAAATATCTTGAGCAGCCTGGGGCAGTGGCTGTGGAAGAACCCCAAACACCCTTGCCCGGCGTGAAGCATCGAGTTTAACGCCGTCGCTAGACTTTTGAACTACTCTTTTTGAACTGTGTTTAACCAAGCGATGTTTACCCAAAAAAAGAAAACTCCTAACTTTGCTCCTTAGCTAACTGACCACTGCGCGTTTCACAATTCTGGAAAACTTTGGGATCCTTGAAAATTGCTGGTGAACAATAGCAACCGTCTACCTTGCAAAGTCTGCCTTCTGAACGTTCAGAAACAATCCCAACTGCATATTCGCAGTAATCGGGCAACGAAAACGCCGAATCAAACGCGTACAGCACAGGATTAACCGCAGATGCAGGACATGGGCGCCCAGCCGCAGCGTCACTAAGAAAACGCCTTGACCGCCGCCACCACTCCAAAACCGACTCCTGACCCTCCATCAAGAAGCCCCCTTTCCGACCTTGAGAAGCGCCCGCTGAGTCACTTCTTCGAGTTCATGGAAATTCGCATTGAAATTCAGCGCCAATCCAGCAAGAAAAATCTGCAAACACATGGCTGCCGCATCTATTTCCTTCTGATTCAAAACGAGTCCTCCTGAGAGCTAGAGGAAAAAAGGGAAGGAAGTTGCGGAGAAGAACTAAAATTGGCGATATCGCCAAGACGCGTTGGGTTCGAATCCCACCCCCCGCACCATTAAAATCAAATGGCTTTTCTGCAAAACGATATGATGACATAACTTGTTTGCTTGATAACGCTTATGAAAGAGGAAAAGTTTGCCATAAAAAAAGGCGGTTTGTTACGTTTTATAATTGACTGCCCAGCACATGAGATTTCAGAGGTGCAAGGCAATACATAGCCCAGCCCATATATTGCCTTTGAAACTGTAAATAATCATCCTGATCAGCACGGAAGAATCTAAATACCTGTTCATAATCAGGATGGGTGGGATTTTCTTCAAGCCAACATATTAGCCCATACCAATTATCTGAAACGTACCTGTCCCAGTCATCGCGGCTGGAACGGATGATATATTCGAGTTCAAAGCCTTCGTTTCGGGTAAATTGGGCCAGTTCTGGTTCCGTGTGGGTAGTTGTCTGTTTTTGGGCATATTCCGGATGTACCTGATTGCTAAGCCAGTGAGTTTCACCGATGCCGAGGCGTCCATTCTGATGCACGGCCCGCTTCATCGCCTGAATTGTCTGTTGGAAGCCGCCAAAAACAAAAGTTGCCCCAATACATGTCGCGGCATCGAAAGCTCCCTCTTCGAACACGTAGTCAGCCCCGGGGGAGCATACGATTTCGATTTGACCCGATAACCCGCTCTTGACCAGCTTATCCTTGGCCCGGTCACAGAAATCCTTGGATATATCGATGCCAATACCGGTAATACCGAATTCCTCAGCCCAGAGAGTGAGAGATTCGGCACAACCACAACCGAAGTCGATAACTCGACTACCTTTTTTCAACTTGAGCAGTTTGCCGAGTTGGATGATTTTTTCAGACGTAGAAGGGTTGAGTATCTCCATATAGCGGTGTGAGATGCTCATAAGGTCAAAGAATTCCGTAATTCAAGCCTCCTTCAAGAAATGGTGAATTCATCATGATATCAGCCATTAATGACAGTTAATGCGCCCTCTATCTGATGAACTTAACTATACGGGCAATTGGCGATTAAGGGTGTGGTGATAATAAAGTATGTGGCGGCTGCTTTTTGTTCTATTGTGTTTCACTTTTTAGTCATCTGCACAAAGAAAAAAGTGTTTGCGAGTGACATCTTGAGGCCAGAAGGGGTTCGAATCCACCCCTGCACCAACACTTCACAAAAACAGAAACAGCATGATTCACCAACAATTTGA
>CAZTRN010000010.1:0-77214 GCA_964616775.1 uncultured Candidatus Bathyarchaeia archaeon
CAGCCCTAACCCCTAACATCTCTTTTTTATAGGGACAGCATCTCGTTAAGTTTCAATATTGAGGTATCGAGTGGTTTTTCTTTACAGCAACAATCCGTTAAGTCAACCCCAACAAGCTGCCCATTTTGCAGACCCACCGCCTTGTTTGTTTGCCCTTCGATGAGTAAGTTGACGGCTTTTTCTGCAAATATGCTCGCAAGCAGGCGACTGCGAGATGTGGGACTGCCACCGCGCTGCACGTAACCTAGTATGGTTAAGCGGACTTCGGCGCCAGTTTGCTGCTCGATGTCTTTGGCGACCTCGCTGACCTTGCCGCAGCCTTCCGCAGCAACCACGATGCCTGCACGTTTTCCCTTAAGACTATTCTCTTTTAGTGTTGCTACAACGTTGTTTAAGTTGCAAGCGTTTTCGGGCACCAAAATGATTTCGGCGCCAACAGTAATGCCGATGTTAAGGGCTAGAAAACCTCGTTGACGACCCATAACTTCCACGATAAAGATGCGTTCATGGCTTATGGCAGTGTCGCGGATTTTGTCAATTTCACTCACAGCAGTGTTTACCGCGGTGTCAAACCCGATGGTTTCGTCAGTACCGTAGATGTCGTTGTCGATTGTTGCAGGAATTCCAACCATGCGCGTTTCCGTGTACTTGCTTAAGTCCAACGCACCCCTAAAAGAGCCATCCCCACCAATGACCACTAAGCCTTCGATGTGGTTTTCGTTAAGGGTTTGGGCAGCTTTTTTTAAGCCTTCAACAGTTTTGAATTCGGGGCATCGGGCAGTACGCAGGATGGTTCCGCCGAGTTGAATTATGCCGCCAACGCTACGAGGCGTTAGGTGGCGGAAGGTGTTGGTTATTAGACCTTCCCAGCCGCGTTCGAAGCCGTAAACTTGGTAACCTTTGCTGTGCGCTACACGGGTGACAGCGCGGATAGCTGCGTTCATGCCGGGTGCATCGCCGCCTGTTGTTATAACGCCGATGGTTTTCATTTGGGTCAAGTCAAAACGCTCCTAAAGTGAAAGGCTTTACTGCCTATCGAATATTGCCTTTGGAAATATAAATCTCAATCGTACAGCTTTGTGTAGTCTGTTTAGGTTTATTGTCGTAAAGCTTTTTCTGCCAAGACTCAAATTATAAACGTGGGCGAGGAACATGGAAACGTCCTGCATAATTGTTTTAGTTACTGCAAGCAGCAAACAGGAAGCCGAACGCATAGCGCAAGGGTTGCTTGAACAGAAGCTAATTGCCTGCGCAAATATTGTTGGTCCAGTTTCGTCGCATTTTCACTGGGACGGCAAGGTGGAACGGGCAGAGGAGTTTTTATTGCTCTTGAAGTCGCGGCAAGACCTGTTTGACGAGTTGGCGTTGAAGGTTAAGGAGTTGCATAGTTATGAGGTGCCAGAGGTTGTGGCGTTGCCTGTTGTAGCTGGGTTGGATGTGTATTTGCGTTGGCTTGGGGGTTCCCTAAAACAGTCACGTACACTTTTGTACTGACAAGCCTTAAATAATGCATTAGAGTATGGTTGTGAACTGTAGGAGCAAAGTAACATGAGGAATTGTCTTTGGCCCACAGGCCACAATTAACCCCCCCACACTAACCGAACCTTTAAACTTCAAAAAAATCCCCTTTCAAACTAGCCCTCTCAAACTTTTCAACCAACTCTACCACCAATACCCCACAGCATACCTTCTCGAATCCATCGAAGGCCCCCGCAAACTCGCCCAATTCAGCTTCGTAGGCTTCGACCCCAAAGCAACAATCCAAATCAAAAACGGCCAAGCCACCACCACAACTAAAACTGGACAAGAAACCAAACAATCCACAACTAACCCTCTGAAAGTCATAAAACAAGCCGTCTCAACCCGCATAACTGCCAACAAAGAATTCCGCTTTGCAGGTGGTGCTGTTGGCTACATCGGCTATGACTTGGTGCGTTATTTCGAAAATCTCCCAAGCACTCTGCCAGATGATTTGAGTTTTCCTGATGTTGAGATGGGGATTTTTGATGACGGGGTTGTGTTTGACCATCGCCAAAAACGGGCTTACTACTTCTATTACGGCAAAAACCGCCTCAGTGAAGTTGAAGCAGCCCTCAAACAACCCGCTAACGTTGAACCATTAGAGTTCAGCACTCCAAAGGTACAGATGAGTCAAACCCAGTACGAACACGCCGTCGAGAAAGCCAAAGAATACATAACCACAGGGCACATTTTTCAAGTCGTTTTAAGCAAACGATTTGACTTCAAAGTCTCTGGCGACTTAACCGAATTCTACAGTGCACTACGTGCCATCAACCCATCGCCGTACATGTACTTTTACAAGTCTGGCAACCGCCAAATCGTCGGATCCAGCCCCGAAATGCTGGCACGTACTGAAAATCGCACTATCGAAACCTACCCTATAGCGGGAACACGTCCCAATAGCGCTGACAAGGCAGAAAACCGTAAACTTGCCCGTGAATTGCTTGCCGACCCCAAAGAACAAGCTGAACATGTCATGCTTGTAGATTTGGCACGCAACGATGTAGGACGCGTTTCCAAGTTTGGCAGCGTCCGCGTGCCCCAATTCATGAAAGTCCAACGTTACAGCCACGTCCAACACATAGTCTCCCGCGTCATAGGTGATTTAGGCGAGGGGTTGGATAGTTTTGATGCATTAAAAGCGGTTTTTCCTGCTGGCACGGTTTCGGGAGCACCCAAGGTGCGAGCGATGGAAATTATCGAGGAATTGGAAAACTCGCGTCGGGGACCCTATGCTGGCACTGTCGGTTACTTCAGCTACAACGGCAACGCCGATTTCGCCATAACCATACGCACCCTATTTGCCCAAAACGGCGTTGGGCACATCCAAGCAGGTGCAGGTATAGTGGCGGATTCGGTTCCTGAACGAGAGTGGTTTGAAACTGAACAAAAAGCAGGCGCCCTCATGAAAGCACTACAAGCATGCAGAGGACAAAACCAATGAAAACCCTTGTAATTGACAACTATGACAGCTTTGTCTACAACCTTGTCCAGTACGTTGGTGAGCTTGGCACAGACGTGGTGGTTTACCGAAACGACCAAGTTACGTTACAGCAGGTACAAAAACTCAAACCTGATCGCATCGTTATCTCGCCTGGACCAGGCAACCCTGAAGATGACAAGTATTTTGGCGTCTGCAAAGCAGTCCTCCAACAAGTTAGCCCTACTGTGCCTACCTTGGGCGTTTGCTTAGGGCATCAGGGTATCATCAGCAGTTTTGGCGGCAACGTAATCCACGCAAAGCGGCTTATGCATGGCAAAACCAGCTGCATCAAACACGACGGCAAAGGCATCTTCCATGACGTCGAAAATCCTTTCACCGCCACCCGATATCACTCTTTAGCGGGTAAGCAGGAAACATTGCCCAACTGCCTAGAAATTGCAGCAGTCGCAGTAGATGATGGCGAAATCATGGGCATACGACACAAAAAGTACCCCATTCACGGAGTCCAGTTTCACCCCGAATCTATCCTTTGCGAAGAAGGCAAAACAATCATCCGCAACTTCTTGGAGGACACCAAACGGTGATTCGTGAAAACATCCAGTGTCTCGTTGATGGCGGCAGTCTTTCTGTTGCTGAGAGCCGTTTAGTTATGGAAGAAATCATGACTGGACAAGCCACGAATGCGCAGATTGCAGCGTTTCTAACGGCGTTACGCATGAAGGGTGAAACCGTTGACGAGTTGGTTTCGTTTGCACAGGTTATGCGCGAACATTGCGTTTGCATCTGCCCCAAAGTGCAGGGCAGACTTGTGGACACTTGTGGAACGGGTGGCGACCGACTAAAAACATTTAACATCAGCACGGCTGCAGCGTTTGTCGTTTCAGGCGCTGGAATTCCCATAGCTAAGCATGGCAACCGTAGTGTGACCAGCAAAAGCGGCAGTGCTGATGTGTTGGAACAGCTTGGCGTAAACCTAAACGTGTCCCCTGAGACTGTGGCATTAGCTATCGAGCAAGTTGGTGTGGGCTTTCTGTTTGCACCCGCCTTTCATCCCGCCATGAAGTATGCTGTGGCGCCGCGCAAAGAAGTTGGCATACGCACTGTTTTCAACGTTTTAGGTCCATTAACGAATCCGGCATGTGCAAGTGCACAGTTACTTGGTGTCTATGACTCACGGCTTGTTGAGCCTTTGGCAGAGGCTTTGGGCAAGCTGGGTTGTGAAGAAGCCATGGTTGTCCACGGCGTAGATGGTTTAGATGAGATTTCGACGGTGGGAAAAACTGTGATTGCTCACCTTAAAGGCGGCAAAGTCCAAACTGCTGAGTTGTCTCCGCGAGATTTTGGAGTTATACTGGCAGCGCCCTCAGATTTGCAAGGTGGCTTGCCAGAACAGAATGCACACCTGCTGTATGGCATCTTCAGCGGGACAGTCAGTAAGGGTGACCCACGGCGTGATATTGTGGTAGTTAACGCTGCGGCAGCCATCATGGTCGGCGGCAAAGCAGACAATTTCGCAGAAGCAATTGCATTGGCCGAAAAAGCCCTTGGCAGCGGCGCGGCACTTTCAAAGCTTGAGCTACTGGTGAAAGCTTCTGGCGGAGACTTTTCGAAACTGGAGCGGCTACAAAATGAGTGACTTCCTAGATACCCTGGCGGCAGATGCTAAGGCTACAGTTGCCAGCGGCTACTATAATAACCCGCCAAAAAAAGCCACCACGGTTCAAGTCAGCTTAAAAGCTGCCATCATGGAGGCTAAGCGGCAGGGCAAAACCGCTGTAATTACCGAATTAAAACCTGCATCGCCCTCTGCAGGCACCATACGCCAAACCATAGATGCCAAGGCAGTGGCGGAGGCTATGGCTTGCGGCGGCGCAGTAGGCATCTCCGTACTCACAGAGCCTAAGAACTTCAACGGTGCCTTATCCAACTTTTCAACCGTAAGACAAGCGGTGAATTTGCCGCTTCTGATGAAAGACTTCATTGTGAACCCGTTGCAGCTGGATTGTGCTTCTCAAATGGGCGCTAACGCGGTTTTGTTGATTATGGCGCTGTTTGACCGTGGCTACTGCACCGAAAGTTTGCAGCGTATGATTGCAAATGCACATGCGCGTCAACTGGAAGTGCTTTTAGAAGCCCACAACAGCGATGAATTTGAACGGGCGTTGAGCAGTGGTGCGGATTTGGTGGGCATAAATAACCGCAACTTAGCCACATTAAAAGTGGATTTAAACGTCACCAGAACCGTTCTTCAAGCCCACTCCAAACAGGGTGTACCGATTGTCAGTGAAAGCGGCATCCAAACCGCCATAGACATCCAAACCCTCAAATCAGCAGGTCCCGATGCATACCTAGTCGGGTCCTCAGTCATGTTATCAGATGATGTTGAATTGAAAGTTAAGGAGCTTGTGGAAGCATAATGACTCAAACCAAAAAATCTGTAAAGCAATCAGCCCAACCCAAGTTTTCAGGCTACCCCATTGATGGCAAATATGGCAGGTATGGTGGGCGTTTTGTGCCTGAAGTGCTCATGGAAGCCGTCAACGAACTGGAAGCTGCGTATGAGAAAGCTAAAGTTGACGCTAAATTCCGAGCCGAACTTAACTATTACCTCAGCGAATACGCAGGACGACCCACCACACTGTACTTTGCCGAAAACTTGACCCGCAAAGTCGGCGGCGCCAAAATTTACCTAAAACGCGAAGACTTAGCACATGGCGGAGCCCACAAAATCAACAACACCTTAGGACAGGCACTTTTGGCAAAGCGTATGGGTAAAACCCGCGTTATCGCCGAAACTGGTGCAGGGCAACATGGCGTGGCAACAGCAATGGCTGCTGCAGTTCTTGGTCTAAAAGCGGAAATTTACATGGGCACCGATGACATGGCGCGTCAACGGTTGAATGTTTTTCGCATGAAACTGCTGGGCGCCGATGTGCACCCCGTGGATGCGGGAAGCAAAACCATGAAGGACGCCATAAATGATGCCTTCCGTGACTGGGTAACCAACCTCAAAACCACCTACTACCTCATCGGCTCCGTCGTGGGTCCACACCCGTACCCGATGATGGTTCGGGACTTCCAATGCGTCATAGGAAACGAAATCAAAGCTGAATTCATCGAAAAAGAAGGACGCCTCCCCGAAGCGTTAGTGGCATGTGTGGGTGGCGGAAGCAACGCGGCAGGTACCTTTTTCCCCTTCGAGGACAACCCCGAAGTCAAACTCTACGGCGTCGAAGCTGCTGGACAAGGAATCGAAACGGGCAAGCACGCCGCATCGTTGGGTGCTGGAGACGAAGGCATCTTCCACGGCATGCACACCTATGTGCTTCAAGATAAAGAAGGACAAATCCAAATCACCCACAGTGTCAGCGCAGGCTTAGACTACCCCGGCGTGGGACCCGAACATTCCTTCCTATGCAAAGAGGGCAGGGCACAGTATGTTTCTGCCACTGACCAAGAGGCTGTAGATGCGTTTATGACGCTTTCGCAAACTGAGGGCATTATTCCTGCGTTGGAGTCTTCGCACGCATTGGCGTATGGCATGAAGTTGGCTAAACAGATGAAAAATAAAGAAGCAATTGTCGTTACCCTTTCGGGAAGAGGCGATAAAGATGTTGAGTCTGTCGCGAAATTCTTGGGGGCACAAATATGAGCAACATAAAAACCACGTTTGAAAAACTAAAAAAACAGAAAGCCGCAGCACTTATTGCTTACGTGATGGCAGGCGACCCAACCCCGCAAGCTACACTACAAATCGCCGATGCACTGGTGAAGGGCGGCATAGATATCTTGGAGTTGGGGCTTCCGTTTTCTGACCCCATAGCCGACGGACCAACCATACAAGCCGCCAGCACCCGCGCACTCCAAGCAGAAACCACCCCACGCAAAGTCCTCGAACTCGCAGCCCAAATCAAACAAAAACATAACCTACCTGTCATCATCATGACCTACTATAACCCCGTGTTCCGCATGGGTCTAGATGCGTTCTTCTGCGCCGCCAAAGAAAGCAATGTGGATGGCACAATCATTCCAGATTTGCCTCTCGAAGAAGCCCAAGACTACCGCGATGCAGCAACAAAATATGGCGTGGATACCATTTTTTTGGTGGCCCCATCCACGAGCGAGCGACGGATGAAGCAGATGGTTGCAGCCAGTTCAGGGTTTGTCTATTTGGTTTCTAGATTGGGCGTTACAGGCGCGCAATCCACGTTGGATGCAGCTACGGTGACCCTTGTGAAAAAGGTGCAGACTTTTACTGCGGGTAAAGTGCCGTTAGCTGTTGGGTTTGGCGTTTCTAAACCTGAACATGTTAAGGCGCTTGTTGCGGCGGGTGCAGATGGCGTCATTGTAGGAAGCGCGTTTGTAAACATCATCAGCCAAGACCAACAGGACCTTGGCAAGATGTTGGCTGCACTTGAAGGGGCTGCGGCAAATTTGAAAGCTGCCACCAAACCCTAACTTCTCCCTCTTTTTCGGCGTTAACATTTGGTGGGTGGGTATTCCGAAATGAGCGGGGTATCGTGCCTGGGAAAACGTCTCAATCAAAGGGCTTAAGACTTAAAAGCACAATCGCTACTCATAACCTCGATGGAACATGACCAAGACATCTGCCATTTCTGGGTTTTACAAGCTTTCCCCCCAAGAACGTCTTGCTAAGGTACAAGAATTCGCCGAATTAACCGCCGACGAAGCCGCCGTTTTAGCCAAAACGGGCGCTTTGCCCATGGAAGTCGCGGACCACATGATTGAGAATGTTGTGGGCGGTTTTACTGTGCCTTTTGGTATAGGGGTTAATTTCCAAATTAACGGTAAAGACTACCTTATTCCTATGGCAACTGAGGAACCTTCGGTGGTGGCAGCGGCTAGTTACGCTGCAAGGATGGCACGTGACAGTGGCGGTTTTCACACCAGCAGCACTGCGCCTGTGATGATTGGGCAAATCCAAGTTGTTGACTTACAAGACCCCTGTGGGGCACGTCAACGTGTTTTAGGCGCTAAAGCAGAACTGCTCAAGAAAGCCAACGACCAAGACCCGGTTTTAAACAGTTTTGGAGGCGGCGCCAAAGACCTCGACGCAAAAGTCATCCAAACTACGCAGGGCGCCATGCTTATCACTGAACTGTACGTGGACTGCCGCGACGCTATGGGCGCCAACGCCGTAAACACAATGGCAGAAGCAGTTGCCCCCTTAATTGAGCAGCTTACAGGCGGCAAAGTCTTGCTCCGCATAATCTCTAACCTTGCAGTTAAACGACTGGCACGTGCGTGGTGTGTTGTTTCGGCAGAGTCAGTTGGCGGAGCTGACGTCGTGGATGGCATTGTGAATGCTTCAGCGTTTGCAACAGCAGACCCCTATCGTGGTGCAACCCACAATAAAGGTGCCATGAACGGCATTATCGCCGTCGTCTTAGCCACAGGAAATGACCACCGTGCCATTGAAGCAGGTGGACACGCCTACGCAGCCCGAAACGGCGCATACACGACCCTTTCTCAGTGGGAGAAAAACGCAGACGGCAACTTAGTTGGTTCCATGGAGCTTCCGATGGCTGTCGGATTAATCGGTGGCGCTGTCAAAACTCATCCAACGGCTAAGGTTGCCATGAAAATTCTCGGCGTCAAAACCGCTAACGAATTCGCTGAAGTTTTGGTTGCTGTGGGTTTAGCTCAAAATCTTGCCGCTCTTCGCGCTCTATCCAGCGAAGGCATCCAACGTGGACACATGCGACTGCACGCAAGAAACATCGCTGTTCAAGCAGGCGCCACAGGCAAACTAGTTGATGTTGTGGCAGAACAGATGATTAGCGAAAAGAAAATCCGTGTGGACCGCGCCAAGGAACTTCTCGACGCTCAGCCACCCACTTAACCTTTTATTTTTGTTGTCTGCTTCGTTTTGCTTCTCTTACGCAGTAACAGTCTTGGGTTACAGGATTGTAGTCTTCGCAGCACCACAAGGTGTCTACGATTGGGTCTTTGTGTTGGGCATAGCGGGTGGAACAGAATACTTTGTTGGGGTACTCGAAGCAGTTGTGTCCGTCACAGTTGCCGCAGAAGCATTCGTTGCTGGTTTGGGTCACTGCTCTAGTGCCTCCATAACTGCTGCGGGTTGTGCACGTTGAAAACCAGCCCCAAGCCGCTCAATAACTGACGCTGTCATTAACGGAAAAACCATCATCGCATCCCCAATCACCATAACATTGTCGGCTGCATTTTTCATTTTGCCCCAACTGATTGTTTCCCGCAACGTCGAGCCAGACAAGCCTCCCGTTTCAGGGCGATCCATTGTAACAACAATCCCATAGTCCAAACCCTTCTTGGATGCCAAAGCCGCACTCTGCACAGTATTTCGGGGCACTCCGCCGCCAAGTACAATCATGCCGTTTTTGGTTGATTGGCTGCAGATGTTGCAGATTTCAGGCACCTCCTTAAAGGCATCTAAGGTGAGGACGTTTTTAACGTCTTTTTGAGATGCGTGCAGCCAGTGGATAAAGCCAAATTCGGAGTCTCGCACTGACGGCATATAGACAGGTACGTTGCACTCGTAGGCTGCCCGCAGAATTGAGTTGGGATCGGTGAGGCGTTTGCCAATTTCCCATGAAAACTCCCGACTGGACAACGTTTGTCCTGCATATTGGTTTGCAATTTCATGGTACATCTCAGATAAGCCATAGTCGATGCGGACGTAGGCTTCTTCGGTTACTAAAACGTCGTAGATGCGGAAAAGGTGGTACTTGTAGAGTTCGTAGTCGTCGTCGGCGAAGCTGCCTTTGTAGTGGCGTCCGCCGAAAGCTTCGATGGTGTCATGTGTCATGCTGGCGCCCGTGCAGACCAACACGTCGATGAGGTGCTTGCGAATTAAGTCAGCGATGAGGGTGCGCATGCCTGCAGGAACAATAGCGCCTGAAACCGCCAAAAACACCGTGCACTCCTTTTCTCGAACCATCTTTTCAAAAACGTCACATGCTGTTGCCAGCCGCCCAGCCCCAAACGAGCCCGAATTAGCAAACTGCCGCATAAGCTGATCCACCGTTAAAGCAGAACCGATTTTTATGTGCTCAACGGGATTCTGAAGGTAGTCCTGACGTTGCATCTAAAACCCACCGTTGCTTGTCGTAATTACATGCATTCCGTAAAAACTTTTTCCAATCTGTTCATCAAGAGCGAAAAACGGTTTTTTTGCCATCTTCAAAAACGTACATGTCGCCAAAAACCTTCAGGGCACCGCAGTTGTAGGTGAGTGCGGAGCGTTCGGGTATGCCATAGATTCGTTGCCCCATTGACAGTGCTCTGAGTTGGGCGTCTTTGGTGGGCGTATAGTGGGCTTTGACACTGAAATCCACCAGCCCCAAGCCTTTGACGACCGCAGGATTTTTGCTGTATCTGCGGGTAACTAAACATTGTTGCCCAAACACCATGGCGCCTGCGCTGCGTCCCACAATTACGCCATCAAAATCCTTAAGCCCCCTATCCATTCCCGATGCAGCTAAACGCGTAAGCAACACGCTCACCTGTCCACCTGTAAAATACAACAAATCTGCTGACGCCACCTGCTCTTGCCATAACAAATCTCTGTATGGGTACTCGCAGAAGTCCACTTTGCTTGCACCTAAGCTTTCAAAGTAGCGTTTAATCAGTTTTCTTCGGTGATAGAATGCATCAAACGAGGGACGTGCCCAAGGAAAAACCAACACCGACGGCGACCCCCCTGCGTCTTTGAAGGCGGCAAGATTGACTGTTTTTGCGTCGCGTTTGAGGATGCGTTCTCCGCCTAAGAAGTAAATTTTCGCCATGCCGTATGTGGTTAGGTGGGTGCTTAAATGTGCATCGTATCTGCATCGAAAGGCTGCCCGAGTGTTTTGTTTCCTGCAGGTGGGCAAGTCGGAATGCTTATTTTTCAGCAACTCCAGTGTAACATGTAACCGTCGTTGGAGATGCCTTCTTATGGGTTCTAGTTATAGTGTACAAAGCATTACGCCTCAGGAAAAAGAACAATTTTTTGAACATTACCATAGCCAGCTTCTTTACACCAACAAAGCCGAAGTGTATGGGTGTTGCATCAAGCTCCTCACTGACAACGCGAAAATCAAAGACGAATGGGAAGACAACTTTTACACCATGAGCGAAAACACCCGCAGCCATGGACGCCTCGTTGTCCTAAACGACCCTGAAGTGCCCGCAAACACAGTCAAATATGATTCTTACACAAAAACTGCGTTCCTGCTAAACGTGGACTACTACGGCTGGATAAAAAGCATAGCGCTTGCCGTGGCAGGGGATGTTTTGGAAGATGAACACCGAATTTACTCCGTTCACGGCGCAGCCATAGACGTAGGTTCAGTGGGTGTTTCGATTATTGCACCCAGTGGCACAGGAAAAACCACTCATTCATGGGGGCTTTTGCGATTACCCACGGCACGACTTGTCAGTGATGACTGGTATTTTGTGCGCCTCAGTAGTCGTGAACCTTTAGCGTTTGGCTCGGAAAAAAACTGCTACATACAAGCAGACATAGGCAAAATCTGGAACGAATACGAACGGCTTGTGGATAAAGCCTCTTTTGACTCAAAGGGACGAGCCGTGGTGAATGTGCGTTGGATTGTTGGCAGCGGCGGAGTCATACCCATGACAACAATGAAGAAAATAATCCTGCTTAAACGGGACCCCCAAGACGCAACCCTTGTAAAGCCACTGAAAACCAAAGAAGCCCTCGACTATTTGCTGCAGCATGATTTCTGTAATCCTCACCAACTGGTCCGTGACAGCCGAAAAATAGCGCTACGAACTAAATTCTTCGAGGCATTCTTCAAGCAAACTGACGTATACTTGGTAAATACCACGGCGACCCCCCAGCAGACGCAAAACGAAATTCGGCGGGTCTTGAACTTGAGCACCGTTTAATGGCAAAAAACAAATAAACTCATAAAACATTAGGCAACCTGCGGAGAGAAAAGTGAGCGTGAAACTGCTTTACATTGTTATTGACGGCATGGGCGACTTGCCCAACCCAGCTATGGGCAACAAGACTCCTCTTGAAGAGGCTCAAACTCCCAACTTAGACAAGTTGGCTCAAAACGGGCAAACGGGGTTAATGTATTCAGTGCGTCGCGGCGTTGCGCCTGAAAGTGATGTTGCAGTGATTTCTCTGTTAGGCTATGACCCCTTCAAGTTCAGCACTGGGCGTGGGATAATTGAAGCCGTCGGTTCTGGATTGCCGTTACGTAACGGCGATTTAGCGTTACGATGTAACTTTGCTACCTTAGGTGAAGGTACCGAAATTTTGGACCGCCGTGCTGGGCGCTCACTAACCCATGATGAGGCTGTTCAGCTTAGTGAATCTGCAAACACCCAAATCAAGCTAACCAGCCACCCTGCAATATTCCAGCTCAAAAGTACTCTTGGTCACCGCGCAATCCTTGTAATCAAAAGTCTGGACAAACCGCTTTCAGGCAAAATCTCCAACACCGACCCCGCATATGGCATCGTTAATGGGTTAGGTGTTGCCAAAACTGAGGTGGATATGCATCTGCAAACTTGTTCGGCTCTTGAGGAAGGTGACGTAGCTGCGCAAGTCGCCGCGGATTTGGTTAATGAGTTTACAAAGAAGAGTCGTGAACTGTGGGAAAATCATCCCGTGAACCAGAAACGGGCAAGTGAAGGTAAACTCAAAGCGAACGTGGTGCTTTCTCGTGATGCAGGCAGTCAACTTCCGAACTTTTTTAGCATAAACGGATGCTATGATGTTGACTTTGCTGCGTTGGCGGATATGCAGGCAGAGAATGGCATTGCCAAACTTGCGGGCATGCAGTCTACGTTGCTTCCACCGCCAACAGGTAGCTTACAAAAAGACTGTGAAATCCGCGTGAACATGCTGCTTGAGGTTTTGCACAAGCATGACTGCTTCTATATTCACCTTAAAGGTCCCGACGAACCAGGGCATGATGGGGACTGCGCGAAGAAAACTGAAGTAATCTCGGCCATCGACAAATACTTCTTTGGTGAACTGCTGCCACACTTGAACTTAAATGAAGTAGTTATCTGCGTAACTGCCGACCACTCAACACCTTGCATGCTTAAGGTGCACAGTGATACACCTGTGCCGCTGCTTATCAGGGGCGCGGTGCCAGCCGAACAAACACCCGTGAGCAAATTCTGCGAAAAAGAATGCGCCAAAGGCAGCTTAGGAACCATAGAATACGGCTACGAATTAATGCCAAAACTCATGGCACTTATTAAAAAGAAACAAAATTAGGGCAATAGCCCTTTTTTAGGCTTTGCCGCTGCTGCCAAACAACTGCATTTTGTTTTTGGCAACCTGTTTCATGGCTTCTTTTGCAGGCCCCAAAATCTTGCGGGGGTCAAACTCTTTTGGCGAAGTTGAAAGGACCTCACGCACCGAACCCGTGAATGCCAACCGCAAGTCTGTGTCGACGTTAACTTTGGCAACGCCTAGTGCGATGGCTTTTTTGATTTCCTCTTCAGGAATGCCTTTGGCTTCACTGAGTTGAGCACCGAACTTGCAGGCTTTCTCAATAAGTGCGATGGGTACGCTGCTTGCACCGTGCAGCACCAGTGGGATGGCGACTTTTTGGTTGATTACTTTGAGGCGATCTATGTCAAGTTTAGCTTCACTTTTGAATTTATATGCGCCGTGCGATGTGCCAATAGCGATGGCAAGAGTGTCGACGCCGGTTTGCTCCACAAAGTCACAGGCGTTTTCAGGATCCGTAAGAATGGCATCTTTTTCTGCTACACTGCGTTCTTCGACGCCTGCAAGTTTGCCCAGTTCAGCTTCAACACTGACGCCCTTGGCATGTGCCACAGCGACGACTTTTTTGGTGACGGCGATGTTTTCTTCATAACTAAGAAAGCTACCATCAATCATGACGCTGGAAAAGCCTGCGTCGATGCATTTTTGGCAGGTTTCAAAGTCTTCACCGTGGTCAAGGTGAATTGACATGGGTACCGTTGCGCTTTGAGCGGCGATTTTTGCCATGCCCACAATGTAGGGTAACCCAGCGTATTTGACGACGCTTGGGCTTATGGCTAAAATTACAGGGGATTTCTCTTCAACAGCTGCCTCCGACACAGCTTTGAGGCTTTCAAGATTTTGAATATTCAAAGCGGGGATAGCGTAGCCGTTTTTTCTTGCAGGAACCATTAACTCTTTGTTTGTAACAAGCAAGGTCTGTCACACTTCTCTCCAAAGCTTCTGAGCAGTACCTTTGCATTTTAAACTAATAGCCTTTTCTCAATTGCACCGTTTTTGATTTTAACATAACCCGCTTGCCCAGTTGTGGGCGAGCGTGAGGTTTGTGTCGTCGGAAGCGAAGCACCAAAACCACCGCAACAACAATAAACACTGCAGCTACAGCAGCCACAACTACCGCAGTAAAGTCAGTTTTTGTTGGTCCCGCCAGCTTCACCAACCACACCATACCATCTTTAGTGCCCACCATCACATAGCCACCATCCTGCGTAGGAAGCACCGAAACAAAATTTGCCTCCAACCCAACAGGAAAAATCGCTCCCTCAAACGTAACATTCCACAACGCATTCCCCATGGGGTCTGTTTTCAAAACCCACGCCTGTGTCAGGTTGGCAACCGCTGTCATAATGTATCCATCAGACATTTGGCGGACGCATGTTACTGCACTGTGTTTGCCGCCGTAAGTTTGGTTCCACTCCATCTGACAGTCCACGTTGGTTTTGATGACCCACGCGTTTTGTCCTGAAAGAAACCCACCGATGATGTAGCCGCCGTCTTGGGTTTGGATGGCGCAGTTGCATTCGGGGATGCGGTAGTTGCCTTCGCCACCGTACGTTTGATTCCACAAAACTACTCCGTCAGGGCTGGTGCGGATTAATCGGATGTAGGCTTGGTTGGGGACAATGGAGTAGCTGACGTCGGAGAGCATAAAGTCGCCGTTGTCTAGTTCAATGATGTTTGAGGGGCAGTCTGCGAGTGGTCCTGCAAAAGTCTTGTTCCAAAGCAGGTTGCCATCTGCATTGGTCCGGGCAAACCATATCCACCCTTCACTTTCCTCGCTGGGTTCGCCAAACCCTGCAAGGGCAAAGCCGCCATCACGAGTTTGGATAATGGAGCGGAAATAGTTGATGGGTGCCTCTGAACTGTAACGTTGCGTCCACAAGATTTTGCCGTCGGTGTCGGTTTTTACGAGGGCATACTGGTTGTTCCAGATGCCTGCAAACACGTAACCGTCGTCTAGGGCGGGGACAAGGTAGGGCAACTGAGTGGTTTCTTGGTTTATTTGGATCGCTTTTAGGCTTGTTAGGTTGCCTTCTGAATCTGTTTTTATTAAGAGCGTGGCAGTGTCGTTGGTGGCGCTTAAAACAAATCCGCCGTTGGCAAGTTGAAAGATGGAGTATGCTTCACCTTGCAGGGGTAGTTGTTCCCAAGCAACCGACGGCACTGCAGTGGTGTTGTCTGTTGAGCCCTGAACCATACATAGCGGGGACAACAGCGAAACAACAAACACAAAAACCATCAAACCTGTCAACTTACACTTCATGTCTGCATCCTGCTTTTCTATTCCCAAAGAGGCATTTAGCTCTACTTAAGGAACAGCATGTTCCAAGTTTGGAACAACGCGAAGCTATTTTGTCTTTTTCCACCGCACGCCTTCCACAAGAAAAACTGCTGCAGTCACAATTGTTAGAGCGGTCAAAAGCCACAGTGAACGCTCAATCGGGTCCCCAATGATGAGGTGCGGAACAATAACTGCCACTTCAGCCACCAACACGCCGATAAAGATGAAGCCGAAAACGATGAATCGGGGAATCAGCGTTTTTCCCCACCACACGTACCCCTTTACGTCAAGCCGCTCTTTAACCACATAATTTCCATAAGCATCTTTGACAACTAATCCGACATCGATGAGTTTTTGTAGGTTGCGGTAGGCAACGCTTGGGCTGCTTAGGTTGGCGCCGCGCATGACGTCTCGGGGTCCAACAGGTTTGCCTGCCTTGACAAGGTACAGGTACGTTTGGAAGGTTCCCGCGTTCAAGTCGCGGTCGTCAATGGTGCCTTCAGTCATGGGTTGGGGTATGTTTGCTATATGGTTTTAACCTTATGCCCTGTGCCGCGGCGGCAAAAAGGTTATGTGCTCCCAGCGCTTACCTTGCAGTGGTTGCTATGACCTGCTATTTTAGACACCTAACAGACATTTTCGCCAAAGCCAACATAACCGTCACCGCCCAAAACAAAAAACAACTCGACCAAACCATCCACCATGTTGTCGGCATCCTCTACAAAGACTGCCCCCACACTTGGCGTGAAGTCAAAAAACGCATAGCCCAAGACCCCGACGCATTTGCTTTGCAACTTAAAGCTGCTTGGCAAAACCAGGCGGTTCAGTGAGGGTTGGGCGTGAAAGTGCAGGTTTACTCAGATGGTGGCGCAAGAGGTAACCCGGGACCTGCAGCAGGTGCCTACGTGATTTTGGATGAAACTGGTGAAGTGCTTGTGTCTGGTTCTGTGTATCTTGGGGAGCGAACCAACAACCAAGCTGAATACGAAGCGCTCATTGCTGCCCTAAAAGCTGCTACAAAATTGGGTACACGAGAGGTCGTGTGCCATTTAGATAGCGAATTAGTGGGTAAGCACCTTACAGGTGAATATAAAGTCAAAAACGCCCTGCTGTTTAAGCTGTACCAGCAGGTTCAGGCACTTAAACCCAACTTTAAGTGCGTCACGTTTGTCAATGTGCCTCGAACAAATCGCTTTATTCAAAAAGCAGACCAATTAGTGAACCAAAAGCTTGACCAAACAGGGCACTGATGGGCTTTTTGGCGTTTTTAGATTTTACATTTTTTCTTTGCGTTATTCTTAAATATGCATGTACCTCAATAGTGCCAGAGAGGGTTCAACCGTGACAGAAAACTACGCTAATTCCGTCGAACTTACAAACGTCACCAAACGCTACAACGAACTTGTAGCCGTCGACAGCTTAAACCTCACAATAAAACCAGGGGAAATCTTCGGACTGTTAGGTCCAAACGGTTCAGGCAAATCCACCACCCTCAAGATGCTGCTTGGCTTAGTTCAGCCTGAACAAGGCAGTGTCATTGTGTTGGGCTTAAATGCTAAAACAGATGCTGTAGCCATCAAACGCCTAATAGGTTATGCCCCTGAAGCGCCAAGACTCTACGAGTTCCTTACAGGCGTTGAATTTCTGGATTTCATCGGCGATATTTACGGTATGCAGCCTGACGAGAAAAAAACCCGCATAACCGACTACCTTCAAGCCCTTCAGTTGGAAGGTCGCGAAGGCGATATGATTAGCAGCTACAGCGAAGGTATGAAACAAAAAGTTGCACTCATCGCAGCGTTTCTGCATAAGCCCAAACTGCTTATCCTTGATGAACCCTTAAACGCGCTGGATCCTCGTTCGGCTCGCATCATAAAGGACTTTCTCCAAGAACTCAAACGCCAAGGCGTAACCACCATCATGTCTACCCACATCTTGGAGATTGCGCAAGCTGTCTGCGATCGAGTAGCCATAATGTACAAAGGAAAATTGCTGGCGCTGGGTAACATGGATGAATTGCGCAAGATGGCTGAACTGCCCGGTTCTGGATTAGAAGACATATTCCTCAAACTTACAGGCACAGGCGACGTACGCGCGGTCGTTGAGGCTCTTGTAAAATGAACTGGAAAACTGTCCGCCAACTGATCAGCGTGGAAATGAAAGCGGGGCGCGTTACCCGTGGACAGCGGTTAATCCGCTACAACGTGGGCAGAAATCGCCTCTTCACTTACCTAGGCTATGGCGGGGCTGCAGCAATTGGCGTGGTTATAGGCATTCTGGTTAGTGTGCTTTATAACATGTCGGTTTCGGACGCCATGTTTGTAGCAATTTTCAACGGCAGCTTTACCAGCTTCATGTTATCCTTGCCTACCATAATTTTAGTGGTGACTTTGGTTTTTACGATGATGCAGCTTTTGGCACGTAGCGGCAGCAGTTCCTTAGGTCAAGCACCATATTGGCTACCAGTTACTTGGCAAGAACACACCTTAGCCAACATAATTACAGACGTTATCGGCATTCCGTTACTGGCTATTTTGCTCATTGCCCCTGCCATATTGGTTGTTTCTGTTGTTGCAGGTCAATTTTTCATCGCTTTAGGTTGCACTATATCCATGCTTCTTGCTGCCTTAATGGCGGGAGCCACAGTTGAAGTCTTTCGCATCCTTCAAGTACGCTTTGTCGGCGCCGTCTACAAATCCTCTGGCAAAGCCGCCATCTGGGTCCGATTCGCAGGCACCCTGCTGTTCTTTCTGGTTTTCTACATCGTATACTTCTATGTCATTTACGGCACTGGCATAGCAAGTTTCGTAACCACAATTGCGTCAATTCAGTCGTCTGCGTGGTTTGTGCCCTTTGTCTGGCTAGGTATGACCTTGTATTCCTTTGCAAGCGGTATGCTTTTAGAAGGCATAGCTTTTCTGGGTTTATCTTTAGCGTTCATTGTAGGCTTGTTTCTGCTTTGTGTTGCATTAAATGCGCGGTTTGGACTCTATGAACCCCCAGCAATCACCGTAAGCAGAGGCACATACACACCTAAAACAGGGATGCTTGGGCGATTCGGCTTCACATCCGTAGAAGCAGCGTTGATTCGCAAGGACCTCAAAGCGTTTACGCGTCGTCGTGAACTCATGGCGACCTTTATTTTGCCTATAATCTTCATGTTGGTTCCCATAATGTCATCTCTTGGTAGTGCGCAGGGCGGCTCAGGAGCGGGCTTCCCGCCAGACTTTGGCTTAGCCTACACAACCCTGTTCCCAACAGCATTAATTGCCATGAGCTTAGGCAACTTCATGACTGGCGAAGAAGGACAAAACATCTGGCGCATCTATGTCTCACCTGTTTCCGCTAAAAGTTTCGTAAAAAGCAAGTACGCATTCATGTTAACCTTCGCTTTGGTTGTGTTACCAATCACTGCTGCTGTAGGCTACATAATTTATCATCCCTCGCTGCGTACAACTGCTGTCTTGCTGATTGAGGGCGTATTCATAGCGTTTGCTGCAGGTGCTTTGTCTTTGTCTAATGGCATCAGAGGTGCTGACTTTAACGAAGTTCCCAAGCCCCGTATGATTCGTGCAGAATGGAGCATCATAAACATGATCTGTTGCTTTGCCACCGCGTTAGCTGTGATTCTCCCGCTTTTGCCCTATGCCGTGTCAGTTTTTGTTCCAGGCCTACTGGCGCCATTCATGGACCTCTACGTTGCTGTGGCTTTAAGCGGCGTCATTGCAACTGTTCTTACTGCAGTGTTCTACACGTTGGCGTTAGGCAACGCAAAAGAGTTGCTGGCAAAAGCTGAAGTTTAAGCTTGAGCCTTTTTTTCCAGTTTGGACGGCTTAGTCCGTCCATCCCAAACATGATGCAGCGCCAAGCCTGGATGATGTAGGAGCATGCGTGGTCCTGAGTACCGCATGACTTTTTTGACTTTTTCCTTCATGTCTGGACGGTAGCAGTGTACGAGGCATTTGCCGCAGGTGCTTTTCTTTTCTTGAAACGGGCATTTGTCTAGCCGTAAGTATGCGTAGGCTTCAAATTCTGCACATTCTGGGCATAACTCGTCTGTGGTTTGGTGGTGGGCGTGGCAGTAGATTTGGGTCATTGCGTGGATGGTTTTCTTTTCGCGGGTTATGCGGGGGTGCTCAGGTTTAGAGTGACTCATTTAGCCGCCTCGTTACCTGCTTTAAAGGGGTGTCCATCTGTTAAGCGTTGCTTTACAAAACAGAAATCCGCGTGTTACGCTCTATTGTAGTTAATTAGAAAAAAGCGTTTAGTGGAAGGCTTCAATATGCTGTTCATACATGTCTACAGCTTGTAGTTGGGTGCCCTCGTCAACCAAGTGGGCTGTGCCGTCATGGCAGTAGACTTTTTCTCCGCGGTTTACTGAGCGGTAACGTTTACTGCATACTTGGTGTTGGGAGCATCCATCACAGTCTCGTGATAGCATTTCTTTTTTCACCTCTCCTCTGTGTACCTATTTAGGTGAGGGCTGCTTTTACATTTAACTTCCATAATCTATATAGACACAATAGGTGTGGTGAAAAGTAAACAAAAAGAAAATGGAGAATGCTGACTGGTTAGATTTTCTTTTTATCCAAAACCTGTCGGAAAGTTTTACCGCAGCATTCATACAAACCGATGGTTAGTTGGGTTCGTTTGCCAGCTTTGTCTGGTTTGCCGGCCATCTTCCAAGTCTTTTTAGCGGTTTTTACGTCTTTTCCACAATTGGGACATTTAGCCACAATCATACCTCCCGCTCACCGTGTATGTACGTTATAAGCATAAAAAATTTTCCATACCCGCCTCTCTCAAACCAAAAAATATAGCTGCTTTGGCGTTGTTTATCATGCGTTTACGGCGTTAGCGACGTCGCAGGTATTTCTTCGACTTCAGAAATCGACGCTATGGGCACATTAATTCGGTTAAACGCCTCTAAAACCAAATCGCGGTTTGTTGCCTCCAATACAAATGACACAAACCCATATTCCGAACAACAATAACATGACCGTAATGTCATGTCTTTAATGCCTGCACGCATAAGCATTTTGGGGGCGCCCACAGCGCAGGCTCGTGGGTCTTGGGCGGGGCGCAAAATGGCAGTATCTACCATAAAAGTCGGCATAAATTCACCTCACCCTAAAACTTCCCTCAGAGCTTATAAGCGTCTGTTATATCGACAAAGGCACAACACCGTTAAGCAGCACCTAATAGTTGCCAGATGGCAGAGGCAAAGAACCATGCACCAAACCCAACCAGCACCGACACACAAAATGCGGTGATGGCGTGGTTTACGGTTTTTGTCCAGAATCGATGGGATTTGAAAATCAAAACTGCCACCACAGTGTACCAAACCAAGTCTACCGACCAATGCACACCTGCAAACAACACAAACCCCGGCAGCAAAAAGAGTTTGGCGTTCAAAATCAGTGCTGTGCCGACGGTGAGCCACCATAGGATAAAGCCGGGGTTGGCGGCGGTGGTTTTTATGCCTGCCAGAAAGGACTCTTTGGGTGGAGATTGTTGTGTTGTTTGGGCTTTGTTTCGGTTCAAAAACGTTTGCACTCCTAGCAGAATCATCAGCAATCCACCTACGATGCCTATGCCTGATTGGACAAGCAGGGGAACTTCAAATTCGCTCAGTAAAAAGAAAATCAGAAACATCAACGGAAACTCTACCACTCCATGTCCTAACGCGATGAGTGCGCCTGCGTTTTGTCGTTTAGAGGCTTTTTCGATTGTGACTGCGAACAAGGGGCCTGGCAGCAAGACGCCTGACATGGAAATAGCCACCACGGAAGCAAGAAACACTGGGAAATCTGCAATCATGAAGGCGCCTCAGTTACAGAACCTGAGTTGGGCTTCAAAAATGTTGCTTAGGCGCTGCGTTATTTTGGTGGGGGTGGGGTGAATTTTTGTTTCATGATTTCGACGATTTCGGTGCTGTCTTTGGCTTGTGCGTAAGCGTCTAGTAGGGCTGCGTTTAATTCAAAAAAGGTGTGTCCCCACGTAAAGACCGACAAAAGCTGCTCTGCTTCTTTTGTGAATCCTGCGATGTATAGTGCGCCTGCTAGGGCTTCGGCGGTGCTGAGTTTGGTGGCTTTTGCGTAGTTGGTGGGGTTGCCTGCAATCAACACAGGCAAACACCGTGATGTTCCCCGAACATGTCTAGAGAGAACTTTTTCGGCGTGTTCCCAGCTGCAATCCAACGCCACCAATCCTGCTTCTGTAACGCGTTCGCGGTCGGCGGGTGAAAAAGCAATTTGCGAAAACGGGTTCAAAACAATCGCCCGTTTAGGTAAAAATCGCGTCTGCTTCACAATCCGTGCGTAGCCTAGCCGTTTGAGTTTTAACCCTGTGCAGCGTTTGGGGTCGCATTGGTTTGCGTGGTATATGGCGATGTTGATGTTAAGCGGTCTTTCCACTAGGTTTGCGCACCTTCATATGACTCATGGGGTCTGAGAGAACTTGGGGTAGGTATTCCAGTAGGTCGGTAGCTACCATGTGGTAGCCCAGTTTTGAGGCAACAAAGTCGCCTGCAGCGCCATTGATGAATGCGCCTGCACATGCGGCTTCAAAGGGGTCTACTTTCTGAGCCAGCAAAGCACCTACTACTCCAGAGAGCACATCACCTGTGCCACCAACAGTCATGCCGGGGTTGCCCGTGAAATTCAGCTTAACTCGTTTGCCATCCGAGATTATGTCTACTTTACCCTTAACCAAAATCACCGCCTTCAACTCAGCTGCAGCCTGCTTTATGATGGCGATTTTGCCTTCCAAGTCGTCGGGTAGCGTTTTGCCTGTGAGAATGGCGAATTCGCCTGCATGTGGCGTAAACACCACGGGCACTTTTAGGGGGCGTTTAACGGTTGCAAACGCTTTTAGCCCATCAGCATCTAACAGTATTGCTTTTCCAGCGGCTTCTGCGGCGTTCACAAAAGTTGCCACAAACACTTTAGTATCCTCATGCAAGCCAGCACCTGGACCAACAACTACCGCATCAACCAAATCTAAGTAGGTTTTGAGCACTTCAACGGCTTCTAAGTTGAGATGTGCTCCTGGAAGTTTAATGGAAATCAGGTCGGGAGACATGGATGCGATGTCATGTGCCGTCTTTTCGGGTGTTGCCGTATACGCAATATCTACGCCAACTCTCAATGCAGCCATAGACATCAATGCAGGAGCGCCCGAAAACACTTCACTGCCACCCACAAAGAGGGCTCGTCCAAAATCGCCCTTATGCGCTGAGGAACCGCGCGTTTTGGTAACTTGGAGCACGTCCCCAGGACCTGTATATCCTTCAAATTCAGGGGGCAACCCAATGTCGGCGACGACCAGTTTGCCGACTGCATCTTTGGCTGCGGCTAAGCCTTGTTTGGCTTTATGGAAGGTTATGGTTAAGTCAGCTTTTATGGCGGTGCCTAAAACTGCGCCGGTGTCGGAGTCTATGCCTGTGGGAACATCTACAGCGATTTTGAAGGCTTTTAGCTTGTTAATGTGTTCTATGAATTGGGCTATTGGGGTGCGCATTTTGCCCTTTGTGCCTGTGCCCAACAGTGCATCCACGGCTGCATCAACGTCAACGTTAGGGGTGTCTGCAACGTCCGTTGCTTCCCTAAGCGGGATGCTTTCTGCGAGAGTTTGAAGCACTGCCCAGTTTGCTGCCGCAGCTGGATGTGCAATGTCTTTGCTTTTGCCCACCAACACCACGCCGATGCGGCTAAAACCCATTGCCAGCAGATGCCGTGCAGCCACAAAACCATCGCCTCCGTTTCCGCCTATGCCGCAGAAGAAGATGATGCGTTGGTCTTTTTTGAATCGTTTTTCTATTTCTGTGGCGATGTTTCTGCCTGCGTTTTCCATAAGTTGAAGTAGGGATATGCCGTAGTATTCGGCGTTGGTTTCGAGGGTGCGCATTTCTTGGCTGCTGATGGTTTTTGGGGACATGGGCATCGGTAGTGTATTGTCCGTTTAGCAAAGATAAGCTTATCCTTGGTTAAACGGCTTGATTTGGGCGGTATACAAAAGCATCCCCCAAACTGCACCGTAACCTTTAATGAACGCCAAAACTTCCCTTAGCCGAGGATGACTCTTGGATCGAACAGCCATAATTCTTGCCAGCGGCTTCTCGGAATCTTTTAATCAAGTTAAGGCGCTCATGGAGTTTAACGGCAAACCCCTTGTCAAGCACGTTGCTGACGTGGTTGATGGTGTTGTTGACGAAATTGTCGTTGTGAGCGATACGGAGCAGAATGCTGAACTGTATCGTGAATTGGTGGGTTGTGCTAAGGTGGTTGTGGCTGATTTTGATTTGCAAAGTTTGCTTGTTGGCGCAAAAGCAGGGTTGGACGTTGCTCAGGGTACGCATAGTTTGCTTGTTAGTTCAGATGCGCCGTTGGTTTCAGCTGAGGTGGTGGATTTGCTTTTTGAGCTCTGCAAAGGCAAAACCGTCGCGCTACCACGGTGGCCTAATCAGCAAATTGAGCCTTTACGTGCTGTGTATCATACGGCGTCTGCGCTTAAAGCTGCTCAACTGGCGCTGGAGGATGGCTGCATGGACCTTTCTGCACTTATCAACAACTTAGGTGGCGTTCGCTACATCTCGACGTTGGCTATTGCAGAGTTTGACCCCGATTTGAAAACGCTGTTTAACGTCAACACACCTGTGGACCTGAAGATGGCTGAAACGCTCTCTAAGCCTAAACCGTGGGTTGCCCGCAAACAACGCAAAAAGTAACCTCTCTTTTTTCGAATATTGCCGAAGTTTATATAATCATACACGCCAAAACTATCGCAAACCACAACTGCTTTAGTTGGCTGTTTTGGGGATTGCGGTTTGTTGTTTTTGTACTCTTTTTGCCCCATTAGGCGGTTTTTTGGGATGTATGTCAGAGCTTGCTTTGGCTGTTTTTCTTTTTGTGGGCGTTTTTTGTAGTAAGTTTAGCTTTTTAATGTGGCTTATCTTCTTCTGAGCAGCAATATGGGTGGCGTAACTGTTGTTTCAGGGTACTTTTTTGGCGCAACGGGTGTTGTTTGCGGCTTGCTGCTCACTTGGAAAGAGTTGGAGCGCTGTTGTTGTTTTCGAATTTTTCTCGTTCGTTCACTTTTTACAAAAAACAGTTAAATTTACTGCAACTACACAGTGCAATTATGTCTTTTTGGTTAATTTTTCATGGACACTTGTCTCATCAAGGCATTCGAGCAGCGAAGGTGCACCTAACAAAAGAAGCGCAGCAGCAAAACAGGTGGCTGGAGCACAAACCCAAACAATTCCCTCAAACATGACGTGTACACAGTTTTCTTGTTCTGGCTCGCCACAAACACACAAAACCACGAAGCCCAGCGAAGTTTAAATAATCATCACTCAAAAACAGTTTCTTTACTCTGCCAAATATCTGTAAGCAAGCTTAGTGCAGCTTAGCGTGTGTAGGGTCTACAGTTTTTGGCTTTTCAAAGGCGTGGTTCAAGCAAAACTGAGTGCGGTGCTGCTTTTTGGCGCGCTTGGGTGGGGCTATTTGTGTACAGTTGTGGGCGCAGGTGCCTGTTTTCGCTTCTTTTGGCAGGTTTTTTGGGTTGCTTAACGTGTTTTATGCTTGCTGACGACAAGTTAGTGGGGTCAGGTGTATTTATTGTGACTGTGCTTGCTTTGCTTATCGTTCTTAGGGTGGCGAATTTTAGGCGAACGTACACTTTTTACAATTAACAGATAAAATTCAACGTCAACTCGCCTAAGAATTTATGGGGTTTGTTAAAGTTTCATGTTCAAACAGCCACAGCAGGTACACATAAACCGAACTCGGGTCAAGTTTCGCCCAAAACCTGAATGACCACTGTGCGCCTTCGGGGACGCGTGTCGGTTTCCACAAACATAAGTGACTGCCATGTTCCAAACTCCACCTGCCCATCAACCACAGGCAACGTCTTGTCAGGCGGCATAAGCACCGAACGCAAATGCGAATACGCATTATCAGGGTGCGCATAGTGACCGTGCCTTGGCGCTAAGGTTTCCAAAAAGTTTTGGAGGTCCGAAAGCAAGGCGGGGTCGTTTTCGGTCAGGATTAGCACGCCTGTGGCATGAGGTGCAAAAACATGTGCTACCCCGTTTTGTATGCCTGAGTCGGTTACGGCTTGTTGGATTTTGTCGGAGAGGTCAATGAAGCTGATTTGGTCAGGGGTTGAAAAACTGGTGCGGGTTGTGGCTACCTTAAAGTTGCCCATAACGGTCCCACCCAAATATGGCGGTTTAGGGTTGAAAAGTTTTTTGTCTTCTTGTGTGTGGGTTGTCTATCCCCCCTCTGGTTTTGGCAGGGCTCAAATTGGGCTGCTTTTTGGTTTCAGGACAGCATTTGAAGTTTTCTCGAGGGCTAAGCAGGGTTTAAACGGGCACCGATGGGTGCATATGGGTTAAACGGGAACTTAGTGTTGGTGTTGCTAGTCACATGTGTAAGATCACTCGGGTAGGTTATGCAGTGCGGCATCAGGCACGTCTGGTTCTAAAAAATCCTAACGCGCACATCCACCCGACCCCACCTTGCCTCAGGCGGCAAAGAACATGTGTTGCGTAGCCGCAGTCACGCAAAAGCAACGCCTGACGGACGTTACCGATGTGTCCATGGTGAGCGTCTGTTTAACACTTTGGAAGCGGTGGATGCGCATCATTCGTATGCATCAAAAGCAGTCGCAAATCAGCTATGCGGGCGTACCTTGAGGTGGACTTGTGGGCGAGTTTATGGCTAAAAAGCATAAGCGATCCAAAAGCCTAACGTGGAAGAGGAAAACGTGCATTTCAGCTAACCGTCAACAAAAACCAGTTGCACCCTGCGGATGAAGCACCCGCGGAGGATGCTGCAGAACTTGCAGGCGACAGCCCTTTAAACACGGACCAAGCAGCCTTAACTACAAAAAACCGGAGCAATCTCGCAAACTGAACGCTATGTTATGGCTTCTAAGTATGGCGCGATAAAGTCTGCTGAGTGTACGTCGGATAGGTTGTTTCGGTGCCGGGATTGTGGTGAGCTTTTTGGGTCGAATGCTGCGTATGAGGTCACTTTTTGGTTGAGCACCTGGGCAAACCGCTGATGAGCCGCAACCGTTAAGCGGCGTAGCTTAAGCAGGTTATGGTTTTTGACAGTGTTGTTGCTTAGTGTGTGCTGGCTTTCGGGGTTAGATGTGGTTTGGGGGATGCTTTTGTATACCGTCTGTTTTGGCTGGTTGGCTCAGTAAACACTGGTGACCATGCATTATCGTTTTATTATGTGGTTCACTAGTGCCACCAACATGTGCATGTGTGATGTAGGGATATGCCAAAAACAGGCAACAGTGCGCTTCTTTAAAGCTGCAGATTAACGTTGTCTTGTAAAGAAAACTGAAATACGGCAACGAAAGCGCAAATAAACCAACCAGTGGACCCATACGAGTTCAGAGAAAGCGCTGCACCACCAGCCAAGATAAGCTGAGTGCGGGCCACTTTTTGAAATGCTATTGACCGCGTACGGCTAACGGGTGCTTTTGGTCAGGCAATGTATCGGAGGTCACCAGTGAATTTCAAAGATCCTGCAAGTTGGTCCATAGTGAGCGGTAGCCCAAAGTGAGGTTAGCGAGTACGGGGGCTGCGAGGGAAAGAACTGCAGGTGCGGGTCTACGCTGCAACATAGCAAAGTTTGCTAATCGTTCCAGACGGGCCGAGCGGTTGCAAAACGGGCGACTGTTTTTGGCAGCTGGCTGGGTAGCGCAAAATTTTTTGCGCGCATCTCTACTTCACAACTGGTTGCCGTGGAAAATCTTGCACAAAAAATGTGCTAAAACGTTCGCCGATTCGTATGGCTTATAATTACAAAAAAGGCTGAAATTAGCACCTAATCAATTTAAACGGCAACGTATGGCGTTGTTTATTTGCGAAGCTTTAGGCTGCCAAAAAGCACTCTGATTTTTTACTGCCAAACAAAAATTGAAAACCCCAAATCAGGGCTAAAACCCTAAAATCACCCCAAAAACAGCCTATCGGGTGTGCTCTAGAGGGTAAGTCATGGAGAAAACCAGTGCCTCATATAAGTACCCACGAAAATCTCCATGTGAAGCAAAATCACCCCTCCTTCGCAAAGCCTTCGATCAAAATCACCTAAAAAGGCCTATACAAAAAAACTTTGTCAAAAAAACGCCTGAATCTATGCCAAGTGTCTTTTCGGCGGCAGTTTGTAGCATGCACGTTTAGCGGATCATACTTGCAAAAAGAGTGGCCCAGTCCATTTGTTTGGAGGCGCGGTTGCTGCGCCTTGTTTTGCAAGTGTTCTGGGGGCTGTGTTTGGGGGTGGGCGTTTTGTTTTTTTGGTGCCGTGCTTGCGTTTCTGTAATTTTGGCGCTAAGCCGGGCTCTTTTTTGCAGGTGCTTTGTTGTGTGTATGTTGATGCATTGGCGTGATGTGTGGTTTATGTCGTTCTAAATGACGTCTATTGTGGCGATTTTTACCTATTTGTGAGATGAAATATTTACGACTCAGTTGTCATAGTTGGTTCAGTATTAAGTTGTTTTTTACATGCCACCACAGTCAACCAGCCTGGATGAGTGGAAAAAAAGTCGTATACAAAAGCATCACCCAACCAAATTAGCAAACTCGTGTGCAATATTTTTTTAACTCACAAGCCCCAAAAAGCACAGTTGAGGCAACGCCGTGAAACCAATCGACAAAATCGCGCTCCGCCGATGGCGCAAACGAGGCTTCTACAGCGAAACCGTCCTAGTCAAACTGCTCCAAAAAAACGGATTCAACGCCGTCCGCATCCCCGTCAGCAACCCCAGCCTCAACCCACTCCCCGACATCATGGCACGCAAAGGCACCCACGCCTACGCATTTGAAGTCAAAAACGCCACCTACTACGCCTACTTCCCCCGCCCCCAAATCGACAAACTCTTTCGATTCTTAAATGAGTTGGTGCTCAGCGACCAAGAACACAAACACGCAGTCATCGCAGCACACCTAGGCAAAAAATGGACCTTCAAAGAAATCCACTGGGCAGACTGGGAAAAAGGTAAACTACCTGAAAAAGTTCGTATCCTCAAACGTGATCGCGGAAACTTGAGCTTAGAGAAGTGCCCCGAGTAGTAAGTGAATGTACCTCAAAGCATATTATGTGCTCATGTTTATGTTACAGTATGCTGCCCGACCCTAACCCCATCCTATCTATCGCTGGCTTATGCAAGGCGTACCCGATGGAAGATACGCAAGTTGAAGTTCTCAAAGACATCAACCTCACCGTAAACCAAGGACAATTTGTCGCCATCTACGGACCCTCAGGAGCAGGAAAAACCACGTTACTGAACATAATTGGCGGCATAGACAAACCCACCAGCGGCACCTTAAGCGTTTTTGACCAAGACCTCACTGCCCAAACTGAAAACCAACTGTCCACGTACCGCTGTAACCAAGTGGGTTTTGTATTTCAAGCTTACAATCTCATCTCCACGCTAACCGTAGCAGAAAATATCGCGTTCCCCATGGAGTGGAAACGTACCGCCCCTGAAGAAGTCACCAAAAAAGTCGCTGAGCTTATTGAAACCTTTGGCATGGGGCACCGCGCCAACCATTTCCCTGCCCAACTTAGCGGCGGCGAACAACAGCGCGTCGCCTTTGCCCGTGCCTTAGCCAACGACCCCCCACTGCTTTTAGCCGACGAACCAACAGGAAACTTGGATACCAAAAACGGACAAAAAATCATACAAATCTTACAAACCCTCAAAGACCAAGGAAAAACAGTCATCGTATCCACCCATGACGCCGCCATTATGCCGTTGGCTGACTTAAAGTTCTGCATTGAAGAGGGAAAACTGGCGGTTGCCGATGACTGAAACCGCATTTCCAGTTAACGACCTGCTACGGCGCAGACTCCAAACAGGCTTAACCATCCTTAGCCTAACAGCATGTGTGGCTTCAACGCTGTTTTTGCTGGTTTTCAGCAGCCAACTCGGGTTCGGCATAGCCGCCACCACCCAAACCACGCTAACCACGGGCATTTCTCTCGTGTTTGGCCAATTTCTACTCTTTATAGGACTGCTAATTTTTGCCGTTGGCGCCGTCATTGTGGCGTTTATTGTGCATTTAATGATGGCTCAGCGAACCAAAGACTTTGGGCTCATGAAATCTGCAGGGTGCCCGAACAGTTTAGTGTTTGGATACTTTATGACCCAACTGCTAGGCATCACCTTTATCGGCTGCGTACTGGGCGTTATCATTGGGTACGTGGTGGATTATTTTGTCATTAACATGGGTGCATTTCAGGTTTATAATTCCGCGCCAAACTTTTGGTTTGCGCCCCTGGTGTTTGTGGCGTACTTTGTGTTTGCCCTCATATTTGGCGCCCGCCCCATCTTAAAAGCCGCCCAAATGTCACCCATGAAGGCACTTTCGGCGGTCCAATACTTTGGGTTAACCCGTGGAGCCCCTCTTAAACCGCTTTCTCGCATAGGGTTAACCATTAAAATTGCCTCCCGCAGCCTATTTAGACGCAAATCAACCACGGTTCGCATCACCGTTTTTATTTCGATAGTGTTTTTGCTCTTAACCGTCTCTATCGCAGGCGGCATAATTGCCAACGATACCTCCACATCGTGGGTAACTAATGCAATTGGCAAAAATACCCTCCTGATTGCCGACCAAACCGTCGCCGACCAGTACACCCAGCGGTTAGCAGCATTTTCAGAAGGCAAAATAACAGGTACCTTCAACTTTTCTGACCCCAACTTTGCCATCCCCAGCGACCTAATTGAGCAACTAAACCAAACCACAGGCATTGATACAGTAGATCAGCGGTTGGTGTGGCAGGGAACGATTGAGGAACAGGGCAGCTTTACCATTGACCCTGACACTTTAGCCACCCGGGCCCTAGGAGATCACCGAACCATGGACTGTTTGGTGGTAGGTGTTGACTTTTCAAACATGGTTAGTACGCCTTCATTGAACGGGCAGTTTCTCAACTCATCCTCAGCCATGCAAGCCGTCGTTGGGGACTCAGTGGCACGCGCCATCTACAGCCCCATTGTAGTGCAGCAAGCACAGGGCACAGAAACAATCAACTCCGACCCCCTACGGCAACGCGTGATTGTAAATAATGCCAGCTTCCAAATCGTAGGCGTATGCTTAGACCCCTTCAACAACGGCAACATAACCTATCTTTCATTGGAAAACCTGCAAGAAGTAACCAACCAAACCGCCCCCAACATGGTGCTCATAAGCCTAAGTTCGCAGGCAAACTACCAACAAACCCTAACGGCCATCAAAACCCTTGTTGCTGACCTTGCACCCCAACTAACAGTAATAGAACTAGGCCCCGTAATCGAGCAAAACATAAACTTTCTCAGCTCACTTTGGGGCATAATTTTGTTTTTGCCCGCCTTTGCCCTCGCTTCAGCAGCCCTTAGCCTAGTCAGCTACCTTATGCTGACCATTGATGAGCAACGTCAAGAATTTGCCATTCTACGCGCTACTGGGGCGCAACCTAAAAACATCCTGAGCATGTTAGCCGTTCAAAGCCTAATTGTGCTGCTGGCAAGCTTTGGCGTCGGAACCGCTCTGGGCACTATTTTGTGCATCTTGGTCTTAACCACACAGCCCGTAGTTTCCGTCCTAACGGTAGGCGCTATCTCAGGCTGGCTTTTAACTGCACTTCTGGTCATGTTCCTAGTCAGTTTATACCCTGCTATGCAGTTTGCAAAGCGTCCATTGCTCAAAATCATGTCATAAATGCGTAATTTGCTGCTCAAAACTGCACACACAAGCCAAATTTAGCGGCAGTTGGCTGATGAAGTCTTGGAGTTGCAGCACGGGCACAATGGGCACCTGCTCGCAAAACTTTTGGCTATATGGCAACAGCGAAAGCGCAACGGGTATGAATCGCGCTTTGGTCCACGCAGAAAATGCAAGGGGACGTTTGCGTTTCAGAGTCGAGTGGGCTAATGCATGGGTGCGCTGAATTTGGGCTTGAGCCGCCTTTTGGATGGCGGAGGGGTGCATGCCGTGTTGCCAATGCTTGCAGTCAATGCATACAACAAGGGGTTTGCGGCAGCCGACGACGTCGATTTCCCAGCGTTTTTTGTTGTGGCTGAAGTGGATGTTGTTGGTTGTGGTGTAGCCGTTTAGTTGCAAGGCTATGGCGGATAGGGCTTCAAATTCTCTCCAGTCAAGATATAGACTCATTTGTTGGAGGTCAGCGCCGAGTTGGGCGGCTTGGGTGGCTAAGCAGAGCCGGGTTTGGGTGTCTGCTGTGATTTGGCGGTCGTTCAAATTAATGCCGGTGGTGGTTTGCAGGTTTTGGAGCAATTTCTCTCCATACTCGGCGGTTACGTGGGCATCAGAATAGACAACTTCTTGCTTAACTGACCCGTTTTGCGTCAATTTTAGCACCGAAATTAGCAGGTTCCGCTCAATCGACAAGCCATCACCTACGCAGTTTGGCACAAAGTTGCATAAAAACCGTGTGCAACAAACAAAAACAGCCATCCAACCGAACTTTGCAGCTTGCCGTATACAAAAGCATCACCAACTCACACAACAACGACTACAACAGGTGCTTGAAGCTTTAACCACCCATCGAAACGCACCCGCTAAAACCACTAGCCCCCACAATAGCAACGTCTTACGCCTGCTAAAGACGCTCATTAAATCGCTGCTTCGCCAATCGTACGCCCATAAAAAATGGCGGCCAACATCAAATAGCATCAGATAAGCATAAAACATGTCCACTACACCACCAGTTTTAACGGTTTATTGTAAAAAATCAACATTCGAGAAAATTTCGAACAACTAAACCACAACAGCAACCACGTTTCGCAAAAAATTTCTCACAAGACACAAAAAAGCCTCATAACCCACACACCGAGTCCGTCGCTAACCAGTAGTAACCCGTTGCACAAACAAGAATTGAACCCAAGATATCCTGCGCAATACCCAAGAAAGACCAAACACCGCACACTTACAGACAAACCAGAAGCACCTTACTTGCAATTACAAGCCCAAAAGTGACCGCTAACGCCGTTTAAGGTGCACATGCCAACCAAACAGTACTGTAAACAAGTACTCTGCGTGCAGCTTGAGATATGGCAAGGGCAGACGGTTTGATGATTATATAAGGTTCGGGCTGCTTCGAACTTTTTTGTCAAAAAAGAAAAGAGTAGAGCGGTCAAGCGCGTTCTCTACGAATCTGTCCATAGGCACCACGCGACCGCATCCGCGCCTGCTTCTTAATTGCTGAGCGATAAAGCTGCTGTTCGCCCCGAGGCTCAGGTGCTGCAGTACCCTTAGGCAGAGGCAAAGGTTCAGGAAACGCATCCAACGCCGCAAGCTCAACACCTAACGCGGCCATAGTTTCAAAAGCTCGCTCCACATCACCAGCATGCAAATTAATTCCCCGTGTCGCATCCACAAGAACAACCAAAGCAAACCCCAACTTACGTCCATCAATAACCGAGTTAACCACACAGTAATCTGTCGCTAAGCCACCTATGAACACCCGCTGAATACCCAAAGTCCGCAACTGCGCTTCAAGATCGGTTTCGTCAAACACTGAATAAGCTTCTTTACCTGAGTCCGTGGCTTTGGAGACCACGAAAGTGTTGCTGGGCAATTTAAGATCAGGGCTGAATTGGGCACCAGGCGTGTCTTTCACACAGTGAGGTGGCCAAGGACCCCGCTGGGCGTAGAAGGATATGTGTTTTGGAGGGTGCCAGTCACGAGACGCCAGTATAGGCGCGTTGACAGCTTTAAAGACATTAATGTACTCGTTTAAGACGGGGATGATTTGGTCGCTTTCGGCAATTCCAAGCGTGCCACCTGGAAGGAAATCGTTTTGCACATCGGCGATTATAAGGCAATCTTTGTTGGTTATCACTAATTCAGGGTTTTCACTCAAATCAGTTCACCACAATAAATTGCCGTCAGCCACAGTTGGGCTGGCGACGTCCACTCTAATTTTGGCGTAATGCTGGATAAAGTTTTGTGAAATCCACGAGCAACAGCCCAAAAAAGGAAGGTTGGGTGATGCTTTTGTATACAGCCCAATACAACGGCAAAACAAGAAAAAGCAAAATTTGGCCTATTTGATGTCGTTTGCGTCTATTTTCTTGGCCATATCGTTTAGCAGCAACGAGAATGGGTGATCTGGTTTATCCTGCGCAAAAAGGACATTGCCTTCAGCACGCAAAATATCACAGAAACACGGCACAATACCTAGCAGTGGAACCTGATAGAGAGTTTTGACGCGGTCGTTAAGTTCTTCTTGGCGATTCTTGAAATCCAGCACCTTGTTGAGCACGATGCCAGTTTTCTTTTCGAACAAGTTGTAGAGCTCCTTAAGCATTCTTGAAGTGCCATCCACATCAGAGCGGTCGCCTGTGGTGGTCACTGCAACAAGATCGGCTGCCACGATGGCATTAATAGAACTGTACTGGAGACCTGGGCTAGTGTCAAACACGATATAATCAAACTGCTTATCGAGCAAAAGCGCATTACGCAGATGCAACAAGCGGCCTAGCGCACGCATTTCCCATTTGCGGTCTTTGGCAGACATGTCGCGGATGGCTTCAGTGGTAGGATTAGCTAACCCCACAAACAGTTTGCCCTTGCCTGGTACACGGCTACTGAAGTCAATGAGTACTTTGTTTATGTCGCTGGTGTTGTTAAGGTAGTCGTTGAACCAGTTTTGGGTTTGGTTGATTTTGAGAATGGCAAACAAGCTTGGCGCTCGAAAGTCCAAATCAAAGAGGCAGACCTTTTTACCCTGTTTGGCGAACGTTGCGGCTAAGTTAACGGACAGTAAGGTTTTGCCGGTTCCGCCTTTGTAGGAGTGGACTGCTATAATTTTACTCATTTTATTCGCCTTCGCTGTCTCTTTCTGCATAGAAGTAGGCTTTGCGACCCTGTCGCTCTTTCTTAAGATAACCCATCAATACGAGTTGATTCAAGTAAGCACTTTCCACGGCACGCGCACGGCTAGTTTGCAGGGCAATTTCGTCGGCAGTTGCACGCCCACTACGACAAACTGTCATGGCTGTTTTGCGCAAATGGTCAGGCATAGAAAGCAAGGTCATAACATCTAATGGTGCATCTTGGAGAACTGGCTGTATATCTTTGTGGTCATGCTTTTGTAGCTCAATCATGACTTCCATTTTTTCATTCAGCCGCTCAAGATTATCTCTAATCTTTTCTAAGATGGCAACGGGTTTCTTTCCCAGACCTAGCTCTTTGCTCATTGTAATCCCTTTGGTTGTGCCGATGTTCTACTGTTAAACTACACGAGTATATTAAGTGTTACGAAAGCTTGTTCCTTATTTAAAATCCATTCCACCCATTTGGGCAAATTGGTTAATCTAAAAGGTAAAGAGAGCGCAAAAAAGTGCGCGGTTAATAGGGGATAATTGCTTGGTTTCGTGCTTCCTCTACTATGGGCAGAACTTGCTTGAGTTCTCGGAAGTACTTCAACACAGTGATGCCACGTTGGGTAATGGCGAAAACCACACGGCGTTTGCCGATGGTGCGTTCTTCAACTAGGCCTTGTTTTATGAGGAAGTCTAAGTATTCTTTGAGGACACTGCAGTTGACGTTTGCCTTGTACATGATGTGGGTCAGTTTAAGAGGACCCCGGTGGGCAAGCACCTTAAGTATGTCAACGTACATTTCGAGTTTACTGCGTCTCATCGCAAGTTCACTTCTCCCATGTTTCTCATGATTTTATATATAGCATTTATGTATGCTAAATTCATGGTTTTTGACATGTTTTCCATCAGAATCCGCTTCCGACTTGGGCTCGGTTTAACACATTTAATCTATTTTCGAATGCGGTAACCATGTCATCTATCAATATTTGCTGCAATTCTGTCGAAAGTTCCTGGATTTGGTCACCAAACACTGCGGCCAGCTTGGCGCCAATCTCGTCGCGGCTTTTGAATTCTATGTTATTCTGATTCACGGCTAACACCTGCAATGACCATCCATACGCGTTCAGTATATAACTGACTTATGAAAAGCAAATATGAATCCAAAATTCATGTCCACAAAACCGCTTTCCCGCAGTCAAGGCAGGCCTTTTTCAGGGTTATCCGCGCATAGATGCCCGCTTAAACGGTCGGCGTACTGCTTCAAGCCTTTCGCCCACCACTTCAATGGCGTCAATGTTGCCTAACCCTTTTTCGAAGGCTTTCTGTATGTGCTTGACACCATGCGGGTCTATGCCCATAACCCGAGCACCCGTAGCATCCGCGGCAACCACATCTTGAGACGCAATAATAAGGTCCATCTGGACAGGCAACCCATCCGTTGGTCCTCGACCTTCCATGGCAACAAAGCCATCAATCACCGTTAAAACTGGTTTAATGGCAGTGTTAATGTCGACGACAACTTTGCTTATGCCCCGTGCGTGATATTTAGCTTTGAACTTGTCGGGCAGTAAGCCAAACAGGTTCTTCATCCCCAACGTGACCGTGGTTGCCATATGGGTTTTGAGTTTAGCGGCGCTGATAATTGCCGACTCAGCCACAATACGCGGCACTATAATGCTGCCTAACGCTTCGCCGTGCCCCGGAATTTCCAGTTCCACCTTATCTTTCTGGTAGCGCAGATTCAGGTACTCAATGCCTAAGCGTTCACACATAGCTTTCATACCTGTTTTTTCAAATGCTTTATCAGCATCAGTCATGGTTGCATCAGATTCTACCACACAAACCTCGAGGTTAAGGTCGCGGACCTTTTCAGCGATAGCTTCCACCACAAGCGGATCCGTAGTGGCGCCTGTATCCCAAGTTTTGTCATTGATGAAATTCACTTTAATGAGCACTCGCCGCTGACCTGCCAAGGCAGCCTTGTAGTCTACAAGGTCCAGTGCGTGATAAACAGGTCCTTTACTTCGGCTGCCTTTAACGAGTGCCACTTTAGAAACCGACGACGCCATATAGAAACCTCTGTGAACGTGATTATTTATGTTTTAACACAGAGATGCATGCCTCGTTAGGTTTGCGTTATGTGGGTGCTTATGGTGGGGTTTGCTTTGAGGACATCGCCAACACGACTGGGTACAGAGCCGTTTACCACGTAACAGTTCAGTTGTTTGTCACGTAGAAAACGGGGCAAGTAACGGTCTACACTGGTTCTTTTGCCTAAGCTTGAAAGCTGCTGGACAGAAATAGTTTCCAACAAGGCAGGGTTGGGCGCGGTTTTTGGGTCCGCAGAGTAAATGCCATCGACATCGGTTACAAACACTGCTTTTGAGGCACCTATCTGGGTAGCTATGTAGGCAGCTATGGAATCAGAGGTTACGTTCCAAGATGGCTCAAATGGGTCTGATTCAAAAAGCAAAGCCGAAGGTAAAAAAACTGCAAGTCTACCCGATTCTGCAACACTAAGTGTCTGAGCAAGCGTTGTACAGGTCTGGCCGTTTGGACATAATTCAGCCAGAAACAAACCATACTGGTCCATGCCCAAAATCGCCATACGATGCGCAGCCAACGGCGACAAACCAAATTCTGCATCCAACTCACGGACAGCATCAGCAAATTTGCCGCCACCAGGCACAATCACAAGCTGAAACGACTTTGCAAGTTCACCAAGTTCAAGGCAAAGCCTTCGCAAGGCAGCGGGGTTTTCAGAGAGGCTGCCGCCGACTTTGACTACTGCGTCCATGTTAGTGGGGCTCCTTCAAGTTCAGTTGCCGCCATAACTGCCACTCCGACGGCAGGTGATGCGAGGGCAGCGTTGGCGCAGAGGTCTTGTAAATCCACGATTTTGTGTATGGAAAGGGCTTGGGCGGCTTTGCGGGCAAGAAAGTTCCTGCCCAGCCCCGTAACAACTATTGCAGGTGTCATCTTCAAACGGGCGCTTAAGCGGGAGTATACTTGGTTTAAGGCTTTAGCTATCTGTTGCACCTGTTGCTGGTGAACGTACTGGGCAATTTGTTTGACTTCCTTTTTGGAAAGTATGTCTAAGTCAGCGCATACTATGCGAGCAAGACGACCAGCGGCGTCTAGGGCTGTTTTGCCTTTGCCATCCGCAGTTTCCACAGTGTACTCAGCAGGCGTTATATGCCCAAGAAGCAGGTGAACATCGCCGCTTTGAGCAAACAATTCCGAAGCCACCCGCGCCACGCCACCGCGCACAGGAACCGAAGCAACAATTGCGGCAACGTTAGTGCGCAGACTGCCCGTGTAAACCAGTTCGCCATTTATCAGTTTCTCCAAGTCTGTTTTGCCCTCCGACACAACCTTCCCCCCTGCTATGGGGATTATGCTTGTGCTGGTGCTCCCCACATCCACGACGACGCAATCGGGGACTTTTTGGGCAACCATCCATCCTGTGGCAGCCCAATTTGCCGCCGCAACCAACAACGGCGCCTCACGGGCTTCCTCAACTGAATGCAGAGCTGCATCTACGCCCAAAACCCGTACAGGCACATCGACAAAGGTTTGGGTGATGCAGTCTAAGATGTGGTGTATGCCTTCGCGTTTGGTGCGGTAAGCGTCCGAAAGCTCCGCAGTGATGGTTACGGAGACGCAGTCAAGCGGCTCGGTGCTGCACACACGCAATCGTAAGTCAGAAAGCAGTGCACAGAGTTGGGTGGAGTCGCGTTTCCAGAACGGAAAATACTCCAAAGCCACCTCAACTACCGTGACGGCGCGGTTTTTGGTGGTGACAAATGCTGCTTTGGTGTTGGCGCCGCCTATGTCTAAGCCTAGAACGTTAACCACACACTTTGCCTCCGGTAGTGTTATGTTGAAGGCGCTTTTTAGCTTGCAGCAACGCTTCTGTGGCTTGTTGGGTGGTTGGTGCGGTGGCTTCAAGCAGAGCACACGAGCGGTCTGTGTTGTTAAGGGGGAACGGTGGAGCGGTTACTGCGGGGTCAGCACAAATTTTCGCAAACTCCGCCAGAGAGGGAACTGGAACTGGGCATTTGACAAAACAGCATGCGCCTTCGGGTTCCACAAGTGAGGGCAATTGCTGTTTGGTTACCGCGCTCAAAAGGGCATCCGCCACATTAAAACCCAAAACACGGCGCAACCCCACAAACGAAGTGGTTAATCGGGGATTAATCTCCATCACCCACACTGCACCGTCGTCGCCTAAAACTACGTCCACACCAACATAGCCCCGCAAACCCGCAAACTGCTCGGTGAGCTGTTTTGCTGCAGCCAACGCCTGCTGTTTCAGAGGATGTTCTAAAGGAACAGTGCCGCCGTTATAGCAGGAGACCCCATTAGGCGTAGCGAGAGTGAGGTCTTGGAGGTTAAAACTAATGGGCATGGCAGTTTTGCCTGTGCTAAGAAGGCTTACGCTGGCGGTTGTGCCCTTGATGAAAGGTTGGGCAACAAAGCTGTTGCTTTCTGTTTGCGCTTTGCTGATTGCCAAAGCGAGGTCGTCGGTGTTTTGGACGAGGCTTAAGCCGCCGCAGCCAGCGCTGCTAGACGGTTTAAGCACTATGGGATAGGAGAGTTTGCTGTGGATTGTTTCGACTATGTGTTTGTAGGGGTCGGTTTTGGTGAAGTTCAATGTTACTGGAAAATTGAGCCCCAGCCGCTTTGCCGCATCAGCTACGTGTGTTTTGTCTGAGACGGCTTCAATGGCGGATGCCGTACAATTCAGCGATAACGCGCCTGTAGTTTCGATGTGGGCTACAATGGATGGAAGAACATGGTTGGGTTCGGGAGCGATTATGTAGACTGCGTCCGCGTTTTCAACGGCTAATTTGAATAATTGGTCGGTTTTGCTGCCGCAGGAAACTTCTACAATGTGTTCTGCAGAAAGAGGCGACTGAAATGCAGCTATACGAGCATCCAACAGTACCGTAACTGAGTGCCCTGCAGAAGTGAAATCCGCCGCTAACCCCCGCAGCATACCATACCCTTCACAAAGCAGCCCCGCAGGCAGAGGCTGCCCCGCTAAGCCGCCGCTTGAAATATGCTCATACAACAGAACCTTCAAAGCGTCAAGTCCCTGAACGCAAAAAGCTATGGTTGCCTTAAAGCTTTTACTGAGTTAATTGATGGTGTCTTGGTAACTTTTGCAAGGCATCGCCACTGCCGGAATCCCCAGTCGCCGCGTAATCTCCTTTGCCAACGCTTCCCCATGTCCACCCGCATGATTATCCGTAATCACCCGTTTTGGTTTTGCTTGCCGCACGTACTCGATTAAACCTGTGAAGTCAGAATGGTCACTTAACGCCAAGATGTGTTCTTTTTCGCCTATGCGCCTGCAGGCATGGCGAAATTCCCAGCCGCTCACGCAAATCCGCTCATTATTCAAGCCAACATTGCCGCGGCTGTTCATGTGGTAAAAGGCGACGCAGGGCAAATTTTCGTCAAGCAACATTTTGCCTTCTTTGGCAGTAGACAAGGTGAGTTCACCTAAGTTCATGCCGTGACGTTGGCAGACTTTAGAGACTGCGTAGACCTTTTCGGGCACTACAAAAGGCACCTGCACCTCAGCTTCAGAGAGCAGTTGCATGAGCTCTTGAAGTTTCCCATGATACCCAAACACGTAGACGGTGCCTTGTTTTAGGCGGTCTTCAACCATCTGCACAAACAACTTACGCACGTCAACGTCAAAGTTGCGGCGACATGAGGGGCTGCCATAGGTGGATTCCACCACTAATGTGTCGCATTGCAGCACGGGTGTGCCGTCCAATCGGAAATCGCCGGTCCAGACGATGCGTTCGCCGTTTTTGGATTCCACCAAAACTTGGGCTGCACCCAAAATGTGCTGGGCTTTAATCAACGTCACTGACTCCCCGTCATATTTGAACCGCTTGTTATAGGGTAATGTTTTGATGGTTTGGAGTCGTGCGCCTAGTGGTCCTTCCAAGATGTCGATGAGGTCGCGGGTGGCTTCAGTCATAAGGACTTTTTGGCATTCGCGTAAGCTCCACCTCAACCCGCCCGTGTGGTCCGCATGGGCATGCGTTACAATCCGTAGCGGTCGATTTTCATCGTAAGCATCGCAGGCTACCGAGTTACCCAGCAAAATAGCGCCACGCGAGGTCACAGACGCATTTTCAATCAAACAAGCTCACTCAAGACTTTTCGGTGCGCGGCGCCAACCAATCAACAAGTTGATTTGGGTCCGCGGCTTCGATAGTGACTTTTATGGGTCCAAGGGGCGATTCGCCTTCGGCTTCTGAGAAAGAAACGTGTCCGGCAAAGGCAACTTGCTTGTTAAAGTAGAAAACAAACGTGTTTTCCCGCAAGCCGCGGTAGAGCGCTTTTCGGGCGGCGTCGCGGATGTGGTCACGGCGTAGTACGTTGTGTAGGGTAGTTAAGGCGTCGATGCCTTCTCCGTCTGCCGTCAAAGTTGCACCCTTCACGGCGGGATGCAACTGCATGGGTAAGTCGCCAAATAAGTTCCAAATTGCACGTTTAACTTTCTCCTCAGCTTCGGTTGGGTTAACTTCAACTTCTACATGAACCATTACTTGCGCCATTTATCTTCAACCTTCCGCAGAACGTCAGTTACTGTTTCGTTCAGTTTTTCTTTGGTGTCATCGTTAATTATAACGTGTTCGGATAGGGCAATAGCGTATCCGATGCCGACGCCTAGTTCGCGTATGTCTCGTTCAGCGAAAACTGCCCATGTCTGTGGGTCATCGCTTCTGCCTCGACTGGAAAGCCGGTCAAACCGCACTTTGGGTGCAGCATGCACTGTAATTAGCACAAAGTTTTGTAGATTAGCCTTGAAGGTTTCTGCTTCAATATAGCTGCGTAACCCATCCACGATGACTTTATTGCTCTGTTTTTGTTGGATTTTGGGGATGCATTTCTCTGCGATGACCCGATCGCCACCTTCGGCGCGAAGCTGCAACATGACTTTGCCCACGTTGGCCGGGTTCAATTCGAGACCGCGTTTGGTGGTTTCTTCACGGATTACGTCTCCCATTGTAACGATGTCGTAGCCGTGTTCTTTGGCGACATTTACAACCAGCGATTTGCCTGAGCCAGGCATTCCTGTTAAGCCGATTACTAGTTTTTCAGCGTTCAAACAAGCACCTTGCATTCTACTTTAGCACGCTGTTTACGGTTTAAAAGGGTTTGCAACAAAGACGGCGCAATGTTTGTGGATTTGCGTGTGCTGACTTAAGTTGCTGCTTGCGGCCTAAAGTATTTCGTACACGGTCAATACGATGATTATAGCAACTGCCACTACAATTAGCACAAGACCCAGAAGCACAAGCGTCAAATTAACTGCCGTGCCAAGCCACGGTGGAATACCCAGAACGATCAAAATTGAGCCTATCAAGCCCAATAGAAAAATCGCTAAACTCACTAAACTGAGTCGTTCCAAGCATGGCACCGACTATACTGCGGTGGTTTCTGCTTTTAAGTCTTATTTTTTATCCTACACACCAACCGAACTGTTTCACGGCATTCGGCTCCACGCCTTCAGCCACCAGGAGCTCTTTTAGGCAGGATGGGTCACTTTCGAAGGGGTCGCCTGTGCAGCTGTAGGCTCGGCCTCTGCATCCGCCACAACTGAGTTTGTATTCACATTGCCCACATTCGCCTTTGAGCAGGCTTCGGTCGCGAAGTTGCTTAAGCAAAGGCGAATGGTACCAAATGTCGTGTAGGCTCTGTTCACGGATGTTACCTACATTGATTGGCAAAAACGTGCAAGGGTACACGTCACCGTTGGGACGCAAACTAAAATACGACATACCCGCGTGGCAACCCACTTCATGGTGAATCCAAAAATTCTTCAAAAGCAAATCCTTAGGACGCGTACCATTTTGCTTATGCATTTCCGAAACAATTTCAGGATACATCGGTTGCCCACCAGACATACTAAAGACCATCTCGGTGTCTTCCTGCAAAAACTGCAAGTAGCGAACCAGTTTGATGCGTTGGTCTTGGGTCATGGCTTCGTCCATCATGGCTTTTCCGCGACCCACTGGAATCAAGTCATAAACAGCAAACTCATCCACACCTAGGTCAGCTACAAAATTTATGCGCTGAGGAATTTCATCAAAGGTGCTTTTCAGTGCCATTGTCGTAACAACGACTTCTAAGTCTACGTCAAGGCACGTGCTGATGGCTTTGACGGCGTTCTCAAAACTGCCCGGCACATTACGCAGAAGGTCATGGGTTTTGGGGTCAATGGAGTCTATAGGTAATCCAACGGCAAGTACCCCGGCGTCTTTAAGTTCCAAAGCAACCTTTGAATCCAAAAGTACCCCGTTGGTAAGCACGGCAGGAATTATCCCCACATCACAGCAGTAATCCGCAAGTGTCAAAACAAAGTCTTTTCGCAGTAACGGCTCGCCACCGCTAAAAATTATGGCACGGGTGCCCAAATCCGCCATTTCATCAATGGCTTGAGTGGCTTCAACTAAGCTTAGTTCGTTGGGCATGGGTTCGCGGGCAGAGACATGACAGTGCAAACAGCGCAAGTTGCAAGCTTTGGTTACGGTATAAGAGACAATCAGGGGACTTATGGGGTCACCTGTTATGCCTGAGCCAAGCTTTTGGCGTAACGCCAACTCCAGCAGCTTAAACAGCAATGTCAAGCCCGCCGCCTCCTGGTCTTTAGCTGGAGCGGGAATGAATAACCCGCATCTGAATCGCCCGACGCAGCAGCCACGCCGCCGCGAAAATAAAGGCGATAGCAATTGCAGCAATCATCAAATTTGGTCCAATATCAACTGCCATCATCATACTGTTTTCCACCTCCGGGGCAAGATCAGTTATGCTCACTTCGTCCATGAGCATGTCGCCGTCGTGTCCGAAGTAAATCTCAGTTCCATTCATGATTTTTCCTGTGGGGTTTTGAATGCCGTGGATAACTTGGATTTCTTGCTCGTAACCATTAACAAACAGGTGCATGCCTGTTGGGGTTCGACTAAATGTCACATGCGTCCACTGATTTAGCGCTATTACAGGTTGGGTGGTGACGATTTCGTTAAAGTCTCCTGATTCAGTTCTTACAAACCCACTTAAGCAACCTGCCGCCACGCCTGCACCGTCTTCGTCGCCGTAACCGCGTATGGTAATGCCAACCACGCGGCTAGTCGTGTACCATGTGGCGTCTGTGCGTGTGCACTTTACGACGATGTTGTTGTAGGTTGCGTTGGTGAAGGACTGCGCGTTTATCCATGCGTCAATTTTGATTTGGCTTTGAATGTCCAGTTGGGGCGAAATCTGCTGGTAGATCGGTTGGGCAGAAGGCGGGAAGCCAATCAGGAACTTTATGGGCACGTAAACAAAGTTATTGCCATCAAAACTCATGGCTTCGTCAAATTTGCCCTCCACAATAGCGGGGTCAGTTGTACCGCCCAATATGCCGGCATTTTGTCCGACAGAATCCAAGGTGACGACGTTATCTCCTGAAGCGGCAATGCTGTCCAGATGCCACAAACCGATGGTGGTTGCGCTACCTGTTGTGGTTTCGGCTGCGACAGAAGAAAGCAAACCTGTACTTACCAACATTAAAGCCAATAGCGTTAAGACAATACGTGAGGTTGCTTTAGGTTTGGAGAGGTTCATTTTTGTGCCTTCACAAGTTATTTGTTTAAAAATTTGGTTTAACTCTTCCTGCAGAACAGTTGTGTTCTCCCAGCGGAACGGTAACCAATGTAACCACCAAAAAACAGAGCGAACTAAAAAGTCCAGATTTGCTTTTTCAACCGGTTCTGCAAGATGATGCGGTTGATAAAACATTTATGCGCGGCAGTCCTAAAGACATGGGAGGAAACTGTATGTCTGTGCGAGCGTTTTTAGCATTTGACATCGAAAACACAGACGTCAAAACGAACTTAACACGCATGCAGCAAGCCGCAGTTAAAACAGGCGCCGACCTAAAATTAGTTGAAACAGAAAACATCCACATGACCATCCGCTTCTTAGGCGACATCGCTATAGACATGGTGGATAAAATTTATGGAGAAATGCAAAAAGTCGCCTTCAAACCGTTTCCTGTCCAATTAACGGGTCTGGGCGTGTTTCCTAACTTGAATTATCCGCGGGTGCTTTGGGCAGGCATTGCACAAGGAGCTGAACAACTGCAAAAGGTGTTCACTCAGATCGAACCTCGCCTCCAAGCCCTTGGACTGCCACCTGAACATAACGCGTTTAGCCCCCACTTAACAATTGCCCGCGTTCGTTCACCACGAAATAAAATCGAACTCGCCACCGTAGTCACTAAAAACGCGCACTACAACTTTGGTGCAGTCGAAGCCAACTGTTTACGCCTTAAACGCAGCGAATTAACCCCCAAAGGACCCATCTACTCTACCCTCAAAGAGTACTGCCCAAAATAGCACAATGGGAAGCCACATGTCAAAAGAAATTGACGCCATAACTAAGCAGGTTTTGAAGAAAATTACGCCATCCGCCGTAGACCGCGCCCGCATGGAAACCTTAGCCAAAGCCTTAGAGTTAAGTGTGTCATCGGCATGCGAAGCAAACGGCGTGGATGCGGTTGTCCGTGTTGAAGGCTCCGTGGCTAAGGACACATGGCTTAAAGAGGATCCAGACATTGACGTTTTCATGCAGTTGCCTGCGACGCTTCCCCGAGCCGAACTCGAAGAGGTGGCGCTTAGGATTGCTCGGCAAGCAACCACAGGCGCAAAACAAGTAGAACGCTTCGCAGAGCACCCGTATTTAGAGGCGTTTGTAGATGGCACCCGCGTGAACATTGTTCCAGCCTACGCCGCCACCTACGGACAATGGCTCAGCGCCACCGACCGCACCCCCCACCACACCGACTACGTAAACAAGAATCTGTCGCCCCTCCAACGAGGAGAAGTACGGTTGCTAAAAAAATTCATGAAAGGTATCCAAGTGTATGGCGCGGAAATCAGGGTTGGCGGGTTTAGCGGTTACCTCTGTGAGCTGTTGGTGCTTGCCTGCGGCTCATTCACCGCCGTTCTGGAAACGTTTGCAGACCATAAGCCTAAGCGCGTCATTGACCTTGAAGGCTATTATGAGCAGCGAAAACACGAAATCACGCTCCTGTTTCCTGAGCCACTAGTCATCGTGGATCCCGTGGATAAAGCCCGAAACGTCGCCTCCGCGGTCCAGCCTCAAAAACTAGACCAATTCGTCGCTGCCAGCCGAGCCTTTCTCAAAGCACCCAACGTAGAATTCTTTGAACCCCTCCAAACGCAATCTCTAAGTGTGGAAGAACTCCGCCAAGCCCTTCAAAACCGTGGCTCAACCATGCTCTTCTTAACACTATGCGAGATTAAAGCGATTCCTGACATCCTGTGGGGGCAACTGCACCGCACCCGCAAAGCCATCCATAAGCAACTGGAACTGGCAGACTTCAAAGTGCTCCGCGATGCCGTGTGGAGTCAAGACAAAGCTGAACTCACGGTTTTTGTGTTCGAGCTGGAGCAGCAGGTGTTAGCTAACGTGAAAAAGCATCTGGGACCGCCACTGCAGCTTGCCTACGAATGCGAACAATTCCTATCAAAATATGTCTCTAACGTGGAGGTAGTTTCAGGACCGTTTCTTGAAGACAGCCGCTGGATAGTCGAACTGCATCGACGCCACACCGACGCAGCGGAACTGTTGCAGGAAAAGCTTGCCTCAGGTGGCAAAGAAGCAGGCGTCGCCGACTTGGTTGCCAAAGCCCTAAAGGACAACTTTCAGATACTTATCGGAGATGACATCGTCCAATACTATGCCTACAATGAGGGCCTTGCAGTGTTTCTTACTGATTTCTTGTCAGGGAAACCGTTTTGGCTATAAGCGGGCTGCTTTGTTTTGCTTTGGGCATGTAGAAAACGTTTTTGGGTATTGCTTTTAACTATGAGCAGTTAATAGAGCTTTTACTAAGAGGGCAAACACGTGAGCAGTACAGGCAACTCTAACATCAAACCTAACCACAAACCCCAAGAGGGGGCGGACGAGTTGCCGTACCTTGACGCTTCAGGCATAGCTGAATACATCCGTTTTGATTGTTGCCCTCGATACTTCAAGCTCCGCTTTGAAGGTGACACCGAAGAAAAAAGCCGCCGATGGCCCGAAGCCTTCAAACCACTCAGCCCCCTGCTGTATGGCGCAGGACGCGAACTAGAAGCCGCCAAAGTAGCGGAACTGAAAAACAAAGCCTCCGACTACCAAGACTTAACGTGGATTGACACAAAAGTTACGCCTTGGAACGAAGCCTGGCCCAAATCACTTAACGCACTCAAGCAGCTTATCGAACGTCAGCTATCTAACCAAAATCCAAACGACCAAAAACCGATTTTGGTCTATCAGGCGCCTCTTATAGGACATATTGGCGTCTGGAACATCAAGGGCAAAGCCGACCTCATCGCCATATGGCCTAACCGCAACGACAAAGTCACCCTGCGCATTTTTGAAATTAAAGCCTCATGGAAAGAGCAAACGGCACACCGCATCCAAGTCGCCATCTACGTGCTGCTGCTCAAACGTGCACTAACAGCGTTTGGTGACAAAATCCAGTTTGAAGGCGGCGTTATAAACAAAGAATCCGACTTAGAAACGCTTGACGCAGAAAAAATGCCCAAATTCAAACTTGGACCGCTCATCCAAGATGTTGAGCGGTTACTGTGCAAAGACGGCGAACTGTATCGCATTCACGAAACACCCTTGCCTGAAGTGGAGTATCAACTTTGTTGGCGATGTGACAACTGCGGCTTTAGCGAATGCTGCATAATCCGCGCTGTAGAAAACGAATCCATCGCCTTGTTGAACTTGACCCGTGGCGAACAACGGGCACTAAGCCATTATGACATCCGACGGCTGGAAGATTTGGCACGGCTAAAACTTGTGCCAGAAATTAACCAACAGAAACCATACAATTTCCGTGAAATCCCCGCTCGAGACGTCGCCAAAGTTCAAGAACTTTCCGCTGATCTTGTAATTGGACCAAGTTTGGATCGTATGGTTCAGCGGGCACAGTTTATGCTTAATGGCATACGACCGACCTGTCCGTATGTGAATCGTACGCGGACTATGCCGTGGCTTACTGGCACGGGATATGGGACGTTGCCTGAAGACAGCGGCTTAGAAGGCGCTGACACCGCGTTGATGTTTAAGCCTGACGGCATGATCCGCGTCTACTTTTATGTGCAATGGGATTACATGCTTGATGTGGTTTCGCTGATTAGCGCCCGCGTCAGCTGCACCCGCTACCACGGTGTACCTATCAGCATTTCCAAAATCATCGGCACCCTCCCTGATGCCCACAAAGAAGCAGTTGAAGAAGAAAAAAAGCTGCTGGAAGCTTTTTTTGACGAATTAACCAAAACCATCACCCAAGTTGCCACAGCGGCAGGCAGCCCAGACGAAGCTCCCATCCATCTCTATTTCTACACCCAACATGAGCGTGATACTCTCATGGAGGCAGTACGCCGCCAACCCACCTTAATGAGTGCCCGAGCCGTCCGCGACTTACTTGGCCTACGCCAAGCCATCGACCAACCCATGTTCTCTATCCTACAAAACGAGATTATGCTTCGCAAAGCGCTTGGCTACCACAGTACGGGCTTGCTTCCAGTTTTGGATCAGTGTGGCTACTTTGATCGCAACCAATGGGTCACCAAACGCAAAGATGGCTCCACTGCAGATTTACGGGCCATTTTCCGCGATGGCTTTTTCACTTTCACGTTGCCGTACACGCGAAAACCTGACGGCAGCATCGAATTTGTTCTGGGCGATGACCTGCGACGCAAAGACGGCTTTTATCCTGCACGGGCACGTTTCGGAAACCAAATCCCCATCGAATACATTTGGGCAGCAAAGGGCAAACTGGAAAACCACAAAGAAAAAGGCCTCGCCAAAGCCCTCATCGAAAAACGCATGTGGTGCGATTACCCCCAGAAAACACGGCGCATCACCGAAGAAGACCTCACCGCGATGGCGGCAAAGCTGTGCCTTGCCCTTGAACACATCGAACGGTCCTTAAACATTCGTAATAGGCGGTTAGGAAAAAAACCCATAGCTATCCCCAAAATCGCCGAATTCTCCTTAGGACCCGCCACGTTAGAGCGCAGTTGCCGAGAATTTCTCGACTTGGAATATTTTGCAAAGCGTCAAGAAATGTATCAACATTATGCCTTGCTTCCCTATCAGCGGGTTGCGTCGGGGCGCTCTGTAATTTTCCAGTGTACAGATATCCGTGAAACTGACCGGGAATTCACCGTTTATGGCAGATTGGTGTATGAGGGGTTGGGGTTGCCTAAGGTGGATTGCACTTCGAACGCTTGCCGAATCAAAGGCAGCGATGATTCAGGCTCAGGCGACTGGCTAGTCATAACCGAAGTTAAATGCAACCCGCAGGGCATGTATGAAGAAGCCCAAGAACGGTCTCCCTCGGAAGTGGAAAAATCTGCACGTGTAATTGTTGATTCTGTAGACCTCAAAAAGATGACCATAGCCGTTAAGGTGGTAAGTTGGCCAAGCGGCAAAAACCGAAAATACAGCGCCTGGCACAACCTACCCACCAGCAACCCAGAAAAAGCAAAAAACAGCAGATACGTGCAACTGTTTGAAGTGGGCAGAACCTACATTCTTGATGAGTTAGCAGATGATATCATTTCGGAGCGCGCCGCCAAATGTCTGGACTTTGCAGCTAACAACTCTTTGTATGGGTTGCTATCTGGGTTCTTGTCAGGCAAAAACGACGACAATGCCCATCAAGCTCTGCCCAGAGAGGGCGCGCAACAGTTCCTGAAATGGGCAAGCAGTCGCCAATTTCCGCCTAAACCCGAACAGAGCCGTTTAATTGAACGCATCTTCGGACCCGAACCTATTGTCATGCTTCAGGGACCGCCGGGAACAGGCAAAACCGAAACCCTCCAGCTCGCCGTTCTCGCCCACGTAGCCGCCCACAAGGCGCTGACACGATGCCGCGTTTTGATGGTGGCACCTACACACAAAGCCATACACGAATTTGTCAGCAAACTCGCCCAATCATGGGCAACGTATTGGAAACAAGGCGGCAAAGACTTGGCAGATTTGCGAATTTATCGTGTGCTCAGCAGCGACTCAGCCGCCGTTAAACCTGTCGATGGCGTACGCTACCTGAACTATAATGAAGATGCACAAGGCGTTAAGGAACTCAAAGAATGCCTAATTAGCCAAGAAAAACTGGTCCCTGACACCAACGAGCGGTGGCCACTGATTTTGTGCGCAACGCCACCAGGCATGTATGGGTTGATGAAAAAGCTTGGCGAAGGCGAACCTCCATGGGAGCAGGGCTTTTTTGATTTGCTTGCCGTGGACGAAGCCAGCATGATGCGACTCCCTGAACTCATCCTTAGCGGCGCATTCGTAACTAAAAATGCACAAATTATAGTGGCAGGAGACCACAGGCAGTTGCCGCCAATTCAGGCGCATAACTGGGAAAAAGAAGATCGCCGAACCATCGAAGAAATGGCCTCTTTTCTCTCTGCGCAGGATTTTCTGCGGTTGCTGCGGCAAGAAGATTTGGGCATTGAGCATGTGGAATGCAAAAACAAAGCAGACATCCCAGCAGAACGCCTCAGCGAAACGCATCGTTGCCATGAGGTGGTAGCCGAGTTTTTGCGTGAATGGGTGTACCAAAGAGACGGCATTGACTTTCGCTCAGACCAAGCCAAAACCGTTGACCCTGTCGCTGCGCATACCGAGGGGTTGAATGCCGTTTTAGAGCCCGACAACGTATTTGTGCTGGTAGTTCATAACGAAACGGAAAGCTTTCAATCTAATCTTGTGGAAGCAAAAATAATTGATGCACTAGTTCGCAACGCAGACAAAAGTCGCATCGGTATAGTCACGCCCCACAATGCCCAACGTGGATTAGTAAAAAATCTGCTTTCTGAAGGCTGTAAAGATATCCGCGTAGACACTGTTGAACGTTACCAGGGCGGCGAAGCAGACGTCATTATCATCAGCTCCACCGTCAGCGACCCCGATTACGTGCGCAGCGAAAGCGACTTCCTGCTTAACATGAACCGACTAAACGTTGCCGTATCACGCATGAAAAAGAAACTCGTCGTAGTGGCAAGCAAGTCGATTTTCCAGTTTATGCCTCAAGATGCCCGCGACTATGACAAGGCACTACTGTGGCGAGGCATTGCCCAAACAACAGGGTACACGGCAAATGGTAAACCCGTTTGGGGCGGCAGTTTAGAAGACTTTTTGGGTCAACCTGCACAAGAGGTGCACATTGAGGTCTACGCTAAACGTGCGCACTCAAATAGTTAATTTTGATGTGACTGAAGAAAGTTTATGGTCCGTTGGGAATGTATGGTTGCATAAGTGGGTAAAGGTCCTCATCACCATAGTATATTACAGTAGGTGACCCATCGGACCCTGTCATTATCTGCTGGTACTGATGGAATACATAATAAAGTTGGTCACCGACTCCATCGCCATTTGCATCCGTTCCGTTGTAGTCACTCCAATAGTTACCTTCCTGACCGTTATCCCACGTGTTCAATGTAGCTACACTTAATGAGACCACATAAGTATGGTTCTGGTTAGCTACAAAGTTGTTATGATAAAACGTGTTGTCGGCTGCTGCAGCAGTCAAGAGAGCAATGCCATACTTGTTTGCTGTGAAATCGTTTTCAATTACAAGATTGTAGCTGCTTTGCTCGTTTTGGGGGATACCGTAAATTGAGTTACCAGAAGTTAAGGGATACTGTAAGCCGTAGGTGTTGTTGGAAAAGACATTTGTTTGTATTGTGTTACGTGAAGAGTTACTTATCGACAAAGCAACAGTGTTGTTAGTGAAGCTGTTTTGGGCGATGTTGTTGTTTGCGGAGTTGTTGGCGACGACGATGCCGTTTTGGTTTGACCTAAACGTGTTGCCGATTATGGTGTTGTTTGAGGCGGCAAAAAGTTTAACGCCGTAACTTAGGTCTGCCAAAGTGTTGCCAGTTATGGTGCAGTTGTTAGAGTTCTGCAACAGCACACCTGTGCCGCTTTCGGACAAAATCAGGTCTTGGACAGTTATACCGCTGCAGTTAATTAACATCACAATGCCCGCATCCGAGGGCACGGTTCGGTCATGTTGGTCAACCCAAACACAGATAGGTTTACCGTTAACTATGTTGGTTTCATCCATGCCGGCCACTATGGTGGTTTCTCCTAGGGCTAACGTGTTGCCCGAGAAAATGTTGCCTTGAAAACTGGTGTTGGTACAGTTAAACATAGTTAAGCCTTCGTAGTTGTTGCTGAAAACGTTGTTTTTGACTTGTATATTTTGGCAGTCGGCAAGCAGTAGGCCGTTATAGTTGTTTGAAAAGTCCATGTTCTGGATGGTCATGTCTGTGCAGTTTACAAGCGCTACATAAGCGGCGTCAGCAGGAACAACTTGACCAGTTTTGTTTACCCAGTAACAAATAGGTTTACCATTTACAGTGTTGGAGGCATCTATGTCCTGCATGTACTGGTTATCGCTGGATGCGATAACGCCAAAGCCGTAGCTGTTGCCTGTTAACGTGTTGCCGCGCATTGAGGTATTTTCAGAATTTGACAAAATTACGCCATACATACAATTTGTGATGACATTATTTTCTAAGCGACAACTGTTAGAATTCATCAAGTAGATACCACTAGAAAAATCTGAATTTGCAGAAACCAGAGTTTGTCCAGTAATGCTTTGTACCAAGGCGGCTAACGTATTCGCATCCAGGGTGTTTATCAAAGATATATCCAAACCAAATCTTGCAAGTAACTGAGATATCAATAAAGTATTATTGATTACTTGGAACTGTGGCGGGTTACCGTTGATTATTGTTAAATCTTTCACAACAACATTTGAAGCAATAATCTGTACCGTTGAACCGAAATTTCCGCCATCAATCACCGTAGTTGACTTATCTTCACCTAGCAAAGTTACAGATTTAGTTACCTGCACATTTTCGTTGTGTGTACCTGCTTTGATGAACAATACATCGCCACTAGAAGTCATGCCACTGGTAATTGCTGACTGGATAGTATTGTAGCCAAATGTGCTGTTCAAGTTTATGACGGAATAGTTGCCATCTTTAGCGCCGCTGTCCCAGGTAATCACTTGAGAATATGTGCTGTCTATGGTTGCTTTGAATTCGGGGTCGCTGTAAACGATGTCTAAAGTATAATTGTGCTGGGTTAACAGTTGGTTGGTGTCGTCCCAAATTTCTGTTGCCCAAGGGTCCACTTGGTTTATGCCCCAGACGCGGTCAGTGGCGCTACGGAAACCAAACCCAAAGTTCTGCGGCAAAACCAATGCTGTGTCAGCTTGGATTATGCCGTGTCGTTGGGGGTTTTGTTGGATGTAGGTCCAGAATTTCTGAAGCGCATCAAAGTGTTCGTCAGTAAGAATTCCATAAGTATACGGGTTAGGCAGGTCTTGATTACTACTGCTATTTTTGCCTGCATAATCAAAAATAACAGCATATTTAGCGCCATTATCATAAGCTAAAGTTAAGTCATTATAAAGAGCAGTTCCATTCTCCATGACGCCAGTCATATCACGAACGGCTTCTTCCCAGCAGATAATGGCGCCCCAATCTTTACCTTGAGCCGTTGCAGCACCACGACATTGCGCGATAACTAATTCACGGTTGTTGCCCCAACCGAACTCTGCCAAAACAGTGTCGTAGCCCGCTTTGTAATCAAACCAGTACAGACCATAGTCAGCAGTCATTACACTGGTGCCTGATTTTTTGGCACAGTAAAAGTATGAGTTAGCTTGAGCATTGGCATTTATGATGAAATTGGTGGCGGCAGTCTTATAATCTAACACTGTTACACTTGAGCCATTTAGCGTGTTACGTGTAACACTAACCGCACCTGAAGCTAAATCTAAAACTTCCCCGCCTACCTCATCGTAAATGTAGGCGCCCAAAAAGTAGGGCCCATAGGTGTCTCTTGCTTTCATGCTCCAAACATAGTGGGGCGTTCCACTTGTGCCAGCGTACTGAGTAAAGTAAATGATTATGTGCATATTGTGGGCGTAAGCGTAGTTACAGGTTTCATTAAGCAGGGCTTCGTTTTCGGTTATGGCAGGGGTGGAAATTACCAGAAGGTTCGTGTAATTACAGACTTTGTCTACAAGCGCTTTGCAGTCCGAGACGTTCCCGTAGCCAAATTCGATGCCTACATAAAAGGGGCTTGGCGTAGCCGTACTTTCTGAGATGGGCGGCTGGAAGGTGATTAAGGCAGAAAGCAAGATGATGACGATGAGCGCTATCGAAAGAAAAATGAACTTTTTGTCCACGCGTACCCCTCTACCAGAAGTAAACCGCTGGTTGAATTAAAATCCTTCGCAACCACAAAAACGCTCCAAAAAATCAACCATGCAACAGTACACGCAGTGAGAACAGGATATTTTTTGGGTGAAACTACGTTTGAAGATAACAAACCGTAATTTGTATTGTATAAATGCAATAACTATTTTAAAAAGAAAACTAATAGTTCCGTCAGAGGTACGGAGTTGTCGCAAAAAGAACTTATCGTTTCCGGCGAATATGGATTAAAAATTGCCGACGCCCTTAACACAACAACCCTACGAATGCTGCAACTCTTAGGTCAAGAGCGCCTAGATGTATCTACCATTGGGCGCCGACTGAACCTAAGTGAAGCCTACATCAGCGAACAAGTACGCATGCTCGAAGAGTTACAACTTATAAAAGTTACCTATGAACGCGGTAAACGAGGAATTCGAAAGGTATGTGAAGCAGCCATAGAAAAAGTGACGATAATAATCAAAGAAGACCACCGAATTCCTTAACAAAGTCGATAGCTACCCCATGAGATTGCCCGTTTAGGTTCAGCTAAAGCAGTTGGTGCATTGTGGTAAGCAGGCGCGCCACCATAGAGAATGTTAAGCCAATAAGCAATATTTATAAGCTCTTTCAAATAGTTGACTTCCAACCTCCACCAATGTACAAAGAAAAGTGAACAATTAACCGAGAGGAGAAACATGACCGACCTATTCAGCTTTGACTTCATCGTAAACATCATAATCATAGCTGTCTCCCTTGTTTTCCTAAACATAGCAAGCGACACAGTGATCAAATACGCCACCAAAGTCGCGGCCATAAGCAAATTCGGCAAAACCTCAGTCGGGTTCACGTTAATTTCTCTAGCTACAACCTTGCCAGAATTAACCGTCGCGTTCACCGCAGCCATGTCCGGTGGAGCACCTCTTGCAATGGGAAACGCATTAGGCTCCAACATATTCAACATCTCGTTCATACTTGGCATAGGCGCCATAATATTGGGACTAAATGTCCAGTTAGGAAAACGAAAAAGCGAAAACATCCTGAAAAGCAAAACTAACAACATCATACCCTCTTTTGTACAGTCAGAATTAAGCAACATAGAGTTCGGGCTTTTTGTTTCCTCCGTGGTTCCGCTTGCACTCATCTACGTTTCCACACAAGCAGCCTGGATTGTTGGATTAATCCTTTTGATTATATTTGGAACATACATGTACCGGTTATCCAAAGTCCGAATAACAACAGAAGAAGCAGATGCTGAAGTAACGCCTAAAGAACGAAGCAGTGTCAAAAAATACATGCTGTTCACCGTTATAGGGGCACTTGGAGTAGTTATAAGCGCGAATTATCTGGTAGAATCAGCAATCTCAATAGCCACCTCAGCAGGTGTATCGCAACAAGTAATCGGCGCAACGATAGTTGCATTAGGCACAAGCATCCCAGAACTCACCATTGGCGTAAAATCGATTCTACGTGGACACCCCAACCTAGCTTTGGGCAACATAATTGGCGCCAGCTTCTTTAACACCACACTGATCTTAGGCATAACGCTGTTTGTTCCAACGCTGGTCGGCTCACAGAATCCTCTAGTGATAAGTGAGTTCATGAACCTCATAATATTCTCCATAGTCATCAACATGTTCTTCTGGTACTTCCTATCCAGAAAGAGAGTGACGTGGAAAGAAGGTTCGGTACTCTTGATAATTTACTTGCTATTCCTAATTGCCACGCTAGGCGTTGGCTAAACTCTTCCCATTTTTGTTAAAAAACTTACATAATAAAGTTCGACCGCCCAGTAATCACACGTGCACTATTTTTTTAGATTTTCAAACGTTTAATCGTCTAATTAACACACTCAACAAATGACGGAAAACAACATTCAAAACCGCCATTTTTAACAGGACTTTTTATTAACTGTGACCACCAGTTGGCTGTTGCTTGTTTATCAAGTCAAAGCCCGAGGGGATAAAGATTCATTGAATGTTAAAATCATACGCAAAACCACAAAACCCATCTGCCGTTTTCCAGAACACTTTCGAAATTTTGAACAAGTTAAAGCGGTTCAAAGAATTTTTGGCGATTCAACATCTGAAGTGCTCGCGAATCTAGAAGTAGAGTTTACAGATGCTACAATTTACATGAGAGTTGACTACGACGGGCGACTTTTGATTAATCCCAAGTATTTTGAACACGGCAATTTTACAGACTTGTATTTGGACGTGATTCATGAGTTAGTTCATGTTAAGCAAGTTTTGAATGGCAAAAACTGTAACCATGCGTTACCGTACGTTCAGAGACCGCTAGAAATTGAAGCATATAGGACGGCGGTGGATGAAGCGCGAACGTTAGGGTTGGATGAATGTGAAATTGTTGAGTACCTTGACTCGGACCTCATTAACGCTGATGAACTGCAACAGTTAACAGCCGCACTAGAAGTCAATTGTGAAAAGCGGATAATTGACGAAGAAAACGATTAATGCCACTACCAGTTAGTAACGTAACTAGCAGTCACTAAGTGTCCCAAAGCGCCAAACCCGTCACCGAATCATTTTTGCGCTCAAGCTTTTGACCCCACAACTCAAACAGATGAACCTCCGCAGCAAAAACCTGCGCCGCCACTAAATGCCCCGCTTTCGTGTGCCCATCTTTATTCGCCAAAACCGCATGCGCATGCACAAAAGGTTGGTCGTCTTTTATGGAGATGTTGCCCGTGCAACTAACGATTTCGCAGGGTTCTGGAACGGGAATTTCTGTATATTGGTGAGTTTGTTGGTCGTAGAATGCGAGTTTAGCGGTTTTTACGGCGCCAACAGCAGTGAACGTTGCCGCGTCTATTTGTTGTCTTTTGGCTAAGTCAGTTATGAATTTTATGAGGTCAGCGTCGTGGTCAGTGCGTACAAGAAGGACCCGGCCTAGACCCAAGGTTATTGAGCCCATGTTAATCTCCATCAGACGGTAAGCGCATAGGCAGATTAAAACGTTAACTTACCCAAAACGCAGCTGCATCCAACTCAAACCATGCCTAACGTTTCACGCATTTTCCCGTTGCGGGGTCAAAGTGGTCAGTTTCGCCATAATCACAGTTCTTGCAATCGTTAGTTATGTCTTGCCCAAAGGGGCAACCCTTTAAATCAGCCATATACACACCTGCAGAAAAATATTCAATGTGTTGTATAAAAAATTAGTTGAGAACAACAGTCTATGATGCGATTTAGAGGTACTATTGAAATACTGCCCGGATCAGGTCCACTTTGGTTTATACTGCCTAAAATTTTTGGTCCCCGCGGTCAAGAACCCGATATGACCCTTTTGTCGTTAAGCACTGATTGATGTTTTGATTATTGGATTGAGCGTAGATAAGTAAAGTCTAAACTGATGGATGAAACTATTTGAGCAGTTACCGGGCGAATGCTGCAACGCTTATTATTTTTGATGCGTGGATACGTCTTTGATGCAGGTCTTGTTCAGAGAGGGCTTTTTGAAGCAGGTCGTTTATAGCTGTGGTTAGGTTTCCTCGGTAGTATGGCTGCACGATTTTTTCTGAGAATTCAATAAGCAAAGCAGGCGGAATATTGTGGTGTGCCAAGTCCATCAAAAGGTCATCTTCGGTTACTAAGAGTGCAGTTTTTCGTTTCACAGGTTTCACCAGATGATTCTACGCGTTTTTTATTTAAAAAATGAAGGCTCAAACGACCCTTGAACGCTCTGGAGAGGGGGTAGTTAAAGTGAAAAAATGGAAAGTGCAGGCCAAATGTGCAGAGTCCCTTTTTTCTTACTCTTCGCATTCGCCGCATTCACAATCGCAGTCTTCACAATCACAGTCGTCTTCTTCGAAACCAAACAAACGTTTAACCATTTTAAAACCCAAAAGTTACCCGCTGTTCGAGTCACATAAAGCTTTTGAGACGAAAAAACGAGACTGCATGTTTAGCGGGCAGGCGGATGGGTTTATTTTGTTCGGGTGCCTTTTGGGGGTGAAGTAAAATGGGCAAAGTGGCGGTTGTCGGTACAGGCATCGGTGGATGTGCAGCAGCATACTTTGCCAACAAATACTTACCCGACATAAAAGTCACCCTTTATGACGCCCAGAAGCGAGTGGGCGGCAGAATTCTAACCCAAAAACCTTACAACACTTCTGTGGAGTTAGGGGCAGAATTCTTTAACGGTTCCAACAAAACAATCCTTGAACTCGTAACCTGCCAGCAGCTAAAAGTGGAGCAAGCAAAAGAATTTAGAAATTTTGGCATCTGGAACGGCTCCGAGCTCGTTTTTCGCTCCAGCAACTATTCCGCCCAAACAAACCTCAAACTCCTCGAAAAGTATCAGCGAAGCATCCTTCGAATAATCAGCCTTTTAAGAGAAGCAAAACATGCCGTCGCAAAACTTTACAGACAAGAACAAAAAAACCCCAAGGAGATGAACCACCTTTTTGAGGCAGCAGGCATTTCCCAATGGTTCCCGCAGACCTTAGCGGAAATTCTTCTAGAAAACGGCGTAAGCCAAACCTTTATCGACGAGGTTGCTGAACCAATTACGCGAACGATTTATTCTCAAAATGCTGATTTGGGTGGGTTTGCTGGCTTGGTCTCGTTGATTGGTGTGTATGGGGCACCGATTTATCGTTTTGTGGGCGGCAACAGCATGTTCCCCGCTCAGCTTGCAGCCTCTTCAAAGGCTGAAATTAAGTCAGAAAGAGAAGTAACCAACGTGGAGAAAACGGGTTCGGGGACATACAGGATTTCTTGCGGTAGAGAGGTGATGGAGGGGTTTAATGGCGTAATTGTTGCTGCACCATTAGATTTAGCAGGCATCGAATTTGATGGTGTTACATTGCCCAGAACTGAGCCACAACATTACCAGACCGTGTACACTAAAATCATGCGTGGCACCATTGACCCCACCTATTTTGGACTTACCAACAAAGAAAAACCACCTAACATCATGTTGACCACAAAAGAGGCAGACCCTATAAAACACTGCAGCATCCAAACAATCAAAAACGAAGAATGGGTAAAGTTCACGTCTACCAAACCAATTGGCGAAGAAGCGTTCAGCGGAGTCTTTAAGGGTTGTGGGGTGCCTGTTTTGGAGCACCATTGGGAAGCTGCTTACCCAGTTTTCCAGCCATTAGAAGAGTTGCCGCCGACTAGGCTGGATGAGCGAATGTTTTATGTTAACGCAGTTGAAGCAGCAGTGTCGAGTATGGAGACAGCGGTGTTGTCGGCTTTGAATTCGGTGAAACTAATGCGGGCAGTCTTGGGATAAAGGCGCAGTAGTTCTTTTATCTGAGTATCCCTGTGGCACTTTGAAAGCCTACTATATGAGATGTAACCATGGCTTGCTCTGAAAGTGCTTTCTCAAACAGGTCCTTAAGGGCAGAAGTTAAGTTGCCGCCATAAACTGGTTCTACAATGCGGTCTGAGAACTCCATAAGTAGTGATGGGGGAACGTTGTGAAATGCCAAATCCATAAGCAAATCGTTCTCTGCGTTGTGTTTCTTCATTTAATCACCAAACAGCAGTTATGCCGAAAATTTTCTTAAAAGCAAAACGATGCAACAACCTGCGTAAACCGTAGAGAGATGCGTTAAAGTGAACATGAAAAGCAAAAAGTAGCTTTAAGTAGATTTGTTGACATATCTCGAAGAAAACAAATAATTTTTTAAGACACCAGCTCATGTCCTCATAAATTAACAAACATTAAAAGGGGAACAGCAACGAAAGAAAAAATCAATACCGACCAGTCGTGCGGTGAGCAGGAAGGACCACCGAAGTTTACTATGTCGCTAAGCGATGAAGACATAGATTACCTCAAAACACACCGAATCTGGGGATAACTGCAGTCGGTTGTTCTTGGCGTATGTTGCTTAGTTAGTTTACGTTGCGGCAAAATTTTTTCAGTGTACCAAGGTAAACCCGATTAGGCAAAAGCTCGGACTGCGCCTAATCGCCCGGGGAGGGGTTTCGGTTGTTTACTGCCAGCCGAAAGGTCTACGCTTGGCACACAATCGGGGATGGACCATTGTGTGTACTGAAGTCGTGGGGGCCTCTTCAGTATTACGTTTTATTAAAAACGTAATACCACTAATATAAACGTTCCCTCCACAACAAAAGAAATCACCACTCAAACTACCTGAAAAACACAACAAAACAAGTATGGTAGCCCGGAAGAGACTCGAACTCTTGTCAAGGGCTCCAGAGGCCCCTATGCTTGGCCACTACACCACCGGGCTTCAACCCACTATACACCCCAGCTTTCATATTAGAACTTTCCCATCCCCCACTTAAGACGACTATTAGGTAGCTTTTTTAATGTCACAGGCACCATGCTTAGCGGGGGCTCGTAGCCTAGCACGGAATAACTTTTTAGTGGTGACATCACCTTCGAGTTTTCTCTCAGCGAAACACAACTCCCTCTTTTTTTCCGAAAAACCTTTTTATGCCATTTCAGTGCGGGCTGGCGTTACTAGCTTTCTTTGGTCGTCTGCCTTGTGAGCCGGAGCCTTCCTTTGGCTGTCTAACTTCATTTTCTAATTTCATTAATCTTCTAAGGAGAAGGCCAACCATTTCGTAAGCATCAAGTATGCGATCTTCTTGTTCCTTGTCATCATCAATCATTAGTTTGATTAAAGTCAAGGTTTCTTTTTGTCGTGCACTAAGATCGTTTGCACTTAGTTCTTGCACTAACTCCTTGAATTTAGAATAGGTACGTTTGTTATCTTCCTTTCTTTTTGACACGCTACTAAGCCATTTGCTGACTTCATCTTCGGACATAAGTTTCCTTCTTCCAACAGCTAACTGATGACACAGAATATAGCTTTCTGAAACGGGTATTACTGTACTTTTCTATAGAAGCCAAGTCCAAGGGAAGGCGAAATCTACAGCAACCATCCTAACTACCGTCGTGAGGGGGAGGGGACACTTTTTCGATGACTGTTTTAAGAAAAGGCTGGAAACTACTCAAGAATTTTTCGAATTCTCCGTCAATTTCTTGAAGTAACAGTCTCTTTTCTTTCCCCCATCTAAACGCCTCTGAAGCCAAAACGGTCTTCTTTGCTTCAAAGTTCTCCTGATACTTCTGATAGATACCAAGTACGAAGGAAACCTTATCAATAATGGGCTCAAGCAAGTCTTCTAACTCTATGTTATATTTTTTGCAGATTAGATAAACGTCAAGGGAGTCTCGTGCTTTGAATCCTTCTCTTGTGAGAATTGTTCCCGTTTCTTGGGATTTTTCTTTGCACCGTGCGCCGCACTTGATGGGTTATTCTTTACACATTTTAGAATTGTTCCCGTTTCTTGGGATTTTTCTTTGCACCTGCGACAGATTGGGCTGCTCCCAGCGATTTTGATTGGGGAATTGTTCCCGTTTCTTGGGATTTTTCTTTGCACCTTATTTTCAGAGGGCAAATTAGCCAAAGTTAAAGTTAAGAATTGTTCCCGTTTCTTGGGATTTTTCTTTGCACCACGCAAACTACACGAAATACTACGCAACTGTCCAGATTAGAATTGTTCCCGTTTCTTGGGATTTTTCTTTGCACCACCAGTTTCCGCAATAAAATATAAGCCCGTGCCTTGAGTTGAATTGTTCCCGTTTCTTGGGATTTTTCTTTGCACCCGCGCCGATTATGACTCGATTTATCGATTGAAGCCATTTACTAAGCGATTCTTAAGTGTATCACCGATTATTATTGCAATGTAATTAAATTTATAAAGATAATCGGATAAACAGTCGCTTAGCGGTAGATTGGTCTTGTACTTTCTATCAGACATCGAACAAAAGCAGCTTCTTTATCAACTTCTGCCAACCGCACGTGAAGTAGGCGTAAGTAAGGAGCTTAGAGGCTGGAACTGGCATCAACCACCCTTAAAGCCGTATTTTGATAACGTCAAGCTACCGATGTACCAGATATGTTCAAAATACTGTCCCACAAACCGTGACATCTACCTACGCAACGTTGAAAAAAAGTTTTGCCCTCCAAACTCCAAAATGGCTTTAGGCAAACTATTCCACGGTATAGTAAGCGATTGTCTGCAGAGTTATCGCCAACAAAAAAACCAAAGTTTCGATGGTTGGTGGCAAAAAATAAGATGGCGCGAGATTGGTGAAAAACCAGAAACCGTAGTAAGTAACTGCAGACAAATTTGGGATTTTATGCAAAAAATGTGCGATGCCCACTTAGCTGAGGTCTCATGTAGCCAACCATACGCTTCAGAAATGGATTTACTAGCTACTGCTGTTCCTTTTTTAATTGAACACAAACTCTCCGGAGAACTACTGGGATTAAGCGATATTCTCAGCGTGGACTGTTTTGATTATCTACGAACAATCATGTTTGACCTCAAAGTAACCAGCGTCAAGGAAGACTGGCATAGGCTATACTCGATTGGTTATGCGCTTGTATTTGAGAGCATCCACGAAGTCCCAGTGGATATCTGCTGTACTGTCTACTTGAGTGTCGAAAATGGAAAAATTAGCGTTCAGAAAGACCTGTTCTTTGCTAATGACGAGTTGCGGCAGTTATGGCTTGAAGAAAGAGACAAAAAACTCGAAATTGTAGCAGAACGAAAAGACCCGGGTAAACCTGAGCCTTCACAATGTAAAGAATACTGCCAATACTACAACGTCTGCTACGGCTAGGTGCCTGTTATGAATGTGTTCTTGGATGATTTCGGGCTTTTCTTGGGCCGGAAACGGAATCGTTTCAGCGTGAAAAAGAATGGGAAAGTAAAAGAAATTGTAGCAGATGATGTTGACTCAATAATCTGTTGCTCCTCTGGTGTAGCTATTTCAACAAGCGCCTTAGAACTAGCTACCGAAAATAACATACAAATCGTTTTTGCAAAATACCGCGGCTGGCCCTACGCAGTTTTAATGCCTGCATCTTTAACAGGCTCCGTACGAGCACGGCGAGAACAATTCCTCGCATACAACGATGAACGCAGCGTTGTTCTAGCCAAGAAGTTCATTGCAGGAAAACTCGTTAACCAAGCTAATTTCTTAAAACTGATGGCGAAGAACAGGCGGCAAACCGACCCCAAGCTCTCCGAGAGACTGTATGAATCAGGCAAGCTGATTGATGACGCAAACGACCGAATTAGCAGAGAACAAGGCAGCAACATTGACGAGAAACGCCAGCAAATCATGAATTTGGAGGCAGAGGCTGCACGGTACTACTGGGACTGCGTCCGCCAGATATTACCAGCCGAACTAGAGTTTACAGGGCGAATCACTCGAGGCGCCACTGACCCATTTAATGCTATGCTAAATTTTGGTTACCAGACAGTTCTGTTTCCTGAAGTCTGGAAAGCAGTCAGCTATGCCGGTTTAGATTTTTATGCAGGGTACTTGCATGCTGACCGGTCTGGGAAACCGTCGCTGGTTTTGGATATGATGGAGGAGTTCCGCCAGCAACTTGTAGATCGAACACTAATCGGGCTGATAACCAAGAATGTGATAAAACCCAACGAAATCATCGCCGCCGACTCAGTCGAGGAAGGGCGGGTTTTAAGCAAAGACGTCATCAAAGTGCTGCTTGCTAGCTTGCAAGAACGTTTGGACAGCGAAGTTATGTTTAACGGCCAAAAGGGGTCGCTAAAGAGTTTCATTCACTTACAACCTCGGTGTATGGTTCGATTCTTGCTAAAAGAAGCAGATTATGTACCCTTCTGTTTAGGGTGGTAGATGCCGTGCGTTACGTGGTAATTTATGATGTATCCGACGACAACTTGCGCACGCTGGTTGCTGAGACGCTTAAGGACTATGGGTTACAGCGGATTCAGTACAGCGGCTTTATGGGCGATCTTCGACGCGACCAGCTAAACAGCTTGCTTGTGGATCTTAAAAACCTGATTAAGGATTTAGTGGAGAATGTGCAGCTTTTCCCTATGTGTGACAGCTGTTTGAAGGGTAAAAAGATGGTGGGTAAACCCAAAAAGTACGAGTTCAAAGAAAGCAAAGACAAAATCCTATACTTCTAAGAGGCAAGAGCTAGCATGAAAGCAAAAGTGACAAAGGAAAATAAGTGGCTGAAGAACCAGCAGAAACTGCACGCCTCAGACATCGCTGAGTCATTTATCTCAGTCACCGACGTCAAGCACTATATTTACTGTCCACGGCTAATCTACTTTGACCGTGTTCTGCATGCAACGCCTGTTTTTGGTTCGCAGCAGGAAGAGGGCAAAGAGTCGCACGAGGAGCAGGTGGCTAAGGAGCTTCGGCGAAAAGACGCCATTTACTATTCACCTGAGTTTGTGGGTGCCCAGAAACTGCTTTTTACCACCTTAAGTTCTGATGCGCTGGGCTTGCAGGGTAACGTTGACCTCATAATCCACACAGCCCGAGGCGAATTCATCCCTGTCGAGTACAAGAACATGAACAGCGACGCTGGGCGGGTTTGCATGGACCACAAATACCAGCTTGTCGCCTACGCGCTACTCATAGAAGAAAGCTTCGGCACAATCGTCAAAAACGGCATCGTAAACTACCTCCCCGAAGGGCTAATCCTGCAGTTCGAGATAACGCCCACCATGAAAATTCATGTCAAACGAATACTTGGACATATCAAACGAATAATTAGAGACGAGGAACTGCCTGCTATAAGGGTGGCTAAACAGAAGTGCAGTGGCGGTTGCGGACATAAGCAAACATGCCGGCCTAATAGTTTTCATTCTGATTGAATAAAAAACTGATATTTTTTTCAATGGCAATGAAAAGAATTATTAGTTTATTCTGCAGTTATTTGTTATCATGCTTTCAGAAGATGAAATTAAGGAGATACTGATCAGACAAAGAGACATCATTCTGAAGAAAGAGTATGGTGTGGAACGAGACGTCTTAAGCGAAATCGGAAAGAAGCTTTCACTTCCTCATGTGATTGTCCTCACTGGGTTGAGGCGTAGTGGAAAATCTACACTACTAAGGCAAATTATAAAAAAATACTATAACGACGAAAATTTTTATTACATAAACTTTGAAGATGAAAGACTACTTGGTTTTAAAGCAAGCGAGTTTAACAGGCTCTATGAAGCGTTAGTCAATTTATTCGGTAAAAGTAAAACTTTTTTTCTGGATGAAGTTCAAAATGTGACTCACTTTGAGACTTTCATAAGAAGATTCTACGAGGAAGGATTCAAATTCGTAATTACGGGTTCAAGTGCCGCTTTACTTAGTCGCGAAATTGGGACAAAACTTACAGGAAGACACGTCGACATAACTCTGAAGCCCTTTTCGTTCACAGAATTTCTATCATTTAAGGGTATAAAACCGACTAAGGAACTCTGGCTCAGAACTGAGTCAAAGATTGAAATAAAAAAACACTTTGAAGATTACCTTTCGATGGGTGGAATGCCAGAGTACATTGTCTTTGGCGATCAAGAGCTTTTAGCAGAAGTCTACAATGACATAGTAATAAAGGATATAGTTGCCAGGTACAAAGTTGAGGATACATTAACGCTTAGGCAACTTTACCTGTTTTTGATTTCTAATGTGTCCAGTCGTTTCAGTTATAATTCACTTAAAAAGTTCACTGACGTAAAAAGTGTCAACACCATCAAGAAGTTTATCGGATACCTTGAACAAACGTATTTTGCCACAACGATAAACAAATTCGATTACTCATTCAAAAAACAAGTAGTCAACGATAAAAAAATCTACTTAGTAGATAACGGATTTATCAGCGCCCTATCAAGGACATTTTCAAAAGACAAAGGCAGACTGCTTGAAAACCTTGTATTTACAGCCTTAAGCACAGACTACGAGGTAGCTTACTTCGCAGACCTTAAAAGCGAATGCGACTTTGTCGTTGCCAAAAACAGACAAGTTCAAGGTGCAATTCAAGTATGCTATGAACTTAACGAAGAAAACCGAGAACGCGAACTTAACGGGCTCTATGCCGCCATGAAAGAATACGGTTTAAAGCAAGGGCTACTGTTAACCAACGCCCAGGACGAAGAAAATAACGTAAACGGCAGAAAAGTAACGGTTATGCCTGTATGGAAATGGCTCCTAGAAAAGCAAGAACTGATAAATAAATCGCCGAAAGCTAATGCCGATTGAGCGCCAAAAAAGCACTCTTTTACTTAATCATCAATCAGGGCATCGTAAACTACTTTCCCAAAAAAAGTAAACTACCCCGTATTAGATAACGCCCACCATGAAAACCCCACATCAAACGCGTCCTAGTACACATAAAAAGGATAATCCAAACCGAAACGCTGCCGCCCATACGAGTAGCATCCTATAAATGTCAAGGCGGATGTGGACACAAACAAACATGCCAACAGAAATAATTAGGCTGAATTATCAATTGGGTTTACTTGCAGCCATTTCGCTATATCTCTTCCAAAGAGAGTAGAATCTATATCTGCGACCCTCAAACTCTGTTTCTATCAGATTGGAGACTTTGAATTGCCCGACCAAATATCTGGTAGATGCATCACTTAGCCGCACACCAAATACTGTTTTGTTTTTTTCTTCCTCATACTCTCGAAGAGAAATCATGTCTTCCGTTGTCCAGTCATCCTTTTTCTCTGAAAAAACAACTTTTTCCTTCTTTTCAATATGAGCTAGAGCACTCTTTTTGCCGATGAAAAGTGCATCATATAAAGGTTCAATAAAGGAGAATGCGAGAAACTTTGATCCAGGCGATATGAATTCATGATGCCCCTCCGTAATAATTCTAAGTTTGGCGGTCATCTGCTCTTTTTGTAGGTTCGCATTGGTAATCGAAAAAAACGTTCTATGCTTTTTAACATCTAACGGAATTGCAAAAGTACATGGTACATTTTCCGCTTCATATTTCTCTAGTCCGCGAAAAAGGAAAGAATGGGTAATTCCAGCGAACACCTGTCTATCAGTAAAAAAGTTGTGAGTATAGTATATTTTTCTCGTTAGATGGGAAACATTCTGTCCGAATTCTTCCAACTCAAATTTTATCGCATATAACGATGAAGCAACTTTTCCGTCGGTTTGCACGCAACTACCTCAACTTTTTGCAGTTGGGTTTGAAATGGCGGAGCTATAGATTTCTGTTTTATATGCCTCGATTAATTTGGGCAGTGTTTTTCTGATTGCCTCTAGCTGATTATCGGTAACAATCTCCTCTTGGGCAAATTGCTGGGCCAAACCTCCATAAGATATATCGCCTGTTTCATTGAGTACAATCTTAGTTAGCAAATCTTTGTGAGATATTGTTAGGTTGTCTGTTATTGCAATTACTTTTGTCTCCATTGTTCCAAGCAAAGAGCTACGTGAACCAAACCCCATTGCATCTGCGCGTCTCAACATTTCTAAATACATCGCTAAGTCAAATTTGCTGGGATTAAAAATTATGTCGATAAAAGGAAAAACAACGCCTGGTTTTATCAGTAAAAGGTTATATATACTGGGCTTTTTTTGCTGACCTTGTTCCGCTTGTTCCATACGGAAGTCAGTATGGACTATGTTGTGAAATTCTTCCTCATCAATCAGAGCTTCGTCATCACTTTGGATAGAAAAAGCTGTTATTGCCTTCAACCGCGATTTTATTGCTTCTGTTTCACCCTTTACTGCGATTACCCCGCCATAGGTAAAACAGTTATAACAATCCATACATTGATGATCGGGTGTAGCACAGTTATAATGTTCATTATACTGCCTTAATACGGCCTCGCTGGCACGCCGGTACACTCCCCGACGCTTCAAGCCAGTTAAATAGATTCGGGTTTTTCCAGCATAATCGATTTTATCATTAGACAAGTCTTCATGACTTGTAAATCGTGCAAAATCTTTGAGACTTTTATAGCCAATGATAGCTATGTAGTCATTTTTTTGGACGTAAACTTTTTTGAGCTTTTTCTCACTTGCAAGTGTGAGTTCTTCTCGTAAATTATTGAATTCTGGCAAGCTATTGAATACTTTTGGTCCGTTTGATATGCTCATTGTTCCTTTTCTCCTTCACGCCCGATTTCGTAGAACTTCTTTGAGTTAAAGAGATATTTAGTTTTTTGGATATAGTTCTTCAATTGAGCCCTTTGCTTCTCATCCATTCCGTCAAGTTCTTGTCTCAATTTTTCATGGATCTCGATAACTTGTTTTCGCTTTTCAGCGGTTAACAGTGAATTCTTTAACACCTTATTAACTAATACATCCAAGGCGCTTGGAGAACCGTTGAACCCTACAAGGAAGGAACCGACATTTTTTTTAGTTTCAAGGGAACCACCAATTTTTGCCATTTCCCATATTCTGTCGGTTAAATCGAACAAACGGTTATTCTTTGACATCTTGTCAACCAACTCTTTGATGGCTTCAGTATATTTTTGGTTAGTCTTTTTAAATATTTGGGCTATGCCGAGAAATGGTCTGTCAACATACTGTAAAAGAATACTCTTCTGTTCTCGCACCAGCAAACTTGAATCTACATAAATAAACCTAAAGAAATCGGTTCGAATATCATCAATTATGGGAATTTCCCCGTCACTAAATTGAATACAGGCGGCATCAAAAAATGTGGGAATTTTGTTTATGCCAATAGCAAGAACTAGGTATCTTTGTTTCAAGTTTGCAGCAATAGATGAAAAGAGGAGCCGCTGAAAGGTAACGTTATCTATTCCATTTTCAGCGTTCCTTATTGACATAATGAGATATTGGAGATCATCGCCCTTTTTGAGGTATATTGATTGCTTAGTTATCTTGAACCTTTCCATGAGCTTTTGTATGGGTATATCTTGGAACGGCACAACATCATCAAAATCTCTTTCGGTTATCCCTAAACTACTGAAAATTATGTGTGTATTCGTATCAATTCGGGCTTGCATTCCTTCAAGCACTGTTCCGCAAAGCAATGTGTTAAGGGTAGCTTCAACTTGACAAAGACCACACACAACTTTTTCTCTGTGTCGAAATTCATCTTCAGTTTCTTTGAACAAGGTTTCTTTTGCATGTTGCTTATATTCGAATATAAATGGAGTTAACTCGACCTCACCCTCAAACGTTCCACAATTGGCACAAACATTTTCTTTGGCAATTTTTTCAAGTGAGCTTTCTTCGTCGATTGCGAGGTAGTTACCGATGTCAAAGCAAAAATCGACCTTTGATTCGTTTAAAGAATTAATAGCCACCACTAATGGGAACAACTTACTATAAACTTCTTTCTTGCACGTTATCTTGCTTGTGTCTGCACCGGCTTTAGATAGAAACTGTTCGAGAAGGGAAATAGTATTTTGTGCAATCTTACCTTTAAATTTCGATTCTTTCTCAGCAAAAAAGGTTTCAACTACCCATTTCGAAAATATACCATTTTCATCTCCAAAAAGATGGTACTTGGTTTTGCTTATCCCCTTAATGCCATTCTTAGCAAGATTAGCCACTTCTGGCAGGTTTACAAATCTTGTCAAAACTTCAAGACTCAAACCAACGTCTTCTATTTTATCAATACCTTTCTTTCTAAGTGATTGAATTATGTCTTCGGTATATTTCTGGACAGTCAATTCAAGCAAACGAGGTTTTATTTCTTTAGGAAGATTGGTAAATTGCGCATAATTGTCTGGTGCACCACCTAAAACGTCCTTAAGATTTTGTTTTTCTATGAATATGGCAAGATTCTTGTTGAATGCTTCAGAAAGCAGGGTCCTTAATTCATTGGCGTCCAGTTTTGTTACGACACGGCAACCGTCAAGAGTTTCGTAAAGAAGTGTTGCCTTTGGGATTTGCTCAACAGTTTCGTATAGTAACTTGAGCAAAAATAGTCTGCCTACCGCATTAAGCTCATTTTTTGAGAAAGAATAAAAGCGTACATGATAAAAGTGGATTTCAGAAAAGCCATGCATTTCATTTAGATATGTGATAAGTGTTGATATTGGCGATGCTTTCAAGCGATTTTTAAGTTGTTCGTCGCTTTGAGATGACGCAATTTGATCGGCAATTGACGTGTATGCGCTCAAGCTTTCGTCTGCATCATGATGCTTTTCAATTGCGCGTATAATGCGATTATTCTCTGAAAAATCCTCAAGGTTAAGTGCTCTAAGAATAATGGGGTATTCTTCTGTTCTTGCTATGTATCGTAAGCTTTCCCTACTTCTTGGCGTATGGGGAGTGCCGGGGCTTGCTAAAATCTTTCCCACATCATGAAAAGCGCAGCAGTAGAGGAACTCTGTTCGGTCAAAACTTGGCTTAATTTGGTCATAGAGGTATTTTCCCACGTGAAAGGTCTTGATAGCGTGCTCGATGAAGGTTTCTTGGGATGCAGAATCTCCGTATTTTACTTTTTTCATCAGCCATTTTTCATTCATACCCAATCACTCAAAGAATATGCAAGGTTCAAATGATCCTCGCCAAGGTATTATGCTATTTTTGTCAGTGAATTTATAAAGGTAATCATTTAATTGCCCAACCCTGCCATTTACCGAGAAAATAATATCTTGAAGTTTTAATTTCAAATTGAAGTAGTTAGTGTCTTTGTATCTTCTTTTATTTAAAAGAGTAAAGAAAGGCTGGTCATCTTTTTTGGCACGGCGATATTCTCGTCGAATAAATCTGCCGCCGTCAACAAGTTCGCCTTTAAAGAATAAGTCATCAATTGATCGGATATTCTTGTATGCATCCTTGAATTGCAGTATCTCAAACAATGAGACTGCGATGTCCCCGTATTTTATTGAAGGCGCTGGCTCTCTAAAACTAACGTCAGGAAGGAAATCTTCAAATTCTGTAAAATCTTTAATCGATTGTTCGGTGACAACTACCTCAACTTGGTCTTTAAGACGTGTGATTATATACAGCTTATACCACATAGCATTCATCATACGCTTTTGCGTTTCGTACTCTCGTGGCCTAAATAAATTCGAGAGGAGGCTTTCAAAACCACCTCGGTTAATGTCGCTATCGGAATTCAACTCTGTTAGGACTTGACTTTTGTTTGAAAGCATAATGAATTCGCTTTGTCCATGTCGTCCACATCTGCCAAATGTTTGGATGGCATCCTGCGAGTTAGCTGGTTCTTCTACTATTAGGCGTTTCACCTCGATATCTACTCCTTGCCGGAAAACGGAAGTGGCGAAAGTGAGAGCGCCGTTTTTGCACTTTTCCAAGTTTATTTTTATTTGGTCCTCTCGGGTGATCTCGTTATTTTCATACCATGCTTTTCCGATTAAAAGGGCTGATTCAGGAAAAGAAGAGTGGAGCTTGATTGCTCGGTCTACCGAGTTGCATATGTAAACTGTGTCTTGTTCGAGACGCTTATCTTTTAAGAAAGCGGTTATTTCATTTGGGTTCTGATAATTAACAGATATGGCGGAAACTTGCACTGGACCAGTGTTGCTTTCGCCATCAACGGTTTTAAAGGAAGATGTGTCTATTACGCCGCCTAACTCCATTGTTGCGCTGATAAGATATGTGTGCAAATTTGGGTTTTGACTTTTCATAATTGCGATTAAATTCTTAATATTTATCAAGGTGTATGTATCAAAAAGATGCAGTTCGTCAAAAACTATGCAATACACACTCTTTATAAATTCAGGATACTCAAATTGGATATGTTGTGTTTTCCTTTTTCTTAGAAGTATGAAAAAAATTATGTCGGGCGAAGCGATTATAAAATCGTTTTCAAGAAGGCGCTTAAATAGCTCTGCATAAGTATAGCCGCTCTCCAGAATAGCACTCGGAACCTTAAACTGACCCAGGTAACTAATCAAATTATCAAATTGCGATTGAATAAGCAACCGCGTGGGTACAAGATAAAGGCATTTATTTCGTTTGCCATTTTGTTTTGCTTGAATATACTCATTTATAAAACTGAAAACGAAAGACAACGTCTTTCCTGAGGCTGTAGGACTTTTCATGAGTATATCGCTATTTCGATTTTCAAAGAATTGGTACTGATGAATGAATGGTCTAGCATAAGGAAAATTAGGAATGGCTGATTCAGAAGTTTTTGGCTTTGATTCATGAATTAACAACCAAATTTCACCTACTGTTTTTTATGGAAAACTCGCTATGAGCTAGTTTTGTTTGTCCGTATGCTGCTGTTTTGTTTCCTCCAGTGTTGGCGTATTCGGCGTATTGTGCGAGCATGTGAGTGGTTTTGTTGTAGGGGTTTTCTTTGTCGCCCAGCTCGTAGGTTACGGTGCCGGTGAATCCTGCGGTCCGCTGGTTTTTGCGCACTGCCCCGACGCGCGTCTGCAGCTCGTAGCGGCTTACGCCCACGTTTTTTTGCAGCCACGCCTTGTAGGCTACATATTCTTCTTTGCTGAAGCGGCGGCTGTCGCTGAACTGGTTCCAGCATCGCATTAGGCTGCAGAACACTTTGGCTGGGTCGGGAAACATCCAGTGGTAATCGCTGTTTAAATTAGCAAAATAGGTAGGTGTCCTAAAATCCAGCGTGAACCCGTCAACCGCTTGCGCCTCCTTCTCCAAATCCGCGTAGCTTTTGCAGTTTATGTTCATTGAGGCAATCTGGAAAGGGGTGTCAAAGATTAGGACGCTGTTCTGTTTGGCAAAGAAGCTCAGAAGATAGGTTGTGTACTCGTCTTTTAGGAATCGGAAGCCAACTTTGCAGGGAAACTGGGGGTCTAAGACGTAGCCGTCTTCAGCGCGGCTGCTACTTTTAAAGCGCAGGGGCGTGACACTGTAGGGCTTGGAAACGTTGAGTTCATGCAGCAGCCCCGAAGCAGAAGGATCAACAAGCCGAATAAAATGCAGCAGCAACCCTCTTGCGACATGACCCGTAAAAAACGGCATCACCATAGGCTTCTCCGCATACATTTCCAGGGTGATTTCAACAGGCAACCATTATTCAACTCCCAAAGATGGGCTTAACTTACATAGTATTTTCTTAGCATATATCAGGCATAGCAAGTTAAAACTTTTCCAAAGTAACCCGCCAACAAGGAAAAGTTAAGAGAAGAACAACAGTAGTTGGAAAAATTGGTTTGTTGTTGTTCTTCAAGGAGACGAAAAAATGATTTTGTCACTGGTTATTTTTTCTTATTTCAATCAGCTGATACTAAACGCTCTTTGAAGGTTCTTATCTTGATTATAGCCAACCGTTTTTTCGGAGAAGTACCTAAGTAATGTTTCTCTGTCTACACTTGCAATACTGGCCTTTTGCACGTAACGATAAATGCCTTCCCAAGTTGCCCTTAAGAATACTCTATCTATGTTTTCCTTGATGTGTTTTCTGAACATGGCTTCTATGTTTGTTTCTTTTTCTTGTGGTACCAAATTTACTAAGTACAACTTGATGTGCAATCGGTCTGCAATTTTTGAGCCCAGTAACCAGAATCTGAGTAACTCATACTTTCGATCGACAACAGCAATCTGCTCGAAGGGTGACTGGAAGACTTGGTTATACCAACTTTCACAGCCTGTTTCGTATTTTCGTTTTACTGCAGGGTCCGTTGAGCTGGGAGTGGTGTTGTTGCTAGCGTTAAGTTTAGCCTCAATAAAGAACAGGGCATCCTTAGTTCTAATGATAAGGTCTGGCTCCGACCCCTTAGCTGGGTTAAGCTCGAATTCTTCCCGGACCTTTTGCAGAGGGTACCAACAACCCTTGCTAGGCTGTGTTTGACAATAAGTCCAATAAATAACTTCGCAACGTTCCACTTTACTTCCAACTATGCTTGATAAGAAGCCAGATAGCAAGTTTTGCTTTTCAAGGTATCTAAAAACATTCCAAGTAACAGCATCCTCACTATTGTCACGGGCGATCCTTTCAGTCTCTCGCTTAACACTAAAAATTCCATTGAAAAGTAAATTCTGGTCCGCTGGGCTTGTCCACAGGATGTTCTCAAGCCTGTTTTCATACTCAAAGGTCGAAGGTGAAATGAAAATGCCATGCTCAGGGCACTTGAACTCAGCTATCCGTCTAAACAATCTTCTTTGACGTGGAACCAGCTGCTTGCAGCCCTTTACGGGGCACTCTACCGTTTCCTTATTAACTGAAATCGAGTTCTTGAGGTCTGATAAGCCATACATTAGTAATCGATAGCTATTTCGATCTTCATAACTTAAAACTTACGAGTAAGATGAAAGAAGAAGACAACTACTCGGAACACAGCTTTGTCTTCTTCTTCCAGTCATTGATAACTCTGCAGTATATTTGAAAGAAGAAAAAGTGCTTTCTGGTAGAATTCAGCCGTTTTTCTTCTTCTCTAAAGACCGCACTGGGTTTTCAGGTGGAAATCTACGTTATCATGTTTGCGATAATATCATGTTTGGGCTCTCAAGCTATTTTTATTATCTTGCCTTAAGCGGTCAACGAGGGATAACAAAGTTGGTTAAACAGAAAACAAAAGTCATAGCGACAAGGGTAACAGAGCGTTATGCGCAGGTTTTAGAGGAGTTTGCCCGCAAGGACGCCTACATTAACTGCGCTGACCTGCTCCGCGATGCTTTGCGAGAGAAGCTTCAAAGGGATGCTCCTGAATTGTGCCGGCAAGTGTTGGAGGGGCAGGCTATCAATGGATAGGCAGGTTGAATTTTTGGTGAAACTACGAGATGCCTGCATGTTGATGGCTGACGCAACAAACGAGTACATCGAATCCATGGCGCCACCCGAAGTTAAAGACCGAGCAGTAGCGGTTCAAGAAGTAACTTTTACCACGCTGAAGTTTGAGGCTCAACAGGGCGCTAAGCTGGGTGCGTTCGAAATCGCCTACAAGCAGAACAACTTGGAGGACAAGTGGCGGTCAGCCTACAATATTTTAAGGAACAGCAATGCAACCATCAAAGACCGCTACCACGACGACACCTACGCTTTCAGCTATTGGCTTTATGGCGAAGACAAAATCTACCGACAAAAACTCAAACCCAAAACCTAGGAGCACAGAAATGATTGACTCAGATGACAGCGAAGAATACCCCGAAGGCTACACTGAAGCTCTAGCCCAATGCACAATTCTAGCCGCCCAGCTGCTAAAGATGGCACTACAGGATGATCGTCAGGAGGCGGCTTCGTAGTGTCGTGGGCTCACTTAAATGCTGAAGGCAAACGGTACTGGGGCGACATCTTCCCAGACGGCAAAATACCTATACAAAACATTGCAGCACAACAAACGCGCGCCAAGGGGTTAAAGGGTCCCGAATCGGTGTTTGCAATTGACTGGAAGGCGCTTTCAGAAGGGCAACAGCAGGCTATCCTCAAAAAGCTAACTATCCAAAAAGACACACTAAAGCAAGAAGTGTTGAAGGAACTACAAATCGTCGGTTTACCTCTGCAACGAAAACATATCCAGAGCATGGGCACCGACCGAATGCAACTTTACTTCTAAGGAGACGTTTTGATGGCTGAACGCGGAAAAGGCAAGAAATGCGCTGACTGCGCCAACTGGAAAGTCAAAGACAGCCCCTGCACTTACCAAGAAGAAATACGCAAAGGCATCATCCGCATAAACGACCCCGCATGCGATGACTTCTATCCTAAAGGTAAAGAGAAACCTAAACTGCACAAATCCAGCGGCTACGCCGAACAAGGCCACTACGAAGCCATTTACCACAAGGGAAAACCGGCGTTTCTAGCCGTAAGCAAGGGCGAATTCCGAGTTTACGAGGAAGTTACAGCTGAAGGGGAAACTTTTCTGCCTAAGGAGCACCCGAGCGAGTTTCCCTATGAAACCTACGGCTTCTATGAGGGAGCGTTGCCTGGCCGTGAAGAGTTGTTTTGGAAGGTTAGAGAAGAGTTTAACCTGTTTTTGGATGTAGAGTCGATTTGGAAAGACTACTTGGCAGCCTGCGTTCTCCTAAGCTATCAACAAGAGAAACTACGCACAGTTCCCTACGTGTACTTTGTGGGGGATAACGAGAGCGGCAAAACTGTAGCTCTAAACCTTCTTAACTGGCTTTGCTACCGACCCATGCTAGGCGTTACCATCCCCTCTGCAGATACTTATGGTTACTTGGATGACTCAGACGCGCCTGGCACCATCCTTGAAGATGAAGCGCAAGGCCTGCAGCGGGATATGGATAAAGCCAAAATCTACAAGGCAGGTTACAAGAAAGGCGCCGTCGTCCCCAGAACAGTGTTGATGCAAAACAAGCGGTTCATCAAATACTTCCGCGTTTTTTGCCTCAAGGCATGTGCAGCAGAAGAAACACCGCGCGTCAAAGGACTGCTGGAACGTTTCATATTCATCTCGATGGTTGAAGGTTACCCGAACAAGGACTGGGCAGACTTTAACAAAGAAGACGAAACCCGCCTACGCGACCTTAGAAATGTGCTCTTGAAATGGCGGCTAGCAACCATTGAAAATGAACTGCCTGAAGTGGACTTGCAAGTTAAAGGGCGGCTAAAAGAGCTCTGGAAACCCATAATCCAAATCGTATCAGGCTTAACCGTTGAAACTGATCTCCGAGCGCATCTTGAGAAGCTGCAGAACGAACGCTTAAGCGAGAAAACCAACACGTTAGAAGGCCATCTTGTCAAGGTAGTCTGCGAACTGTATGTGCAGGGGATGCTGATTGCTTTCTCTGATATTTGGGATGCGTTGGTTGCTGATTTAGGAGGAAAGCTAGATGACAAGAAGCCTAACAAGATGGATACACCCGATTTTGGAGAGATTACTAAACAGAAGATAGGCTACCGATTGCGCGAGGTCCTAAGTGGCAAGAAAGTCAAGGTGCGGGGGCAAGAGGGTCCAGCAAGAAACTATGAGTTTGACCCGGAGAAACTCAAACGTATAGCTAAGAAGTACGGTTGTAGTCTTGTTCCCAAGTTCCTAACTGGAACAAGTTCCGACCAATCCACTCTACTTCAAAGTACCGAAAAACCTCAAGAAATCCATGATAAACCAACAGTTTCAACATCAGAAGACAGTGACAAACCCGTGGATACACAGCCAAAAGTTGTTCAACTTGGGAACTCGGGAACAATCCCCTTTGAAGAGTTGGTGCTTAGGACTAAGAGCGTCTATCGGCTAACAATGGCTTGTTACGGTATTGAAGCTTGCAGGTGCTGTGGCGTACAGGGGAAACCTGATTGGCAGTACACTGAATTTGATGATTCTTGGGGGTTCCTCTGCGGCTTATGCGGACTAAAGCTTTCCGAGAGGTTGAACAATGGTGGAAACTGAGGTTCAGGGAAAAGCGTCCGCCGCTTCAGGCATACTTGGCAGTAACAACGCTAAGACGTTCCCAAATGAACCTCAACTACATAAAAACGTTCAATGCCCGGAATGCGGCGGCTCTAAAGTGTTCCGAAATGGGGCTGCTTACAGTAATTTTGACATAAAAATTCAGCGCTATATTTGTCGTTCCTGCGGCCGACGCTTCTCCGACCCAGACGACCTAAAACGGGCTAAACAGGTTGCAGACAGTAATTTGCTGACGTTGAATTTAAAAACAAACGACATCTATATCGAGAATAGCCAAGTATGCGTCCAAAAGGAAGAGGCGAAAAACTTGACTGGTGAAACGTCTGAACAAATCAGCGTTTCGCAAAGAGAAAAACAGTCACCAATAGAAAAAGGTATATGCATAATCGTCAAGGACTTCCAGCATCAGCTAAAACTTGAAGGCAGAGCAGACATAACAATAAAACACTATGGCTATTCACTACTACGGCTTG
>CAZTRN010000011.1:0-72441 GCA_964616775.1 uncultured Candidatus Bathyarchaeia archaeon
GGGGAGCGGGAGCTCAAAGAAGGCAAAGTTATGCTCAAGGACTTAGCTAACCGTACCCAAAGCGAAGTTGAAATCAAAGCATTGGCTGAAATGCTTCTGCCCACTTTTTCAATTTAATAAACGTCTACCGATGTTAGTGATTACAAACGCCGTCTAAACCAGCACATTTCTCAATAGTTACAGCCAAGAAACTGGACAATCCCAACAAGTATGCACAATTCTAGCCAAAAAACAAAACCCGCTAAGAGGAGGTAGGTCCGCAAAGCCACAGCCCAATTCTGCTTTAAATAAGGGGGGCTATAGACAAAAATCACAACACAAAGAAAGAAAAATTGTTGAGCCCCAAAAAGGGGCAAGTTGGGTTTATAGGCGTTTGATGTAACGGTTGACTTCCCACTCGGTAACCTGTGTACGATACAGGTCCCATTCGTGGCGTTTTTCTTTGAGGAAGTTTTCGAAGGTGGTGGCGCCTAAGGTTTCCCGCATAAGGTCACTGGTTTCCATCTCATCCAACGCTTCCTTCAAAGACTCAGGCAACGAAACAATACCCCGTTGCTTGCGTTCCTCATAGTTCATGTGGTAAACGTTGAGTTCCACTGGGTCACCAGGATCAATCTTGTTCTTGATACCATCTAAACCAGCAGCTAAGAGCACCGCAAACTGCAGATAGGGGTTGCCTGCACCATCAGGGCAGCGAATTTCACATCGAGCCGCACTCTTACGTCCACCAAAGTTAGGCACACGGATAAGAGGACTGCGGTTCTTGTGCGCCCACGCCAAGTAAACTGGCGCTTCATAGCCAGGAACTAAGCGTTTGAAGCTGTTAGGCCAGCTGTTAAGGATCGCACACATTTTGCGTCCGTGGCTAAGTTGCCCGCCGATATAGTTGCGAGCCAAATCAGAAAGGTACCCGTTTTTGGCGTCGTCGCTGTAGAACAAGTTTTCAGTTAAGTCACGGTTCCAAAGGCTCTGGTGAGTGTGCATGCCGCTGCCGTTAATGCCGCCAAAAGGTTTGGGCATGTGAGTGGCAACATAGCCATTTCGGGCAGCAACCACTTTAGTAACCATCTTCATGGTGACTGCACGGTCAGCAGTTATGAGAGCTTCACCATACTTGAAGTCAATTTCGTTCTGTCCAAGAGCGACCTCGTGGTGGCTGATTTCGATTTCAATGCCGAAAGGTTCAGCAGTGTCAGCGATTTCCCGACGCAAATCGTCAGTCAAGTCGCCAGGGTGGAAGTCAAAGTAGCCAGCCATGTCAATCGGAGAAGGCAAACCGCCAGTTTCACTCTCTTTCACGATAAAGAATTCCAATTCAGGCGCACAAACCAAAGTGTAGCCTGCTTTGTTGGCTTTCTCGATGGTGCGTTCAAGAATGTAACGTGGATCGCCTTCAAAGCGTTTGTTTTGAGGAGTGTAAACGTCACAGATTAAACGACAACTAGATTTCTCTTTTGGTCTCCAAGGCAGCAAAGCAAAAGTGGTTGGGTCAGGATAGAGAACCATGTCAGATTCTTCGATAGGTCGATAGCCAGTGATAGATGAGCCGTCAAACGATTGCCCATTTTCAAAGATGGATTCAATGTTTTTGCTGGCAACAGCAAGATTCTTTATCATGCCGTTTATGTCGGTAAATTGGAGCCGGACAAATTTGATGTCTTGCTCCTGAATTTGTTTAACCACGTCAGTGACACTATTTTTCCAGGTGGCATCTTTGAAATTTTTCATCTTATTCCTCTCCATATATCCAAGGCGTTTTTTGAGCAGTTGGATAGCATTTAACCTGAACCCGTATAAGTATCTAACGTATTGCACCGTTGCCGAATTAAAACGGTTAGAGAAACAAGCAAGTACCCATTTGAACAACTGTCAAAAAATCCCGCCACAGCAGCCAACTGAGCGGCAGAAAAGAAAAAAGAAAGAAAAGAAAAGACGGGGGCAACTTGCACCCCAAATTGGAGCCTAATAGTCCAAGTATTTCATGATTTCCCAAGGCGAAACATACAAGCAGTACTGGTTCCAGTCATTAGTCTTCAAATCTATGAACGCATCAAACACGTGACTGCCCAACGCTTCTTTAAGAACCACATCGTTCTCCAACTCGTCAAGAGCTTCCTTAAGCGTGGTCGGCAACTCTTTGATGCCAAGTTCTCGGCGTTTAGCTTTACTGAGCTTGTAAACGTCTTCATCAACGGGATTTCCAGGCTCAATCTTCTTCTTGATGCCATCCAAACCTGCCATGAGCAAAGCAGCAAACGCCAAGTAGGGGTTACACGACGGATCACAACCTCTGTACTCGACCCGTTTCTGAGCAGCAAACCCTGCACCTTTGTAGTACAAGGGAATTCTGCAAAGAGCACTGCGATTTCTTCGGCTCCACAACACATAGATTGGGGCTTCAAAGCCAGGAACCAAACGCTTGTAGCTGCTAACTGTGGGGCAACAAAGCGCAGTTAATGCACGTGCGTGCGCTAAGAGACCACCAACGTAGTAGCGTCCTGTTTGGCTAAGTTCAGCGTAGTCGTCTGTTTCGTCGTACATGGCGTTGGTTTTGCCGCTCCAAAGAGACTGGTGAACGTGCATGCCACTGGCGTTGTCTAGATAGATGGGTTTAGGCATGAAAGTAGCGATTAAGCCGTGTTTTTTAGCGATGTTTTTAGCAACAAACTTGTAGTAAAGCGCACGATCCGCGGTGTCGAGCATTTCGCCATATTTGTAGTCAATTTCCACTTGTCCCACAGTGGCGACTTCGTGGTGATGTTTCTCTATAGTCAAGCCAAAATAGTCTTCAAGAACTTGGCTGACCTCGTTGCGGTAAGCAACAGTTGTGTCTTCTGGGGGAGTGCGATAGTAAGCTTCTTTGGGTCGGATGATAAATCCGCCAGGAGTAATTTCAGGAGAACTAGGCAAAACACGTGGTGCACCCCATGCATCGCCTTCGCCGCTTTTGGGAGCTGCCCAAAGGTCCCAAGTAAGTTTGGTGGGGTCAATGGAGGTGAACACAAAGTGTTCAAGTTCAGGAGCAAAAATTCCCGTATAGCCCATGTCTTCGGCTGCTTTTATGGCACGCTTCGCCACGTAGCCTCGTGGGCACGTAACCGAAGGGTCTTTGCCGCCGAAAGCTTCCAGAGAATCGCCAAGGATTATGGCGCTTTTTTGTTTCTCATCAGTTTCCCAGGGCATGATAGCTAGGGTTTTTGCATCCGGCATGAATATCATGTCAGATTCTTCGATGGATTTGAAGCCTCGAACGGAGGAACCGTCGAAGCCTATGCCCTCAGTGAATGCGGCGCCGCTGAGGTATTCTCGTGCTGGCAGAACCATGTCTTGGAGTATGCCGCGTATGTCAACGAATGCGGAATGGACCCATCGAATATTGTTTGTTTTTAAGGTTTCAATTGCTTTTTGTGCTGTTTCGTCCATTACATTCACTTCTACATCGTCACATGTTTTAGAAAGCAGATTAAACGTAAACGTATATAAGCATATCCCCAAAATCAGTGGATAAATGTTCAGAAAAAACCCAAAACATGAAACACATCAACCTAACTCAAACCCAAAAGCAACCTAACCCCCAAAAACCAACAACTGTAAACTAACCCTCCCGACGCAAAAAATCCCCCACATCCAAAACATTCCGCAACAACACCCCCTTCAAAGCCTCATCTTCAACCACCGCAAACCCCAAACACTCCCCAAACTCGTTCAAAACCAACACAAAATCCCCAACACGCCCAGAACCCCCAAACTCCGCCACACCCTTCCGAAACACATCTCTGCCACAGATAAAAAGCCAAGCCGCCTTACGGTCCAACACTACCTTATTTGCAGCCAAAGGAACCAGCAAATTTAGAAAACTAAAACTCGGAACAAACACCCCATCTTTCATTGTGCCAAGATACAGGCCTGCAGAGAAAAACTCGCCATGCAGCACCTTGCGCACACGGCTATTGAGCAGGTAGTAGCGTTGGTTCTTTTCGGTGACCAATTCGGGGTTTAAGGAAAGTTTCGCGCCGAACTGGGAGGCAAACGTTTCAAGAGGCTTCATTGGGTGCCACCTCGCTTTTTCAGTTTCGCAGCAAAAAAGCCCTGCGTTTGGTCAGGCCAAATGCGACGACAACGAGCAACCGAAGAATCAAGCTGTCTGCCATCGAACTCCGTTAAGCCTGATGCGCCAAAGCAGTCTATGACCTGGATTTCCAGCCCTAAAGCGTTCACTGCCCAGTCTATGTTCAACTCGTCTTCTTCAGGCTCCAGTGAACAAGTAGAGTAGACGATTTCGCCGTTGGGGGCAAGACATTTGACGGTTTCAGTGAGGATTTCGCGTTGCACTTGGGCGTTGCGTTCTACGTCTTTGAGAGTACGTCTGCGGAACCACTGTGGGTCTGAGGCAAAGTTGCCTGAGCAGGGAACATCAAGCAGAACGCGGTTAAATTGCAGATTTAAACTTGTGACGCAACGCGCATCAAGATTATAAACAACGCAACAGTTGACATTGCACCGTTCCAGATGGTTGGCTAACGCTTCTAAACGCCGCTTGTTTACGTCCAAAGCCACAATAGCACCCACGTTGCCCATTAAGTCGGCGAGTTGAGTGGTTTTGCCACCTGGCGCTGCAGAAGCATCCAAAACGGACGTGCCTTTTAAGCCGTTGAACAAGGTAACAGGAATTTGGGCGGCAGCTTCCTGAACCGAATAGAACCCAAGCAAATACTCCGCAGTAGCCCCAACAGACACTTTGGATTTGCCCACCCAATAACCGTAATCCAAAAAAGGAATTTTCTCTAGCTTCACGCCAGCTTTTTGGAGGCGTTCAGGCAGCTCTTTGTCTTTGGCGTTGGTGTGGTTGATGCGGATGGCTTGTCTGGCTTCAACTGGCTTAAACTCCCAGCCCATTTCGCGGTAACGCTTGGTGAAGAATTCTTTGCCAGACATCAACCAAAAATGGGTGGCTGCTGATAAAAACCTTTCAAAAGTCCCTGTAGCACCAATAGAAAACTAACATATACCATTTTCAATCGTACAGGAAGATGAAAAAAGAAAGATTGATGCTATTTCTTACGGCGCATCAACAAAACAACAATCGCTACTACAAGCATTATTGCTATAACCACTATAACTGCAATGATTTCTGTTGACAAGCCATCAGCAGTTGTTTCTGGTTCCGAAGTTGGGGTTGGTGTTTCTTGAGGACTTGAAGTTAGCTCTGGAGTTGGAGTTATTATGGAAGTTGGTGTGGGTGAAGTTGTTGGGCTAAGAGTTGGGGAAAGTGTAGGTGTTGGAGAGGGGGAAAGAACTATGGTGGGTGTAGGAGATAATGTGGGATTTGATGAAGATGTTTGAGTGGGAGTTGTGGTTGAGATTGCTGTTGGGGTCGGGGTTTGGGTTGGTATAGGCGTCGGTGTGATTGTAGGTGTTAGCGTGGGGGTTGGATTAGGCGTTGATGCAGAGGTCACCATAATTGGTGTACCCTGCAATTGAGACACAGTAAAAGTAGCCTGCAAAGTATTGGGCAGAACAAACGTTGTTGGAACAGATAACCAAACAGTTCCGTTCCAATACGACAATACGCTAACATTGGTAAAACTAGAGTCTGAGATAGAGACCAAAACGGCTACTCCTGAGTCAAGCACAGCATTTGAAGTAACCTTAACATCGTAAAACAAAGCATTGTCCACTGATACTGTGCCAGTTCCAAAGGGTTGTGTTGTACCAAAGTTTACTGAAGTCACATTAATAGCGGTGTTGTTGGACAAGGATGAACCACTTATGGTTACATTGACACCAGTTGTGGCTGTTTGGTCAGCAACGACAGAACCGCTACTTGAAGTCACTGATGAAACCTCACTTGGATACACGTCTACCGTGTGCTGAAACACTGTGGCAGCGTGCACCGTTATTACAGGGGCACTGCCCGGAATTTCGTATGCTTCGGGCATCCACCCGAGGACTTTCAAGGGGGTCCCATCAGAATTGAGAAGCTGCACGTATATGCCCATGAGTGAACCGTTAGGACCTATTGAAGAAGCAATAACACTGGCAAAACCGGATAGCGCAAACGTTCCTGAGGAGTTTTTAATGCTTCCTGAATAAGAAAGCGCTGAAGGAGCTAGAGCAGTTTGATCGTCACCAGGCCAAATGCCAGCATAAAATACATCTGTAAAATCGAAGCTATCCATAAAAAAACCTTCAGCGTTACTTGAAGACAAGATAATGTTGAGTTCTTGCCCATTCCAAGTTGCGAATAGGCTACCTTGCGAAACTAACCCTTCACTTGATAGATACATCGTATAGGGACCACCTGAGGCGCCAGGCATTGTTTCAACGACTTGGGCAATAGTGGAAACCGTTCCGTTAAAAGTCATTGAACCTTGGCCTGAAAGCAGAGAGCCGTTAGGTAATGGACCGAATGCAGGAAATACCAAGCATTCGCCATCAGCTTTGCAAGAAAAATTAATTTGTGAGACAGGATCAGTCGTTGCACCTACGATAGTAATGGCTGTTAAGAAGAGAGAAAGTACAGTTAACAAAACAAATAAATAGTTCAACAGTTTTGCCTTAATCATTTATGGCGTTCTCCACAATACATTGTTTCATCGTTAGATTACACTAATAAAGTTATTCCACCGTTTTAAACGCCAAAATATCAGAAGCCACCCAGTTATGAGTACAAACGTGCCAGCTACGGTTGAGTACTAACAGATCATTATTTTAAACCACAGCAAATCAAGCATAACCTCAAAAACCAATGTAGAATCTCACTCGGGCATACAACTATCAGCAACAAAAGCAAAACAAGTTACCAAAAATAAGCCAATTAAATATACAGGGGATTAAGACATAATCTTTTAAAAAAGAGCAAAAGTATGCTTTTGCTAGGTGATTAATTGAAAAAGGAATCAGCCAAAAAAGAAACGAAGAAAAGAGCGGTCTCGTTGAAGTTTTGTCCCAGATGTGGCTCTACGGACGTTTTTTGGGCGCAGGGGATGCCTCAGTTTTGGTCGCTTTGGGAGTGCCATGACTGTGGTTATCGGGGTCCAGTCATTCTTGAAGATGGCAATATGGCGGCGAAATTGCAGGAAGAATGGGAAAGAAAAAAGCAAACAGACCCATAAACAGGCAATTCAGGTCCGCTTTAAGTTACTAAATTAGCAATTTACGGTTTCAATAGGACACGCTAAGCTGTAAAAGAATAACAAAGAAAACAAAAAGGAAGAGAAGAGTGAATTTACTCGTTCTCGAAGTATTCTTCTGGTTTGGGTGGAACTGGCGCAAGTCCTCTACGTTCACGGATGGCTTTGATTGTGTCAGCCTGCATCTGTTCCGGAACGGGTGCCCACCTGCTGAATTGGGTTGCCCAGAAGGCACGTCCTTGAGTGCTGCTACGCAAGATATCGGCGATACCGAAAGATTCGCTGACTGGCAGTTCGGCTTTGACGGTGATCATTTCGTCTTCAGAGGGCATGTCGAGGATTTTGCCGCGGCGTTTGTTGAGCAGGGTGATGACGCTGCTAACGAATTCGCTTGGCACTTTGCATTCAAAGCTTAGCAGGGGTTCAAGCAGTTTAGGTTCGCTCAAGAGGATGGCGCAGTAGATGGGTCTCCAAGTCATGGGTATGGCTTGTGCAGGACCACGGTGAACTGGGTCTTCGTGCAAGGTGATGTCTTCAAGGTTAATTTTGAGACCATACGCAGGTTCTTTTGCCAACGGAGAAGTGTGAACCGCTTCGCGGAACCCAGTCTTTATGTGGTCAAGGATTTCGTCCACGTACTGGCGACCTTTAATGCGGTTAACCAATATGTTGTTCTCTTCAACGGCAACTGCACCTTTGGCGTCGTCAGCTTCCCAGCCTAAACTACGCAGAACCTTGGTGCGTTCATCTTTGCTTTGCATGTCAGTGATTTTCTCAGATTTGATTGCTTCAATGACTTCATCGCTGAGTTTTTCAATGGTGATCCAGAGTTTGTTGTGTTTGTTGGGGCTTTTACCCATGATTGCTGGACCAGTGTAGTCGTGGCTGATGGTTTCACGGTAAATGACAATCGGCTTGCTGAGCTTAACTTTCAAGCCTGCTTCTTGCAGTCGGTAAGCAGTGATTTCAAGGTGCAATTCACCCATACCAGAGAGCAAGAACTCGCCTGATTCTTTGTTCATGATAAAGTGCAAGTTCGGGTCTTCGGTGGTGAGTTTGTGCATAACTTTGTCGAAAAGAGGCATGTCTTTGACGTCTTCGGGTTCTACGGCGACGGTGACGACTGGGTCAGAAACGTACCGCAAACCTTCAAAGCTGTGAACTTCAATGCCGTCTTCTGCAACGGTTTCACCTACGTGAATGCTTGGCAAGCCAGAAATGGCGCCGATGTTGCCTGCAGGAACACGATCGATGATAACTCGGTCAGTAGCCATGCTCATGAAGACCTGTTGGATTTGGCCTTTGTTATGGCTGCTGATCAGCTGGACGGTTTTGCCTTTTTCGATGGTGCCGCTGAAAATTCTGCCGATGGCGACGGTGCCGCTGTGGGGGTCAACTTCGATGGTGGAGATGCACATGAGCAGGGGTGCTTTGGGGTCAACTGTTTTCATGCCTTTACCTGCGGCGGATTCTGGGTCGCCTGGCCAAATTTGAGATTGACGGTAGGGTTGAGCAATTAGTGGACTTGGGAGGTGTTCGCAGAACATGTCCAAGATGGGTTCAGGCAGAGGCGCTTTTTTGCTGAGAGCGTCAACTTTTCTGCCGACTTCTAGATGTTCGCCTGTGTAGGCGTCAATGATGTCTTGGAAGGTTACCCCTTTGAGTTTCATGTGGTTAAGGTTTAAGCCCCATTTGTGCAGGGCAGAACCGAAAGCAACACGACTGTCTTCGATTTTAACTTGCCAGTCTTTTTTGTGTTCAGGTGGAGCATACCGCTCAATAAGGGAGTTTACTCGGAGAAGAATCTTGGCGAATTTACGTTGAATTTCTGCCGGGGTGAGTTTGATTTCTTTGATTAAACGGTCCACTTTGTTAATGAACAGAAGAGGTTTGACACGTTCACGCAGAGCTTGCATCAATACAGTTTCTGTTTGAGTCATGGGACCTTCAACTGCGTCCACGACGACAAGTGCGCCGTCGACTGCACGCAAGCTTCGAGTGACTGCACCTGAAAAGTCAATGTGTCCAGGTGTGTCGATGAGGTTGATGAGGTAATCTTGACCGTTAAATTCGTGAACGAGACTGACGTTGCTGGCGAAAACGGTCATTTGGCGTTTCTGTTCCAGATCCCAAGAGTCAAGGAACAGTTTTTGGCCAGCAGTTTGGGTGCTGATGATGCCGGCGTGTGCGAGTAAGCTGTCTGAGAGGGTTGTTTTGCCGTGGTCTACGTGGGCGATGATGCTGGTGTTGCGGATAATCAGTGGGTTGTTCATCAGTTTGACAATTTCTTCAGTTTGCCTATAACGTGCCATAACTATGCTTTCTCCATTTTAAATGAATCATTATTAACCTGAAAGGTTTGATTTTTTACTTCCTGAAGCATTTTAAGATTCTCTCTGGAAGAGTGAGCTACATGAAAAGTACGACTGTAACCTATTAAGGTTATGGCACATGATGGAGGAAACACTTGAACATGTAAAAAGCTCTCTTAACCAGCCTAAACAGCGTTAAGGAACGAAAACAGGGAAAATTACACCCAAAAGAGAACCATCAACGGTTGTTTTGGTTCCGATTGGTTTAAATTCTTAACTAAAGTTTTAGGGTAAAACAAACCTTTAAAGGCATAACTAGACTAATACGAGAATAATCTGTTGAGGATATTGATGTCTATTCAATCTGGTTCATCAGAGGCAAACGAAGCTCAGTTTCAGGCGGTTAAACGAGCAGCCACAAGCAGTTGCTCGATGATTGCCTAACGTTCTGTTTATTCGGTGGGATTAAATTGGAAAAAGCAGCGTCCATGCCTATTGATGAGGTATTCAAAGACCTTAACGTTTCACCTGATGGATTAACCAGCGAAGAAGCTCAATTACGTCTCAAAAAATACGGCTACAACAACCTCACAGAAAAAAGGCAAATCCCTTTAATCCATAAATTCATCAAACACCTAAGAGATTTGTTTGGTGTTTTGCTGCTTTTTGCAGCGTTTCTTTCTTACATCAGCGGCAACCCAGGATTATCCTTGGTTATTTTGGCAGTGGTTTTCTTGAACATCTTTGTCAGCCTGTTTCAGGAAAACCGCGCAGAAAAAGCCATGGCAACCCTGAAAAACTGGATGCCCGAATACGCCAAAGTTTTCCGCGACGGCGAACTGAAAAGAATTCAAGTTAAAGAAATCGTTCCAGGCGACATAATCATTCTTGAAGAAGGCGACCGTGTGCCCGCAGATGCACGCCTCATTGAAGCCTTTGACCTCTGGACCAACAACGTTCCTTTGACGGGAGAATCAGAGCCGCAACCTCGAAACCCTGAACCGGTGCAGACTGTGGAAAAAGCCTACCTGTACTCGCCGAACTTGGTTTTCATGAGCACCAGCGTCGCTAAAGGGCAAGGCAAAGCAGTGGTTTACGCGACAGGTATGGGAACGCAGTTTGGCAGAATTGCCAGCTTAACCCAAACTATACGCGAAGAAGACAGCCCCTTGCAGAAAGAAATTGCGTTAACCGCCAGATATGACTTCATCATCGCCGTTGTGGTGGGTGCGGTGTTCTTTTTGGCAAGTTTTCTGTGGTTGCACATCGAAATCGGCAACAGTATCCTCTTTATGATTGGCGTCATGGTTTGCTGTGTCCCTGAAGGTTTGCAGGTTACTGTTTCTAGCGCTTTAGCCATCAACGTGCTCAAGATGGTTAAACAGAACGTGCTGGTGAAGCGGTTGTCGGCAGTGCAGACATTGGGCAGTGTGACTATAATTTGCACGGACAAAACGGGAACCATCACCAAAGGCGAAATGACCGTTAACAAACTCTGGGTTTGGGACGAAGTGGTGGACGTTTCAGGCTTAGGCTACAAGCCTGAAGGCGAATTCTCCATTAACGGCATGCCTTTGCAGGAAGGGCAAACAGCGTCCCTTGAGAAGTTACTGGAAATTGCGGCGCTCTGTAATGGAGCTAAACTTGATCCACCGTCTGATCGAAACAAAAACTGGAGTGTCATCGGTGACCCCACAGACGGAGCTTTGCTGGTTGCCACGCTTAAGTCCAGTGTGAACACTCAGGACGCGATGGCAGAAAAACCCATGATTGATGTGCTGCCGTTCAGTTTTGAGCGTAAACGCATGAGCACCATTCACGGGGTAGGCGAGGAAGTTTACGTTTACACTAAAGGTGCGCCTAGAATCATTCTGGATTTGTGCAAGAAGCTGGTTGTGGATGGCAAAGTTGAAGAATTCACTGAAGATAAGCTGCGTTGGATTGAAGCGCGGCTAGACGAATTTGCCAACCAAGGCTTGCGTGTCATAGGTGTTGCTTACAAGAAAATCCCCAAAGACCAATACAACAAAGACGAAGACGTCGAACGTGACTTGATTTTTGTTGGGTTAGCGGCTATGCGGGATCCGCCACGCATGGAAGTTAAAGATGCTGTGGCAAAAGCCAAACAGGCAGGCGTAAAAACCGTCATCATTACAGGCGATTATGGTCCAACGGCGCAAGCCATCGCGGAAGAAGTGGGCATTGTGGAGCCCGAGTTCTGCCAAATCATACGCGGCATTGATTTAGAAAACCTCAATGACCAAGTTATCGTGGATGAGGTTAAGAAGGGGAATGTGATTTTTGCGCGTGTTTCGCCTGAGCAGAAGCTGCGTATTGTGAAGGTTTTGAAGCAGAGCAGCGAAATTGTCGCTGTCACTGGGGATGGAGCTAACGATGCGCCGTCGCTGAAAGAAGCTGACATTGGTGTTGCCATGGGCGCTTCAGGTACAGATGTTGCTCGTGAAGCAGCTGACATCGTGCTTCTCGACGACAGTTTTGCGTCCATTGTGAAAGCGGTGGAGTCGGGTAGAGCCATCTATGAGAACATCCGCAAATTCATCGTTTACGTGTTCAGTCATAACTGGGCAGAACTTATTCCGTTTATGCTGTATGCTGCTTTGGGCATTCCGTTGCCTTTGTTGGTGGTGCAGGTTTTGGCTATTGACTTAGCCATAGATGTCATTCCCTCATTGGCGTTGAGTCGTGAACCGCCAGAAGCAGGCATCATGGAAGAACCTCCACGAAGCTCCCGAGAACGCCTCTTCACCAGACGTGTGCTGTTGCGGTCTGTGTTCATCGGGGTCATCATTGCGGCAGGCGCCATGATTGGCTGCTTTAACGCGTGGATGGCAGGCGGATGGCAATTTGGGCAATCTTTGGCACCTACAGACCCTGTTTACATCAAAGGCGTAACCATGACATTTGCAGGCATAGTGGTTGCTCAGGCAGGAAACGTTTTGGCGTGCCGAACCAGCAAACAATCCATCCTCAAAACCAACATCAAACACAACAAATGGATACTCATAGGCATCGCGGCACAACTAGGCATCATGGCAATCTTGGTGTATGTTCCATTAATGAACAACTACTTCACCACTACCCCACTGGAATTTGGAGACTGGATGTTCCTGCTGTCTTTGGCTGCAGTGGTGGTTTTGGCAGAGGAAATTCGCAAGTTCTTTGCGCGACGATTCAGCAAAACAACCGCAGAAACCTTAGCCAAACACGACCACACCTAAACAGGCACAGCTACAAAGATAGTGTTGCGTTTGGATGACCCCCATCGGTTTTTTTAGGGTTTGGTTTGGGCTCTGTTTTTGGTTTAGGCTTTATTTTGGGTTTAACTGGTGGGTAGAAAAGGGTTGTAAAGGGCGGGTTTGGGTTAAGTTGGGCTTATGCTGTGCGTGTGGCTTTTGTTCTAAATAGGATGATGCCAAAGATGCCCAAAAGGACGCTGGCAACAGCGATTAGCCAGAACTCGTCTGAGATAGGCAGTTGGACTGCTGAGGCAGTGGGGGTCGGGGTTAAAGTTTTAGCAGGCGTTGACGGAGTTGCTTCTGGTATGATGCTGGGTGAGGATGTTGGGGAAAGTTCTATGGTCGTGGTGGGTTGTGGCGATGATGGACTGGGAGAAGCCTGAACTGGAAAACCATACCCGAGAGGCGTGTAAACCTCCACAACATCGGTAGAATTTCCCGTTAAAGTACTGCTAGACAGGGCGCCACCTAACACGAATATTTTGTCGCCAAGCACTGCAGCAAAAGCAGCCCGCGCAGTCGGCATATCAGCCGCCTTAGACCACACACCAAAAACAGGGTCATAAGCATAAGTTGAGCTGACAGCCGAAACCTGTGCAAACCCCAAATTGACATAGCCCCCAATGATGTAGATGCGTTCTGGCGCGTAAAGACCAGTAGTTACAGCGATACCAGAACCGTAATATTTGGTAGGCGGAGATGAGCCAGTTGTCCAATTGCCAGTTTTTGTGTCATAAATGTACAGGTTTGCACTATGCGTGCCTTCCGCCAAATATTCTGAGGGGTCATTTATTATGTAGATTTTTTCGTTCATGACGCAGGAGAAGTAGCGTGCCATCGAGTAAGGTGCAGGGTCTTTTTGTGTCCAAGAATCAGATTCAGGGTCATACACTTGAACGAAGGTGCTTCCATGAATACCCCATACGCCTATCATGTCATTGGTTAAGCCGCCTATAACGTAGATTTTGCCATCAACCACGTTGGCGCCTATGTCCACCATAGCTTGAGAGAGGGGTTGCTTGGTTTCCCAAGTGTCTGTTGCCGTGTCGTAAACTTCGTTAAGGTTAGATGGGGCGGAGCCAACCGAACCATCTGCGTTTGCCCAGCCAAGATAGCCACCGAGGATGTAGATTTTAGTATCCACAACAGCCACAGCGTAGGAAGACCGTACAGTTGGCATGGCGGTTTTCTGTGTCCAAGTTTCGTTTGCTGGGTCATACTCGTAGGTGAGGTGGTTTTCGCAGTTAGGCCTCCAAAAGAAAGCGTAGATTTTGTCTCCGACGGCAACTGCGGTTTCTACGTGTGTCTGGGGCAGGGGTTGTTTAGTTTCCCAAGTGTTTTCAGTTGACGTCTCAGCACAAACAGCACAGGAAAGAGCGATAAGGGTGGCAGTGAGAAAGAGAAATGCCACGATTAGACTGGGTGAGTTCTTCATTTATTCCCGTCCGTTAATTCTAAAACGCCTATCGTTCTCGATATTACGAGGAATCTAGCGTATTAAGACGTTTTTGACGAAATTTCTTAGCCAAAGTTTCTTGACTAAACCACCAGTTGCCAAATCAATCGGCCATTATGCCCTATGGGCAGATAGGTAAGCCTTAAGTGCATGCAACCAAGCATCTCTCTAGGTTGCTTATGTTAGTTATCGGCATTTGTGGAAGCCCAAGAGCCCAAGCCACCGAACACGTCCTCAAAGAAGCCCTCCGCCAACTTGAAGAAAAAGGCATCCAAACCCAATTCTGGACCATCCGAGGCAAACACGTCGGCTACTGCGCCCACTGCGACTTCTGTCTCCGAAGCAAACAATGCGCATTCAAAGACGACATGTACCCCCTCTACGACCTGCTACGACAAGCGGACGGAGTAATCTTTGCCACCCCAACCTACAACGGCGGAGTCAGCGCCCAAACCAAAGCCATCATGGACCGCTGCCGCGCCATCGTTGCCGCCGACCCCAAAGTGTTCAAAGGCAAAATCGGCATGGGCATAGCCGTCGCAGGCGACCGCATGGGCGGCCAAGAAGCAGCACTCACTCAAATTCACACGTTTTACATCCTCAACGGCGCAATTCCTGTCAGTGGCGGATTCTTCGGCGCAAACTTGGGCGCCACATTTTGGAGCAAAGACACCCTTGAAGGCGTCAAGCAAGACGAAGAGGGCTTTCGAAGTTTAAAGAAAACAGTAAAAAGATTCGCCGAGTTCCTACAAGAGTATAGAGCGTCAGGAGAGAAAAAGTGTGACTCAACAAATTGAAGTTAAGAAGCAAAAAGTTGCGTGGGGCATCTCAGGTGCAGGAGACCGCATCGCTGAATACCTGCAAGTCATGAAAGAAATCAAAACCGAATACGAAGACACCGTAGAAATTCAGGTGTTTGCATCCAAAGCAGGCGAAACCGTCCTCAAATACTACAACCTCGAAGCCCAAGTCAAAGCCACCTTCCCCAAATACATGGTGGAAATGAACGCGAACTCGCCGTTTTTGGCGGCGTGGATGCAGATGCACAAATACGAGTTCCTCTTGATTGCTCCGGGCTCCTCAAACACCGTAGCCAAAATCGCGTACGGCATCGGCGACACCATGCTCACCAACGCCGTCAGCATGAGCCTCAAAGCCTTCGCCCCCGTATACATCGCCCCTGTGGACTTGGAGGAAAAAACCCTCATAACCAAGCTGCCTAACGGCAAAGACATGAAGCTGCGGGTCCGCAAAGAAGACGCAGAAAACGTGCAGAAACTGCGTCAGATGGATGGCATGCACATTCTTGATGGCCCTGAAGCCATTCGGGATGTGTTTAAGGAGTATTTTGGAAAGGCATAACCGCCCCTGCTTTCTTTTAGAAGAAAAGGGTGGCTAGGTAGCCTGCGGAAAGACCCAAAGCGATAGGGATAGGCAAGCCTGGAAATACGTCGCGACGTTCCAGCACCTTAAACGTGATGTAGCTGCCAATCAAGATAGCCACAACCGAAACCAAACTCGCCGCCAGACTATAATTAATGAACAGGTTCCCCGCCAACAACGAGTAAAACACCAAGTCCCCTAGCCCCATTTGGATGTCTTTGAATCCGAAAGCTAGCCCGCGGAGTTGGTCCATGCCTTCATTGGCGATTTTTCCAACTGGTCCTTTGTAGACGGCGATGACATCGTACGCGGCAATCACGGCTAAGATTGCAAGAGCAGTGGGGAAGTTCAAGTTAGCACCCAAAAACGCGCCTAAAGCGCCCCCTAAACCTAAAACGACTATGTCAGAGACTTTTCCGCCGACTTTGAAAACGGCCAAGTCGCCTAAAACCACAATCGCACCTGTAATGGTAAACAGTAGCAGAAGGTTGTTGGGCAAAAACGAGAGCAACTCGGAAAAGTAAACCATCGACAACAGCCCAAACGCGGAAGTTAAAGCGAAACCTATGAGAAAAGTGAGGGTTCTTCGACCTTTGTATCGTATGAGCAGAAAGACCAGAGTAGCGCCTATGGTAATTATGATTAGAAAATAGAGGGCGTTAGTGAGAGATGAGGAAGCGGAGACGGCGCCGCTGGGGTCTGTTTGCGGAATAGGGGTGATAGGATAAATGGGAGGCGAAGAGGGAGAAGGTTTCTGCAACAAGCTCCCGCAGAGCAAACCAAACAGGATGCTTGCCAGTACAGGAACCACATAAACGGGTCGTGCATGGAATTTTTCGTCTGGTTGTTGTTGACTCAAGTTTTGACGCTCCTACAATGCAAACGTTAAACCTGCTAAACCACCCGTTAACAGTAAACTGGAAACCACGTACCCCAAGATGGCGCCTGGGCACAGAAACGGCAGCCCCGCCTGAGGTTTACCTTTTAGCACAAAAACCATCAAAGCCGCAAACCCAACCAACGTGCCAGCCACCACCGACAAACCCACTTCTAAGCCGTAAACGGGGACGCTGTTGAAGGCGGCAGCAGCCAAAAGCCCTGGAATCACAATGTCGCCTACGCCCATAAAGAAGGCGTCACGTTTCTCGTCTTCCTCAATGGAGTCTTTAAGCCGCTTAGTTTGCTTCACCAACGAGTAACTCCGCGTTTTAGGCACCACAAATAGGATGGGCAGTTTAAGGTCGATAAGGGTGTCGGCTAAATCTATCATGTGTTTGGTTTTGTACACGGATATGGCATCGTAAACCGCCATAACAATAAGCAAAGCAATAACGATGGGAACGGTTAGGGAGATGCCTATCATGCCCACAGCGCCGATTGCGGTGATTATGCCGCTTAAATTCACAATGTACCATTCAGGATACTTGACCAGCAAAGCCACAATAAACGCCATAACCAACGCTGAAAACGCCACCGAAAGCTCCGCGGATACAAAAAACCCGAAAAGCGGGTAAAACACGTAGATGCCTAAGATTCCTGTTGAGCCCAAAAAGATGGCTTGGATTAGGCGGGTTTTGTTGTATTTGGCAATGAGCAAGATAACTGCGGTAAACACGATGAGAACAGACACGAAGAAGACCAAGTTAATCCAGTCGCCTGGGTTAACGAAAGCCACTTCACCAGCCGCTTCAAAGGGACCCGAAATCCAAAAAGCAAGCAAGTCAACTAAAACAAACAAGCCGCCCATGACAAAAATGGGAAAAATATCGACTGCTCGGGTCTTGGCGTCCATACCAACGTGTAAACAAGGCTATACTATTTATGGATTTCAAAAAAGACCAAAGAAAACACAAATAGAGGAAAAAGGAGAGAAAGCGGGTTAAATCTTGTAGCTTTCGCCCGTTTTAGGCGCAACCGCATCTAACCCAAGCTCAGTGTTTGCCCATTTCGCAAGCAATTCACAGTTTCCTTCAGCACCGTGAACAGCGAAAACTTTGGGTTTGCCGCCCAGCTTGGTGAGGGCTTCTCTAAGATGCGTAGCTCCGCAGTGACTGGAGAAGTCAAAGTGTTGAACTTTAGCTTTGATTTTACGTACTTTCCCATCGATGGTGGCGACGCCTTTTTCCAGCAACTGCTTGCCAGGCGTTCCAGGAATCTGGTAACTGACCAAAAAGACGGCGTTGTTAGCTTTTTTGCCGACTTTGCTTATGTAAAACTGGCTGGGTCCACCTTTCAACATGCCTGCAGGAGAAACGATAACGCAGGGGTTTCGTAATGCTTTGCGGCGGTCGCGCCAACCTTCCACCCACTCCACCGAGTGCATCGCATCCGCAAACATTTTGGGGTCACGCAAATACTCACGGTCATTCATGATGACGCGGCTAGCTTCACGTGCCATGCCATCAAAAATTATGGGGTACTCGAATTTTCCCGCAAACAACGTGGTTGTGATTTCTTGTGCGCGGCCCACTCCAAAAGCAGGAAGAAGCACAATTCCACCTTTAGAAACCACATCCGTACAAGCATCCACAAACCGCTTCTCAAGCTCTGCCCGAGGCGTGTGGTCTTCACTTGCATACGTACTTTCGATGATGACGGCATCTAAATCGCCATAGTTGTCCATGTTGGCGCCTTTAAGCAGGCGACTGTCTTCCATGTTAAAGTCGCCAGTGAAAAGCAAACGTTTGCCAGCCGATTCCACCAAAACCGAAGCACTCCCCGGCGTGTGTCCAGCATTGTGCAACTGAAAACTCATATCACCGACCTTTTCAGAAACACCAAACTCTAGGTGCTTGTTGCTACGCATCATTGTACGCAACTCCAAGTACTCAAATGGCAAATAGTAACCCGACAAATGAATAAAATCCTGAATCAAAAGCTGCGTGAGTTCTAAGTTAAGTTTGTTAGTGTACAGGGGGCGTTTGCCTTCGATGTAAAATAGGGGAAGAGCGCCCGAATGGTCAAGGTGACTGTGAGTTAGAATTAATGCGTCCACGTCTTTGGGCGGAACATGCATAGGAAAACCTGGTTGACGTTCAAGCATAACACCGTAGTCAAGCAGGTACTGCGTTTTTTTGGACTTAACAGAGATGCCCATTCTGCCGACTTCTCGTGCTCCGCCTAGAAATTTAACTTGCAAATACGGTCAATCCTTCTTTAGCAGATACCGCACGTAACAAGACAAAAAGCCCTTTTAAAAATGTATTGACCTTACAGAAAAACAAGGAACAAGCAATCCCCTGCGTACTGCAGAAAGCACGTCTGGGAGGTTTAAGTCTGCTTGCACTTCGTTGTAGACGCAGAAGAGGTCGTCAGGGCGATGCGCGTCACTGCCACCTACGCCGGGCAATTTGAGGGCTTTGGCAAGGTCCCGCGCCTCACGGTTAGCGGGATCTGAGGAGCCCCCGTTAAGCACCTCCACCGCATCCACCGCAACATGACTCACGTAGTCGCCTAACCCAAACTCGCGAAACGGATGAGCCGCAATGGAAACAGCGCCCTGCTGCTTGGCGAAGGCAACCACATTTTGGGGCGTCCACGGCTTAGGCGGCAGCTGCGTTACGCCTAAAAGCACGATGTCGCCGAGTTGGGTGGTTATTTCGACGCCGGGAACTATGAGCAGGTCGGGGTATGGTGCCGCCAGTTGCTGCACTGCTTTGATGCCTTCGACGGTACCGTGGTCAGTTACCGCCGCCACCTTCACGGAGGGGTGAGAAACAAGGCGCTGCACCAACATTTTGGGAGTTATCTGGCTATCAAGGGAAAAGGTTGTGTGGATGTGGAAGTCTGCGTATATCAAGGTTTATCGCTCAAATTTTTCTTTAACAGCAAATCAAGCTGCGAAAGAAACTCGCGGATTGCCTGCCCCTTGACATCTAGGCAGTTGAACACTATATTCTTTTTTGCACAGGCACGTTTGCATTGAGCGCGTATGGTTTTGCCCCAGTTTTGGGGGTCATCCAACAAAACCACAGCCTCATACCCTGACCGTATAACGTAGTTTGCCACCTGCTCCGCCACATACCCAGCCACCTCAAAATCCAGCGGCATAGACGTTTCATGCTGACTTAACGGATAAACCTCATCAAGCTCCAACGGAACCACCCCAAACGGCGCCACATAGAAACAGACATGTACTTTGGAGGCGTCTTCGCCGAGTCGGTTGATGATTTTGTTGGTGTCTTTGAATTCTTCGGTGCGGTGGAACGGTTTGGTTTTGGTTTGAGGGAACAACACCAACACGCGAGCCTCGGCAGGAGGCGTGTAGCGTTCGGTGAGGCGTTTGCGGTAGTGGACAATTTCGGGTCGGGCTAAGCCGACGCTGTCAAAGAAGAAAAAGCCGCTCTGCTTCACGATGGGACTGTTGCGTTCGATGAAGTCTTGGTAGGTTCGAGCACGCTTCAACGCTGTGAGCAGGGCGGGGTGAGCGTGGGCACGCATCTCCACATGCTCCCACAACCTGCCGTCACGGATAGCCTGCTTGATGCGTTTCAATTCACCCATGCAGACGTGCAGGTTGTGTTCTGCCAGAAACATTTCCCGTTCAGGTTTAGGCAACTCCAAAACCTGTTTAGGCGTTGCCCGTGCGCATCGTGGGCATTGGCAGGGGAAGTAGTCCATTTCGCCCAGCCGCCACGTACCGTTCTCAGTCATGTAGCGGCCTTCACGGGCATACAAAGCGTAAGCGGCAGAATCAAACAAGTCACAGCCCAACGCAACCGCCAAAGCCATCATGTGCGGATGCCCCGCACCAAACAAGTGCAGCGGACGTTCAGGCGGCAAATTCATCTTCGCCGTCATAATCATATCCACAAGCACATCATAGCGGTAGCTTTCCATAACTTCCGTGGGACTGCCCAAAGCGTGAATGTCAAAGGGGAGTTTGCCCATGGCTTTAGCAGACTTCGCCACCAAGTCAAGGTGTTTGCCGCCCTGCACGGGTCCAACCCAAAGGGTGTCATTGCGGGTTTTGAGTTTGAAGAAAGCTTTGGCGCGTTTAAGCGTCTCTGCCACTGTAAGTTGAGCTTCTTCTTTAGGCACGTGCCATCCTGTTGGAATATCAAGAATAGTGGCTATGTCGCTTCCGATGCGTTCTTGGTAGTCTACGATTTGGGCTTGATTAACTTCAACGCCGCCGTAAACTAGAATTTGGTAGGCGCCTGAATCAGTCATAACTGACCCATCGTATTTGAGGAAACCATGCAGGCTCTCAGTTATTGCGCGGTCGTGGAACCGTTTCCAGAGGATGTAGGAGTTGGTGATGACCGCTTCGAAGCCGAATTCGTCTTTGAGTTTCTGGGCGGGAATCATCTGAATGCTGGGGCTGATGACAGGAAAAAGCAGCGGAGTTTCTATGGTGCTGGTTTTAGTTTTCAGTTTGCCGATTCTGCCCAGCAGGTCTTTTTCTTTGACTTCGAAGCTCATGGAAATCAACAGAAACAGCTTCGCCGCTTATAAAAAATCTTCCCACCCCAATACGCAATCAGAATGAAGCGCGGGTAGTGTAGCCTTAAAGAAGCCACAACGAAATTTAACAAACGCAACCTTGCTAACATGGTAGCAGCAGAACTGATAAAAAACCTGTCTGCCTCTTATTAGTGGAGTTATTATGAGTCAAAATGGGCTGGTCAAGGTAGCCAAGACTGCTTTTAGCATGTGGCAGAAAGAAAACGCGTCTTTACGAGCGGCGGCACTTGCCTTCTTTATTGCTTTACCGTTGCCGTCTTTGCTGCTCTTCGCTGACCAAGCGTTCATACTGGTTTATGGACCTGAAATAGGCGCCCAGCACCTTTCTAACTTAATAGGCACCCTTTTAGGACCCACCATCCAGTCGCTTGTCAGCCAGCTTCTTCAGGAAACCAGCAGCCCGTTCACTTCTGTTTTTGGCTCCGTGCTAAGCATCGTTTTTGCCTTTGCTGGTGCAATAGGCGCGTTTTTGGTGTTGCAGGACAGCTTGAACACCATTTGGGGCGTAGAATTCCCCAAAAAACCAACACTAAAAAGAGCAATCAGAGAACGGCTTACGCCGTTTCTGCACGTTTTTGGGGCAGCAACAATTGTAACCATCTGGGTGGCGGCAACGATGTTCCTTTTCAACACCGCAGGCAACAGCATCAGCCCCATAGTTGGAGAACTAGTCGTATACATAGGCTTATTCATCGTGCAACTGGTTTTGTCGTTTGCCATGTCGGCGCTGTTGTTTGCGGTAATATTCAAAGAGGTGCCAGACACAAAAATTGAGTGGCGCGATGTTGCCTTGGCAGCAATCATTACAGGAATCGCGTTTACGGTTTTAAACAACGTGTTCGGGTTATATTTACGGTCTTTCCCCGTCACAACTTTGGCTGGTGCAGCAGGATCGTTGATTTTGTTGCTGCTTTGGCTGTTTGTAATCGCGGAAATTCTCTTCTATGGCGCATACTTTGCGAATTGCTACACCGAGATGAGAGGTTCACATTCAAAACAAGCACACGACAAAGAGCCGCCAGGCAACCGATTCAACTTTTCCGAAATAGAAGACACCGTCAAGACAACATCAACCCGAATCCAATCAGCGATAACGTCGAAAACAGAAAAGAAACCCCAACCACCACCAGTTTCAGAGCAGATACCCATACCCGAGACCAAACCTCAACACAGTGAAACAAAACCGGCCTCGCTGCAAAAAGAACTCAACCCAGTAACCCAAACTCCAACACCTGCCCGTTCCGTGGAGTCTGTAACGCAAAAAGAGCAAGCCACACCCTCACTGTACAATGAAATTCGAAGACAACAAGAAGAAAAAGAGAAAGCCGCTACACGTCAAGATGAACAGATAATTTTTGAGTTGAAGAAAAAGAAGCCCGAGCCCCAAAATGGGGAAGCAGAGCCGTAAAAGTGCACAAGTTCGCGGATTTCTTTGTTGTCTAAAACACCAAATTTAGGCAGGCTTATATTCTATCTTCTGCTTCCCACTTCACGCTTCAGGTGACACACGCTTGGTCTGCAGCATCAATCTACTTGAAAAACCCCAACTCAACAACCCCGTCTTAATCGAAGGCTTACCAGGCATAGGATTCATAGCCAACATATCCTCTTTGCACCTCATCAAAGAATTGAAAGCCAAAAAATTCGCCGAAATCGTTTCCGCCAGCTTCCAAGATTACGCCGTCCTCACCGAAACAGGCAAACCCCGCGTACCCATAAACGAACTTTACTATGTTAAACGGGGAGAAGGCGAACGAGACTTAATCATCTGGTACGGCAACACCCAAGCCTTAACCACGCCTGGACAGTACGAGTTAACAGGTAAAGTTTTAGATATCGCCCAAGAACTTGGCTGCACCTTAGCAATTTCTTTAGGCGGCTTTAAGAAAGAGGAGATAAAAGGGGCACCGACCCTTTACTGCGCCGCCACTGATGAAGCCACACTCAAAGCGGTTTTGACGTTGGATGTGAAAATTATGGTGGGGCACATTTTTGGCATAGCAGGCTTGGTGATTGGCTTAAGTAAGCTGCGTAATTTGAAAGCGTTCGCGTTACTGGTAGACACGTTAGGCATGTATCCCGATGTTGCGGGAACCAAAGCTGCCCTAAACGTGCTAAACAACTATTTGGGGTTGAATGTAGATTTGTCAGGGGTAATTTACGCGGCTGGCGAAACCAAAAAAGCGTTAGAATCATTTGGGTTAGTTCGAAACAAAGACGAAGAAAAGAAGAAAGAAGATGAAGCGCTTCGCTGGTACATCTAAGCTTTGGCTTCGCTCATGAAGAGGTCGTAGACTCTTTGGACACGTTCAGCTGCGGGGCCTGACCCTTCCACGACGCCGCGTTCAGTGACTTTAACTTTGTCCATGACCCAAATGAACCCTTGGTCCTCGTAGAGTTTGACCATGGTGGGGAACACTTTTTCTAAGCGTCCTGCAAGGGCTTTGAGGTCGAAGGGTTTCTCGGTGCTGGTTATTTGGGCGACAACTGCGCCGTTGAGAAACACGCGGCGGGCGGTGATGCCTGTTTCGTCTTTGGCTTCAGCCAGACAGAGACTAAGGTTATCGGGGTTTATGCCCAGAAGTGTGCCGACAACTTTTTTGCCGGTTGTGGTGTTTACGGTGACGTTCTTATCAACTAGGGCTGCGATTTCGGTGGCGAGTTTTCTTTGCGCTACAGACACTTGTTAATCCTCCAGTTTTCCGCATACGATTGGGTGTTCCGAGTATTTATCTTTGATTAAACGATAGGAACATTATGGAGTTGTCGACACAGAAATTATCAGTTAACAACGCTACTTTGAAAGGCAGGTCTCTATGTATATCGGCGGGTAATGCTAAATATCACCAAAACAATCAGCCTAAGGAGAACCACCGTGACTGTGCATTTTGTTCCTTGGAATGCGTCTCGCAATTTGCTAGACGAAACAAGTCGTCTCTACGAAGAAGCCGGCACCTTTGACTGCATAAAAAAAGGCGACCTCGTCGCCGTCAAACTCCATGTTGGCGAACTGGGCAACCCTTACCATGTGCAGCCTGTTTTTATTCACGAAATTTTCCAAAAGGTAATTGACGCGGGGGGTAAACCGTTCCTCACCGACACCAACACCCTCTACCACGTACAACGCCACAACGCCTGCGACCACATGAACACCGCCAAAATGCAAGGTTTCGGCGACTTGCCGCTCATCATCGCTGACGGCTTGCGAGGGGAAAATCACCGTGTCGTCAAAACCAAAGGCGTCCTCAGCGAAGTTGAAGTTGCAGGCGCCATAGCCGAAGCAGACGCCATGATAGTCATATCCCACTGCAAAGGACACGAACTCAGCGGGTTTGGGGGCGCCATCAAAAACTTGGGCATGGGCGGCACCTCACCTGAAGGGAAACTGCGCCAGCACCGTGTGATAGGCTTAGAAATTGACCAATCAAAGTGCAGTGGCTGCGGCAAATGCCGTGCCATCTGTCCCCAGCACCTGCCCCAAATCATAGAGGGCAAAGCCCACAACATTTCGCCGTTGTGCATGCGGTGTCCCATGTGCATCGCCGAATGCCCCGTCGAAGCCATAAGCTTCACTCACAAAGGCGAACTCTGCAAAGCCTTAGCATCCGCAGCGTATGGCGTCATCAAAACCTTCAAACCAAACAAAATCAGCTACGTGAGTTTCGCCAAAAACATCACCCAATTCTGCGACTGCCTGCCCAACCCCGGACACATGCTTATGAAAGACATCGGCGTCTTCGCAGGCAACTCGCCTGTTTCAGTAGACGCCGCATTCCTGCACATGGCAAATTACAAGATTTTCAACGACGCCTACCACGTTGACTGCATGGTTCAAGTTACCGAAGCCAAAGCGCTTGGCATCGAAGGCGAACTGAACCCCAAAGTAAACACGCTCACGTGAGGAACCCGCTTGCCGCCTAAAGCCTACGTTGAACCCGACAAATGTCAACATTGCAAGGTTTGTGAGGCAGCCAAAGTTTGTCCGCCTAACGCGATTTTCAAAATCGACTCTGAAGAGCCTGCAGTGGTGGATGCAAACCTTTGCCACGGATGTGGCGACTGTATAGTTGCGTGTCCAAAAAAAGCGATAGTGCTTCGAGGAAAATAGTGGGTTACTTTCTTTTTTGAATATTTAGGGTCTGTTTAAGCATTGCTGTTGAATTTGCAGGCACATCACGTTCCACAACTAAGCCTGCGCCAACCCAACTATCGTTACCCACCTTCACGCCCGGCATCAACAACACGCCAATACCAGTCTTCACGTTATCGCCTAAAATTGCGCCCAGTTTGCGCCTGCTCGTATCCACCAGTTGGTCCTTAACTTGCATCTTTACCGAGCCATTGTCAAAACGCAAGTTCGCCGTTATGGTGCCTGCGCCGAGGTTACATTTTTCGCAAAGCACGCTGTCGCCGACGTAGCTGAGGTGCCCGACGTGGGTGCCATCCATGATGAGGGTGTTTTTGATTTCGCAGGCGTTGCCGACGTGGGCGTTTTTGCCGATGCTCGTGGAAGCGCGTATGAAGCAGTTAGGTCCGACATCGGCGCCTTCGTCTATGTAGCATGGACCTTCGATGTAAACGCCGCTACGCACCAGCGCCGTCTCCGCAACATGAACAGGACCAACCAAATGGGCGCCCTGCTCCACTGTACCCAAAACCTGAGGCTCCATGTGGCTTAGCGCCCATGCGTTAGCGTCCAGCAAATCCCAAGGACGCCCAACATCAAACCAGTCCGCCTTCGCAATTTTGGCAGCCAAAACCGTTTTGCCCCTTTTAGCTAGCAAGGTAACTGCATCGGTAAGTTCCCATTCCCCGCGTACCGACCGTTTCACTTTCCGCAACGCCTCAAACACGTCTTTGCCGAAAACGTATAAGCCTGCGTTGGCTAAGTTGGAGGGGGCGGATTCGCGTTTGGGTTTTTCGACGATGCGTTTGACGGTGCCTTTTTTGTCGGTGTCGATGATGCCGTAGCTTTCAGGTTTATCTACAGGAACGACTGCCATTACGGCATCGGGCTTTTGCGAGTTGTAAGTGTCCAAGACGGCGTGGATTGCTTCAGGGGAGAACAAGAGGTCCCCGTAAACCAACAAAAACACGTAATCCACGTAAGATTCGGCTAGGCTTGCAGCGTTACCAGTGCCTAAAACAGCTTCCTGCTCCACATAATCCAACTTTAACCCAAATTGGGAGCCATCACCAAAGTAGTTGCGGATGGCATCGCCCATATAGTGAGTTATAATTAGAGCTTCAGTTACCCCGTTAATCTTCAATGCGTCTAGGCAGTGTTGCAGAATGGGTTTGCCGCCGAATTTAATGAGATGTTTGGGTCGGGTCGCCGTCACAGGCAGCAGCCGCACGCCTTCGCCTGCCGCTAACAGAACCGCCTTCACTGCACCACACCCGCCTGCTGCTTCACCAAAGCCACACCTTGCCCAATTATGTCTTGAGCAGCTTTTAACGATTCACCCTCCACCGTCAGTCGGATGAGCGGTTCTGTGCCCGACGCCCGAATAAGCACCCACCCCGTTTTGAGGGCAAGGCGGACGCCGTCGATGTTGGAGTAGTCGGTGAAGTCAGGAAAAGCTTGACGGATGGTTTTTTCGATGTCTGCGATGATTTGGTGTTTTTGTTCGTTTTGGCACCGCAGATTCTCACGCAAAGTCACGTACTGGGGCACTTGAGCGATGAATTCACCCAACGTCTGGTTCTGTTCTTCCAACGCTTTGAGCATGAGCACAGCAGAAAGTGGACCGTCGGGGCACCAATGCCACCGTGGATGCACCCATGCACCGCAAGGTTCCCCGCCAAAAACGCTGTCAATTTGTGCCATAGCTTCAGACACATAGACATCGCCCACCCGCACGCGAACCACTTTGCCTCTGAATTTGGCGGCCATGGTTTCCACACACATCGAAGCCTCCACGTTAGTGACAACTGTTCCGCCGCCTGCCTTTTTGAGGGCGTATGCTGCGTAGCCTGCGAGGGCACGGTCAAAATCCACAAATTCGCCAGCGCCATCTACAAACGCAACACGGTCACCGTCGCCATCAAAGGCTATTCCTAGGTCAGCATCCAAAGCCTTGACAGTTTGGGAAAGTGCCGTTAGGGATTCGGCGGTGGGTTCGGATTTTCGTGCAGGAAAATAGCCGTCGGCTTGGGCGTTTAAGGCGGTAACTTGGCAGCGTAACTGGTTGAGGGCGGCTGGGGCGACGCTGTAGGTTGCGCCACATCCTGGGTCCACAACCACACGCCAATGTTTCTGCAGGGGTGCGGCTTGTTTGAGCATGTCTATGTAGAGGTTGGCGGCGTCGACGTTTCGTGCGGTGCCTACCTTTTGCCAAGGCGCAAGGCGGTACTGGTTTTGGGCGATTGTGGTTTCGATGGTGGTTTGCATTTCGTCGGTAAGGGAGAGGGTGTCGCGGAAGATTTTGATGCCGTTATATGGGGGTGGGTTGTGGGAGGCGGTGAGCATGAAGCCGACGTCGGCGCTTAAAGCCCGCGTCAAATATGCTGCTGCGGGAGTTGGCACGATGCCCACAAGTTGCACGTTGACGCCTGAAGCCGTTAACCCCGCCACCAAAGCGTCCTCCAGCATCGGTCCTGAAACGCGTGTGTCCCGAGCAACCACCGCATCCTGCACGTGACATTGGGCAGCAACTGCCATGCCAACTTTGCAGGCTAACTCAGGAGTCAAAAAAGAATTCACTAAACCACGCACACCGCTGCTTCCAAACAGTTTACCCAAACCTTGTCCTTCCGTGTTGCTTGCTTAGAGCAGATTGGCTTAAAAGATTTCGCTTAAACTTCCCGCAAAAACCGAACCAGCAACTCCCGCGTAGGGTGAGCACCATCGGAGCCGCTGAGGTAGCAGGCTGCAACCGCGTTAGCCAACGTTAACCGCGCTTGGTCTGAAAGCCCATTAGCGTCGCCGACGATGTTGCCTGCGTCCCAAGCGTCCCCTGCGCCAGTGGCACGCAACGTCTGAACCTTAAAAGTCGGAACAAACACCGCCGTCCCATCAGTTATCGAAACGGCAAACGTGGTTGTGTGTAAATCAATTCGGGCTTTCAAGTGCTTTGCAAGCACCTGCGCAGACGCCAAAGCCAACTCATTAAACTCCACCTTACCCAACTGACCTGCAATATCGCTGCTTAAAAGTGAGGCATAGGTGACGGCTTCGTTTTCGTTCACACTCAACACGTCCACCAAGTTGCCTTTCAAAACGTCGTTGAGAAGATTGGGGATTTGTGTTTTGTTTGGAAGCGGGTCGGCTGTATCGAAAAAGGTTTTGCATTTGCCGCCAGCTTTGGCGCGGCTAAAAACCGTTTGGGCAAGCGCTGTGCCATGCTTTAGCGTTCCAGCCCAGTTAAACAGGCAAACATAGTCAGCGGACTCAAGGAGTTGGTAGTCGGATTCATCGAGGTCTTGGGGACCAAACTCGGCTAAAGAGCCAACATCACGAAGCATAACGTTGGTTTTGCCAGTTTTGTCTTCGAATTCAAGTGCGGTGGTTACCGAGGCTTTGGAAGCCAATTTGACGTGGCTAAAGTCCACGTTTTGGGCTTGGAAATGAAAGTGGAGTTGTTGTAAGCCCAGTTTGCTGGTGCACACAATCGGCGTGACCTTGGCGCCCAAAGCTAGCAGGGCAGAGGCGACGTTTATGGCGTTTCCGCCTTTTTGGTCTGTGGTGGGAAGTTGGTCTATGCTGCCGCCTTTGCGTTCAACAACCTCAGTTAAGGTGTTGCTGAACTGTTTTGGGCTTAAACCTAAGTTAATCAGGCGGTCCATGAAAAAGTCAGGTAGAACAACAACCTTGAGAGGTTTTGAATCATGCGACAAAAAATCCAAAAGTTCCTGTCTGTACGCGCTCAACCAAAGACCCCGCTAAATACTTGTTTTTCCACAAAACTAAAATAACCTTCCTGTTATCATTTTGAAGGCATCGAATGAAACGGTTGAAACAGTATGGCAAAGTTCAAATTAGAAATTGCATTGCTGCTGACGTCCATTGTTCTCTTTTCAATCAGCGCCTTCTGCTTTTCCTACGCTAACCAAGGAGCACTCGTGTTTCCGTCGCGAGAACTGGCGTTTCCCTTTGTAGGGTTTGGCGGAGCGCTCATGACAGTTGCATCTATTTCCTATTCTAAACGCAGCAAAACAACCATCTAAAACACAAGGGTTTTTGGGTTATGCAAATAGGTGACTGACTAGCACCCACACGATGTCACCAAACAATAAAGCCACAAATAAGCCCACGGTTACGAAAATGAGCATGGGCAAGCCCGGCGTTGCCCAAACTTTCGCGTCAATTTTTCCTTCTTCTACAGCAGTAGAGAGGCGAGTGAGGATTTCGTCGCGCCCTTCATCTTTAGGAATTATGACAAGGGTTCGTTGCAGTTCGGTTTCGGGGGTTTCAGGTGGGGCTATGTCTTCCATGGGGTAGATGTGCCATTTGGCTTTCAACTCGGAGAGAGCAAACTTGTGTCCAGTGAGCAGAACTAAAAGTTTCTTGCCAATTGATTCTTGGGCTAGTGTGCCCTCAAACAGTGGCTTGCCTGTTCGTGAACGCACAACAAGGTTACGAAGAAGCAAGTAAAGGGCGCTAAGCGCGGCTATGAGAACGGAGTTGCCAAGGATGGTAATTGGAAACAGCACTTGCGAAAGCGGAGATAAGCCGCCTGACAAAAGCGGAGTCACAAGTGCCACGGGAAAAAACGGCAGCGCCATGGCGATGCACATGAGAGCTTTGGAGTCCGCACCACCAAACGCGCCAGTGTAAAAGAGCAGAAACGCAAAACCCACCGTTACGCCTACACTTAAGCTGAAAAGCCAAAGGTTGGCGGGGTCGTAGAACACGTATTGGGTGATGGAAAGGGCGAGGGCGATGGGGGCGTAGATGGCCCAGACTTTGTTGGTGACTTCGCGGGTTTTGTAGTCGCTCCAAGAAGCGTAGAGGAGAAATACTGTTGTTAGGGTGAGTTGGGCGGCTGCGAAGACTTCCTGCATGAGGTCACCGTGAATGCTATCTATGGACAATTAGAGGGTATAAAGCCTATCGTGAGTGCAGGTTTGAACTGACAAAAGAAAAGGAAAGAAAAAAAGATTTGGTTTAAGGTACTTTGTGGTTGAAGGTCAAGGAGGTTCCTGATGCTGGAACAACTTTGAAGTACACTGTTGCATCATCATCCCAGTACATGTTGCTGAGCGTGAATGTGGAGTAGTCGCCAGCGTCGACTGCCTGAGAAGTTACGCCTTGGTCTATCAGAGTTGTTGAAGAGTTGCCAACATAGATGGCGATTACGTTTGCGTCAGCAGTTCCAGAGTTGCCAACATCAATGGTTATTGTGTGTGCAGTGTCGTCAAAACTGGTGTTTACTTCATAGAGCATAACGCCAGCTTTTTCGGTTGCGCTGTTGGTGTAGGTCATGATCCAAGCGTAGGTCACGGAGATGGCTGCGACTGCGATGACGATGAGCAGAAGTGTGGCTAAGATTGGCGAGATGCCTTTTCTTGATTTCAACATTTTAACTACTTTGAGTGCCGTACTCTTTCACCTTTGATTTCAATACAACAGTTTCCCTATTTATTGTGTGTGAAACGCAAATATGGATTCAAAATCCATTAAATTAACCGAAATACATCATCTATATAGAATCAATTGCTCGCCAAGGACCGTTTCAGTTATCAGTTATCAACGGAATAACGAGTGGAAGCTCAGCCAACACTCCAACCGCGCCACTTGCCCGCTAAAGTAGCTTCGGCAATTAAACAAAATAATACACAGTAACGTTTTCGAACGCCTTAGAGGCGATTCAGAAAAGGGTTAACCCGCTTCTCTTCACCCATATTCGTAGTAGGCCCATGACCAGGATAAACAACAAAATAGTTAGGCAAAGTGAGAAGTTTACGAAGCGAAAGCTGCATTTCACGGTCACTACTAGCAGGAAAATCCGTCCGCCCAATAGAACCAGCAAACAAGGTGTCGCCAGTGAAAACTTCCGTTTCCCCCAACAAAACCACACTCCCAAAACTGTGCCCTGGCGTAGCGACAACACGCAAAGTAACATCACCTATGGTTACGTAGCTGCCTTCACGCAGCAAGATGTCAGCGGGCGGCGAAACCGTGTTATAACCAAAGTAGCGGGCAGTTTCTCTACCAGATTCACCCAGCATGTAGGCGTCGTCTTGGTGGATGCATATGGGAACGTGGTAGCGGTCTTTGAGAAGTTGGTTGCCGCTGACGTGGTCAGGGTGACCGTGGGTGTTGACGATGAATTTTAAGGTGAGGTCAGCGTCGGTGAGGTAGCTGATGAGTTCTTGGGCTTCGTCCGAATTACAAAACCCGGGGTCTATGACGGCGGCTTGGGAGGTGTCTTTGCAGTGAACCACATAACAGTTCGTCGCTAAAAGCCCAAACGTAAACATCTTTGTCATCAACATACCAGATTCTCCGCTCTAACGACATATCAACGTCACTGTATATAAGCAGCAACATAATCACCGCGAAAAAGAAAACCTCTTAAGCCCAACCCACCACAACCACTAGAGGAGAACAATGACCCAGCCCAACCAAACCTCAAACCGAACGTCACTTGCCTTTTTCGGGTTCGCCCTAATAGTTGTGGGCATAGCGATTTTTGTTATGGGTCCCCAAAGCCTTACGTATGTTTTGGACCATGGCGTTTGGAATGCGCCTTCAGCGGTTTTGTTTTTGTTTGGCGGGGGAGGCGTGGCGTTTATTTTGGGGTCAGTTTTGTACAAAAGAAAAATGACAGTTAGGTGACGCGGTGTGCGCTGGCTTATATAAGCTATATACAAGCGAATCCAAGCCACAAAAGCATCCAAACCACAAAAAACGCGTCCAACCACCCAAAACCAACCAACTTCTTTACCCGCCAGCCTGCCAGATTGACACAAAAAGGGTCAAAAACCCCAAATACCAAAACCCCAAACCTACAGCCATACGCCAACAGGTGACGCTATGAAAAGCATCAAAATTACCCTTCAAGAAGAACGAACCGACGACGCATGGTTCGACCTCAGCCTCCGTGAACTCCGGTCTGGCGAAGTCCGCTTCTACAAAGCCAGCGACCTCCAAACGGGGCAGTGGCTCTTTAAACTCTGCGTAGACCCCGAAAACAACCGCAGCATGGTCAAAGCCATCAAGTGCCCACCAGGCAAACTCTACAGCCAACTGGAAGGCGCCACCATGCTGTTTCAGCAAAGCCAACAACCCAGCATGTACTACGACATCATCTCACTGACCCAAGTAGACACAGACGGCAAAGTCCACCGCGAAGTCGTAAAAACCGTGGAAGATGTACCCGCAGCCATCAAAGACAACTTTGAAGTCAAACCCTACGCAGAAGCCACCGGAAAAAAAGCGCCCGGCAACTACATAGTGACGTTAAGCAAAAAAGACGATGAAAAAGCCATGATAACGCTCTTCATTTTAGAGCGCGCACGCACGTTGCCATTGGAGGAGCGCCGCAAAAGCCTCGACTTAACCTCACTCATTAAGCAGCTGCAGAAAACCAGCATAACCGACCTCAACAACATAACCAACGAAACCTTCAACATCGACCGCGAAGCCCTAAATCAAATGCTCAAAGAACTTGAAGAGAGAGGAAAAATCAAGCGACTAGACGAAAACTTCGTCAAGCTTGCCTAACTCTTTTTCTTAAACAACTCTTTGAGCACGTCTTCGGTTTTGAAGGCTTCTCGAGACCGCACCGAAGCACCCTCCGCGTAAAGCCGCACCGCACGTTCCAAGGCATCAGCACAAACAGGGATATACGGCAAGTCCTCGCCAAAGTAGTTTAGCAGTGAAGCTGAGCAGGCAAATTTGACCACGTTGTGTTCAAGTCTTGCGGAGAACTTCATGCCTTCTGGAAGATGTCGAAGAATCGCGGTGCGGGCTTTGCCGATGGCGTCGTACATTTCAGGCGTAATTTTAACAGGCTTCTTAGGAAAGCGACCCTTAACCAGTGGATGCCCCGTCTGAATGGCATACACTAAGGCAACGTGGTCGCGGATTTGTTTGGCGCCTTTGTCAAGGTCGATTTGTCCAAGCGCCAACTTGGCTTGGTTTTGGGCGATTTCCATGTAGCGTTCTTTGGTCATGCGGTGCAGGCGGCAAATCATGCGGTCTTCGATAGCAGCAAAGTTAGGGTCACCAATGGTAACGGCGTAGCCTTGCCCCATCACCTGCGTGTTATAGTTCACAGTGAAAAAGCTGTCGAAACGGTAGGGTCCGATGACTTCGCGGTGCAGTTCCTGTTTGATTTCGCCCCGTTCCATAGCAATCTTTAACGTATCAACCATACCGCTGTAGCGGAACCAGTCGTTAAATTCAGGCACAATAAAGTTGTAGGTTTTTCCCACATACAATTGCCCTATGCGGATAAATCGTGCAGGTGAGATGCCGCCGCAGTAACGGTTACGTCCCGGAACCCCATGCGCCTGCATCCGTCCCCCGGGGATGCCAAAAATCAAATCACGCGTACTAAAACTCTTACCCGTACCCGGCTCCCCGAACAAAGCGTAGCTCCAGCCAGTTTTAATGCCTGCTTTGCCAGCATCATTAATGACCTCCACATCACAAAGACTGTACTGCTGAATTATGCTTAGGAAGCTGTCGGCGTAGAGCATTTCACCAAACAAGCCCTCTAAGTAACCGGCGAGCACGCCAGCGCTGAAGGTTTTTCCAAACTTGATGGTTTGCTGAAGCCTGTTCTTGAGCAGGTCATTAATGTAGATGTCAAGTTCGTTTTGCATCTCAACGATTTTTTTCCGTTCATCTTCCAGCGGGTCTGGGGGGTCATCAGGATTCTGGGGCGCTTCTTTCACGCCTGCTGCTGTGGTTGCGGTGGGCAATTGAGTTTGCAAAGTCAATTTACGTTCAACCACGGGCATGCCTAGCTCTTGACGCAGAAAAGGCAACATCTCATCTAACAAAGCCCACTCCCGATAAACCTCACCAACATAAGAAGGCACAACCACCTTGAGGCGTTCAAGCCGCTCCATAACCGCCACCACATCTACCTTCAGCTTGGCAGCTGCCTCAGCTTCAGCGCGCCCAAAGTTGCCGCCAGATACCACCATCACCTTAAGAATAGCTTCTACGCCATCGCCGTACTTTTTTTCGGTTTCCCGAATGCCCGAATGGATTTTCTGAACTGCACCTTTCAAAGTTAAGATGCCGTCTTCGTAGGTATAGTTTTCGCCCCTGAAAACGGCGTAAGCGCGTGGGGGATGCTTTTTGAGGGCATCTTGCAGTTGTTTATCGTCTATGGCTGCGGCGAGTTCCATAGCTGCGTCATCTGGGTCAGGTTCCCAACCGTTCACTAACCCTTCAAAATAGGGAACCGCATACTCTTTGCCGATTGCGTAGATGTCTGTTGGGGGTAAGATGCGTTTTAGGAGCAGTTTCTTTTCTAAGAGTTTATCGTCCACAGCCATGTTTATCCCTCAATAATTTGTTTGCACAACGAAGAGGCTTCTTCGCCTGTTATGTAGCCCTTCTTTTGAATTTCATCCAGCCCTTCGTTAAGCGTCACCGCAAAAGTGTCTTGGTCAATGAGGTTGTTGCTTCGGCAAAGCTGATTTAACTGCAACCGAAAAACTGGGTCACGTTCCGCTCGCCCCAACACTGCAGCCGTTAAGTTTTCTTCCAAAGTTCGATACAGGGGACGCATGAGCGTTTTTATTTTCGGGTCAGGAGTCCGCTTCAGCAGATTCTTCAGTTCATCCAACATACCCGTTTCTTCCCCAAGGCTTACAGGCGAAATAAGAATGTACCGCACTTCTTCACCTTTTACAAAATTAATCATATACAGTGGAACCTGCACCAGAAACGGCGCCTCAAGACCCGCAGGCGAATAAGTCACTTCCACTTGACTCTCCAAAGCTGCGCCGCTACGCTTGAGCTCATCAATTATGGATTCAAACCGCAAAATGATAGTGGTCGCGGCGGAGGTCATGTCGTTTATCTGTTTTTGTTTAGCTGCAACTTTAGCTTCAGAAGCCTCAATTATCTGGGTAATTTTAGCTTCTTCGAAACCAACAGCCTTCTCAAAATCCTCTTGACGCTGCTTTTGGGTTCGCTCAAGGTCCTTTTTTAGGGTTTCAGTCTCTTCAGCCAACGCCTTGATTTCTTTCTTAGCCGCATCTATGTCACGTTGATACTTCTTAAGCGCAAAACTTCCCGCGGAAGACTTAGAGGACCCCCGCTTTTTGGCGTTGTCAATTTTCTTCTGAGTGGCTTCTTTCTTTTTTTCGGCAGCCGCCAACTTTTGAATGTAACGTTCACGAGCTCTGTCCAACTTGGAGAGTTTCCGTTCGCCCACCCGCTGCAAAGTAGCCAAAGCTTTTTCATGTTTCTGAGTTAACTTTTTGATGGCTTTATCCACCACGGGCTTAAGAGCAAACACTTGCTGCTCAGACCGCACTTTAAGAACGTCAATTTCGTTTTCAGCCGCCTGTTTCTGAAAAGCCAACTGCTCCTTAAGCATGCCTATGGCAAATTGGAGCCCTTTAGCGTCAGCTTGCAAAACACGCAAAACACGACCAAAAGCCTGACGTGTATCTAACGCAGCCTTCTCATCCACTTCAGGGGAGATAAGGTCGTTTGCTTGAATTTCCGAGGGCGCCTGAAGGCTGTTGTAGTGAAGAAACAGGGTAAGCAGGTCTTTGTCGCCTTGCAATGCAGGAAAAGAAAGCGTAACAGGGGAGGTTTGGGCGTGGTCTCGGGCTAAAGCTTGCAGGGCTTCAAGCATTTTTTGGGGGTTGCCAGCAGTTTTGCCCAGTTCCTCCACAAACAAGGAAATTTTGGTGGGCTCATTAAACGTGAAAGGAAAAGAAGCATTATTTAAACCGTCAACCAAGAGGCAGGAGGTGTCGTTGGGAACAATCCAATAGGGGTAGTAAAGTTTGGAGATGAAGCCGATTTTTTCGGAGCGGTCACGCAGAAAACCAGGCTTTTTGCGTTGCATTTCAGCTAGGCAAACTACGCAGGCTAGTTCGGCTGGAAAGGAGAGGTTTTCTTTGTCTGTTGAGGCGTTTGTGATGAATGGGAGAATCAAGTTAGTTTCAGTCATACCCCTATCCCCAGTTACGTATGCTTGAGCGTCAAGCGTTTACGCGGCTGCTGTGTATTAGTGTTGTGGGTGGGTTTTTATCTTTTTACTTCCAGCGCACAAGCCGCCTGAAGACGAACGCCAAAAAGTCAAGCCGAAAAGGTTCAATACGCTAGAAACTTGAGTTTACAAAGAAAAGAAAGGAAAGAGCTTTCGCTCTTTAGGTTTTTTATCCGGCGATCTTTCGGCGCATCAGAACGATGCTTGCGATTGCAGCGATTGCTGCGATCAAAGCAAGGACGATTGCGACGATGACCAACGGAGACAGGTTGTTGGTTGCATTGGTTGAGCTAGTGACATCTTCTTGGACGCTGCTCATGCTTGTTTCTAAGCCTGCAACGTCGCCTTTGATTGCGGTGACATCAACTTGTAGGGTACCGAGGCTGGTCTGGATAGTTGCTACGTTGCCATTGAGTGCAGTTATGTTACCGACGACTGTGCCTATGGAAGTCTGGATGCTGACGACATTTTCGTCAACGAGGCAGACTGCTGCACCGATGTCGTCTAGAGAGGCGGTGATAGTACCTACGCTGGTCTTGATGGTTGCGCTGTCAGTTTGGAGTGCAGTGATTTTTGCATCCAAGCTGCTAAGAGAGGCAGTGATAGAACCTAGGTTTGGTGCAGAGATGCTAGCGATGCTGTTCTGTACTTGAGTGATTTGGGCGCCGAGGTTGCTGACGGAGGTTGCAATGCTTGTTCCGACGCTGGTCTTGATGATGGCAACATCACCAGAGACTGCGGTCAGGTTGCCTTGAATGTTGTTGATTGAAGTCTGGATGGTGTCAAGTTTGGCGGTAACTCCACTAGTTCCACCTACATTAACTGTAAACAGAGCAGTGGCTTTTTGATTGAGACCTACGTTGCTGTCATATATGATGGTCCAGTTCCATGATCCAGTTGGAGCGTTCGCTGGTAGCATCAAGTGGTTACCGAATGGAATCGTATCGACCTGTGCTTGGAATGGTACTTCTAGGCTTGTTGCTGCTGCTGTAGTAAAGACTGGAGTCCAAACGATTGGTACCACGGCTGTTCCGAACCAGTAAGCGCCAGAGGGGTCTTGAATAGTTAAGCGAACGTTAGAGAATGGAGTAGGAGCGCCAACGTCAGTGCTTTTTATTGTGAAGCTAATTGTGTCACCTTGAACGAACGAGGGTGCAGTTGTAATGGTGGTAACTGCCTGAGCGTTTATAGTGAAGGTTGTTGTTGCGGATGCACCGTATTCGTCAGAGAGGGTAACTGTGTAGAGTCCGGGTGCTAGTGCTGGAACGATGAATTCAGCAAGAGTAAGAGAACCAGGGGTTGCGCTTGTTGAACCTGTTGTTGGACCGAAGCGGCTATCGGAAACAGTGCTATTTACGATTGTGCTGCCGAATGAGAGAGTCACGTTTGCGCCTGCAACAAAGTTAGCTGCGTTGATGTATGCTTTAGCGCCTGAAACAGCGCTGGGTAACACTACACTACCAGAAGTGACAACGGCGACTGTTGGGGTTGCGCCAACGGCAAATGTTGCTGCAACAGTCTGAGCTGGAGTGCCCCATGTTGCCGTCAAAGTGTATGTGTTGCCTGCAACAAGAATGGTTTGGATCGAATATGGGAAGGTTATTGCACCTGTCGCGCTAGAAGTGCCAGTGCCTAGTGTTGATACTGCGATACCTGGACCAGTCAAGGTTACAGTGAATGCTTGATTTGCTTGGATTCTACCACCAAGATTTACTGTAACACCTACTGGAGCAGTTGTTGGAGATGTAGTTGCGTAGTAGTTAATGAGTATAGGAGCAGTTGCAGTGTTTGTTCCATCAGTTGCACTAACGGTGTATGCATCATATTGTGCTGTAGTCATGGATGCTGGAATGGTGATAGTTGCAGTCCATGAGCCAGTAGCGTTTGTGGTGATGGTTGGTGTGGTGATGGTTATTGTGTTTGGTGTTGCAAGAGTTGTGCTGGTCAGAGTCACGGTAATGGTTGCACCTACGCCGCTAGTTAAGCCTTTAAAGCCATGACCAGTGAGGGTCAAAGAGTCACCAGGCAAAACCTTTGCGTTATAGGTTAAATCAGAAGTTTTTGGTGTTGTGCTTGCAATTACACTTTGAGTAACAGTGAATGTTGTTCCTTGAGCACCAGCGCCATCGTTTGCAACAATGTAGTGCGCACCAGTGGTTGCGGATGGAATCTTTACTTTAATGTTTGAATAAGCGCCAGCAGCGTCAGCGGCACCTGAGCCAAGAACTTGGCCAGATAGTGAATCCCAATAGATGGTTACAGTGCTGAATGGTGAAGCACCTGTTCCGCTAACTGTTACCTGAGTCCCGACTGGACCAGTGGCCACAGAGAGCGCGGGTGCATTTGAAAGAGCTAAGGCAGGAACTGCAAAGGTGAGCATTGAGAGCGTCAGAACAGCGATAGCAATTATACTGAATAATTTTTTATTTTGCATATTTTTCTCTCCGGTTATTGTTCTGTGCCAGAAGCTATCGATAACTGTCTATTTATTACTTGTGTACACACAGCCAAGAGGGGATAAAATTTTGTATACAACTCCTAATTGCCACGTATATATACTTGTAATAGCCCGATTAAACTATGGTTAAATCATCGGACATATTTTGCGATAATTAAGCCCTTGAGGCACTCAGAACTTGCAACCTTATAGCCCATACCTGTCAGGGCACCATCAATAAAACGAGCCAGCAACTTAGTCCCAGCGATGGACATAACCGTCGAAATACAACGAACATTAATAGTGTTTGGTTCTGTTTCTTTAAGGTCTACTTCATTTAAATCCCATCGGCTAAGCTGCAGAAAATGATTCAAAGTTAGAACAGGATCAGGAAATTTCTGTTTAAGATATTTCCCAGTCCAGATACCGCTTTCAGTCCATAGGTTTTCCAGTTTAACGCCGTCCGCATTTGCGGTTTCCTCAATCATGAAATCCAAAATACCCGACGGAATAAACAGTCCACCAAGCACACGATTAGCCTGCAATACATCAAATAATTCCGCCATTTGTTTAGAAGTATACCCTAACTCGTTAACTTTAATGGTCTCCGTAATAGCGCTCTCTACTAATTTGCTTAAGGAGACATTTTCGGTTCGACAAACCTTGGCGGCTCTGTCGATTAAATCTTCCGAGACGTATACTAGTTTTTTGCCTTTAACAGTCGTCGCCATTAAGCTGCCTCCTTGGCTGCTTCTAGCCTGATGTTGCCTTTGCCTAACTCATTGAAAGTAACTCTGTAACCTAATCCAATTACTACCCCTTTTAAGTAGCTGTTATAAAGTTCAGTGTAAGATTGAGAGAATCTAGGGCTCAAAATTTGTATAGAAATCTTATTGCCGACCCGCTCTACCGATACGTTTGCGACATTCCAAGCAAACACTTTCAATTCCTGTTCAAACTCAACCAACGGGTCTTTTACGCCTCTGGCCAAATAGCGTTGAACAATCCAGACACCAGCATCATTCCAGACACGAAGGGTTTTTTCAGGGGCCTTTTCCCAAGCTATTCTGGCTGTATCGTACAAGAGACTTTCCAGAACTAGGGTAAAACTGGCGTCTTTAACCTCTCTAGCTAACTCATATGAGTCTACGGCTTCTTTAAGACTAATACCCATACTGTCAACTTTGATGGCTAACTCGAGAAGTTCGTTTAACATTCCAAAGAGAGTGAAACCCTGTCTCTCTGCGATTTTGCCCACTTTGTCCGCCAAGTCATCCCTAGCGGCAAGCATCTTTCGCCTCCCGCTCTTCAATATAGGTCCTCCACTTCAGAGGAAAGGGTATCAGATTAGCGGTATATAAAGAAATGGTATAGAACGTTCAAACGTTAAATCCACTAAAGCGTATACCAGAAATTAGTACAAACAAAAAAAAGGAAAAAAGAAGCACAGAAGCGGCTTGAAAGACTGTTTAGGGTTTGGTATCTGTAGCTACGACAGCACTAGGTAAAGTAGAACGCACAAAAACCGCTGTTAGAACATGGCTTGACCCCGGAGTCTGTGGAGGCACCGTTATCATAGTTGCGTTTCCGATTGTTACGTTGTCTAGTTGCCAAACGCTGAAAGTGTAGTTAGCGGTAGCTGTAGCATTCACAGTTACGGAACCAGTTAAGACAGTCATGTTACCTGATGGACTTGTTGTTCCTCCAACTGTACCGTTCACCGTGACCGTTAAGTTCCAAACTGGGTTAAAGAAGGCAGTTAAGGTGTGGTTAGAGCCATTGACTTGTGCAGGTACAAGAATTGTGCTTGTGGTGTTGGTTGAGGTTACGTTGAAGGCGGAAGTTACATTTGCATTATCAAATTGCCAGTAGCTAAAGATGCTGCCAGTGCTTGCAGTTGCATTCACACGAGTTGGTCCAGAAGTTACATTAACTAAACCAGAAGGATTTGTTGCTCCAAGCCCCTGCGTTGTAACGTTCATAGACCAAGTCGTAGATGGTGTTGCATTGATTGATCTAAAAACAGCTGTTACTGTAACGATAGTTCCGTAAGGTTGCTGCGGGAATAAGATAAAACTATCATTGTAATTAGCGCCTTTGAAAATCCAGTGATCAAACACGTAGCCTACCGCGGGAGTAGCATTAGCATACAATCCACCTGGAAGAGCAACTAGTGAGCCACTAGCAAAGTTGGTAGTTCCACCACCAGTATGAGCCACTTCCATAAATGCCCCCCAAGCAGTTGCAGTATGTTGAGGAGGTGTGTATGGGCCAACTTGAGCCATTTCTTGCACCTGCGCCCAGGTCATTACCGTAGGTTGTACACCAATCCAGTTGCCAACAATGTAGCTGGTTCCTACCAGTCCAGCGGCTTTGAACATGGGCCAAACAACAGTGTAGTCAGAGGTTGTACCGTCATCAAAAGCCATAACGACAACAGCTTTTTGACCGTTAAAGTTGCTGTATGCTTGCCTCATAGTTTCTACGGTTAGGTTTCCAGCAGTTTGCTGCTCAACGAGGTAATCAACAACAGATTGCAAGATAGCCGGGGTAGTTCCGTACGTTGGTGCAGGGTCAGCTATGTCGTGTGTGTAAATTATAGCTAAACCTTTTGTGACGACAGCAGTGTCAATCCAAGCTTTAACGTCGGCAAAAGTCTTGTTTTCGTCAATGTTTGCAGCGCCCATCTTATACCAGTCAGTTGACCCGTAGATATTAGGGAAAGGTGCAGTGCCTGAAGTGCGGGCGGTATCACGATATTGTGCGATAACTGAAATTGCATCGTCAATAACGGCGCCGTTTGGATAGTCATAGTGTTTTGGGGTGGGTAAACTGTGTTCAGCGAAAAGGCTGTTCATGGCCAACAATTCAGCTTCCAACTGTTCTGGACCAGTCATCGTAGGTATGTCAGTGTGCGTTAGACCGTGGTCTTCAAAATCCCACGCACCTACAGTCGCAGCTTTGGTCATCGAAATTGGCAAAGAAACAAACATCAAAGAAGCACTTAAAAGTAGCACTAAAGCGACAAAGCTAAGTTTTTTATTCATTTAAAAACCGACCTTTTAGGTTACAGTATAGTGCTTGCCTGCTTGAAAATATAAAAAGTTGTTATTGCATGCTGACAGTCACAGTTTAAAACAAAACAATGTAAAAATTTGAAAACTTTGGTTCAACAAAACGCAAGGTTTAGCCAAAAAGGTTACTCGCTAGGCAAATCGTCTATGTCTTGCTGAAAGCCAGTTACTTTAATGACAGACCCACAGGTATTGCAAGAAATAACCAACGCCACCAACTCGTCGCCTACCACTTTTGTGTCCACAATTTGGTAAACGTCTTCAGTTTCGTCATCAGGAGAAATCATTGTTCCACAAGTAGGGCAGGGAAAAGAGCCTTCAGCATCAAGAGTGGTCAAATCTACGGTTAAGAGATCTTTTGGCTTTTTGAGGACTTCGCGTTTCAACATTTTCGTAGGCTTCCTTTTGGTGTTGCTGCTTTGAGTTTTCATGGCACTTCAAGCTATAACTAAATTGTGAATTACGAATCTGTACAACAGATGCATTTAAGCTTTAACCTCACAAAAAATGTAAAAAATATGAAAAAAACGCTGGAAATCGCAAAAAAGATGAAAAAAGAAAAAATTGCAGGGGGGATTAGGCGATGAAGTTCTCGGGGGAAATGTAGTCGCCAAAGCTTGCCTGCGCGTTCGTTAGCCGTTCACGTTGCACATAGAGGATGCCGAAGAGTTCCAGAGGGGTATCGGAGACGTTTTCTTGATAGAATTGGGTGACGCGGTCAATTTTTGCCAAGTTTTCGGGAACGCGAACAGTGAATTGCTTGATGTAGTCTTCTTTTGCGTAATCTCTGTTGAGCACTTCTTTGAAGAGGCGCTTGAGGTCTTCGTACTTGGGGATGTAGCCTGTGGGGGTCTTGATGGCGTCCACTTCGTTGTGAACCCGCTGCTCCATCCATTTAATCCAGACATGTTTGTCTTGGGGCGAATTGAGGTATTTGCCAGTGTCTTTGTCGCGTAGGAAGTAGTTTACGCCAAACACCAAGGGCGCTTTTTGGAGTTTCTTGCCGAATTCGATGTTGTTGCGTATGTTTTGCCCCAGTGGGATAGAGATGAAGTCTTGGATGCTCATCATGTTGATTTCGGGAACGCCTTCTTTGCCGATGGTTGCAAAAGTTGTTTCAGTTTCTAGGGATGCACCGTAGCTGATGATGCCGTGGCACCAGTCGAAACTTTGCTGCACAGGAACGTAGGCTTTTGCGTCACGACCACCATACATGATGCCGCCTAAGACGATACCTTCAGGATTGTTAAGCTCAGGATCACAGTTTTCAAGAGCATCTAACGCAACAGCATAACGTGCGTTTTTGTTTGCTGCGGGAACGTCGTTGCCGTTTTCGTCTTTTTTACCTTCATACCATTGACCAGTGTAGTTTATGCCATCTTTAGGTAGCTCTTGTCCCATGCCAAGCCAGTAAGGTTTGCCGTCTTTCACCAAAATATTGGAGAAAATGACCTCGCCAGGTGTGGTGAGAACTTTCCAGATGAGTTGGTCATCTTTGGGGTTGACGTCTTGGATGATGCCGAAGATGCCTGATTCCACGTTTACAGCTCGGGCTACGCCGTCAATGGGGCGCAGATACGCGATGTCGTCGCCTAGTATGCTTTCTCCGGGCAGCATAGCGGTGCTGGTTTTGCCGCAGGCACTTGGGAATGCGCCAGCGAAGTAGGTTTTGCGTCCGCTGGGTCCAAAGACGCCCATGAGCAGCATGTGTTCAGCTAGCCAACCTTCGCTGCTGGCTCTGCGGATGGCTAGGCGGAAAGCCAGTTTTTTGAAGCCTACAGAGTTGCCTGCATATTGGGTGTTAACGGTGTAGATGGTGTTGTCCATGTTGTCGATGTAGATGCGTTTTTGCTTGTAATCAGCACTGACCATGTCTTCGCTAAGTTTTCCAGCGGAGTGCACTACACGCAGGAAGTCGCTTTTTGGTCCCACTTTCACGAATTGACCATAACCAGAGCGGTAGAGCAGACTTTCGCTGTGGGCAACATACCAAGAATCAGTACATTGCAAACCCAAGATTGTGAAAACACTGTCGAGGGGACCTAAAGAGATGAAGCGAACAATCATAGTTCGACCTTTCATACTGTCTCTGAGGAGACTGTGGACTTCAGCTAGCCCGTCTTGCCTGTCGATTTGGTTGAGGGCTTTGCTTAAGGAGATGCCGCGGGGAACCAGGTACTTGGTGTTTTGGCGGTCTCTTCCTTGGTCGTATTCGCCGTCAAAGTGGATGGTGTGTCCTGATATGGTGAAGGTTGCTTGTTCTTCGCCTGTTGCGATTGCTTGTTTGCGGACATATGCGATGTCTTTGGGGTCGTCGCTGCAGATGAAAATCTTGTCAGGGTGGCAGAGGTCGCTGGCTTTGGCGATGACTTCGTGTACGTTGGGGTTGTCTATTGCGGCGAGTTTGGCAAAGTCTTCGGGGCTTAGTTTGGGTGCGAGGGCTTCAAGATATGGGTTAATGGGATTCATAGTTTCACCTGTTACACATAATTATTGTCTGTTGTGTTGTACATTATATATGATAAACTTTGTGTTAGGAAAAGAAAAGGGTTAGATTGTGTTGGTTTTGGCATCGTTTTTTTACACAATCCTAAAGTTCGGTGACTGTTCCGGGTACGCGTGGGAAGGGTTGTGTTTCGCCGATGTGTTTCACGCCAGTAACCCAGCCAACTATGCGTTCTAAGCCGATGCCTGCGCCTGCGGAGGGTTTGATTTTTCCAGCTTTAGCTAACCGAAGCAGCAACGCATAGTTATCTTTCTTAACTTGGTCACGTTCGATTTTCTTCATGATTTTGGTGTATTCCCATTCACGTTTGGCGCCGCTGAGGACTTCGCCGAACTGGGGCATAAAGAGGTCATAGTTGTCCCATTTGCCAGTCTTGAAGTCTTCAAAGTCGTAGAATTCGCGTGGAATGTTAGTTACCCATACGGGGGCTTTGATGTCGGCGGCTACGCCTGCTTCCCATCCGTCAGCGCCGTATTTGGCTTCTAGGTCTACGCGGTCAAGCACTTTGAAGGGTGCTTTGGGAACTTTGAGGGGTTCACATCGGAGGGCAGCCAATTCAGGTTTCAGGTCCTTGTTTACACCTTTGACTAGGGTAACGATGGCTTTTTCGACAAGCGTAAAGATGTCTTTGGAGGAAGCGTCGCGGGCTTCAAAGTCAAGTTGGCTAAATTCGTAGATGTGTTTGCCAGTTTTGGCGCGTTCGGCTTTTTCGATGCGGATGTTGGGGGAGACGATGAATAGTTTGGGGTACGCTAGGCTGGAGGCGACGAGTTTGTGGATAATCATGCTGGCGGTGGTGCGGACGACTTGACCGTAGATGTCGACTTCGATGCGTTTTTCGATAGACGCACCAGGGTCAGGCCAGAGGGGGTCGGTGCTTTGAGAAAGGGCTACGGGGAGGAGCCATTGGAAGTCTTCGGCTATGAAGGTTGAGGTTAAGGAGTGGAGGGCGTAGGTCATGACTTTTCCTATGCAGGCTTTCCTTTCGAGTTCTTTTTCGTTGAGTTGGTCTAGGGGTTTGGGTAATTCGATTAGGGGCACACAGGGTGCTTGGGTTACTTTGGTCATGTTAAGTCACGCTGATTGTTGCAGTGTCATGGGCTTAGCAGATTATAAATTTTTTATAACATTCATCGTAAATTTTCTAAAAAACTATAACCTTAAGTAGTTACAATTGTAATATTTACTATTATGTCGTTAAAATTGGATGAAAAAGACCAAGCCATCCTCACCCTCATACAACAAGACAGCAAACTCACCGCCAAACAAATCGCCAAAAAAACCAACACCCCCCTAACCACCGTGTTTGCCAAAATCAAACGCATGGAAGACCAAGGCATCATCCAAGGCTACCGCGCCATCGTTTCCCCCGACAAACTGGGGGCGGGAACCAGCGCGTTTATCTTCGCCGCCGTCTCGTACCGAAGCAAAATCGACAACGCCCCCGTCAGCCAACGCACCGTCGCGGAAGAAATCGCCAAGTTTCCTGAAGTCCAAGAAGTCCACATTGTAACGGGCGATTGGGACTTGCTTATCAAGTTGCGAGCTGCCAACGTGGATGCAGTTGGAAAGTTTGTGGTGGACAAACTGCGCCTCATCAGTGGCTTAGAAAAAACGTTGACCTGCATGGTGTTTGAAACGGTAAAAGAGACCACGGCAGTGGTTTTGCCGCTAAAAGGGCACATGAACACTCAAGTGGAAACCGAGTAGTAAAGCAGGGGAATGGCAAGCAGCACCGTATTTTTTCCTTTTGCGGTGAGGTTGTAGTCGACTCTTAGCGGAGGTCCAGCGTCCACGTTGCGTTGGATGTAGCCGTGTTGGGTGAGCAGTTTGAGTTTATCTGAAAGGGTGCGGCTGTTGACGCCTAAGACCCGTTTGAATTCGCCAAAGCCGATGTTGCTTTTTAGGAACAGGGAGTAGAGGATTTCTAGGTTCCATTTTTGGAAGAGTAAATTGAAGGTTTCTTCGAGGCTTTTGAGTTCTTGTTGGAGGGCTTCGGCGTCGAGGGCTTCATTTTCCATTATTTTTGTGAGGGTGTCTTGGATGCCTTTGAGGGTTTGTTCCATGCGGGCTTCGATGAGTTTGCGCAGTTCGGCGCTGAGGGCGATTTGGGCAGCCATAGTTAAGGTCACACTTGGTGTAGTCTAGGTTACTTTATGCTTTATAAGAGGTTTACTAATAAAACAAGGTGTAAAAATAACAGCCCACATTGTGGGAGGATTAAAATTGACCTGGAAAATAGACAACATCAAATGTCTGCGCTGCGGCGGCTGCGTGTCCGTTTGCCCCGTCGGCGCCCTTGAACTAAGAGACCAAGTAACTAACGATGCCACCCTTTGCACCAGTTGCGGAGTATGCGAAAAAGCCTGCCCCGTCGAAGCCATAAAGGTGACCAAAGCATGATAGATGTCGCCATAATTGGAGCAGGACCCGCAGGAACCTGCTGCGCCAAAAAACTTGCCGAAGCAGGCTTTAGCGTGAAAGTGTTTGAGAAACGCCAAGAAATCGGTGCCCCCAAACGCTGCGGCGAAGGTTTAAGCGAAGCCTCACAGAGTTTTGTGGGCAAAATCCCTGACCGATGCATTGCCCAAAAAATGCGAGGTGCCCGCCTTTACGCGCCTGACGGACGCTACCTCGACGCCATCCTCACCGAAGGCGGCTTCATCTTGGAACGCAAAGTCTTTGACAAGTGGTTAGCTGAAGAAGCCGTCAAAGCAGGAGCCAGCGTCCAAGCCAACACCTTCATCTCAAGCTTAATCAAAGACGCAAAAGGCAACTTTGTCGGCGTCAAAGGCGACTTTTTGGGCAACGAATTTGAAGAAAAAGCCAAAGTGGTCGTTTGCGCCGCAGGAGCCGAAACTGCCATCCGCAACCAAGCGCTAGGCGTCTACAGCAAAGTCAACCTCGTTGACAGCTGCATCCAGTACGAAATGACCAACATCGACACCGTCCCCGACCTCATCCACATTTACCTCTCCAGCGTCTTAGCGCCCCGTGGCTATGTGTGGGTGTTTCCCAAAGGCGAACACCGCGCCAACGTCGGCTTAGGCATAATCCCCCAAGACAAAAAACCCGCCGTTTACATGCAAGAATTCATGAAACAGCACCCTGAAATCGCCAAAGGCAGCATCCTAGAAGTCAACGCAGGCTGTGTTCCCGTTGGTGGCATGGTTAAAGACATGGTTGCAGGCGGCTTTGTCTTGTGCGGCGAAGCAGCGAACCACGTGAACCCGATTCACGGCGGCGGCATCAAAGAAGCCGTCATCAGTGGGCAGATGGCAGCAGACGTCATCGCCGAATGCATCAAGAAAAATGATGTTTCTAAGAAGGCACTGTCGAAGTACAATGAGGTGTGGTGGGAGGAACGCGGCAATCACCTGAAAAGAGTGGAAAAACTGCGCGAAGTGCTCGAGAAGTTGTCGGACCAAGACCTCAACGACCTCGTGGATGCCCTCAAACCTGAAGACATCATCGAGTTCGCCAGAGGAGCCAAACTGGGCATTTTAGCAAAGGTGCTGATGCGTAAGCCGCGTTTGGTTGGCATCGCAAGACACCTCCTCTAACCTTTTCTTTCATTCAGACCCTTTTTTGTTTAGTTTACCTATAGTTCTTAATTGTACCTTCCACATACCTTTAGGGTTGAGGCTTCAGGATGCACCCCGCCAAAGAAAACAAGAGCTACGTAACCGCTGAGTACCTCAAAAAGAGGGCACAGACCGACCAAGCGATTAATGCAGAAAGTCATCAGATGCTTCAAATTGGCAAGGGTATGAAGATTCTAAATGTTGGCTGTGGTCCTAATACGGACGCTGCCGCGTTTTTTGAAGCGGTTGGCACAGGCGGAGTTGTAGTGGGTGTTGACTGCGACCCCAAAATGCTTCAGCAAGCCAACGCCGCCACAAAGCAATACGCCAACGTTTGGCATTCGGTAGGAGATGCCCACAGGCTGCCTTTTGGAGACGCAACATTTGACCGCATCTACGCACGGCGGCTTCTGCAAGTGCTTCCGCCAGCCTCCGCGCCTGTAGTATTTTCGGAGCTATGGCGAGTGCTCAAACCCGGCGGCGTGGTCGTTGTCATGGACACAGACTGGACAAGCGTCTCTATCAATTTCAGCAATCTTGAGTTGGAACGTCGTCTGACGGGGTTCTTTAGGGACCACATGCGCCCCAACGGCTTAGCAGGACGACAACTACTCGAACTGGCGCATTTAAGCGGCTTTACCGACTGGCAGACCAAGGTTGTGTCAATTGCTATTCAAGAATTCGCTGAATCGCCGTTTGGGGATTGGTTGATTGTGGAGGCAACCAAAGCCAAAGTGGCTACGCCAGAAGAATTGTCGCAATGGCGGACAGAGTTAGAGCAAAAATCGGCTCAGGGAACACTGCTGTTTCATTGCGGCACCGTCATCGTCTCCGCCCAAAAGAGGGAGCAACCATGAAAATCGTAAGCGCATGCCTGCTGGGCGTCAACTGTAACTTTGAAGGCAAAAACTGGCAGAACCCCGACCTACTCAAGGAATTCGCGGAGGGCGGGTTGTTTCCGGTTTGTCCTGAAGTTTTAGGCGGCTTGCCCTGTCCGCGGGACCCCTCAGAGATTGTTGGTGGAGATGGCGGGGACGTGTTGGATGGCAAAGCCAAAGTCGTCAGCATCAACGGCGTGGACGTGACAACGCAGTTTCTCAAAGGTGCCCAAAAAACCTTAGAAATTGCCCAAGCCTTAGGAGCAAAAGAAGCCATCCTCATTGAGAAAAGTCCATCCTGTGGTGCAGGCAAGATTTTTGACGGAACTTTTACGGAAAAATTCAAGCCCGGCGACGGAGTCACCGCAGCCCTGCTCAAGCGTAACGACATCAAGGTGATAACCCAAAACAACCCGCCCAAACCCCTTTGAACCCATCAACTAACCCCAAATCAAACCCAAAAACCAAAAAACAACCCAAAACAAACCCCAAAAATAGAGAGGGGGGTCATCAGCGCACAGACGATTAGGGGCAGTTACCATTTGCAGGCAACAACTTCTGGGTGCGCAAAATCTTCTTAAACTCCACTTCACTAAGCGAAGCCCGACGCCCACCAGCATAGATGCCTTTAACGACCTCCACGACAGCGGCAACTTGTTCGTCCATGGGTTCTTTGCCTGTAAGTTCAGAGATTTTGTGCTTAATTATGCCCTTGCCCGACTGCTTGCCGATGGTTAAGCGTCTGGTGTTACCAACCAGTTCAGGTGGATAAGGCTCATAGGTCCAACTGTTGTTGAGCACGCCATGCGTGTGGATGCCACTTTCGTGGGCAAATCCGTAGTCGCCAACTATTGCTTTGTTAGGCGGCAACACGAAGCCCGTAGCTTTGCCAATAAAGTCGGCAGCTTGCTTCATTTTCTGAGTTTTGCCATCGAACTTTTTGATGCCATAGTGCAAGTTGAGGTTGAGGATGATTTTTTCGGTTTCAGCATTGCCTGCCCGTTCCCCGATGCCTAAGTAAGTGGTGCTTATGTAGATTTTATCCCATAAACCTGAGGCAGCGCGAACCGCAGCCAAAGTGTTGCCCACGGCGTTGCCAAAGTCGTCGTGGGCATGAATTTCAATTGCTCGGATGCGCGTTTCCTTCTTCAAACCAATCACTTTGGCAGGGATGCCAATTGGCAGAGGAGCATCAAGCTCAGGCAACCCAATGCCCACCGTATCGCAGACACGGTAACATTCAGCACCCGCATCCGCAACCGCATTAACCCACTTCTTTTCAAACTCCCAATCCGTACGCGTACTATCTTCACCATGAACAAAGACTCGCAAACCGTGGTCTTTGGCAGCATATTCAACCACATCCACCACGTTGGCTAGAAGTTGGTCACGGGTTTTGTCAGGCCATTTGGCAGTAAAGTGAATGTCAGAGACAGGATGAGAAATGCCCACTTCATTAAACCCAAGGGCTAAGGCGCTGTCGATGTCTTCCCGAACCGCACGACACCAAGCAGCAACGCGACAATCAAGTTTTTGGGCATGAATAAGTTTAGCCGCCTGCTTATCAGGTTCTTGGTAGTGGAAAACTTCGATGCGTTCCACTCCGAGTTCGCAGAGAAGTTGAGCGATTTTGGCTGCGTCTTGGGGTGCAGTGGCTAGACCCGGCATTTGGATACCGTCACGAAGGGTGGTATCGTCGATTATGGGTTCGGTTTTTAGTTGGGGCATTTTGTAGTAAAAGTCTTCCAATTTCATTGGTAAACGACTCTGACAGTTTGTTTGGACTTTAGTGTAGTGCATGAAAATGATTGATAAATGTTTCTGTGACTTAACTATAAATTTGTTCAATCAGTACACGATGAATGAAACAAACATATTGACTTAAGCAAACCACTAACTTTACATAAAAACAAAGAGAACAGCCAATAAATCCATGTGGCTACTTGTTCAAGCTACGCTGCAAACCCTTAATCGTACCCGAAACCGCCAAAACATGAACCGCACAAGCCACCCCACCAAACGACGTCAAAGACGCAACCGCAACCCGCACCTGCCCCTCCACCGCCAAATTCACCCGCAAAACCGCCAACCGACGCTCCACATCCAAACTCACCAAAACCAAACTCGCCAAACTAGCCCCGTATTCCCCATAAAGCCTAGTCACTGCACCCCAAATTGCCTCCAAAAACTCCCGTTCCCCTAGCACACAGTCGCCATCTATTTTCAAAGCTAAGTAACGTCGTTTAATTCGCTTCATCACAGTCACCTTGTTTGATTATTCGGATACCAGGCGCCACAAACCCTTCCGAAAGCTTGTCACGATTACGGGCAACTATTCCTGCAGGAACCTCAGACACCGCATCTAAAGCTGAATCACCTGCTAAGCCCGCAAGCGAGGCAAGCAAAGCCATTTCGCGGGGTTTACGCAGCAACAGGGGTTCAAAGGCGCCACTGGAAACCACCAAAGGCAAACCAAACTCCAACGCCAACGCCACTTCCCGACGCAACGACGACAAAAACCGCACCCGCAACGGACCCTCCAACACCAACAACGGCTTGACATCTAATTCGTAGCCTGCAACAGCAGAACTTGCCAATTCAGCTTCGGCGTGGTCAAAAAAGCGTCGCCTATAATCCAGCAACGGAAAACTCAGCAAATCCACACGTCGGTCTTTGGCGGCTTGCCGTGCCACTTCTTTGGTTTCGCACATGACGCAGACAAGTTCAAAACGTCGTCTGGTTCTGCGCAGCAAATTCAGCAATTCATCGGGGTTTCTTGGACGCAAGTCTACACGGGAAACAAAATCCAACCCAACTTCAGTGCAGCGTGTTTTGAGGGCTTGCAGGTCTTCTTTTTTGGCGTCTGCACCCACTGCCACAGCAACCAAACGATAACTTAACTCGGCAGCTTTGGCAATCAACAACGGTACCTGTTGGGGTTCTTTGCTGTTTAGGCGCAGATGCAAATCGGCAAAGGCACGTTTCATGGCAACAGTCCCGCTTGCCTGCAAAACTCAGAAATGCCCTCACCCGCCAAAGTTTTAAAGTGTACTTTAAGGTGGATGGGATCGATTGTCGAGGTTTTGGTATTGCCTAAGTAAGCGGTTTGCTTGTCAAAACGTAGAAACAGATTATGTTTTTCGATGTGTTGGTTAAATTCTTCAGCTAATTGCGCTTTGTCCAGTGAGCTTAGGGTGGAGCCAAGTTTTTCCATAACGGCAGGCAAAACTTCACGATCTTCAAGCTTGGCATCTAAATGCACAATGGGATTACCATGATGCCCCGTCAAGCTAACTTTGTTAAACTTCAAAACTTCCCCAACTGATTCAGGAAGAAGATTTTTCACTGCCGCCTCAACTTTCGCCAAGTCTTCGGTGGCGTGACTAAAAACTCGAATTTCAACGTAAGCTATAGGAAATTTAGAGGAAGAGGGAGACAAGGTAGGCACCGCACATTGTTAATGGCGGCTCTACTTTTTAGGTTTTCCAGAAACCTCGGGAAGATGGCTTTGGAGGGTTTGGATGTTTTCTTCGCGGCAGGTTCGGCGTTTGCGGTCAACGCGGATAGCCATCTGTCGGGCTTGGAGCATGGTTACGCCTGCTTCTTTAAGTTCGTCAGGGCTGAAGCCTTTGCCTAGACGCATCTTCCCCGTTGAATTTTCAACAATAGGGGTGATGTGGTGCATTACTGGTGCACTCCTTTGTGGCCATATCGGCGACTTGGACGTGCTTTTTCGGCACCTTTACCACGCTTATGCAAGCCACGAACGTTCTTACCAGCGCTGGTTAAACTACGCATGGCACGACGTTTGTGCTGTTTTTCGGTGATCCAGTTGATGTCTTTGTCAGCTTTGATAACTGGATGCGCCTTGTCTACAAGGATAACTTCAAACCATTTGTGACGCCCATCTTCGCCAACCCAGTAGCTGTTCAAAACTTCTGTGTTGGGAAATTTACGGCCTGCACGTTCCTCAGCAATTAAGCGCAAAGACTTCGCGGGTTTGAATTTCTTAACACCCATACGTTTAGGTCGACGACCGGAAACGGGGCGAAGTTTGCGAAGGTTGCCTCGGCGGACACTGACGCGGGCAATTATGAAACCTTGCTTGGCTTTGTAGCCGAGTTTTCTGGCTCGGTCAAGCCGTAAGGGTCGTTCCACTCGGTTTACGGTGGGTTCTTTTCGCCATTGCACGAGGCGTTGGCGCATGAGCTCATCAACGAAGCTCTTTTCGGGCTTTTCCCATTCTTGGGCGATGTACTTGTATGCCAATGTTTTTCACCTAAAGAGGTTGCTTGTGGTTTGCGGTTCGGTCCCACGTGGGGACTACATCCCAACGGACGCTGTGGTCCGACAAACGAAACGCCATCATTAACGGTGGAGGATAAAATAAACCTTTCCAGCAAAGAGGGTGTTTTGGGGGTTTGTTACATGATGCAGGTGGAGTTTTGAGAGGACATTGTGCGATTTTTGTCTACCCGCACTTATTTATAGGCTCAACAACTGGCTGGGAAGGCTTGTTTGGTTGAGGGTTGCAGCATGGCGTTAGGACAGCTTGGCGTTTACAGGAAAACGTTTGCGTTTTCTAGACGCATGAAAGCGCTATCTTTGCAGATTAAGGAAAAAGAGGAAGACTTTTCGATATGTACGAAGCAGCTATTTTTCTCGCAGCACCTTCGGGATGTACGCGCATTGCGGGTCTGGACCCAAAATGTCGCCTGTGTAAAAGTACGCTGAGGTTCGGCAACCGCCACAGATGTCTTTGTATTCGCACACGCCACATTTGCCTTTCAAGTTAACTTTGTCACGCACATTGCTAAAGAACTCGCTTTTCTGTAAATTATCCCAGATTTCTTGGATAGACTGCTTTTGGGTGTTACCAAAACGAAACACATCGTTGTAGCTACAAGGAATGGCATCACCGTTTTCGGCTATGCTCATGAACTTGCCAAAAAAGCACCGCCCTAAGAAGAAGTGGTTAAACCAGTTATCCCAATCAGCAATGCCGCGTTGTTTAGCCACACGGGCGTAACTGGGGTAGTAGACGTTGATGTCTGGTTTACCCTTGTATTCCACGCGCAAATCATAGAGTTTATTCCATGCCCACTCGTTTTGGGCTGCAGAAGGCGCCGCTTTAAGCGCATCAGGGTCTTTGCTGTAAGGAATCATGCCGTGATAAATGACCCATCGGGCACCATACTTTTCGCCTAAGTCCAGAACTGCCCGAAAATCCGTCTCATTAACGTTTGTTACGGTGTCGCTGACGTTGGCTAACGTGTAGACCAAGCAGTTCAGCAGGTTTGCTTTAGATAATCGCTCAACTGCCTTAACTGAAGCAGCATACGAGCCTTTACCGCGAACCAAATCATCCGTAACTTCTCCACCATCGATGCTGACCGAAACTTTGGTCTCATTCTTAACCACCTGCGCAAACGCCTTGTCATCCAGCAGGCGTCCGTCGGTGATTATGCTGGTGCTCATACCAATTTTACGAGCATACGTTAGCACTTCGAAGAGGTCTTTGCGTCGCAGGGCTTCTCCACCCGTGACCCCAAAGAAACTAGCACCAAACTCATACGCCTGATCCACCAACCGTTTGGCGGCTTCAGTGCTGAATTCGTCGGAGGTTGAAGGCTTACCTGCAGAGGTGCAGTGAACACAGTTAAAATCGCATCCAAACGTGCATCGCCAAGGTAAAATGTACAGAGGTCCCTTTCGTTGCATACCTAACGAAGCTCCAAATTGTTATTTAACTCTTCAGACCCCACGTGGGGTTTTTCTATCATGTAACGGTTGCCTACACTATTCCACACAAACGCTTCTGGCAGAGCCTGAGCAAAGCGGCACATGGCTTTCCAACCCGTGCAATGTGAAGGAACCACCAGTGTGGGCTTAAATTCCGCAAGAGCCGTTATGGTGGGCATGTTTTTTGGTTCGTTTTCTTTTCCCGCCAAATGAAAACCGCCCAACACACCATAAACACTAGATACACCTGTGAGTTGTTTAGCATAAATTACGGTGTTGATTATGCCTGCGTGGGCACACCCTGAAAGCACCACTAACCCTTTTCCCAGAACGTTCACTGCTATAGCACGGTCGTCGATATTTTGGGGTTCAGAATGCCAAACGCCATCTTTGAGGACGAAATGGCTTTTTTGGTCCTGTTCAAAGCTGGTTACTCGGGGAATTTCGCCAGTCACGCAAACCAGTCCATCTGCAATTAGAGTGGGCTCTTTGGTGTTCACTATGGTGGTTTGGGTAAGTTGATTTTCTTGGAGGAAAGGGGGATATTTTTTGAGTTCTCCATCGGAATTGGCGAAACCTTTGACACTAAACATGTTGGGATGCACGCAAATCGGCAGATTAGCTTTCCCAACCACGTTTATAGCTGAGATTAAACCCCCACAATGGTCATGATGCCCATGCGAAAGCACCACACAATCAACTTCAGATAGGTTTATGCCCATTCGCTCGGCGTTAATGCACACAGTATTGGGGCTGCCGCCTGTGTCAAACAGGACACATCGACGTTTTGACCCCGCAGTGACGCGCAGCAACATCGAAAAGCCGTGCTCAGCTAAAGGCACCTCTCCATGCGCATCCATCCACGTCTTGCCATAACTTCGTGCCCACTGCCGAAACGACGCTGCCTCTTTGTGGCTGACTGCCGAAAGAAAATCCACCGCATTATCCACTAAACTGATTATTTCTACCGAGTCAACAGGTTCCAAAGCCAAATTGCCGCTCATGAAGACGCCTCAAAGGGGGCCTTTGTAGTGGGTTGTGGTGGGGCAACCGACACATTTGTGGTCTTCATAACGTTTACAGGGCGGACAATCCACGTTGCAGGGGGTGGTTTTTTTTCCTTTATGCGCCAAGTTTTCGCGAATTTGCAGAAACGGCGCAAAGAAAGTTTCACTGACAGGATAGAATTCGGAGCGACGGATGCCTTTGCTACAACGCAACGAGCATTTTTCCATGGAGATGCTTTCAAGCGTGTCTTGGTTTTCGGCAATTACCAGCGCGATGAGGTTGTAACCGCCTACGGTTTTGAAGATTTGGATGACACGGGGACATTGTTCGAAGCGAGTGAGAAGGTCTTGCATGGCTTGAGCGCTTTCCATTTCAAGCATAACAATGGCTGGGTGGAGATTGAGGGCAGTTGGGTTGATGAGGGCAGAGACTTTGATGGTTCCTTGTTTTATAAGACGGTCGAGACGTTTTTTGGTGCCCATGCTGGTGAAGCCGATGGTTTGGGCTAGGTCTTGGAGGGTGGTTCGTCCGTCGGCTTGGAGTTTGGCTACTATTTTTTTGTCGATTTCGTCCAAAGCAATCTCCGTTTACAAAATAAACGTGTACTTCTAATAAGGTTTATGTAATAAACAGCGGGGTTTGGCGGGCAACAGTTACCCAACAACGAAAACGCCCAAAAACAACAACTTTGCTCAACGGCGAGTTTTTAGTTTGCCCGCATTTGTACGCACATAGTTTAGTTAATAAACAAAACCTATTAATAATATTTAACAACTAAACTGAAGCACACAAAACAGGTGAAAAAAATGGCGTCAACAAAACCCACAACCGAATGCGACGGCAAATACAACACCTGCACCACCCAAAACTGCACCCAAGAAACAAAACAACAATGCCAACAAAACCAACGCCTAAACCAAAACCTAACCCAAATCAAACACAAAATCGCAATCATCAGCGGCAAAGGCGGCGTCGGCAAAAGCACCGTTACCGCAAACCTCGCCATGACCCTAGCCAACTTAGGCAACAAAGTCGGCGTCCTAGACGCAGACATCCACGGTCCATGCATCCCCAAAATGCTCGGCTTAAAAGGACAAACTCTCAAAGCCACCCCAGACAACCAATTTATACCCGCCAAAGGCGTTTTGGGCATAAAAGCCGTGTCCATGGACTTTTTACTTCCTGACGATGAAACCCCACTGGTCTGGCGTGGACCCCTAAAAATGCGTGCTATCCAACAGTTCCTCGCCGACGTCACATGGGGAGAACTTGACTATTTACTGGTGGACCTTCCGCCAGGCACAGGCGACGAACCACTAAGTGTTATGCAACTTATCCCCGACATGACAGGCGTAGTCATCGTCACCATGCCCTCCGAAATCTCCGAAGCCGTTGTTAAAAAATCAGTAACGTTCGCCAAACAAGTCGGCGTGCCCGTAATGGGCATCGTGGAAAACATGAGCGGCTTTATTTGTCCAGATTGCGGAGCAAAAATTGACATCTTCCGTACAGGCGGCGGAAAACGAATCGCCCAAACCATGAACGTCCCCTACTTGGGCGCCATCCCCATAGACCCCACAATCTGCAACGACTCCGACCAAGGCACCTCATTTGCCCAAACCCCCTCTACCGCCGCCAAAACCTTCAAAGAAATCGTCGAAAAAATCGCAACATTTGCCAAGGAGGCTGCCCAATGAAAATCGGCATAACCACAACCACAAACAGTCTGGATGCCCAAGTTGACCCTCGCTTTGGCAGATGCAACTACTTCCTCATCGTAGACCTCGACACGTTACAATTCGAAGCCATCCCCAACGCTTCCCAAGACGCCACGGGTGGTGCAGGCATCAAAGCTGCCCAACAAATCGCCAACCACGGCGCAAAAGTGCTCCTCACAGGCAACGTTGGACCAAATGCCTTCCAAGCCCTCCAAGCAGCGAACATAGAAATCGTCACAGGAATTTCAGGCGTTGCCAAAGACGCCGTGGAACGGTACAAACTGGGCGAATTTACCAAAACTCAGGCGCCGACCGTTGGAGAACATTTCGCTGCAGGAAGCGGTCAATGATGACGCCTCTTTTTCAGCCTTCTGCTCAGTTTGGAGGTGAAAATTTGTCAAAAAGAATTGTCGTTCCCGTAGAAGACCAAAAGGGACTATCAGCACGTTTAGCAGAGCATTTTGGCAGAGCAGCATACTTCGCCGTGGTAGACTTAGCGGACGACGGCGAAATCATTCAGATTCAAACGGTGGAAAACGTAGGCGAACACGTCGGCGGTATTCATCAGGCGCACCAAAACATCGCCAAATTACACCCTAACGCCATAATCGTTTCCGACATGGGTCCTCGCGGCTTGCAAGCGTTCCACAACTTAGGCGTGGACGTTATGAAAGCAAATGCAAACACCGTCATCGAAGTGCTTGCGGGGTACAAGGCGCAGAAACTTGAAGAACTCATCGAAGGCTGCCCCCACGCAAGACACGGATAAGAAGGAAATGGGTATGATTTTGACTGTGGCAAGTGGCAAAGGTGGAACGGGCAAAACCAGCGTCGCCGTCAATTTGGCGGTTTCCTTAGAAAACGTGCAACTTTTAGACTGCGACGTAGAGGAACCAAACGCCCACCTGTTTCTTGCCCCAAAAATCCACCAAACCGACCCAGTCTACAGCACAGTACCACTCATAGACCATGAACTTTGCAATTACTGCGGCAAATGCGCCCAAGCCTGCCAATACAGCGCCATCTTTGCCACGTCTGAAAAAGTCCTTGTTTTTCCCGAGTTGTGCCACAGTTGCGGTGGCTGCCAGTTGGTTTGCCCCAAAAACGCGATAACTTGGGAGAAACACAAAATCGGCGAAGTCAAAGTTGGTTCAGCCGAAGATGGCATAGAGCTTGTTTATGGAGAACTGCAAATCGGCAAACCCTTGGCCGTTCCAATAATTAAAGCCGTCAAAAAACACCTCGACAAAACCCGAACGGTGATTCTTGATTCGCCGCCTGGCACGTCGTGTCCGTTTGTGGAGACGGTACGGGGAAGTGACTTTTGCCTGCTTGTCACCGAACCGACACCCTTTGGCGTACATGACTTAACCATCGCAGTTCAAGTTCTTCGAACCTTAAATGTCCCCTTTGGAGTAGTGATTAATCGCTCCGGTTTAGGCGACAACAACCTCGTGTCAACATATTGCAAAACCCTAGACATCCCTGTCTTACTACAGATTCCCTATCAACGCCAAATCGCCGAATTCTACTCCAAAGGGGTCCCGTTTAGCATTGGATTGCCCCAGTGGAAAGAACAGTTCCGAACCTTGTATCGTGACATCGTGAGGCTGATTGAGCCGTGAAGCAACTGACGATTTTGAGCGGCAAGGGCGGAACGGGCAAAACAACCTTAACGGCGTCTTTTGCGGTTTTGGCAAAAACGGCGGTGGTTGCTGACTGCGACGTTGACGCCCCAGATTTGCACATGCTTTTGCATCCGCAGGTTTTGGAGACCCGCAAGTTCTGCGCCTCCAAAGCTGCCGTAATTGACCCCGCCAAATGCACACGATGTGGCTTATGTCAAACCCACTGCCACTTTGACGCCATAACGCCTGCCTTGACCGTGGACGCTGTTGCCTGCGAAGGTTGTGGGGTGTGCAAGCTTGTTTGTCCAGCTGATGCTGTGCGGTTGGAAACGCGTGTTTCTGGGGAAGTTTATCTTTCCAAAACTGCGTATGGCTACATGTCGCATGCACTGCTTAATCCGGGAGAATCGAACTCTGGTAAGCTGGTTAGTGTGGTTCGGCAGAACGCAAAGGGCTTGGCTGAAAAACAAAACAGCAACTTGGTCCTCATTGATGGCTCACCCGGAGTGGGGTGTCCAGTTATGGCTTCCGTTACTGGCGCGGATGCTGCGTTAGTGGTCACAGAACCCACCATGTCAGGCATTCATGACCTCGAACGCGTCCTAAAACTGCTAGACCACTTCAACGTCACGCCGTTTGTTTGCGTAAACAGCTACGACATAAACACCGACAATACAAACAAGCTCTTAGACTACTGCAAAGACTTCGGCATAGAAGTGGTTGGCGTTTTGCCGTTTACGCCTGAAGTTACCCAAGCTATGATTAACGGAAAAACCATCATAGAATACGCCCCAAACAGCATCATAACCGAAGAAATGGAGACTATGTGGAACAAACTCTGTTCTTTCTTACACCTTTAAGATGGAGAAGAAAAAGGGAGTTATGGGTTTAACTCGTTTAGGCGCGTTTGGATTTGGTCGAGTCTTTCTTGGAGGGTTTTGAGTTGTTCTTGCATGATTTCTTTTTGTTCGGTTAGGATTGCTTTTTCGTCTTGGGGGGTTATTGGGGCTTGGATTGGGGGTTGGGTGTAGTAGAGTTGTCTGCAGAAGCCTCTGCCGTAGAGCCATCCTGGTCTTTGCCATGGGGGTAGGTGGCTGTATGGTCCTGCTCCTGGCCAGTTTGTTGCGCCTCTGTGTCTTTGTGCCATGTGTTTCACCTCTGTTGGGCTATTTTGTGTCTATGCACATTATTCAATTATGTGATAGTGCACAAAATATATAAAAATTACCCCGCACAAATACACACAGTGAACCACCATGGGCTGGCGACACAGATGCAGACACGGACAAAGAGGCAGACTCCCCAAACCCATCACCATCCAAACACCCCCCTCAATCGCCTCATTCGCCCCAAATCCCCAACTAAACCCCACACCCATCTTGCTTGAACCAGCCGAAGTCGAAGCACTGCGCCTTGTAGACTTAGAAGAACTCTCGCAAGAAGCAGCTGGAGAACGGATGGGCGTTTCCAGAGGAACCATTTGGCGGCTTGTGCAGGGTGCACGGAGAAAGGTTACGCAAGCTTTGGTTGAGGGTCGTCCGCTGATTGTTGTGAACTCGGATTCTGCAAAGAACCCATGAGGTTTTGAGTTTCTGTGTAGCACAAATTTGTTTGTTTTCTCAACAGAAAGTATTAATATTGTTTATTAGTTAAACTACAGCAGAACCACAAAAGAGGTTTACAAACATGACCCAAAGAATCGTAATCCCAGTAGAAGATAACACCGGTCTCGACGCCCCTGTAGCACAACACTTCGGACGAGCGCCCTACTTCGCCATAGTAGACCTAGACGACAATCGCTCCATAGTCAGCACCAAAAGTGAACTCAACCGCGGCGAACACGTCGGCGGAACAGGCCACCCCCACGAACATCTCCTCTCCTTAAAACCTGATATCTTTGTTGTATACGGCATGGGACCAGGATGCCTTATGAGTCTCCAAGACGCAGGCATCACGGTGCTCAAAGCAGAAGGCAACACTGTCAAAGACATAGCTAAACTCTACAAGCAAGGCAAACTTGAGCCCCTCACAGGTGCCTGTCCTCACTCCCACGAGCACGAACATCACCACAGCCACTGAATGGCAAACTAAAAATTTCGCAGACCATATAGTAAGGTGGACGCCTCAAGGCGTCACATTTACTGGGCGCAGACCTTAACGGGCACCTGCGCCACTTAGAAGATTTGGTGAGTATTGTGAAAACGGCTTTAGTCTTGTACACGTCTAACACGGGCAACACCGAAAAGGTTGCCCAAGCGCTTCGTCAAGGACTTCAAGATGTAGGCGTGCAAGTTACTATGCAAAAACCCCAAACCGCCGCGGATCTCGACTTCTTCAACTATGACCTTGTTTGTGTGGGCACTCCAAGCATCCAGTGGCACCCCGCCAAACCCCTCGACGACCTAATGAAAAACAAACTAGACCAGTATCGCAAAAATGGGCAAATCAAACCTGCCTCACCCAAAGTTCCCAACAAAAACGCCCTCGTATTTGTCACTTACAGTGGACCACACACTGGAATCAACGAAGCTATCCCGGTCGGCAAATACTTAGGACAATTTTTTGAACACATCGGCTTCACTGTGCTTGATGAATGGTATGTGGTGGGTGAGTTCTGCGGCAACTTGGAATACAGCACCAAAGGTAGACTAGGCGACATACGCGGCAAACCCACTGAACAGGATTTGCAGAAAATTAGAGAAGACGCAAAGCGAATTGCAGCCCAACTGTAATCCGCCACGTCCCTTTTTGTTTAAGGATCTAAAAATTCCCACGCCACATTAAACCGCCAAACATCACCCTTCGGAGTTAAGCGGATTTTGTCATCCACTGTTTCGATGAGTTGTTTTTCTTTTAGGCGTTTGAGAGCGTTGGGGAAGGCGTCTTCGGGGTATTTGCCGAATTGGCGTTTGAATTTTTGGCGGTCCACGGCCACCCGCACGTAAATCAGCATCATGGCGTTTTTCATTTCTTCTTCAGGCGTAAATGTAGTGAGTTGGGCAAGAGGGAACTCGTTGGTTTTGGCTGTGGCGATGTAGTTTTGGACGCTTTCAACGTCAGAGTACATGAATTTGCCAATGCGGCCCATGAAGAAACCTGCGCCGCTGCCAATCACTTCGGTGGAGGGTTCGTTTAGGTCTTCTTTAAGCCGCGTAAAACGGTTGTGGCAGGTAGGAACGTACCCGTGTTTCTTGAAAATCTCAAACGTTCGACAATACATGTCCAGTTCAGTGGCGTCGCCGTTCAGAGGCGGCAGTTCACCTGCAGCAATCTGCTTTGCCAGAGGCGTATCGGGATACAAATCCAACGGATAACAATCTACACTTTCAACATCCAAAGCTAAAGCTTGGTCGATGTCTTCTTCCCATTGGTCCACTGTTTGCCCCGGCAAATTGTAAAGCAGGTCAATGCTGACGCGCAGGTTGTGTTTTTTGGCTTCTTTGAGTTTGTTTTTAGCTGCGGAACTGCTGTCTTGTAGGCGGAGCATTTTTCGTCCCGCTTCATTAAATGTTTGGATGCCCACATCGATTTGGTCTACTTTTTGGGAGGCAAAAAACTGCAAGTTATCTGGGGAAAGGTTGGCGGTGCAGGCGGTGAGTTTGGTGTAACACTCTGGGCTTAGGGTGAAGTTGGTGCGGCAAAACTGCAAGATGTCACCGAGTTCTTCTTTGGACAGAACAGTCGGGCTTCCGCCGCCAACATAAATTTCCTTAAAAACGGTGGATTGGACATATTTGGTTTGGGCGTATTGGGACAGGACTTTTTTCATGGTGTCCAAGTAGGCGGGTACGTCGTGTTTTTTGCAGCTTACGGGGAAATAGCAAAATGCGCAACGTCCATCGCAGAACGGAATCCACGGTTGCAGTTCCTTGTCGCCTTCGGTGTGGTTTTCCGTGTTAAGGTATTCTTTGAAGGCTGCTATATCTTCAGCTTTAAGGGAGGTTTTGTCTCGATACGTCATTGGCGGCCAGTGTTCAAATTTTTTGTATGGCCACTCGTTGAGAGCTTGTCCAGTCACCGTTTGTCGCACCTTTGTCCACAAAGATTGACTAAGAGGTATTAAAGCTAACTTAACGCTTGTCCACTTTTGGGGTTTCAGTTTATGAGTAGTAGACTGCGTGGTGGGGAGTTTAGTCGGGGCTGCTGAGAAAAACGGGTTCATCTTGCTTTTCGCGGTCCAAAACCAACCGTCCATTCGCAATTACCTTCTCCACCAAATTCACCCCATAACTGTATCCCAAAAACAGGTGGCTAGGCGCATTGAGAACGACCACATCTGCCCGTTTTCCGACTTCCAAACTGCCCACTTCGTGAGCTCGACAAACTGCATGCGCCGCGTTAATTGTGGCTGCGCAGGTGGCTTCTGCAGGCGTCATCCTGAGCAGGTAACACGCCATTGAGATGACGCATTGCATGTTCATAACCCAGTTGGCAGCGTTAAAATCTGTACCTAAAGCAACGGGAACGCCGCTTTCAATCATCAAACGTGCATCTGCATACCGATTAGTCATCAAAGTGAAGGTTGCTGCAGGCGTCAAAACGGCAACGACTCCTTTCTGGCTTAAAGCATTAATCCCATCTATCGAAGCATAATTTAGGTGCTCAGCGGAAACGGCGCCAACATCAGCAGCGATTTCTGCACCGCCCAGCATGCTCATTTGGTCGGCGTGTAGTTTAGGCTTCAATCCACTGCGTTTGCCTGCAATCAAAACCCGCTTAGACTGCTCCAAATTGAAGGTTGCACGGTCACAAAAGACATCACAGAACTCTGCGAGTCCCCTATTGGCAACTTGAGGAATCATTTCCTCCACCACTTGGTTCACGTAGGTTTCTACGTTACTTCGACACTCCAGCGGCGGCACATGTGCACCCATAAAAGTTGAAACCACGTTCATGTCATGTAGTTGGTTGACTCGTTTAATGGCGGTGAGAATTTTGAGTTCCGCTTCTGTTGTCAACCCATAGCCGCTTTTTGCCTCCACCGTCGTGGTGCCATGGGCAAGCATGGTGTCTAACCGTTCAAGACCAAGCGTTACAAGTTTTTCGAGGCGGGCTTTTTGCGTTTCTTTAGCGGTTTTCAGGGTGCCGCCTCCTGTGCTGAGCAGCTCCATGTAGGAGGCACCTTGTTGGCGTTCTTCAAATTCCTCTTCTCGTGACCCCGCAAAAATCAGGTGTGTATGCGGGTCCACAAAGCCTGGCAGAACTGTTTTGCCTTTGGCGCTGAAGATGTATTCGGCTCGGTAGGCTTTGGTGACTTCGGAGGTTTTGCCGACAGCGACGATTTTGCCTGCGCGAATAGCTATGGCGCCGTCAGGGATTATTTGGAGGTCGCCCAACTGTTGTCCCACTCGGGGCGTGTCGCTGCTGCCTGCTAAGGTGAGCAGTTCTTCCGCGTTGACGATGAGAATGTCCGTGCTTTCTCGGGTGTGTGTTTTGCGTGGTGGTTTGTTTTGCACGGGGGTTCTTCTAAGTTTGGTTGTTGGGCGTGCGGAAAACATGAAACATAGCTCTGTATCGTAGGAGGTAATATACGTTTTCCAAAAACAAGACAAAGAAAACGAGGCTAACACTTAACTATAAACCACCCCTAAATTGGCAGTGGCGAAAAGAACCATGGCAACGGGCACCGTAACCTATGAGGCTCCAAGCTGGAACCAAATTTACCAGATGCTGCTAGACCAAGCGGTACAGATTCGTAAAAGTCAATTTGTGCCTGAGGTGATTGTGGGCGTTTGCAGGGGTGGCTGGGTGCCTGCGCGGGTTCTTTCTGATTTGCTGGGAAACAGTAATCTTGCCAGCGTCAAAGCCGAAAACTACACCAGCATCGGCAAAGCCAAAAACCAGCCCACACTGACCCAATCTCTTTCTGTCAATGTGGCGAGGAAGCGTGTGTTGGTAGTAGATGACGTGGCGGATTCAGGAAAAAGCCTCCAACTCGTTCTAAATCACATTCAACAGCAAGGTGCAGCAGAAACAAAAACAGCAGCCCTCTACTACAAGCCCACTTCCAGCCTCAAACCCGACTTTTACCAGAAAGAAACGTCGCTGTGGGTGGTTTTTCCTTGGGAACTGCAAGAAACCCTCCAAGAAATCGCAGAAAATGCAGACGCTGTAAAGGGGCTTGTGGCTGCAGGCATCCCAAAACAGCTAATTGACCAAGTGCTGAAGCGTGAGGCAGAAAAATGCTAAAGCCTATAGAAGAGTTCCAAAAAGCGGTGGGCATAACAGGCTTCTGCAACGTCAAATTAGGTGACGCAAAAACCTTCCTTGACAAAGTCCGTAGCGACTTGCCTAGCGGTGTAGAGGTGCAGGTTTTTGACGCTGACTTAATTGCCACATGGCAACACCTCTACTTCGGCACCTTAAACGCGCTTACCGCCTTCAAGAATGGGCGCAATTTGTCGAAGAGTTTGGCGGTGGAAACGGTGTTGTATGTTTCGGCGCAGCGGCAAATTAAAAAAGCGCTCAACTTGGTGGGCGTTAAGGAGGCAACGGGGAATTTGGCGGTTTTGGCGGTTGGCGAAAAAGAAGCTGTGGTGTCGGAGGCACTTTTGGTGGTGGCAGATCATTTGGGCGCTGTGCCTGATGAGGGGGTTCTTGAGTTGTCCCAAGTTAAAGTGGGGCGTATTCGTGAAGTTTTCGGGGTTTCCGACGCGGCGCTACAAGCAGTCTCCGCTGAAGAGGATGTGGCGTTGGTGGCTCTTGTGGTGGAGCAGATGGCGCTGCTAGCCACGCGGCTCTAAAACATCTTTTCTTTAAGCACCGAAATTACGTCACTGGGTTTTAGCAGCGAAATTCCTGTGTAGCCGCCTAAAATTTCCATGAGCAACACTTTGTCGGGGTTGTGGAGGTTAACTTTGTTTTTGATGTTGTTGGCTACGGCTTCGATGAGGTCGCGGCTGTGGAGGGTGGTGAAACGTTTTTCGACGGTTATGCGGAATGTTTCTTCTTCGCTCATGCTTTTGGCGAGTTCAAGGGCGGCTGTTTTGACTTCTTCAACGTCGGTGTGGACGACTTTTTGGATGGGGATGATGCGTAGGCTGTAGCGGAATTCGTAGGGTTTCTCGGCAAGCAGGGCTTTGAATTTGTCGATGGTTTCCACGGGGTCGAGTGTGGTTTTGGCGACGACTAAGCCGCGGATGCTTGTTTTGTCAACTTTGGGTTCGGGGTCGCCTGCGGTTTTGAGCAGGAAGGTGAGTTCGTAGCACATTTGGCGTTCGTTTCCCCGCATGGTTGAAGCTAAGAGGTTAAAGTCGGATAGCAAGGTTTCACTTCTGTTACCTGTGAATGCATCGCTGTTTATTTTTGTTTTCTGCGCGGAGCTGGGAAAAGCAGTTTGTTAACTTAAAAGCACCTAAAATAAGGCGACGTGGCTCTGTTAGGTGTGGCAAGTCTATAGCCCCCCTTATTTAAAGCAACAGCGGCAAACGTGTTTGGGCATTTTGAGGTGGGTCAGATTAGTTTTGGCTGATTTCACAGTTCCCTTTCGGGAACTCCTAGCCGTCGCCTCACATCATCCCCAAACAATCAACCGCGCCCTCGCCATTTATCCGTTATGAAAAAGCGCGGAAACACTTTGGAGAAAAATTAACGCCAAAACCCCTGTTGTTTCCGAGGAGATGGGTTTTTTTCTACGTCAGTTGTCGAATCAGAACGTTTAAACCCCGCCTTGGATAGGTACAATTTACTAGCCGTTTTGAGAGGTGAAAAAGAGATGATATACTTCCGTGAAGAAGACGAGGAATGGGAAGAAGGCGAAGAAGAAGAATGGGAAGAAGAAGAATGGTAAACCCGTAAGCGGGCTTAATTGCCTACCTTTCTTATTTGTTTTTAAAACTTTTTCAACGGCTCTTCTTGGGTTGACGAGAGTTTTAGTCAAAAACCCTCAAAAGCAACATAGCCTTTTTTGGAATACATGACAGCCGACTTGGAATCGCTCCACAAAATTCTCAAAGACCAAACCCGCCGCAAAATCATCCTTTCCATAAACGAAAAAGGCAGCCTGAGCTACACCGACCTGATGCGTGAAGTGGGCGTTTCCAGCACAGGAACCCTAAACTACCACCTCAAGGTCCTAGCAGACCTACTTACCAAAGACGACACAGGACAATACCTACTCACGCCAAAAGGCAAAACCGCATCTCGACTCCTGCTAGAGTTCCCTGAACAAGCCAATCAAGAACACGTAAAAACCGTGTGGTGGCGGCGGTTCTGGGTTGTGGCAATTTTGCTGGACGTGATTGTGCTTGGGTTTGCTCTTGGTTTTTATTTAGCTGGAAGCATCGATGTATTTCGGCTCATCCAAGCTGTGATGGGCTTTACTTTTGCGATAATTTTCACCTACTTCTATTACCGTATGATTCGCCCCCAAAAAAATGCCCCCGCAACGGCACAGCGAACGGTGGAAACGGTCTTTGTTTGGGGCAGGAACCTGCAGGAACTGAAAACAGCGTTGCACCTATGGATAGCTAAAGAAGGCATCACGACGGAGGTGGAGCGGGACGACTTTGTACGGGGCAGAATTGGAATTCCAAGCGGGTTAGGGTTAACGGCGCCTAAGTACTTTGAAATCACCCTAAAACCGCAACCAGACGGCGTCATGGTGCATTCCGAGGGCTGGATTAGCCTGTTTGATATAAGTGAACGCAGCTTCACCAACCGCATTTTGTCGCAGGGCAGTTTGCCCCGTCGGCAGGGATATAAAGCCATGCAGAACCTACAACGGCGACTCAAAGCCCTCTCAAAACAGCCAACCACAACGTAAATGTTTAATCAACCCCGCCCCCGTTATACCGTGTGGACGCCATGAAGATTTCCGTGCTGTTCTTCACTGTCCTTCGTGAAGTCACCGCCAAAAAAGAGGAAACGATAGAGTTTTCTGCGGCAGAAAACGTGACCATCGGCTCGGTCTTGAACCTGTTGGCGTCGCGGTATGGCAAGCGTTTCTCCGAATACGTCTACCAGCCAAACGGCGCGGTCAAGGGGTTTTTGCAGTTTTTTGTTAACGGACAAAGCACCGCTGCAGGCGCAGGCACAGAAACAGCGCTGCATGAGGGTGATGTGGTGGCGATTGTGCCCCCAGTTGGCGGCGGATAACCCCAAGTTCTTTAAGCTAAACCAAAAATAAGCTGCTACAGGGAGAAGGGCAAGATGCCACCTTCTGTGGTAAAAACTGTTGGTGACGTTCTCTACTGGCAATACGCAAAAATCATAGCAGTGTCTGCAGGTTTCCGAAAAGAAGACTACGGCTTTGTAACCTCTAAATTTAAACAACTCAAAAAAGGCGAGATTTCGTGGAACCAAATCCGCGAATACATCAAAGAACGCCAAACCAACGAATGCATCTACTGCGGCGCCGAAACAGACTTAACTTTGGAGCATTTATTGCCTCGCAAATTTAATGGTCCTCAAACAGAGCGGAATGTGGTTTGGGTCTGCAAAACATGTAACAGTTGCAAAGGTGGCAGGCGGCTTTACGAGTTCTGGATAGACAAGTACGGGTTAAAGGCAGGCAAAAACAAGGTGCCCCGCATCGCCGAAGGCAAGTACCTCAAGTTTGCCTACGAAGTTTTTGAGCACAAAGGCTTACTTAACATGGACATAGCGGTGGTGACGCAGAAAGCGTGTCCTGCCTGTGACCTTAAACTCGTTTGCATCCAAGAAAACAGCGAAGGCAAACTTTCCGTGCTCTGCATAGACGGCATTCTAACTTTAAGCTTCAAAAATTAGAAGTTAGAAGGCGAAGAACGGCGACTTTTTGCGCATAGCCACAATGTAGTCTTTAAGCGCCTGCTGCTCTTCTTCGTCTAGTTGGTCGGCGAAGGCACCTTGAAACGCCCGTACATCAGGCTCAGGCACTTTCACAAACAACACGTCCCGCTCAAACAGGTGCCGCCCGATTGTGGGTTTATCCATTGAAACCGCGACCTGCATGCCTTTGGTGGCTTCGGGCACCGCTTTGCCTTTGTCTTGGATTTGTCCCAGTTCACCGACGTCTTCGCCGTCTTCTTGGCGAATCGCGTTAACTTTAGGTTTAAGGACGCCTGCAAGCACTTCCGCACCGAAAATTGCAGGTTTAGCACGACGGAAAATATAACCAGCCATGACAACAAATTTGGCGGGGCGAACCAATTTTTCGAGTTCTGCCTCAATTTTTGCCTCGCTCTTCGATTTAACCCATCCTAGGTATTTTTCAATCATGTGATAAACAATTTGTTCCTTGAAAATCTGAATGCCCCGCGCTGTGGCTTCTTGTTCTGCGTCAGGCAGCAATTTCACCCCAAACGCCAAAACCACTCCCAACAAGGGTTCATGTGACTTCACCGCCGAAGCCTCAATGATATCTCGCTTAGAAACATCGCCAACGTCTGCCGTGCGAACCTTCACCTCGTTTTGCCGCAAAATCTCCGCCACCGCCTCCAAAGAACCCAAAGTGTCCGCCTTGAGGATGACGCCGTCTACTTGGGTGGTGATGCGGATTTTGCCAATTTCGTCCGTGATTATTTTCGTGTATTTTTCGGGGGTTTCGTTTGGTCCGACAGCATAAAGAGGCGCACCCGCGAGGGCACCTTCAAGGTCTGAAGCTACAATTTTAACTCCTGCCGCCGCAAACACGGATTCCACAGACGAAAACTTGTCCCGCGGGTCCCGCATCTCATCAAGCGGTTTAGGAACCAAAATTGCGCGAATACGCGTCACAATAGGCTTCTCTTTGCCACCGATGACGATGACGTCGTCTTTGTTTAAAGTGCCATCGTAAATGATGCTGTTAAGCGTCAAACCTAAACCGGGTTCTTCTTTAATTTCCAGCACGGAGCCTTTTGCGGCGCCGTCGGTGGTTTGCAGCTGCTTTTTGAGGTACTGCTGCGTCAACCCAATGAGAACCATAAGTAGTTCAGGAATGCCTTCGCCAGTTTTAGCGCTAACCGGCACAAGCGCAACCGTGGAAGTGAAGTCCCGCACACGGTCAAAACGGTCTGTGTTCAAACTTAAACGCGAAAACGTGCCCATGATGTCGTAGAGTTTGTTGTCAAGGTCTTCTTTGGAGTAAGGTTGTTGGGTAGCGTACGATTTCATGAACGGCGAGTCAGGAACAGATTTCCAGCCAGGCACGCGGTCAATCTTGTTCACCGCCACAATGAAGGGCGTTCGGCGGGCTTTCAGAATGTCAATACACTCATAGGTTTGGGCTTCAAACCCACGCAACGCATCCACAACCAAGATGGCTATGTCGGCGACGCTTCCGCCTCTGCGCCGCAAGTTCGTGAAGGCTTCATGTCCCGGCGTGTCAATAACCAGCAACCCAGGGATTTGGATGCCGCTTTTCATGGATGCACCCAACTGGGGACCAATCAGCGTCTGAAGCGTCTCCACAGGGAAAAAGCTGGCGCCGATGTGTTGAGTGATGCCGCCGACTTCCCGAGCGCCTACGGTAGTTTTACGGATTTTGTCTAGCAGCAAGGTTTTGCCGCTGTCTACATGACCTAGAACGCAGACGATGGGTTGTCGAATGGGCATTGTAAATAGTCTCCTGTTAAGAGTTACAGAATGGCGGTGCAAAAATAATAAGGTTAACGGTTAGATAAAAACCAGCACATCAAGCCTTATCATATGCATCCAGCACATTTGCCAACGCCGTGTTTACGCCCTTCAAGCCAACCACCGTAAGCGTCAACAAGACCGTTTCACGAATTTCGTCGCGAGTCGCACCCATCTTTTTAGCAAACGACACATGCATCACCGCGGCACCTACGTCGTCGGTGACAATTTTCATAGCTATGTAAAGGAGCTGTTTGGTTTTGCCGTCCAACGCGGAGGGCTTGGCGATGGTTTCGATGAATTTGTTAAATGCAGCCGCCACTTCGGGGGATTCTTCTTGGAAAATTTGGTATCCAGACTTAACCATAAAGGCACCACCCTCTAGTTGAGGCGGTGAAGTTAAGAGGTTTTCGCCCCCGTTGTTAGGGTGGGTTTTCGGTGTTAGCTTGAGGCTCCAAAGACGCCGCACGCGACGTCTTGAAGTCAAGCAGAATCGAGTAGGCAAACAGCGCCAGCCAAAACAGGCTCGGTCCAAGCAGCAGAAGGGGCAAATTCGTTTCTAATCCCGGTCTTGTTTCTAGGATAGGTCCTAGAAGTGCGCCGAATCCGATGATGAGCCAGAGGTTGTGGTTTTTGGGTTTAAGCAGCGCCTGCAAATCGCCCAACTTAAACATCACCGTGGTGGCTACGGCGAACAGGCTTAACTCGGCAACTGCATCTGCAAGGCTACCTATCGGAATCCAGATAGTGCCGTACCAGTCCTGCGTTAAAGGCCAAAAAGCCTCTATGCCACCAGTGAACAAGTCACCCATAAGGGAATGCGACAACGCAGCCACATAGTAGGGCAAAGCCCGTTTCCCATAGAGAAACAGAAACGGCATCAAAACCACTGTGAAAGTTATGAGTGAATGGGTAGGTCCGCGGTGCATGAAAAGGGTCGGGTCGGCAATGCCCAGTAATAGGTCGATGTCAGGCAAGACAGAAACCGCCAAAAGCAAGGGCAAGTTGAGGTTGGTTTTGAGAGCGGCGGCGGTGCCTTTGCCAGTTAAGTAGCCAAGTGCAAAATGACCTATAGCGTACATAAGCCTTTCACGAAGTAATACCTCGACAATGGTTAAACAAGTAATTAAACCTCAACCCAAAACCGAAAAGGAACGCTATAGAGAGGACAGCGGAAAATATTTTATACAAAAAAGAAAAAAACCTTTAGAACCCGACTTTTACTGCTTTGACTATAGTTATTTTCGGTATTCATTGGGGCGACCCCAATTTTTGTGAAATGTTAAAATGGTAAAGTGATAATAAGAACATAGGAACACAAATGCCATCTAATGAACAGAAGAAGAGGATACATAACCCAGTAACAGGAAGATATTATCAGATACGTCAAAGGTCTTCAAGCAAGGGTAAAAAAGGAACCATTATGGGGACGTGGAGTCCGCCCAAAGATGAGCGAAGGAAGAAGAAAAACAAGTGAAGGCATATTTGGATACAAACGTCCTCCTGTCGTATATCTGGAGTGAATTTTATCAAAAAACTGATGCAAAAAAACCGTCCTCTCATAAACTTGTAAATATAGGTGCAATGGGCAAATTTGAGATATTCTTGTCGGAATACAATCTTATGGAAATCTACGAACATTTCCGAGATTATTATCTACAACAAAATGCAATATCTGATGGTTTTGGTTATAGAGAGTTTTCGAAAGTTAGATGCAACTATATGTTGAGCGAAGAACAAAGATCGTCTGTGGCAGAATTAATTGAGAAAATACGGAATAGCCCATTTGTGAACTATATTGAACCAGAAGGAATGACGGAGGGCTTCTTTAAAGTCGTTATGGGTTATGTAAAAGGCTATATGGATTTTATTGATGCAGCACATCTACGAACGGCTATAGATACAAAATGTGCTTACTTTATTACAAACGACCATGAGTTACGAGTTAGAGCTCAACAGTTGTTAAGTAGCCATACAATCGCTGAAGAAATAAAATTATGTGGTACGACCGCTTTTCTCAAAATAATAAGCCCAAAAGGCTCAACTGAATGGAAAAATACAAAAACGTAAATAAGCATGAATGACAGTGACTTTATCGCTCTCTCAACTATCTGAAATCCCTCAAAAAAGGTGCCGAGGTAGCTCAGCCTGGGAGAGCGCTCGGCTGAAGACCGAGTTGTCGCA
>CAZTRN010000012.1:0-63796 GCA_964616775.1 uncultured Candidatus Bathyarchaeia archaeon
CTGTCCACCATAGGGGGACAAGGGTTGTGGTTGACGGTTCAGGCGACATTACAACCCACGTACTTTATGCGCTCCTCAAAGCAGACATAACTATCAAGGACATTCAAGTGAAAAGCGGCAATCTTGAGGACGCCTTCGTGAAACTCACACAAACAAACGGTAAAACCCCAAAAACCCAGGAGGTGCAAAGATGAGTATACAGGACGACTCACCCAAAAAAGCTTCTTTACCGTTCTGGGAACTCTTCAAAGTTCAAGGAAAACTTGCCCTCAGAGAGCCAACAGGTATAGTGTTTGGGATTGGCCTACCGCTAATCCTGCTAATAATATTTGGCAACATACCAACTTTTAACGACCCCATTGAGGGCAGCTCGTTTACGCTTTTCGAATTATACATTCCAATCCTAATGGTCACTGTACTCATATTCATCGGTTTGTTTGGGTTACCGATTCCCCTTTTGCGTGACCGCGAAAGCGGCTGGCTTAGGCGCATCTCCACAACGCCCATATCACCAGCTAAGCTATTGGCTGCGCAGGTAGCAATCAATCTTGTTCTTGCCGCAGTAGGTTTCGCAATACTCATAGCTGGGAGCACTTTGATTTTTGGCGTAAAGATTGCGTTTGATATTCTGGGATTTAGCCTCTCTTTAGTGCTGGCGACGCTTGCAATGTTTTCTTTGGGGCTGCTTGTAGCTTCGGCTGCTCCCTCGCAGAGCACTGGGAACGGTATAACAATGGCTCTTCTTTACCCATTGTTGTTCTTCGCAGGAGTCTACGTTCCAATTCAAGTTCTTCCAAGCGGTCTGCAAACAGTAGCCCTGTACACTCCGGTTGGCGCAGCGGTTAATGCACTTAGCAGCTCCATGACCGGGTCCTTTCCATCGTTTGTACCGTTAATTGTGATGGCTGCTTACGCGGGTGTCTTCAGTTTTGTCGCCATTCGCTATTTCCGCTGGGAATAACGTGCACATGAAAATAGGTAGTAACGGCTTTCAGAAAGCGTAAGCTCCTTTTGCCCGAACCGGCGGTTAATTCATGGTGGTGCAGGGGGTGGGATTCGAACCCACGAACGCCTACGCGATAAGGTCCTAAGCCTTACTCCGTTGACCTGGCTTGGAAACCCCTGCTCGCACAAAAATGCGTCTCCCCCAATATTTGTTTACCGCTCAACAAATACGCGGCACAGGGTCGCCGACGGGGCGGGCGATGACGCGTTTGCCGCCGACCACGGTTTGCATGGCAACGCCGCTGAACGTGTCGGTGACTTCGCCGATTAGGGCGGCGTTTTTGCCTTCTTTGGTGCCGCGTAGGAACGTGAGGGCTTCTTCTGCCTTTTCCGCCACAATGCCGACTACGATTTTGCCTTCGTTACCCACCTCAAGGGGGTCTAGGCCGAGCATTTCGCAGGCGGCGCGGACGTCGTCGCGGACGGGCACGTTTGCTTCGTTTATGAGCATGCCGGCGCAGCTTTTTTCGGCGTATTCGTGGAGGCAGTCGGCTAAGCCGCCGCGGGTGGGGTCTTTCATGGACAAGACGCCGCCGACTTCTTCGAGGAGGCGTTGGATGACTTTGTTGAGGGGGCAGACGTCGCTGACGATGTTGCTGCCGAACTTGAGCCCTTCCTGCGCGGAGAGGACGGCTAGGCCGTGGTCGCCCAGGGTGCCGCTGACGAGGAGTTTGTCGCCGGGTTTTAGGTTGCTGTCTAGGGTCCAGCGGGCGTTGAAGTTTTGGCGGAATCGTTTGACTTCGGCAAGGTTATGTTCTAAGGCTTCGGTGCGTTTGCCCATGCCCGACAGATTCATGACGCAGCCGCCCAAGGTGCCTTTTTCGACGACTTTGGTGTCGCCTGTAACTATGCCCACGTCGGCTTCGAGGCAGGTTTGGCGCATGCTTTGCAAAATCCGCTCCAAATCCGACATCGCAAGCCCCTCCTCCAAAATGAAGCCTGACGCTAACGCAATTGGCTTCGCGCCAAGCATAGAAATATCATTCACTGTCCCCGAAACCGACAGTCGCCCAATGTCGCCGCCGGGGAAAAAGATGGGTTTCACGGCGTGGCTGTCGCTTTTGAAAACGTAGCCATCCACCACGGCAGCGTCATCCATCGCTTCCAACGGCACCTCCGCTTCGGCAATACCGCCGAGGTAACGGACAATTTGGTTCTTGACCAAGTCATGCATGACCGTGCCGCCTGCGCCATGCAACATAGTAATATGAGCTGATTTTTCAGCCATAAACCACACCTTCGTAGGCTAAAGGCGGAAACATCAACATAAACCAATCGGGAACAAACAAGCTTTCACTTAAAAACCCCGATTACTATCCTTATAGCAAAAAACAACCCGCTCATAATTTTTGCTTTACCCGCCGTTTCATTTTTAGAACAGTCCGTACCAAGCCATGGGATTTTACCTTACCTTGCCAATTAGTAAATCGAGGTGTAACAAGATGATTTCACTTTGCCATCATGACAGTGACATAGTTTCAAGAATCGTTAGAGAAGTACTTGCCAAGGATGACGAATATAAAAAAAGCTGAGCTGCGAAGATGGAACATCGCTGAGTTTTGTTTGATCTTTATTCGACTTAAGCCCTCCCAAACGTGGTTAAACTGATTGTTGATTCTGTGTCGGGGATCGCTTTGCCACGCAAGAGGCTGAGGTGGTAAATGTTGCGTGTTTCCCCCTGCCTAAACCGTTTAACTTTGCCCACTCTTCTATGCACGCAGTAAATTATCCATCGTTTTGGGCAGTTTTGCCTTTAAATAAGGGGGGCTATAGACTGCTCCAAGCAGCAAAACCCCAAACTCAGCCCCGTTGCCGATGGAAAACCCTTAAAAGTGCCCATGTCATCCATGTTTTCTACACCTCACAGCATCGAATTCGCGGTTTCATCGGCAACTTACCTAGTCTACTTAGTCTAAAAACTACTTATGCTATGGAAAGCCTTATAATACGCGTTTACGCTGTTGTGATGCGCAATCGGAGAACTAAACTATGCCAAAATGGGGATACTCAATCCAAAACGAGATACTTGACCCGGAGACTACCGTGAAAGCAAGCGCACGAGAACTCAGGGTATCCCATAAGCATGCCCGAGAAGTCTGCAAAGCCATCAAAGGCATGACTTTACCTCAAGCTAAAACTTACCTCCAAGACGTCATGGAGAAGAAAAAAGCCGTCCCATTCCGCCGCTACCGCAAAAAAGCTGCCCACCGCGCAGGCCTAGAAAAAGCCTTCGCAGGACGCTACCCAATTAAAACCGCCCAAAAAATCTTCAAACTCCTCCAAGCCGCCGAAGCAAACGCTGAAAACAAAAACCTCGACACCCAAAGCCTCAAAATCACCCACGCAGCCGCCCACCAAGGCATGAAAATGAAACGATACACCCCCAGAGCCCACGGACGCGCCTCACCAAAATACGAAACCACAACCCACGTCGAACTCGCCCTCACCCAAACCCAGCAAACAGGAGAAACAACCTAAACATGTCAATCGTAAAACGCTTCATCTCAGAAGCCATAAAAAACGCCGAAATCGACGAATTCCTCCAAAAAAAACTCGAACGCGCAGGATACGGCGGAGTCAACCTCTCTAAAACCCCACTGGGCACACACGTCGTCGTCTACGCCATGCGACCCGGCATCGTCATCGGCAGAGGCGGAGAAACCATCCGCGAACTCGCAGCCACCTTAGAGCAAAACTTCAAAGTCGCTAACCCCCAAATCAGCGTCTCAGAAATCGAAGTCCCAGAACTCAACGCATACGTCGTTGCCAGCCGCGTCACAAGCGCCCTCCAAAAAGGCATTCACTTCAGACGTGCAGGCTTTTGGGCAATCAACCAAGTCATGGAAGCAGGCGCACTAGGCTGCGAAATCGTCATCAGCGGCAAACTCCGAACCGAACGCGCCAGATTCGAAAAATTCCGCGCTGGATACTTCCCCCGATGCGGCGAACCAGCACTCAAATTCACACGCAAAACCGAAGCCCACGTCCAACTCAAAGCGGGCATGTTCGGTGTACGCGTAAAAATTATGCCCCCAGATGCACAGTTCCCAGACAAAGTTAAAGTTGCAACTGAGCTTCCCGAATCTCTTAAAGCAGCTAAAGTTGAAGCAGAACTTCCAGTAGAAACTGCGCAAGTTAGCGAACAAGTTGTTGTTATCGAAAACGAGCAACCCTCAGCTCCTGAAGCAGAAGCAAAACCTGAAGAACCTAAACCCGAAACCGCACCTCAACCCGAAACCCCCGCAGAACCCACAACCCCAGCACCCGCAGAAGCCCCAACACCAACCCCCGAACCCACAGAAACAAAACCCCAAACTCCTGCTCCAGCAGAAACCAAACCTGAGGAGGCCAAACAGTAATGGCCATTTTACGCATCAAAGACATAAACGCGATGTCTAGCGAAGACCGCGCCAAAAAAATCAGCGAACTACGCGCTGAACTCAGCCACATCCGCACCATGATCAGCGCTGGCGGCGCCGTAGAAAACCCAACCCGCGCACGCGAACTGCGCAAAGCCATCGCTCAAATCTTAACCATAGAAAACGAGCAGAAACTTGGCATACGACAAGCTCCAGGCTCTGAAAAACCAAAAGACTCCACGAAGCCCAAGGAGAAAGCATAACAATGAATGTAACCCCTGACATTGTCCGTGAAGAATTCATCGGCACCAACGCTGCAGTTTCCGGCAGTTCACATGCTGGCTACTTAAGCGTTAACGGGCAGGTTCTTGACGAAACCAAAAATACCTTCCTCATCGCACAGGAAGGCAAAACCAAAACCGTCGTCAAGGACCAAGCAGTTTTCCAGTTTCAATTTTCCGACGGAACCGTTGTGGAAATTGACGGCAAACTCTTAGTGGGGAAACCTGAAGATCGAGTTAAGAAAATGGTAAAGAGGTTATGGTAATGTCCTTAACATTTAAGCAACCAAAGAAAACCTGCGACGACAAAAACTGTCCCTTCCACGGAACTCTCCCTGTAAGAGGACGCGTACTTGACGGCGTAGTTGTCAGTTCTAAGATGGATAAAACCGTGATAGTTGAACGCGAATACCTGCAGTTCAGCACCAAATATTCTCGTTACGAACGCAGACGTGGACACATCCCCTCCCACAATCCACCCTGCATAGACGCCAAAGAAGGCGAACGCGTACGCATTGCTGAATGCCGACCCATCAGCAAAACCGTCTCGTTCGTTGTGGTCGAACGTATGGAGGAGCAATAGAATGGCGGCGAAAGCGAAAGGAAGAGGCTTAATCGCCAAAGGTATGCTTGCACACGGCCAAAAACTATCTCGCGGTTTGCTTGCAGGCTCCATAATGCGATGCGCCGATAACACTGGCGCCCGAAAACTTCGGCTAGTTCAAGCGAACAGCTACAAAGGTCGCCTTAGACGATATCCAACCGCAACAGTCGGCGACAAAGTCACCGTCTCTGTACGTCAAGGTGCTCCTGATATGCGTAAAAAAATCTTCCAAGCAGTCGTTGTACGCCAACGTAAGGCTTTTAGACGCATTGACGGTGTTTGGGTCCAATTTGAAGATAACGCAGCAGTTATCATTACTCCTGAAGGCGAAATGAAAGGTTCTGAAATTCGTGGGCCTGTTGCGCGTGAAGCAGCTGAACGTTGGCCCAGAATTGCCAGCGCCGCCGGGACAATCGTATAGGTGAATGTTATGCAAACTACAAAGAATCCCAAGAAACAGCGCAAGATGGTCTTTAATGCGCCTGCTCACATCCGCCATAAACTTATGGCTGCCCCATTGTCACCTGAACTTATCGCTCAACGTGGCGTTAAGGCGCTTCCAGTTCGGAAGGGCGACAGTGTTCGTGTCATCCGCGGTGACCATAAGGGCTTTGACGGTAAAGTTTCCAAAGTTGACTTGAAACGCTACCGCGTAACTCTTGAAGGGTTGACTCGGGAAAAAGTTGACGGAACAACCGTGTTTGTCATGTTGCATCCTTCAAAAATCATGATTCGAACATTGAATCTGGATGATAAAGTTCGCAAAGCACTCTTAGAACGGAAAAAGCCAGTTGCAAAGAAAGAGTCAAAGGCTAAAAAAGCTGCTCCTAAAAAAGCCGCTGAACCAGAGCCTGTAGCAGAAGAACCTGCTGTTGAAGCTGATGCAGCTGAGCAAACTGAAGGAGGATCTTAAATGGGTCGAAAAGGAAAAACTGCAAGACTAAAACGTAAGCCAGCACCAAAATTCTGGCCTATTCACAGGAAAGAGGATCCTTGGGTTCTTAAACCATCATCTGGTCCTCACAGTCTCCACGGCTGCCTGCCCTTGTCGCTTGTTCTGCGAGACATATTGAATGTTGCAGATACACGAAAAGAATCTCAAACGATTCTTCATCAAGGTAAGGTTCTTGTTAACGGTAAAATTAAGCGTAAAGATGACTTTCCAGTTGGCTTAATGGATATTCTTTCGCTTAAAGACGCCAACAAGTACTATCGGCTTATGCCCAGCCACAAGGGTCTTTCTCTTGTTGAAATTTCACCAGAGGAAAGTTCCTTTAAGCTATCTCGCATTGACGACAAGAAAACTGTTCCTGGCGGTGTTCAACTAAACTTACACGATGGCTCTAACCTGTTAATCAAGGTTGCAGACCCCAAGAATCCACAAGAAGACATCTACAACTCCTTTGATATTTTGAAGCTGAACTTGGCACAAAAAACTATCGCGGGCTGCATGCCCCTTAAGGAAGGCAACTATGTTGTCATCACAGGCGGCAAAAACATCGGCGTAAAAGGAAAAGTAGTTGACATCGAAAAAACCGAGGCAAAGAAACGCAAAAACGCACTTGTTGTCGTCGAAGATGAACAAGGCAACCGCTTCCAAACTATCCTTGACTTCATCTTCTCAATTGGCGAAAACCAACCTCAAATAACAACTCCGGAGGCTCAAGCAGTTGTCTGAGGAAGCCATCATTAAACAGTGGGAAGAGCAACCAATGCTCAAACCACGCATCGAAAAAGTCGTCGTTAACCTTAACGTTGGCAAGTCAGGCGAACCCCTAGACAAAGCTTTTCGTGTCCTCAAAGAAATTGCTGGTCAAACTCCAGTTAAGAAAAACGCCAAATCCTCAATCCGCGACTTTGGCATCCGCAAAGGCGAACCTATCGCATGCGTTGTCACTTTGAGGCGCCAACCTGCAATTGATTTCCTCAAGAAAGTTCTGCCAGTTGTGGACAACAAAGTTTCCAAGTCATCCTTTGACGACCGCGGTAACTTTGCGTTTGGATTAAAAGAACACATAGAAATTCCAGGCGTAAAATATGACCCCAACATCGGCATATTCGGCATGGACATCTGTGTGACCATCAACCGTCCTGGTGACCGAGTAAGTGACCGCAGGAAACACAAAGCCAGAGTTGGCAAAAAACACGTCTTGACCCCTGAGGAATCTATCTTGTTCACCAAGCAGACATTAGGAGTGGAAATCGTCTAAACAGAGGAAATTGCATGGGAAAACAACAACAAAAGAAAGAACGAAAATTCGGCAAAGGCTCCCGCCCCTGCCAACGCTGTGGCGCTTATGGGCCTGTCATACGACGTTACAACTTGTACTTGTGCCGGCACTGTTTCAGAGAAGCCGCACCTAAACTTGGATTCAAAAAATACGAATAAGAGGTAAAAAACATGGACACCCTAACAAATGGATTGATAACAATCATAAACAACGAAATGCGCAACAAGCGCGAATGCATCATTAGCCCTGCATCCAAACTATTAGGCCGCGTCCTGCGTATAATGCAGTTAAATGGCTACATCGGCGAATTTGAGTTCATCGATGATGGTCGACAAGGCAAATTTAAAGTTCAATTGATGGGTAGAATCAACAAATGCGGTTCCGTTAAACCCCGCTTTCCAGTTAAAGTGGGCGCATTTGAACTTTGGGAGAAAAAATTCCTCCCCTCACGAAACGTAGGCATTATGGTTGTTTCTACCTCAAAAGGCGTAATCTCTCACCGAGAAGCGCAAGAAAAGAACGTAGGTGGAAGACTCCTAGCCTTCGTGTATTAAAAAGGTGTAAGCTATGCGACTACCAGAAATTTCCCGAATAATTTCGGTTCCCGATGGTGTAGCGGTAAGCATCGAAGGGAAGAAAGTCACCGTCAAAGGTAGCAAGGCTACTTTGATCCGCGACTTCTCATATGCTCCCATATCCGTAGAAGCTAACGGCAAAAACCTCCGTATATGGGCGCAGTGGCCACGAAAGAAAGAAGCCGCTATGGTCGGCACTATCGAGTCTCACATTAAGAACATGATTACTGGCGTAACCAAAGGCTATACCTACAAGCTTAAAATCGTGTTCTCCCACTTTCCGATAACCGTGAAAATCCAAAGCAAATCCGTTTTGGTTGAAAACTTCACTGGGGAACGTAGAGCGCGGAAAGCTAAGATTTTAGGCGATGTCAAAGTTACGCTTGAAGGCGACGACATCATCGTTCAAGGTGCAAACTTGGAAGATGTTAGCCAGACTGCCGCAAACATTGAAACCATGACTCGAGTAACCAACAAGGACCCCCGTGTATTCCTCGACGGCTTATTCGTGTTCGAAAGAAACGAAGGAATGGATTAGAATGACTGAGAAAAAAGATCAAGCAGCCTCCATGCAGAATGCTCTGAAAGCTCGAGCTCGCGCTAAAAACAAGAAACCAGCCTTTGTTCGACCAGAAAGCTGGAAATACGACAAATTCAGCTTAAGCTGGAGACGCCCACGCGGCTTAGACAATAAAGTCCGCCGAAAAATCAAAGGTTGGCCACCAGGTCCAAGCACTGGCTACAAAGGTGCAAAACTTACTCGCGGTCTGCATCCTTCTGGCTTTGAAGAGGTTCTTGTTCACAACCTTGCCGAGGTTGCAAATGTGGACCCAATTACTCAAGTTGCCCGTATTGGTCACACCGTGGGTAAACGGAAACGTGTTGAACTCATCGCTGAGGCTAAGCGACTTAACTTGAAAATCGTGAACGTGAAAGAAGTTAAGGCACCAGCAAAAGACGAAGCCGAAGCAACTGAAACTGAGGAGACGCCTGAAGCCGACAAGGTCACGAAGGCAGAAAAGAAGTCAAAGAAATCTGACAAAGCTAAGGGAGGCAAGAAACAATGACCAATCTTTCAAGTCAACGACGATTAGCTTCAAAAATCCTCAAAGTCGGTCAGAACCGCGTTTGGATTAACCCCGACCGAGTAGACGACATCGAGTCAGCCATCACACGCGAAGAAGTGCGAAAGCTGGTTCATGAGAAAGCCATCACCGCCTCACCCATTCAAGGGGTAAGCCGTGGTCGCGCGAAAGTTATTCAAGCCAAAAAACGCCGTGGACGACGCAAGGGTCCAGGCAGCAAGAGTGGCACTCCTCGAGCTGTTATCACTAAGAAAGAAGCTTGGATGGCAAGGATTCGTTCCCTTAGACGAAAACTGCGTGAACTGAAGGCTAACCGAACAATAACTGAAGCCACCTACCGTGAACTGTACATGATTGCAGGCAGTGGCCGGTTTACTTCCATCGCTGATATGGAACGTTACGCAAAAGCTCATGATATGTGGAGGAAACGTTAAATGACCTATGGATCACGTTACCGCGTCCAATTACGCAGACGCCGAGAAAAGAAAACCGATTACCAAGCACGCAAAGGCTTTGTCGTTTCTGGCAAACCTCGTTTGGTAGCTCGCAGCAGCAACAAAAACACCATCGCCCAAATAGTCATCGCCAAACCTCAAGGAGACCAAGTTTTAGCTTCCGCGCACAGCCGCGAACTCATCAACACGTACGGTTGGAAAGCTGCCACTGGCAACGTCCCAGCTGCATACTTGACGGGTTTGCTTTGTGGGTTGAAAGCTAAAAAGAACGATGTCTCCGAAGCAATCTTGGATTTGGGTTTGGTTTCGCCAGTTAAAGGCTCTAAAGTGTTTTCAACCATGAGTGGCGTGGTTGATGCAGGCGTAGAGATTCCTCACAACGAAGAAAAAATCATCAAAGAACGCACTCAAGGCTACCACATCCAAGACTACGTTGAAAGCCTCGGAGCCCCCGACGAATATGCACCACAGTTTTCCACTTTGGCCGCTAAAGGGCTTGCTCCTGAAAAATTCAGCGAACACTTCTTCGAAGTCCGCAACAGCATCCTGACTGCTTTTGGTATGCCCATTCCAAAGGCTGAACCTCGTCCAGCAAAACCTAAGCCTAAGGTTGAAGCGAAACCTGCCAAGGCTGAGCCTAAAGCTGAAGCTAAAAAACCTCAGGTTCCTGTAAAGAAGCCTGAAGCAGTTGAGGCGAAACCTGCTGAGAAACAGGAGGCAAAGCCAAAGGTTGCAGCTGAACCAAAGCCCAAAGCCGAGGTAGAAGCGAAACCGAAAGCTGAAGAGAAACCTAAAGCAGCGGCTAAACCCGCTAAGAAGCCTGCAGCAAAGAAAGCCAAAGAAGAACCCGCTGAGGCTGAAGAAGAACCTGAAGCTAAACCTAAACGCAAAAAAGCCGACGCTAAAGAAGCCGGTGAGAAACCTGCTAAAAAGACAGGTGGTAAGAAAGCATGATGTCCCGTCAAAGACAAGATAGAGATCGTCCAAAAGTAAATTTGGAAACGTGGGTTCCTAAAACCCGCTTAGGCAAACTGATTCAGGAAGGCAAAATCACCTCCATCGATGAAGTCTTCTTGAGTGGCTTGAAAATTGTGGAGCCCCAAATCGTAGATGCCTTGCTTCCTGATTTGCAAGAGGAAGTCATAAACATTAACCTAGTACAGAAACAAACTGACGCAGGCGAAAAAAGCCGCTTCAAAGCCATCGTTTGCGTAGGTAACCGTGACGGCTACCTAGGTCTTGGCTCAGGTAAAGCTGGTCAAGTTCGAAACGCCATCGAAAAAGCTGCAGCAGACGCACGCCTCAACATCATACCCGTTAAACGGGGATGCGGCAGTTGGGAATGCGGATGCGGCAGAGGCCACAGTGTTCCCTTCCAAGTTGAAGGCAAATGCGGCAGTGTCCGTGTTGTCATGGTTCCGGGACCAAGAGGGTTAGGCTTAGTTGCCAGCGAAGTTGCCAAAGTGGTTTTGGGCTTAGCCGGCGTCAAAGACCTCTGGAGCCGAACTTACGGGTCCACTCGAACGGTGCCTTCGTTTGCTTGCGCAACTTTTGACGCGTTGAAGAAGACCTATAACTTGATTACTCCAACGGATTGGGTGTCTTAAAATGGCAGAACAACAAACTGAAGCATGCAAATGCATGGTTGTCGTGAAAGTTCGCGGTCAAGTGAGCGCTATGCGTGAAGCCCGCGAAACCTTAGCCCTGCTGCACCTTGAACACACAAACCACGCCGTCATCATTGACAGTCGCCCTGCGTTTTTGGGTATGTTGCAACGTGCCCAAAGTTATGTAACTTGGGGTGAAGCGAGCAAAGAAACTGTTCTTATGATGTTGAAGCAGCGTGGCAAGTCTGGCAGCACTAAGCTTTCCGATGAATATGCCCAGAAAGTCGGCTACCAAACTCTCGATGAACTTGCTGATGCCATCTACAACTGCAAAGTTGCCTACTGGAAACTTGAGGGCATCACTCCAGTCTTTAAGCTGCGTCCCCCAAAGAAGGGCTATAAGGGCAAAACCAAGAAAAGCTTCAAAGCTGGCGGCGAAGCGGGTTACCGCGGCGAAGCCATCAACGAGCTTGTTAAACGCATGGTCTAAACGACCACCTTTCTTTCTCTCTTTAATTAGCCAATTCTTTTGTTTTACGTTAAGTGCAGGATAGCTGCGATTTCTTTGTATGCTTGCAGGGCTTCGTTTTCGTTTTTGACGTTTTTGATGAGCATGCGTCCGTTGCCAAACAAGCTCACTTCCAGCCCTTTGTAGTCGAACATGAGCGCTAAATTCGATTTGACATGCACATGCAAACTCAACTGCTGAACTACCTCGTAGACTTGCGCCAGGTTTAGTTTGAGGGGTTTGTCGGGGTTGATGTTGGCGGTTTCTTGTCCACATAGCCATGCCATGTGTTGTTTGATTGCGGGTTGTTGGGCGCCTTGGCAAGCAGGGCAGTTGGCGCGTTTGGAGATGTCGATGGTGTTAAATGTCATGTCAGTGAAGTCACAAATCATCAGCTTGCCCGTGAGGGGTTCGCCGAAACCTGCGATGAGTTTGATAGCTTCAAGTGCCTCCATAGAACCCACAATGCCTGGGGTGGCACCTATGACGCCACGGGTGTCGCAGGTCATGAGTTCATTGTCGGAGAGGTTGGGCAGGACGCATTCTAGGCAAGGCGTTTGGGGGGTGAACACGGACAGATTTCCTTCCATGCCTATGGCGGCGCCGAACACGTAGGGGATGCCGCGTTTAACACATGTGCGGTTCACTAGGTATCGTGTGCCCATGTTGTCTAAGCCGTCCACGACCACATCGACGTCTGTTAACAGGCGTTCCACGTTTTCGGCGTTTACGTTTTCTGATGCTGCCTCCACCTGTACCAGCGGGTTTAGTTTTGTGAGTCGTTTTGCGGCTGCTTCTGCTTTGGGGTAATCTACGTCTTCGGGGGTGTAGAGGATTTGGCGATGTAGATTCTGCAGTTCCACGATGTCTTGGTCTATGACGCGCAGGTATCCTACGCCTGCCAAAGCCAAATACAGTGATGCAACTGTGCCTAAGCCGCCGACGCCGACGACGGCAACTTTGGCGTTGCAGAGTTTTTGTTGTCCTTTTTCGCCGAGTTCTTTGAGGTTGACTTGGCGGCTGTAGAAGGTTTGGATGAATTGTTCGCGGTTACTGAGGGTCATGGCGGGTTCCTGCTGTAGTATGCGGTGGGGTTTTATATCTGCCTTTTTTGGCGAATTGGTGTTCGTAGATGGTTTTGACGTGTTGGAGGTGTGGGTGTTTGAGAGGTTTTCGAGTAGTTGTGCGAGGGTTTTGAAAAGTGCAGGCATAAAACGAACCCTGAACGCTAAAGGAAAGTTGGTTTGTGTTTTTTTATTGTTTCTGTAAGTTTTTGTTTTGGTGTTTGTTTTTGATGGCTAGGGTTAAACTTACGGTAGCTGCTGCGAGTGCGGCAAGAATTAGTAGGGCGGGGAATTCGGGAGTTGTTGGCGAAGTCTGCGGTGATGACGTTACATCGAAGGTTAATGTTTGGGAAACAGAAATAGGTGTAGTGGTCAGGCTCCATGGGTCTTGTGCGTCTAAATAGTAGGTGGTTTGTCCATTAACGGTTACCGTCACGTTGTGGCAGGTAACTGGTAGATTGTTTAGGGTTATGGAAAATTGGTGCTTTTTAGGTAGTTCTTCCGAGAGCGTTGTTGACTTATCTGTGTATAGCACGATTTTTTTGTTGTTGTCAAGACAATATGTAATGTTGTTGATTATGCCTGCGTTGATTGTTTCGCCTTGCCCAGTGATGGGCACCCAAGAGTCGGGTATGGCTACAGAAAACGTTAAGTCAACTTGGGGGTTGTAGGTAGCGTTTTGGCTAGGCGACGTTATTATTATCGTTGGGATGTCTGTTATAGTACCAACTGGGTAAGGGACGAAATTGGCGTTCACAGGCACCACGCATAAGTCACAGACGAAAAGACTCGATAATAGGATGACCAATGCTGGTGCTTTGCTGTTTTTCAGCACAAGATAGAGCTGTTTTTCAGCCATAAAATGTTTTTGCAAAAAAATACAGGCATGTTTTGTCGCCAAATATTTAACACAGATGCGCCTATACTTATGGCAGGAGGGTATCGCATGAACGTTTGTAAACGCGCCCTCGAATGCCCTTTCTGCCGCGAAATCCTCGAAGTGCAAGCCCCAGACTTGCTTCACACAGCGTACTCCTCAGTTAAGCCAATAGTCCGCAGCTACGAAGGCGACGTTTTAGAACTCAAATACAAATGCCAAAATTCCAAATGCAACCGCACCTTTACCATTTACTGGTATGAGCCGATGGACTACTTTAACCGTATTTGATGGTGTTGGCTTCTTGTGGGGCTGGGCGCTTGTTTGGGTAGCTTAAAGTTTGCGTGGCGCAACAAAAGTAGGTTGGTTGAATAAAGGGGGAGTTAGAAGGAAGACTCGAGCTTCGCTTTAACTTCCGTAATTTTCTTGGTCAACTCTTCGACTTCGGCGGTGTGGCCGAGTGCTTTTTCGCAGTCGCGGGCAAAATCTAAGCCGCTGACGCCGAACCGTTCAAAGCCTTTGTTGAATGAGATTTCTGCGGATTTTTTGAACAACTCGGCGCTTTTTTCGTAGTCTTTCATGTAGAAGCTGGCTTCGCCTGCTTTGTAGTACATTTCGGCGGAGCCAAAATAGTTCTGCCCTTTGTAGTAGAGTTCGGCGACTTTGACAAATAGGTCTCGGGCTTCAGCGTGTTTGCCGCCTTCCATGAGGGCGTTAGCGTCTTTGTGAAGTTTAACTGGGTCTTCTCTTACGGGTTTTGTGCTCATACATTAGTCACGTCTTTGGGTACTATTTTGTGGCTTGGGGCTTTAAGGTTTCCCTCTTTCAAAGAGAGCCAACGGGTTGTTGAGCAAGCAATGGTCCTTTGGTGCATAAAAAGCGTGTGCGCTCTGCTATGCGTGGCAGTGTCTAACCCCCCCTTATTTAAAGGCACAACAAGCGTTCTGTTAACTTCGTGGGCGATACTTCTGGGTGTTAAAATTCGGGCGATATTTTGCTTGTTTTTTGTCGTCGATTTTTTGGTTGTTAACTTTCGGGTGATGGAGTTCGAAGGTCATTGCGAAAGTCTTAAATTTTAACATTGATAAACAAGAAAAAAGGGGGTATTGAAAATGAGTGTTCCTAAAACAACACCATATTGTGACCAGCTTTTGGAAATTGTTAAGCAAGCGTTGGATGAGTGCCCTCATAAATTGGATAATACACAACTGAAAGAATCTGCTTTAGCTGCAATTAAGGCGATGCGAAAAAGGAAATGCATCAAGGCTTGTGCTTATCTTATGAAGTACAGTCTTGAAAGTCCTAGTTATCATGGTTTTGTCTGCCGAGACTTTGCAATACAAATACATAACGAAGCGAAAAAATGCGTCGAGGGCTAAAAAACTTATTCTGTTTTTTGCTTGCGTTCTCTATAATTGTTTTTCACTTAGAACCCTAAACCCGATTTTTTACATGGTCAACAAACTCCCGAAATCATCACCCGAAAATTAACAGAAAAAGCCATCACATACGAACTTACCAGAACCAAAACAAGCGTTGAGTGGCGGCTGGGTGTTGCAGGTGTGGGGTGGCTTGTTGGTTTCTGCTGCATTTGTAGGCGACAAGTTTGGTGACTTACTGGCGTGGCTCAAGAATTAGTGGCTCAAAGTGTAGAGCGCCGAAAATCACCTTTTAAAAGAAAATACAGCTTAAGAACAAGCAAAATGACCTCTAAGGCTCTATTTAAAAGGCTCAATAGGTGTTTTATATTCTCTCGACCAATTTTTTTCACAACTTTTTTCAGTTTTTTCATATCGATCAATAGTGCAATAACTTTCTGGAACTGTGCGGAAAGGCAAAAAGCATGGAAAAATGTTCAACTAACTGTTCATTATGGTGAAAAAGTGTTCAAAAAGATAAATTCTGGATTATAAACCTTTTCCCATTAGGGGTAAAAAGCCAAAGAGACCTACCTAAGTCCCTATGGCATAACATAATAGGCTCCGCCGACACGCAATAACAGGGAACCCTCTTGCTCCAATGCACCCACTGCCACACCCAATACCCCGATAAACCGCTCATTAGCATCTGCGCCAAATGCAGCGGCACATTGGAGTACCTCACCGCAGTTCCTGAACGAGACAGGGCAAAGTTTTCGGGGCAGGGACTCTGGCGCTACCGTTCGCTGCTTCCACATGTGGAGCATGTGGTGACGTTAGGTGAAGGCGCAACGCCGCTACACCAAGCCGAACGCTTAGCCAAAACCATGGGGCTGAAGTTGCTTTTTCTCAAAGACGAAACCCGCAGCCCAACCAACTCATACCGTGACCGCGCCGCCTCGCTGTTGACCTCGAATGCGATGGATTTGGGATTTGAGGCGTTGGTAAGTGCCTCAAACGGCAACATGGGCGCCTCGCTGGCAGCTTACTGCGCCAAAGCAGGGCTGATTTGCCACGTCATCGTCCCCAAAGTCGTCGATGTAGGCAAGCTAGCTCAGATGCTCGCCTACGACGCCGTCATCGAAGAACACGGCGACATAGTAGACGATGCCATCCGCCAAGCTCAAACGGAAGCCCAAGAAACAGGGTGGTATCAAGCCACCGCCGAACTTAACCCGCTGGTGGTGGAAGCGCAAAAAACCATCGCCTACGAAATCGCCGAGCAACAAGGCGTGCCCGACTGGGTGCTGGTTCCGATGGGCAGCGGCGGCACCATCTACTCGCTGTGGAAAGGCTTCAAAGAACTACAGCAACTAGGCATCACCCAAACCCTTCCGCGAATGGTCGGCGTGCAGCCCGAAGGATGCGCCCCCATAGCCCACACCTTCACCACCCAAAACGCCAAATCCGAAAAAACCGCCAATCCCACAACCCGCGCCCTCGCAATCCTTGTCGGTGAACCGCTTCAACGTGAACTTGCCACCCAAGCACTCGTCGAATCAAACGGACTAGCCGTAACGGTTTCAGATGCGGACATTTTGACAGCTGAGTTGCAGGTTGCCAAGTTGGAGGGCGTTTTTGCGGAGCCTGCAAGTTCGGCAACAGTGGCGGCATTGCAGAAGCTCGTCAAGTCGGGCGACATCTCTGCTGACAGCAGTGTGGTGTGTTTAATTACGGGCAGCGGACTCAAAGCCACCGATGTCTTGCAAGCTTTAACCAAGAAGCAGAAAACCGCCGGCTTAGGACTGGAGATTAGCACCAAAGAAAAAATCCTGCGCATCCTCAGTGGGGGCGATACGTATGGGTATGATTTGTGGGTTAAGTTAGGTAAGGTTATGACGCGTGCGGCGGTTTATCAGCATTTGAATGAGTTGGCGGAGAAGGGGTTGATTGTGGGGTATGAGGAGTCGGGGCGGCGGTTTTTTAGGTTGACGGAGCGGGGGCGGCGGGTGTTGGCGGCGTTTGATGATTTGAAGCTGTTGATGTAGCTGTAGAGAACCCTTATTACATAGTATAGTCACAACTATACTATCAACCCTTTTCCAACAAGGAACACACCATGCAAAAACAAACCCAAACAGCAACCCTCAAACTAGCAACCTCCGCAGTATTCGCCGCCCTCGTCTTCGTCGCAACCTACTCCCTAGTCGTCGCCATCCCCGCCACAAGCGGATACTTCAACCTCGGCGAAACCGTCATCTACACCGCCGCCCTCATCTTCGGACCCTTCGTCGGCGCCCTCAGCGGAGGCATAGGCGCCATGACCGCCGACATCCTGCTCGCCCCCCAATTCGCCCTCGGAACCCTACCCATAAAAGCAATCGAAGGCACCCTCGTAGGCGTACTAAACCAAAAACTGCAACAATACACCCAAAACCGAACCCTAAGCGCCGTCCTTGCCATAACCGTCGGAGGCGCCGAAATGATTGCAGGCTACTTCATCTACGAACAGCTAGTTCTCGGCTACCCCTTCGCAGTTGCCTTAGCTGAAGTTCCCTTTAACTTGGTGCAGATGACCGTTGGGTTATTAGTCGCGTTACCCATCATGCATGCAGTGTTAGAAGTGTTCCCCCAACTCAAAACCAAAACCAACCTGATGTGAGGCACCCCGCACGCTACCGCCCGGAAAAATCCCCCTCGACCTCCTCAAAGAAGTCGTTTTCAAAAACTTAGGCGCCAACCGCCCCGACGTCACCTTAGGACCCACCGCAGGCGTCGACTGCGCCGTGCTTGACGCAGGCGAAAAATCCGTCATCGTCTCCATGGACCCCATCACGGGCGCCGTGGAACGCATCGGATGGCTAGCCGTCAACGTAAATGCCAACGACATAGCCACTTTCGGAGTCGAACCTGCCTTTCTTTTCAGCTGCTTTATGTTGCCTGAAGGCGCCGACAAAACCATGGTAGAAACCATAAGCGCCCAAATGAACGAAGCGGCATGCGCGTTGGGGATGGCTATCGTGGGCGGACACGCTGAATCAACGCCAGGGCTACCCCACCCAATTGTGGTGGGCTGTGCCATGGGCATAACCCCCAAAGGCAACTACGTCACCGCCAAAAACGCCAAAGCAGGCGACGACCTCATCTTAACCAAAAGCGCCGGCATCGAAGGAACAGCCATTCTTGCCAGCGACCGAGAAACCGCCCTCAAAACAGTTCTTTCCCCCCAAGCATTGCAGGACGCCAAGGACTTTTACAAGCGAATCAGCGTCGTCAAAGACGCCTTAACCGCCTACCAGACCGGCGGCGTGCACGCCATGCATGACCCCACCGAAGGCGGCATCGTTGGAGGCATTCATGAAATGGCTGACGGCGCAAACTTGGGGTTTGAGCTTTACCGCGAAAAAATCCGTGTCGAACCCCAAACCGCCACCATCTGCCAATATTTTGATATCGACCCGTTGCGGCTTATCGGGTCAGGTGCCTTGCTTATCGCCGCTCAACCAAACAAGGCAACAAACATTCTTGACAAACTTCAAAACCAAAACATCCCCGCCACGATAATCGGCAAGTTTGTAAGTGACGCCGCTAAACGAATGTTAACCCAACCAAACGGACAAACAAGTATACTCCCCCGTCCTACCTCTGACCATCTGTGGTTAGCCCTCCGCAAATAGCCCCCTAAAGGAAACTCAGCAATGTACGACTTATCCATCATCATTGCTACCAAAAACGAACAGAACTACATAGCCGACACCCTTAGCTACCTACGCGCTTCTATGAAAGCAGCTGAGAAGCAGGGCATCAAGACGGAACTGATTGTGGTGGACAGCAGCGCCGAAAACACCGCCACGATTGCTAGACGATTCACCTGTAATGTGCATTGTTTGCCGCCTAATGGAGTGTCTGCAGCCCGCAATTACGGCGCCGCCAAATCTTCAGGTAACCTTCTCGTGTTCATGGACGCTGACACGATGGTGCAAAAAAGCACCCTCACAGACGTCTATAACGTTTTTCAAAACAAAGGTGCAGTGGCTGCGATTTCGTTTGTTGTGCCCGCTTGGCATGACAAGCTCTCGGCATCGGCGAAACTGTTTTACGTACTGGATTGTGCGTTTATCAAAGCCTGCGCCCTTTTCCCCCTGCTAATCTCCTTCTACAACCGCGGCGACATCATCGCCATCAAACGCAGCTCCTTCAACCAAATCAAAGGTTTCAACGAAGCCCTTTACATGATGGAGATAACTGAACTGCTCGGTAAGTCATCGAAGCTGGGCAAAATCAAAGTTTTATCTTCTCCCGTGTTTGAATCCAGCCGCCGCCTAAAACAGTGGGGGCTACTCAAAAGCTACCAGATTTGGTGGCGAAACTACTTCGACTTTTACTTGCTGAAGCGGCTGCATGACTCCAGCTACGAAGCCATCAGATAACCGTTTACATGAGTTTGTTTGACAGCATCTGGTAAAACGCGTAAACCGTATAGAACCCATACGCCGCCGTCAACTGCAAAAGTATCCTAATGTTACCCAACCGAACTGACTCTAGAAGAATCGCCAAGCTTCCCTTAAAGGTCCAAACATATTCAGGACGATAGTGAACACAAAATGGACTGTAACAAGGAATCACGCGATACCCTCTTTTGGCGATGTACTCTTTAATGTAGGTGTCCTCGAACACGTGCAGGTTGGGCGGAATTTGGATGCCCTTGACGGCTTTAGTTCGAATTAACGTGTCGTGGGTTCCACCGCGAAGTTCAAAAATTTTCCGCGTTATCAAAAGAAAATACTTTAGGATGGCTGGCCGTTGGATGGTGGACCAGACTTCTGTGCCCCACAACGCACCCACATCATCAGCTATGCATTGCTGAGCTTTTTTATACCAATCTCGACAAAGAACCACATCACTGTCAACAAAGAGGAACCAGTCGGTTGTCACCTCAGCGATGCCTTTTTGCCGCGCGGTCGCCCGCGTGCCCCTGTCGGTGATGATTTGGACATTGCCATAGCGTTCTTGAAAATCAGCCAAAATCGCCGGAGTGTGGTCCTTTGAGCACCCATCAACAACAATCAGTTTATGCACAGGGACGTTTTGGTAAATGGAGTCGATGCAGTCGCGTAGCTTGCGGTCGCTGTTAAACGTTAACAGTACAACATCTACGGCTTCCATTCCTTCACGCCCCTCTCTAGTGTATTAGAGTGCTTTGGAGTTCACCCCTAAAAACTTTGGTTATCTATTCAACTTTTAGGACGCTAAAACGGTGAGTTCAGCCCCAAAAAGATGAGCATTTGAATGCGTAAACGGCTTTTTCAAGCGTTAACTCGCTTCGCAGCAGAAACAGAAAATAAAAAAAGAAAAGATTGGTTGAAGTTTACTTTACGACCTTTTCCCAGTTCTGGACCAAGTCCAAGTAGTCTTGCACTGGTTGACCGCCGTAGCTTCGAAGACGCTCACGAAGGTCTGGAAGAGCAAGAGCTGCTTTCTGGAAATCAGCCAACTGAGAAGCTTTCTCAGTCAAGTAAAGGATGTTGTCAACGCCTGCGCGGGCCATACGAACGGAGACCGTCAACAGCTCGCTTGGAGTGGCAACTTCAGCTGGGTCGTCGCCTGGACCGAAAACATACAATGAAATGTTCAGAGGCACTTCCTTGAAGGTCTTCTTGAAAGCGCGGGTGAGCATTTCCCAGTACCATGGTGTGGCGTAGTTCTTGCTGAACATGACCACGAGGAATTCGTCGGTCAAGGGTGCGAGGTCGTCAAAGTTTATGCCGAAACGCTCGTAGCTGGTCACGGGGTCTGGAAGGACGCCGATGACGAATTTCTTCTTAGCGCGGTCACGTACTCGTTCGCTAACTTCAGCCATGTAGTCAGTAACTTCTTTACGTCTCCACTCTAACCAGCTTAAGCCGCTTTTCTTCCATTTCTCGTTGCATCGGGGGCATGTGCAGTGTCCGTGCTCAGCAAAGTGGATGCTGTTAAGCCAGACACCTGGGCTGTGGCGTGCGACGTCTTCGATGTAGTCCAATTGTTCTGCGCGGTGTTCAGGTTGTGTGTGGCAGAGGATGTCCCAGCGGACGTTGAAGTTGTTGTTGGTTCGCCATGCTGGACCCAGCGGTGATTGGCTGATCCAGTCAGGGTGGTTACGTGCAGTTACGTTGTCACCGAAAATGGCGATGTTGCTGTACATGTCTTCCATGGGTGGCATGCGTCTGCCTACTTCAGGCTTTACGCGGAATAAGTGGAAATCAAAGCCTTCAGCTTTCTCTGGTAGAAACACGTATGTGCCTAATTTCATCATGTTGCACCTTTTAGGTTACCAAGCAAAACGTTAGGCGGTGTAATAAAGTTTTGCCAATCGGTAGGTTTTCCGTATCCATGTTTGTTTTTCCAAACTTCTGCCCATAAAATGTTGCATAGCTTCGTTTCGTAACGGTGTAACCTCTACTTCGGGTTCATGAGAAACTGCAAAACCTATTAATAGCTGTAGAATCCATTCGCTTTCTTACTGGTTGGAGGAAAAAGCGCTCAACTCCCAAAAAAACTCCCGCACAATCGAAGAAATTAACGCGAAAATCAAAAAGGGCGATGCCCAAGTTTTAACAGCGGAAGAAATGAAGCGACTGGTGGAAAGCAGCGGCGTCGAAGTGGCTTTTAAAGAAGTTGACGTCGTCACCACAGGCACCTTCGGTGCCATGTGTAGCTCAGGCGCTATCATAAACATTGGACACTCAGACCCACCGATTAAAATTGACAACGCATGGATTAATGACGTGCCCATTTGCCACCCAGGTGCAGCAGTGGACCTTCTCATAGGCGCCACTTCTATGTCTCAGTCGCAACCATTTGAGTACGGTGGCGGGCATGTAATTGAGGATTTGGTTAACGGTAAAGAAGTGGAGCTTCGGGCAACTGCGACAGGCACCGACTGTTACCCCCGTACCCAACTACACACTAACCTGACCAAAGAAGATTTGAACCAGTTTTACTTGCTGAACTTCCGCAACTGCTATCAGCACTATAACTGCGCCGTGAACAGCCGCGACGAAACCATTTACACTTACATGGGCAAATTGTTGCCCCGCATGCGTAACGCCACCTATTCAGGTGCAGGCGAACTTAACCCCCTAGCCAACGACCCCGACTACGAAACCATCGGTACAGGCACCCGTATCTTTCTAGGTGGCGCCCAAGGCTACATTATCGGAGAAGGAACTCAGCATGAAGCCAAAACCCAAAACGGCACCTTAATGGTTCGCGGCGACGCCAAAAAAATGAGCAGCGAGTTCCTACGAGGCGCCAGCTTCACAGGGTATGGCACAACGCTGTATGTGGGGTTGGGGATTCCTATTCCCATCTTGAATGAGGGCTTAGTTAAGAAGACCGCCATCCGAGACGAAGCCATATTCACGAACGTGGTTGATTATGGGGTTCCCCGTCGTGACCGTCCTAAACTTGCCAAAGTTAGCTACAAGGAGTTGAAGTCAGGGAGCCTCATGTTAGGCGACAAAAAAGTGCGTGTCAGTTCTTTGTCTAGCCTCAAGACGGCACGCAAAGTCGCTGCAACCCTTAAAGACTGGATTGCGCAAGGCGAGTTCTTTTTGACAGCGCCTGTGGACCGTTTACCGCTTGAGGGCATCTGTAAGCCTATGCGGCAAACTGAAGCCACCGCATTTGTAGGCAACGTAATGCAAAAAGCAGTCACCTGCAAAGAAATCGACGAAATCAGCGCCGTAGCTAAACAAATCGTTCACAAATCCGTCAACCACATAATCGTAGTAGACGTCGAAGGCAAACTTTGCGGAATCGTTACATCATGGGACATTACCCGCGCCTTAGCGGAAGAAAAAATCTCTCTCGCCGACATCATTACTCGCAGAGTTTTCACTGCTAAACCTGACGAACCCTTAGAAACAGCGTCTAAACGCATGGCAGAACACAACATCTCCGCGTTGCCCGTAATTGACGCAGACAAAAAAGTGTTAGGTATCGTGACCGCTGAAGATGTGGCTAAGTTGCTGGGGAGGAAGAAATAACCGTGACGCGTATCTTGCTGCGGCTGTCGGAGCAAATCGTGGAGAAACCCATAGTTTCAGAAATAATCCTTGAACTTAAAGTACCCATCAACCTCATCACCGCCCAAATTAACAGCAAAGGCGGCGAAGTGTTGGCGGAGGTTCCTGAGGACGCCTTAGATAAGGTGGTTACGGCGTTTAGGGACCGCGGCGTCATCGTCAGCGTACCCAAACTTATAGAGGTAGACATGGACAAATGCATCAACTGCGGGTCTTGTGTGGCGCTTTGTCCAATGGATGCCATAACCGTCGATAAGGATGCTTCGGTGGTGTTTGACAAGGAGAAATGCGCAGGCAGCACCTGCAGTCTTTGCGTAAACGCGTGTCCTGCCCGAGCCATTAAATCCGTAAACCAGAACCACGCGGAGGTTTACAGCCTAAAATAGGCGCTTAGCCATGCGCAATCTACTCAAAGAAGTATTCAACTACAAAGACACCAACTGCGTCATCATCTGCGATAATCAATCAGGCATAGAAGCCGCCAAAGAATCTCTCAAATATAACCGCACCCAACTGGAAACCTACATTTCTTCACACCCCAAATTCGAATACACCCTCAACCCTTACACCGTGGCTGAGGGACCTGAGGTGGCGAAGCTCATGGCTCAAGCAGGGGCGAAAGCTAACGTTGGACCCATGGCAGCAGTGGCGGGGGTTCTGGCAGATTTAGCCGTAAAAGACATGCTGGCGGTAGGGTGCAAGGTGGCGGTTGTGGAGGACGGCGGCGAAATCGCAGCCATCTCCGACCGACCTATCGACGTCGCAGTGGCGGCGGGTGAGGAGCCACTTTCGCGGCGGTTTGGATTTAGACTCACCGAATTCCCCATAGGTGTCGCAACCAGTTCAGGACAGTTCAGTCACGCGTTCAGCTTTGGTAATGCAGAAGCGGCAACAGTGTTTTGCAAAGACGCAGGATTGGCGGACGCGGCAGCCACAGCGGTTTGCAACGTAGTGAAAGGCTACAATACCGACCGCGCAATTCAGGGTGGGCTAGACGTTGCCAAATCCATTGACGGAGTTGAAGGCGCCTTGATTCTTTTCAAGGGCATCGTGGGCACTTGGGGGAAAATTCCGCAAATAATCAAAGTTGACCCAAGCAGTTAATGCTCCGTGTTTTGAAAGAAAACGGTCTAAAAAATGTTATATGCAGTTCTCTCGTAGACTGTGTGCTGGGAGAGCACATGAGCAAGGCAGTGGTGCAAGTTGACATGCTCACAAAACAGTATGGTGAGCTTAAAGCAGTAGATGGCATCTCGTTTTCGGTTAATGAGGGTGAAGTGTTTGCGTTTTTGGGTCCAAATGGCGCTGGAAAAACAACCACCGTAGAAATCCTCGAATGCCTCCGCCCCCTCACAGGCGGAACAGCCCTCGTCTGTGGATTTGACGTAAGCAAAGACTCTGAAGTGAAGCAAATTAAACGTGTAATCGGCGTTTTGCCCCAAGACTTTAACGCACTTGACAAGTTGACGGTGAAAGAAAACATCAGCCTCATAGGCGACATGTACCAGAAAACAGTCGGCGTAGACCAAGTCATAAAGATGCTGGACTTGGAGGATAAGGCGAACGCGAAGTTTGAGAATCTTTCGGGCGGTTTGAAGCAGCGGGTCGGCATCGCCGCAGCGTTGGTCAGTGACCCCAAACTGGTCTTCTTAGACGAACCCACTACAGGCTTAGACCCGAAGGCACGCCGAGACGTCTGGGCAGTGATTGCCAACCTCAAAAAACTGGGCAAAACCGTCTTCTTAACTACCCACTACATGGAAGAAGCCCAAGTTCTCGCCGACCGCATCGCCATAATTGACAAAGGCAAAATCGCAGCCATCGGTTCTCCTCAAGAGTTAATTTCCAAGTACGGCGGCTTAAAAGTGCTCATTGTACGAAAAGCCTCCAAACAGTTAGCCGACGCTCTACAGAGCCAGTTCGATAATGTGGTGGTGACAGCAGATGGTGATGTGGAAGTCAAAATTGATGACCTCGACGCTTTTTGGGGCATCATGAGTCACCTTCTGGAAAACAAAGCCGCCGCTGACATCGAAATCCAAACCCCCACCATCGAAGATGTGTTCCTCAAAATTACAGGGTCAACCATTTCTGACGAGGGCGAAGTAAAATGAAGTTCATAACTATCTTCAAAGCAGTTACGAAGAATTGGCTGCGGTCTCGGGCAGGGCTATTTTTCAGTATCATGTTTCCGATTCTTTTGTTGGTGGTGTTTGGCGCCATCTTTTCCGGCATCGGCGGAACCTCCAAATACGATTTGTTTGTGCAAAACCAAGATGTTTCCGCTGATGGTCACCCCACCGAATTGTCTGCCGCGTTCATAAGTGCCCTAAACAGCACCGACACTTTCACTATTAAAGCGGTTCCAGCGTTAGAAAATGCAACCAGTTACGCCCGCGACGATTTAGGACCTTTAGGTGGAAATATGCGTATCCTTGTGATTTCTGATGGGTTTGAAGATGATTTGCTTAATGGCACTTTGAAGGTTCGTGTGGGTATCTGCGTGGATACGGTGAATATGTCGTATCAGTATTTTGCGCCGTACCTAAATGAGTCCCAGCAGGCAAGCATTCAAGAGGGGTTGGTGCAGCTTGAGAAGCTTAACGCCAGTTTCCCCGACGCCCAAGCCACCCTAACGGTCATGCTTGACCCCTCTGACACATCTGGTGCTATGGTGCAAAGCATCGTAGCCAGCGTCGCCAACGCCTTCAACTACCAACTCATCGGCGCCCAAAACGTCATAACCATAAACTCCCAAACCGTTTCCAGCAACCAATTCAGCACCGTCGACTTCTACATCCCCGGCATAACCGCCGCCTTCATAATGACAAACGGCATAATCGGCTTAACCTCCACCAACACCGAATTCAAACGCCGCGGCATAATCAAACGCCTCTCCATCACGCCGCTGACAAAAATGGACTGGATCGTCGGCTGCATCTTAAGCCAAACCCTGCTGAACGTGATTCTTGCAGGAATCATGATTGGCTTAGGCTGGGTGATGTTTAACGTGCGCATCATTCCCGACGCCGTTACGTGGTTGATGATCTTTTTGGGGTCTGTTATGTTTTCAGGCATTGGCATGACGCTGTCGGGGCTGTTTAAGGATGTGGAGGCAGCAAACGCCGTCGGCAACGCCATCGCGTTTCCAATGATGTTTCTCTCGGGTGTGTATTTCCCGTTGGAGTTGATGCCGACGTATTTGAGGTCAGTTTCTTCCGCATTGCCCCTGACGTACTTCTCCGAAGGACTCAAAGCCACCATGATCACAAAGTTCCCCGATACAATAATGATTAACATCGCGATTGTGACGGCGTTGGCGGTGGTTTTCATCTTTTTGGGCGCACGGGTCACGCGGTGGAGAGAAAAATAACCCCAACCCCCAGCCCCTTCTTTGCTTTGTTGGGTAACGTAGGTAAAGCTCTTAAAGCCAAAGCACACCAAATAGAAGGCAGCTTGGTGAATGGAAAATGGGTCACGTCCCTAAAGTGGCAGGATTAACTTGTCTTGTAGCAGTGTTAACCATAACGTTGCTGGCGGCGAATGTACATGCAGCAACCTCCAGTTTCGGAAGCGTCAGCGTCGGAACCTCCAACTCAGCTACGTTCGGTGGCATAGTGGTCTGTAACTTCACCGGTCCATCAGACTTGGGTACCATAACTTCTGTGGAAGTTTATCTTTCTACAGGCGGCACCACGGCTAGGGCAGTGATTTACTCGGACAGCGACGGCAAACCCGATGTGCTGTTGGCTCAAAGTGAAGCTGTAACGGTGGAGGGCACCTCAGGAGAATGGGTTACGTTTGATGTTTCTTATCCTGGCATACGTGGCGGCTTATATTGGCTGGGCGTGGCTTTGGATAGTGCGGGAACTTATTTCTATGCGCCTAACACTGCAGGCAAAGCTATCTACCTCACCACAACCACAGACTCCCTGAACCCGTTTCCCTCCGAGAACTCGGTAACCAACAGCAACCTTAGCGTTTTCGCCAACTACACTCCCGCTGAATCGTCAAATGGGTCAGGTCAAGATGCAGGTTGGCTTGAATGGGTGTTGTTAGGCGTTGCCATTGTAGGCGTAGCTATTGCCGCCGTTTTGGCTGTGATTACGCTGCGTAAAAAGGGTAACTCTTCTGCTTGATGGGTTGTGGGGTTCAGAGCGGCAAACTGGACCATAGCCTCCCTTTCCCTTTTCCGAAATGCTTTTATTTCTCAGGGGATGTCTGGATTAACAGATTCGAGGCTATAACGTTGAAGATAATGCTTCCAGAAAAAAGCAAATCGACACGATTCTATAGCTTCGAATACTGCTTTTATTATCTCTATTTTAGTTAAGCCCAGGACTGAAAAATTTTGTCAAGTTCTGGGCGTGGGATGGATGAGTTAATGAAAACTGAAAAAACTGCCAAAAAAATTGTCGTAAAATTCGGTGGCTCAAGCCTCGGCGAACCCGAAAGGCTTTCACGAGCGATAGCCTCCGTCGTTAACGAAGCTAAACGTGGAACCAAACTCGCCGTCGTCGTTTCTGCCATGGGCAAAACAACCGACACTCTCTTGACCGCCGCCAACAACTCTTCAAACGGAAAACTCGAAAAACACGTTTTAGACGACATCTTGTCGATGGGTGAACGGACCAGCGTGCGCATCTTCGCCGCCGCCCTGCAAACTAACGGCGTCGAATCCCGCTACTTCGACCCCAAAGATGACGACTGGCCCATAATCACCGACTCTTGCTTCCAAAATGCCAATCCCCAGCGCAAAGAATGCGAGCAACGCGTCCGAGAACTTGTGTTGCCAGTGGTTGAGAAGGGTATTGTGCCTGTTATTGCCGGTTTCGTAGGACGCACTCCAGAAGGCAAAACCACCACGCTGGGCAGAGGCGGCAGTGACACCACGGCGTTTCTTTTGGCAGAAGCCTTAGGCGCAGACGAAGTGGTTTTAGCTACGGACGCCGATGGTATAATGTCAGGTGACCCCAAAATAGTGACCAATCCCAAACGCATCAGCCGAATTGACGTAAACACGTTGGTTGGGCTGGCGGATTCAGGCTCCAAGTTCATTCACGCTAAAGCCCTCAAGTACAAGCCAAAATCAGTTGACGTTCGCGTTATCAACAGTGCGCATGGCGACTTAACCAAAGAAGGAACCATAATCACAGGCGCTTTAGCTACAGAGCTGGATGTGGAACAAGCCAACGACGCTCCCATCTCGGAAATCACAGTCGTCGGCAACAACATAATCGACAATCCAAAAATCCTCGAAGGATTAGTCGCTAAAACCAAACAGTACACTCGTCTAGTCGGAATGTCCACCAACACAAACTCCGCCATCCTTTACGTTTCCGCTGAAAAACCCCTTGAAGCCCTCTACAACGACATCCACCAAATCGTGACTACACACACTGAAACCAAAGCCATGGCTGTCAAAAAGGACCTTGTTTTCCTCAAAATCCGCGGAGTCGGCTTAGAGGAAACCCAAGGCATCATAGGCAAAATCAGCGAGATTCTACGAGTCAACAGCATCAACATTTCGGGCATTTTGACCATTGCATCCAGCATTTTGCTGTTTGTAGATTGGCCTCAACGAGAAAACGCGTTGGAGCTTATCAGAAAATCCTTAAGAGGCAAACCGTAAAGTAGAAACCAAACAAATCGAGAATGATGTGAGGAGCAAACCAGAGCATGAACCAAGGTAAAAAGCGCAGGTTAACTCGTATCTTCCAAGAAGACGACCGCACAGTAGTCGTGCCCATGGACCACGGCGTCACCATTGGACCCTGTGAAGGCATCGAAAACATGCAAACAACCATAAACCGACTCCTAGACGGGGGTGTGGACGCAGTTTTGGTGCACAAAGGCATCGCAAAACGGGTTGACACAGGTCGCGCGGGGCTGATTGTGATGCTTTCAGGGGCTTCAAATCTTAGTCCAAACCATAACAACAAAGTCCAAGTGTGCTCGGTTCAAGAAGCCGTCCGCCTCGGCGCCGACGGAGTCTCCGTTCACATCAACGTGGGTGCCCAAGACGAAGACAAAATGCTCGCCAAACTTGGTAGAGTCGCAGACGAATGCGACCAACTGGGCATGCCCCTTTTAGCTATGATGTACCCACGAGGGCCCAAAATCACCAACGAACACGCCCTTGAAGTGGTGGCGCATGCTGCCCGCCTCGGTGCAGAACTGGGCGCAGACATAATCAAAACTAACTATACAGGTGACGTAGAATCCTTCAAGCACGTTATCGAATGCTGCCCCGCTCCAGTCGTGATTGCAGGTGGACCCAAAGCCAAAACTGCATTAGATGTTCTCCAAATGACTGAGGAAGCACTTCAGGCTGGTAGTGCTGGTCTTTCTATTGGTCGCAATGTCTTTCAGTGTCAAAACTCAACTTTGATGGTGAAGGCTCTCTCTGCTATAGTGCACAAAAATTCTTCCGTTGCTGATGCATTAAAAATCTTAGGTGGCGTCCGTTGAAGGAACTTTGGATTCAAATAAGCAAAGACGCTCCAGAAAAAGAAAAACTCACTAAACTCGCCGCGGAGTTGGGCGACGCAGTCTTAGACGGCGAACGCGTAGTTACCTCTGGCAAAGAAGCGTTTTTGGTTACGTCCAAGTTTGACGCTGCCGCGTTGAAAGCGTTAAAGAAGGACGGCAAAAAAGTGGTTCTCCGAGTCACTATCCACGGCAAAGAAGATGAAAACAACGCCGTCAAAGCCGCCGAACAAGGCGCAGATGCAGTGGTCATTAACTGCCAAAACTGGCGTGTCATCCCCTTAGAAAATGTCATTGCAAAAACACGCGGTAAAAGCAAACTCATCGCAGAAGTCACCAACGCCGCAGACGCCAAACTGGTCCTAGAAACCTTAGAACTGGGCACTGATGGCGTTCTACTTACAACGGATAGTGCAGACGAAATCTGCAAAACCGCCGAAGCCATCAAACAGCAAGCTCCCAAACTTGCCATGGCAACCGCTAAAATCGTCGCAACCAAACCTCTCGGCACAGGCGCACGCGCATGCATCGACACCTGCGACTTGATGGCGACAGGCGAAGGCATGATTATCGGCAGTCAGTCGGCGGGGCTGTTTCTGGTTGAAGCAGAAGTGAATGAGAACCCCTACGTGGCTTCGCGTCCGTTCCGCGTGAACGCAGGTTCCATTTCCATGTACACGTTGGGTTCTATGGAGAACACGCGTTACTTGTCTGAGTTCAAGGCAGGCGACGAAGTCATCATAGTGAGCCGCCAAGGCGAAACCCGCAAAGCCAACGTCGGCAGAGTCAAAATCGAGTTCCGCCCCCTCATATTAGTTGAGGCAGAAGTTAACGGTAAACGAATCAAAACCATCCTGCAAAACGCCGAAACCATCCGCGTCGTCACCCCCAACGGCTCCACCCCCGTCACCGCCCTCAAGGCAGGCGACGAAGTCGTGGTGCACGTGGCGGCGAAGGGCGGTAGGCACTTTGGTGTTTCCGTCACAGATGAAACGGTGATTGAACGTTGACTATCCGCATCTGCGTTTCTATTCAGCCTCAAAGCGGTTTGGAAGCTCAGCGACTGCTACGTAAGGCTGAGGCGGCGCAGGTGGACTTTGTTGAAATCCGTTTGGACCAATTTTCTTCCGCTAAAGAAGTGGCAAGTGTGGCTGAACATGCTAAGACGCCGCTGATTGCAACGGACCATTCCCGCCGAAGCTCAGCTGAAAAACAGGCTTTGCTGATAGAGGCAGCGGAGTTGGGGTTTGCGTATGTAGATTCAGATTTACAGGCGCCCAAACTGCAAAGCTTCTTTACTCAAGTCAAGGCAAAAGGTGCCCGATGCATCGTTTCCCACCACGACAACAACAAAACCCCCAACATCGCAGAGTTAACCCGCATCTTAGAGCGGGAAATTTCCAGCGGCGCAGACGTTTACAAAATCGTAACAACCGCCACCAAACTCGACGACAACCTAACCTTGCTCGAGTTTGTGCAGGGGGCTCCGATTCGCAAAAAGCCCGTGTGCTTTGCCATGGGTGAGTTGGGCAAGATGTCGCGGCTGCTTTCACCTGCGTTTGGAAGCTTCTTCACCTTCGCTGCCCTTGAACGCGGGAGTGAAACGGCGCCTGGACAAATGACGGTGCAGGAAATGCAGCAAGCCTATGCGTTGCTGCAGCTTGTTTAAGATGACTCCTTCGGGAAAAACCAAAGTTTACGGCGTAATCGGCGACCCCATAGAGCACACGCTAAGTCCCGCGTTGCAGAATGCGGCATTTGAAGCGATGGGGATGGATGCGGTGTTTGTCGCGTTCCAAGTACCCGCTGCCCAAGTGGAAGCGGCGTTACGGGGGATGCGGGCGCTTGACATCGTAGGCTTCAACGTAACCATGCCCCACAAAAACGCCGTTATCCCATTCCTCGAAGAAGTAGATGAGGCAGCGCGGTTTCTGGAATCAGTCAACACAATTTTCAACGACCACGGCAGGCTTCGTGGTTTTAGCACTGACGGTGCAGGCGCACACCGAGCCTTAGAAGACAACGGCACCGACCTAAATGGTAAAAAGCTGGTGTTGCTGGGCGGAGGTGGCGCTGCAAGAGCAATCGCCTACACCTTAGCACGCGAAGTCGGCGAACTGACCCTGCTCAATAGGTCTTCCCAAAAAACTGCTGCCCTCGCTGAAGCCATTAACAAGAAATTTGGCTTAAAAGTCACCGCAGGTGACCTGTCCGCACAAGCAATCGAAGCCAGCCTCAAAGACGCCGACATCCTCATCAACGCCACCAGCGTTGGCATGCACCCTAACCCTGACCAGACACTTGTCAACAAAAAATGGCTCAAACCCAGCCTTACAGTCATGGACATCGTCTACAACCCAGAAGAAACCAAACTTGCCAAAGACGCCAAAGCCGCAGGCGCCCACGTCATAAGCGGTGTAGAAATGCTCATTTATCAAGGGGCAGCCTCGTTTGAAATCTGGACTGGCAAGGCAGCTCCCGTAGCAGTTATGAGGCAGGCAGCCGTAAATCAGCTTAGAAATAGGTGAAAACTGTGATGGGGAAAGCAGAGGCTGTTGCTCATGGAGCGGCAACCATCGTGAATGCCATGGCGACAGGTGAAGGTGCAGCGTTCGGCGTGGACTTGTGGACTAAGGCAAACGTCGAATTAACCAGCCAACCGCACGAAGTTAGCGTACAGATTTCTTCTGACCCAGCGGAGAGCACTTTGCTGGTGGAGCGAACTGTTGCCCGCGTTTTGCAGCGCTTTGGGGTTCAAGACCAATTCGGCGCCAAAGTCAGAACCGACTCCAACATTCCTGCAGCCCGCGGCTTGAAAAGCAGCAGTGTAGCAGCAAACGCCGTTGCCTTAGCCACCGTGGCAGCGTTGGGCAAGTCACTCACTGACCTGGAGATTGTTAACTTGGGTATTGATGCTGCTTTTGATGCAAAAGTTACTGTGACGGGGGCGTTTGATGATGCTTGTGCCTCGTTTTTCGGCGGCGTTGTGGTTACCGACAATGTCAACCGGAAGCTTGTACAGCAGTTTACGCTGCCCAAAGACTGCTCGGTTTTGTTTCTTGTGCCTGCGAAGAAGGCGTACAGCGGCAAAGTAGACACCGACCGCCTCCACACTTTAGGTTCCATGGTGAAGGTTGCCTACAAGGAAGCTGCTGCAGGCAACTTTTGGACTGCCCTTTCACTAAACGGCTTAATTTACAGCTCTGCATTCGGCTTTGACCCCTCAGCAGCGTTGGATGCGTTGGCTGCAGGCGCCACCGCCGCAGGACTATGCGGCAAAGGACCCGCCGTAACCGCTCTTGTCCCCGAAACACGCATAGACAACGTGAAAAAGGCGTGGCAGAGCCACGAAGGACAAATAATACCTGCACAGCTAAATTGTACCAAAGCAAAGGTTGTAACCTAAATTGACCGACGTCACTATCCATCCTACCTCAAAGCTGCAGGGGCAGGTTTCTGCGCCGCCCAGCAAAGCGTACACGCAACGCATGGTCATAGCAGCTTCCCTTGCCCAAGGAACCAGCAAAATACTCAACCCCCTAATCTCCAACGATTCTGAGGCAACACTGTGTGCGGTCACGGCTCTTGGCGCAAAAGTTGTCCAAACCGACAACTGCTGGACTATCACGGGGTCTGTGCCCAAAAACGTGCGCAAACGCATTGACTGTGGCGATTCAGGGGCAACTTTGCGTTTCATGATTCCTGTTGCTGCTTTAGCCTCAGGACCTTCAGTGTTTGTTTTGGGCAGCGGACTGGCAAACAGACCTGTACAGCCACTTTTAGACAGTCTCACTAAGCTTGGCGCGCAGACAAGCATCAAAAAAGCACGAACCAGCACCACTGTTCAAGTGGACGGAGGCGGCTTGCGCGGCGGCAAAACCAGCATGCCCGGCGATGTCAGCAGCCAATTCGTTTCGGGCCTCATGTTCGCATGTCCTCTAGCCAAAGCAGACACCCAACTGACCCTAACCTCGCTCTTGGAATCCAAGAGCTACGTGCTCATGACAGAGAACGTTTTGGCTAAACGCGGCGTTGATGTAACCATTTCTGAAGATTTTAATCACATAAAAATCCCTGGACAGCAAACCTACAACCCGTTAGATTGTAAGGTTCCCGGAGACTTTTCTTCCGCGGCGTTCCTGTTGGCGACTGCTGCCCTAACCGAATCCAAAGTCTCCGTCAGAAACCTCGACTACGGCAGCATTCAAGGCGACAAAGCCATCGTCCGCATCCTCAAAGAGATGGGCGTAACCTGTAGGGTTGGCGACGAACAAATTGAAGTGGAAGGCACAGGCGGCATGTTGCAGGCGACAGATGTGGATGCCCGTGACATCCCAGACTTGGTTCCTGTGCTTTCTGCGTTAGCCTGCTACGCGGACGGCACCACCTGTATCCATGACGCGGAGCGTCTGCGCCTTAAAGAGTCTGACCGCTTGAACTCGCTATTTCTGGAGTTACGCAAGATGGGCGCCGACATTGACATGGACGAAGGCAGCCTCACCATCAAAGGTCCCGCTAACCTTCACGGCGCAGTCATCGATTCACACAGTGACCACCGCATAGCTATGGCTTGCTCTGTTGCCGCGTTGCGGGCAGAAGGTGACACCGTTATCCAAGATGCACAATGCATCAGAAAGTCTTATCCGCAGTTCTTCACTGATGTAGCCATGTTAGGAGCTAATGTGGATGGCGGGAAACTCGATAGGTAAAGAATTCACTGTTACCAGTTTCGGGGAAAGCCACGGCAAGGTGGTTGGCGTCGTGGTTGATGGTTGCCCTGCGGGGTTGCCGTTTTCAGAAGCAGATGTTCAAGCTGATTTAGACCGCCGCATTCCGTTGCAGAAGCCTGAACTTGTTTCAGGACGAGTTGAGAAGGATTGCGTTCAAATTTTAAGCGGCGTCTTCAAGGGGTTCACCACAGGCGCTCCCATCTGTATGGTAGTTGAAAATAAGCAGACTCAAAGCAGCGACTATGAGTCGTTGCGGGATTTGCCACGCCCTGCCCACGCTGACTACACAGCCACCATCCGCTATGGCGGCTTTAACGATTATCGAGGCGGCGGACGTTTCAGTGGACGTGTAACTGTCGCAACAATCATGGCAGGGGCAGTTGCCAAAAAACTCCTCAGCCTCTTCGACGTAGACGTATTAACGTACACGGCTTCAATTGGCAAAATCCACACTGACAAAGAATTTACCGCCGAAGAAATCAAAGAAAACACCTACCAGTCCTCCACGCGGTGCCCCGACTTAGCGTGTAGCCAAAAAATGGAAACCTCCATCTTGGACGCCAAAAAAGCAGGCGACAGCGTCGGTGGAACCGTGGAATGCGCCGTTTTAGGAGTGCCTGTTGGCGTTGGAGCGCCTCTGTTTGATGCGTTGGATGCGGATTTGGCGAAGGCACTGTTCATTGTTCCCGCCGTGAAAGGCGTAGAATTTGGCGCTGGGTTTGCGTTAACTGAGATGCGAGGCTCCGAAGCTAACGATGCATTCGAAATAGATGATGATTCAGTTATGACAGCGACGAATTTGGCAGGTGGCATTTTGGGTGGTTTAAGCTCAGGCATGCCCATCACATTGCGTGTTGCCATTAAACCAACTCCCAGTATCGCCTGTGAACAAAAAACCGTTAACCTCTCAAAACGCGAAAACGCTAAGGTCAAAGTGGGCGGACGACACGACCCCTGCGTGGTGCCTAAAGCGGTGCCCGCCATCGAAGCCGCCGTCGCCATCACTATAGCAGACCACATGATACGCGCAGGCTTCATCCCCAAAACGCTGCCGAGGAAATAGTGAATGGACGAACTCACCGCTCTACGAAAAAAAATCGACACCACAGACAAACAAATTCTCAAGTTGCTTGCAGAACGCGTAGAAATCGCCCGCACAATCGGTGTCACCAAAAAAGCCAACAAGCTACCCGTTCATGACCATGCCCGAGAAAACGAAGTTTACACCCGTATTCGCGAGCAAGCCGCCCGTTTAGGCTTAAACCCCGCGCAGGTTGAGGCGGTTTACCGCGAAATAGTTAATATGTGCAGTTCCGTTCAAGAGTAGAAAGCAACTCTTAACGGAGAGTATCAAGAAGATGCTGTACGAGATAAATGAGAAAGCCCTCAAGCTGGAAAGCGAAGGCAAAAAAATCATACGCCTAAATCTAGGTGACCCTGACCTCCAAACCCCTCCTGAAATTGTTGAAGCAGCCTATGCTGCTATGAAGGCTGGCAAAACCAAGTATTCTTCTTCTTACGGCGAAAAGAAACTGCGGGAAAAAATCGCTGAAATTCACGGTGTCAAAGCCGACAACGTGGTTATTACTCCTGGCTCAAAATGGGGCGTCTACGCCACTATGTACTTGACGCTCAAGGCAGGCGGAAACATAATCATTCCCACACCCTACTGGACTGCCTACGAACTCATCGCCAAAAATATAGGTGCCAAAGTTAAACTGCTCCGAACCGAACTTGTAGACGACTGGAAAGTCGACCCCGCCAAACTCGAAGCCCTCATCGACCAAGATACCAAGATGATTATTCTCAATAACCCTAGCAACCCCACCAGCAAAGTTATGGACAAAGAAACCCTTGACGCCATCGTGGAGGTTGCCAACCGCAAAGGCGTAACAATCTTTTCCGACGAAGTCTACGCCAGCATCGCTTTCACCGAAACCCAAAGCATCCTCGACTATGACGGCGACTGCAAACACATCCTCAGCAACGGTTTTAGCAAAACCTTCAGCATGACTGGCTGGCGCATCGGCTACATAATCGCCAACAAACTCTTAGTCGACAACATAACCAAGATGAACCAGATAACCATCAACAACGTGCCCGTCTTTATCCAAGAAGCCGCCTACACCGGACTACAATTACGTGACCGAATCGCCACCAACATCAAAAACAAATACAAAGCCCGAGCTGAACTGGCAAGCAAAATGCTCTCCGAAGCAGGCTTCCAATTCTCTCAACCCCAAGCGCCCTTCTACGTGTTCCCCAAGAAAACAGGCTTAGACTCCGAAAAATACACCTTGAGCCTGCTTGACAAAGGCGTGGCAGTTGCTCCAGGCACCAGCTTTGGCGACTACCGTGAGCACTTCCGCATCTCTCTGACAGCGCCTGACGACGAAATCGAAGTTGCGTTGGGCAAAATCTGCGAGGCTGCACAATGAGAACAGCGGTCCTTGGCTCAGGGAAGATGGGCGTCTGGTTTGCAAAATGGTGCAAAGAAAAAGGCGACCACGTCGTTCTCGCGGGCAGGGACCCCCAAAAACTCCAACAACTAAAACAGGACCTAAATGTGGAAGTCACCACTGACTTTAAGCAGGCATGTGCTGGGGCAGGGCGCATTCTTATCTGCGTTTCCATCAGCAGCTTCGAAGAAGTTGTTAAACAAATTGCTCCCATCATCTGTGAAGGGCAAGCAGTTATGGACGTATGCAGCATCAAAGAATACCCCGTTCGCGTCATGCATGAACACATCAAACAGGGTTTAGTTCTGGGAACTCACCCTCTGTTTGGTCCTGGCAGCAAAGGGGTTGCACACAAAACTTACATCTTAACCCCCACTACTCCCGCAGAAGAAAAATATGCTTTGGACTTCCAGAAATGGCTCGACAAGGAAGGCGCCCACACCTTTGTTATGTCGCCCCAAAAACACGACGAACTCATGGCAGTTGTTTTGGGTATGCCCCACTTTTTGGGGTTAGCTGCCTGCGAAACCTTGATGGCGCAGCCAAATTTTATGCAGACCAAAGAAGTTGCAGGAACCACGTATCGTATGTTGTTTACGCTTGCTGAGGCTACGGCGCTGGAAACTCCTGACCTGTTTGCAAACTTGCAAACTAAACTGCCACAGGTGCGTCAACTTGAAGAGCAGTTCATAGCCAACGCCCAAGCTTGGCTAGACCTTGTCAAAAACAAAGACCAAGATGCCATCGTGAAACGTATGGAGCAGCTTCGCGAAAAACTGCAGCAGACCGATGGCGAATTTGCGAAGAGCTACGAAATTATGTATAGGATGCTGGAAGCCACCGAAAAATAAACTCCGACACAGCATCCTCTTTGATCAACTTGGAACTCATTTCGTGCTAAAATCTAGTGCTTCTCTCAACGCGTCAACATCTCGTATCCAGCCTTCAATCATCGCCACATTCTCTCTCTGTTTAGCCGAAAACTTTTCCATCCCCTTCAAGCCGTCACGTTGATGCACATAGAACTTCGATAACTTTTCTAGTGGCTCGGCAAACTCTGCAATGGGGCTGTGTGCGTGGAGTTTTTCGCCTAAACTGTTAAGCACTGTTTGCATCTCTTCGGCTGCCATGTCGGTGTTGGTTTTGAAGTCTTGCAAAATCCATTGCCGTTGGAAGACGTTGCGTTTTTTCCAACTGCTGACCTGTTCGACGAATGTTTGCTGTACGACTTGGTAACGATCCATTATTTGGCTTGTCTCCACAGTAGGCGCTACAACTGGGATGGCTTCTTCAGGTGCAGCGTAGGCAGCTTTCAACAAAACCGTCACAGTAACCGCCGCATGAAATGGTATACCTAAAGCTAGCCATAACCTGCTTAATTCATCAACCGAAACCGCGCCCAAAGTCAACCTCAAATCCTGTCTCTCTTCGGAGGCAGCAATTATTGGCGCCGCCAAAACAGACCTGACCACACCACCCAACAGTGCATGATCTTCTTCTGCTTTCCCTGTGCATGGGTAAACGAGGTAGCGGAGAGTAAACGGCGCCTCTAAAGCACCTCTCTCTGCTGTAGGCGTATTTCTTGCCGCATTTTCTGCCGTTACATGGTACAGAAGTAGGGTTAGCTTGCTTTTTTGGTCTGCACGTTTGGATGGGTTGAGGATGATTTGTTCGGGGCTAGTCAGGAGCGCTTGGGTTGTGGGGTCGGCTTTTAGTTGGCTGTAAAGGTGGTTGGTTAAGGCTTGGTCAGCTTGAGTTATAAACGCGGAACCACTCATCGGATATCCCAATTTGTATTTTCTGGCGGGCTTAAAAGAGTTTTTAGCTTTTGCTTCTTGGGGGAATGGAGTGGGGTGCCAACAATGTTTTTATGGGGCACAGCCTAAGGTTTTGTTGCGTTCGTGCTGGGGTGGCCGAATCGCTGAGGCGGTAGCCTGCAGAGCTGCTTTATATGGGTTCAATTCCCATCCCCAGCTCTTTTGGATACATCCTTAGCCTATGGCGACGAACCCAAATACTCATCTTCGTTTTCGGAAGAGTTTGAGTCCGTCCATCTCCGTTACGTATTCATAGCCTGCTTCAATGAGCTCTTTAGCTTCTTTGACGTTTTCAGCCGTTTTGCAGATGTAATCGTCGTCTTCAAAGGTTACGAGCTGAGTGTAGATTAGCGTATTCTTGATGTTCTTATGACCGAGCATCCGCATTACGTGCAGGATATCTTTGGTTTTGTGGTATTCCATGGTTGCTTTCCAGTGGCGGAAGGTGTGAAAGGTTATTTTGTTGATTCGTGGATTTCCAAGTTTCTTAGCTGTCCTTTTACGCTGTCTGATGAAAGAGGCTCTGTAGCCGCGCAATTCGTAAGTTCCGAATATTTTGTCTGAGTTTTTGGGGAGTACTGATAGCATAGCTAAAAGCTTGGCTGATATTTTGAACATCCTCGCATGGCTGCGTTTTTCAGGTGTGATGCTGATGGTTGAGTTTACAAAGTCTACGTCTGTCCATTTGAGTTTCCAGGCTTCGCCAACTCTTATTGCTGTTTCTTTTAGAGTTTGAGTTAAGGCTGATCCTTTTTCGCTGCATCCGGCTATGAGCTGGTCTATTTCCTGCTCTGTAGGTATGAAGGGGATTTTTTCGACTCTGCTATAGCGTGGTGGGTCCCATTTGCCTCCGAGCATTTTTAGAAAGTTGCTGTAGGCTTCGACGACGAATTCTTTTCTGCCTTCGCTCCAAGATTGCTTTGCTATGACTTCTTTTATTGTCTCAGGGTCAAAGAGGCTGCCGCCGAGTTTAACTAAGCGCTTCATTACTTTTACTCTGCCTTCAATGGTTTCTTTTGCGTATCCTTGCTTTAGTAGCCAGAATTCGTATTCGACGATTTTTCCGTTGGTTACCGCTGCTTCGTTCCTAAGCAGAACCTCAGATTTCTGTTGTTCTGCTGCCAAGTTTTTCGTCTCCGTAACGCATATTTGGCTAGCAGTAACTATGCCCGTTTTGCTTTTTAATGACTTCGTATCAACTGTATCAACTGTTTTAGCCATTGCTTCTTTGGCTCTTTTAGTGTCATTTGGGTCTGAGAAGCGCATTCCGCAGTCTCTGCAGAACCAGCGTTGAATTTCAAAGCCAATAGGTGTGTATCGTTTGGCGTCTTTCCAGACTCTTTTGGATTGGCATCGTGGGCATAGGGGGCTGGAGCCGACGCCTCCGCCGGGAGGCGACTTACTTTCTGTTTCGGCTTTGTTGCCAAATATGCTGTCTTCCGGTGTAAGTCCAGCCATTCCCTCCCACCTCGCTATTCTCGGTTGCTCAGCTTCTCAGAGAGTTTAACTCCGCATGGACCGCATAGGAAACCCCATGAATCGTCAAATTCGGTGACCTGCCAATCGGGGCGTCCTTTGGCGCCGCAGCATACGCAGGTCTCTATTCCAAAATCCATCGTTAAGCGGTAGACGCTCTTGGTTTTCAATGCCAACTCTTCGAGGCTGTATGTTCCACTGTTCCCGAGTTGCACAATTTTTGCAGGTGCCGCTGTTGTTGTCTCGGGTTTTTGGGTCTCTGGAATGGGCTGGTTTTCAGGAGTGGCGATTTTTTCTTCAGGCGGTGAGGGTGCAGTCTCTGCCACGGTTGGGGAAGTTTGGAACTTTGGAACAAGAGCGCAGCCGTATTTTTTGGCGATGCGCTTGAGTTTTTCTTGGTCAAAACTGTAAACCCACGCTGGACCATCCTGCAGTCGGGCTTTGGTTTTCTTTCCGCCAAGCACTTCCCGAAGCCTGTAGCCAATCTTCTGCTTGGTAACTTCTCCAAACTCTGGGGTGTCCATCTTGTTGGGTTTCTTGTCGTCGAGTTTGCCCTCTAAATCCTTAACCAATCCATCCCAAATGTCCGAGGAAGCTAGAGGCGTTTGTGGGCTGTAGAGTTCGCAGACTACCTTAACCAGATGCCCTTCTAAGGTGTTGATTTTCTCGTTTAGGCGGTCTTTCTGCAGTTGCTCTAGCTGTGCTCTGAGGTCTTTTTCGATGGTTAAGCCCGAGGTAACTTGGATGATTGGCTTCCAGAGCTCTTTGAGGCGCCCCTTAACGGGTAGCTCAATTTCTGGGAGTTCCGCTTCTATGGTTGATAGCCGCCATTTCAGCAGAATATTCCTAAGTTCTCTAAGACGCTGCTCATCGTCTTTGTTTAGGTCTGCCCAGTCTTTTGTCGGGTAGCCCTCCGTCATGGGTATAAAAATGAAGCGTTCTAGTAATCCTTTGACGTGGGGCATTTCTTCGGCTGCGCAGGCTTTGAAGCAGAAGACACGGAAGTATTTGATGAAGCGCTTGTTCTGGGTGAGCATTGTTCTGGGGACGACGGCGCCTTTCTTGTAGCCTGCCTTGTAGATTTTGGCTTTATCCAAGTCCTTGTATAGTCCCTGAGCTTCGTCCTCTAAGATGGTTCCAGGAGCATCTGAATCGTCTAAGTAGCCGTAAACATCAGCAGACGGGATGGTTACGCCCATCATGGGACGGTAGCAGAGCCAGTTAAGCAGGTTCAACGCAACAGTTTTGCCGCTCTCGTTATCGCCCACAAAGTAGACGTAGGGGACTGTCCGCAGTTTTTCCTGCTGGTAGCTTAGCAGAACACAAGCCGCTAGGTAATCCTTCCAAATCGGCTCTAAATCTAAGAATAAGCCGAATTCTTCGCGTACTTTCCAGTATAGCTGCTCGGTTGTGGGTACGTTGCCTTCATAGTAGCCGTAGGGTTCATAGGGGAACTCGTTTGGGTACTCCTTGGGCAGGAAGGTTTCATCTTCGACTGTGACCTCCTCGTACAATCGGAATGCATCGTCTTTGAGGGTGAGAAAGGCTGGTTTTCCGTTGACGTAGATTGCTTCGTAGCGGCCTTGCTCTGCGTAGCCGCTTGCCTTGTGTAGTTTAGGTTTCTCTTTATCTTTAGGATAGAAGTCGTCGCATGCTGGATCTGTCGGGAAGACTATGCCTTTCATGATGGCGTCATAGTATGTGCAGTGGCTGTCTTTCACCTTCCAGTTTGCGCAATCTCTGCACTTCTTACCCTTTCCCCTCTCCGCCATCTGTGTAGCTCCTTAGAAGAAAAGTTCCATTCGACTAGTGGCGCAGCCATCGGTGTATTTTTCGCGTAGGGGCAAACCCACTTTTAGGATTTCTTGGAGGATTTCAGCTTTCGGTGTGCCGCTTAATTCGGTTAGCTTTTCAAGCGTCGCCAGCTGCTGCTCTGTAGTTAGTTTTTGCCAGTTTACCATGTAGACTTTCTGCGTTGGCTTTATGCCTTTGAGTTTGGCTGGTATCTCGATGATGCTGTGGATTGGGACTTTGCCGTCGGGGAAGATGTCGCCCCAGTGCTGTTTGCCTTCAGCGTTCAAGTAAGCCCAAGACACTACGAAGGTCCCTCCAATGCCATCTTTAGCAGCCGAGCGGCAAGAACAGTACATTCGGCTAGAGCCTCTGCATAGCCTTCAGGGTATTCTACGCTTTCTTCAGAACCAATCATGTTAGCTCGCCTCAGGTTTTGGGTTTGAGTTTTTGGCGATAGATTTTCTCTTCCCCATAAAGCCAGTAACTGTACTGGTAGCCTTCGCCGTGGTAACGGTCTTTAATGGTTGCGTTGCTGCTTCGTAGAATGTTGTAGGCGCTTTGCCACTTATCCGAGAGGTTGTTTTGCTTGTAAGCGATTTCGTACTCGCCCAGTTTAGCGCCCTGTTGCGCCTCAAACTTTAGGGTGGTAAAGTTCATTTCTAAAACTGCGGCGGCTTGTTTTTTCTCGGCTTTGACTTCGGGCGGGGCAAGTGAGTCGATGTATTCGTTTGCTGCGTCGGCGAGCATGAGGCTGGCGTCTCTGAGTTTTACCAAAAATATGACTTGCTTGTCCATGAGCTTACCCCTCGGTTCCGGTTTGCTCTGCTTTGTTGGGCGTGTGCTCGTAGTCGTCTAAGTGTTCGTCTATGACTTCGTAGGCTACTTCTTGGGCTTGGGACCTGATTAGGCGAATCAGCTCTTTTCTTTCAAGCGTAATTGCATCAGACACGTGGCTGCATCTCCTGGCTGGTTCTTGGCGGGTTTAGAAAGAGAATGGTTTTTCCTTTGACAGTGCGGTTGTAGAGTGCGGGGTGTTCCTTCTTGTACCGTTCAAGTGCGTCTTGGTTCTCAAACACCGGTGTTGCGTAGGCTTCGCGGTTGTCGAGGTGCTGCTGGCAGAATGGGACGCCTATCTTGTTTCTTCCGTTTGCCATGAAGACAAAGCTGGTTACTCCCACGGATGGTTTGTGGCAGATGAGGCAGGGTTTTAGGCGTTTCTTGTATGGATCTTTAACGGTGGCAGGTGTGGTTGCGGTTGTGGGTTGTTGGAGTGTGAAACTCATGGTTTTGCCCTCGCTATTTGAAGAAGTCTTCGTCTCGGAGGTGGTCGCTGACTTGTATGAAGCGGTGTTTCTTGCAGAAGTCCAGGATGCGGTTTAGCAGCGGGTCGTTGCCGTCTTTAAATTCTCTTTTAAAACCTAGTCGTCCGGTCATGACACGAATCTCAAACGATCCGTCGATGGCGAGAATCTGATAGAACCCCAGTTTTTCGCCAGCGTATTCTTCGAGGACCTCCCAGTCCTCAATCAAGTTAACCAATTCATTACACCTAAAACTGTGTCACGCCAAAAAAATAAAGCAATATTGGCACCTGTGTGGAGACTCCCAGCGAAGCCTGCTAAGGACTCTCCTAACAGACCCTCACAAGGAGACTAACTAAAAATGTTAAACCTAACCGCGAAACTGGAAATCTCATCATGGATTTTTTAAAAATAACGTCAAAAACAAAAGTTACTCTTCTTGGGGACTCTTTTTCTGGCTGTTAACAGAAGGGTTATTTTGGATGATTTTTAGCACTTCAAAAACAAGAAGCGCAGAGTCTATCTCATTTGCCTTGTCAACAAGTTCCTGTTTGCTAACGTCGTCTAAAACCATGGCCAAGTAAGCTTTGTTTGTCAACTCGTAAATTTTTGCTTTTGAGCCTGGCTGGGGCGGGAGTATTCTAAGATAGCCCTCTTCGGCTAGATCGTCTAATCTTTTGTATAAGCTGCCTTGGTGGGTTCCACTTAGTTTTTTCTGTGCGATAATCTGTTTGTATATTTTAAGCGCAGGCAGTGGCCCTGAGAGGGATAGAACTAAGAATATGGCAAGGTTTAGCCTTCTCTCTTGACCTTTGAAGACGTCAAGGCTCGAACGGTTCTTCGCCATCGCCTTTGTTTTGCCCTCCAAGCAGGGAGCAAACTTCAGGTCTGCAGCGAAGTGTCTTATCACATTAACCTATGCGTTTGAGGCGCTTTTGTCTGAGGTAAAATTTTTCTACATGTCGAAATAGCATGGGCAAAATTCCAAAAGAGCAGGCATGTTGTCAAAACTAGCACTTTCATGTTAAAACCAGAGGCTGTTTGAGCGTCCGTGAGTCAATTTTACGGGGGTCTAATCGGCAGATTTCGACATGTAGAAACGTTTTATCGGGTGTTTTTCGACATGTAGAAGGGCAAACAACCGCTGGAAAAAAGTGTTGCGGCGGGCGGTTTTCCCATAATTAGAGCAGCTTCTTGTTGCCTGCTTCTTCAGGCACAGTTTTTTTCCTAACCAAGGAAATGTTAACGACCTCTTGTTTGGGCGCATCCTCAAAGGTTACGCTTATCTCAAAGACTTTAGCGAGTAGAGGCTCTATTTTTTTGTTAAGCTTTGCAGGGAACTCCAAAGAATACCGAGGGTACTTGTATGGGTCCTGGCTTCTCTTGTATTTTTGTTTTAAGATGCGTCTGCGGATTCTCACCACGATTTTAGGGCTCCTCGAGACTTGGACCTTTAGCCGTCTCGTCTGGCTCTAACGACTCATCCACACTGCATTTTATAGGCGTTAGTACAAAAGTTAAGCTCCCGTTTTCTTCCCTCGCCTCATAATCAAAGTCCTTGTAAAAAATAGGCCTGAGCATCTTGTTGTACTCTTTAGGAAAAACGAATTCAACGTCTTCCTCTTGACTAAACGGCTTACCAGCGCCGCCGCCCTTAACCTTAAGCGGACGTCTAACAGTCCTCCTGAGAATCAGCGACACCATACTTACTTACCCCAATTAACCCTCTTTTGCCCCATTTTTCCTCTCCTTGCTTGGCAACCAAAGTGGCGTCCACTGTTCCTTTTAAGCTATTGGCTAAACGACATTCTGAAGCAGGGGAGGGGTGAGTGAAAGTGAGCAATAGATTTTCCTTGAATTTAACCGTATGTTTTTATAATTTATATTAACTTGAATATTGGTAATCTACGGTGAGGATGTTTAAGTGACTCAGAAATTGCTACCCTTATCTGCAAAGAGTTTCATATTTGCATGCACTAACTCGTCTCAAAACGAATGCTTCGAGCGTCTGCTATTTGGAAGCAACAAAGTTTATGGTGCCACTGCGATTCGAGTTAGAAAAGGTGATTTTTTATTTTTGTGGAATTTGGATTCTGATTTGCTTTATGGAGTATTTCGAGCAAGCACTGATGCTGCCCTGAATATTGTTCCTGAAGCTTGGGGTGGGAACTATCCGTATCAAGTGAAGGTTGAGCCGCTTGAGAAAATCTACCCCTTAAAAGATGCAAAAAAACTTCTTACAATACTGAACATTGGCAGATCCTCGCCTTTTGGGAAAAATAAGACAATAACTTTGCTTGAGCTTTATAGACCTGAAAAGATGCCTATCAATCAATGGTTTGAATTCTTGTCAGACAACAAAATTTCTAACAAAATGGAAATATCTGCTGAGCCTAAATCTTGGCAGATGTTTGCAAGCATCAAAAACGGAAAGAAGGAAGAGGATGTTGATGAAGTGCCTCAAATGCAGTCAACCACGCTTTGGGATTTTCCTAGGCAAAGCTATGGAAGCACCCCTAAAGGTAATAACAAGTATGCAGGAGTGACACCGGCCGAGCTTATTTGGAATATGGTTTGGAGGTATACTGAGCCAGGAGATTTGGTAGTTGATCCAATGTGCGGAAGCGGAACAACTCTTGATGTCTGCAAAGAGGAAGGCAGGCGGGCAATTTGCTATGATGTTTCTCCACCGCCTTACCGGAAAGATATAATCAAGAATGATGCGAGAAAAATTCCGCTTCCTGATAACTATGCAGACATGGTATTTATTGATTCGCCGTATGGAGACAACATAAGATATAACGAGGAGCCAGAATGTATTGGAAACATTTCGAGTGAAACGGTAGAATTCTACGATGAGCTTGAGAAAGTAATCAAAGAATCACACAGAATCCTGAAGCCTGGAAAAGCGATGGGGTGGCTGATTGGAGACCAATGGGTAAAAAAGAAGTTTACACCAGTTGGTTTCTTGCTTTATGCAAGGATGACCAAATATTTTGATACGGTTGATATTGTCTGCATTGCCCGCAGGAACCAATCATCCAACACAGGAATTTGGGCAAATCGCGCCAGACGATTTAACTTCTATTTGAGAGGTTTCAAGTATTTGTTTATTATGAGGAAGCCAATTCCAGATGAAGGAAAGGCAGAGGAAGAGCGAGAGATCAACTGGACTTACTACGAAAGAGGGAAAAGCAAAAAAGGCAAGTAGAACAACCTCTTGTCTATGCAAATCAAAGACTTAATCAATCTGTATGAAGAGAAGCGGAAAATTTACGGTCCTGATATTTACAAACATATTTCAGAGTTGTTTGAAGAAGCTAAGGAACTTCATCACAAAGATTGGCTAAAGAACCCGACCTCGATGAATGACCATGAGCAATCATGGCGGGCATGGAAAGGAAAGAATCTGGAAAAAATTGTTTTGCACATGCTTAAAACTGAGATTGAATCGCTTGGTTTGAGAATTGTTGAAGGAAATACTTTGGAACGCACAAACGGCAAGAATTTACCAAGAGACTTAGGTCAAGTAAAACGCAATTTATTAGTTGATTATGGAGAGTTTGGATCACATTTACCTGATGTTGATTTGGTTGTTTATGAACCAAGGACTCTTAGAGTGCTTGCGGTAATTTCAAGCAAGGTAACACTGAGAGAGCGTATAGCACAAACAGGCTATTGGAAAATCAAACTTTCTGGAGACAAAGTCACTGAGCATATTAAAGTCTTTTTTGTCACGCCTGACGAGGATTGTACACTTGCAACCAAAAAACCGGCTAAAAAGGGTCGGGCCATTGTAGAAGTTGACACTGATGGCAGCTACGTCATGTGTCCCAATCCCATAGAAGAGAGTAACAAAGTCAAGATGTTTGACAAATTTGTGGATGACTTGAAGAGGTTAATGAACCCAGGCCGCTAAAGCAACTCTGGCAAGGTCTTGAATGAATCTTGAGCAAACAATATGAAAGTGCCGATGGACAAAATATCATTTATCATTACATTCAAAAGAGTCTAACAACAGAAGAGGACGAGTTCACCAAAGAACTCATTCGACATCTGTTGCTCAACCTTTCGATTTGGATACCGACTAGTTTCTTTATCAGACTTCCAATAATTCTCCCTTACGTCGTCAGAGACAACTCATGCAGAATAAAAACCGTAAATGGACACGATGAATGGGGGTCGGCAAATTCCAAAGGTTTCTTGCGTGATGACAATTCTTTGCTGAAGGGAATAGTAAGAAGCTTCCCCATTGATAGCAAGACAATACCTGCCTACAATGGCAAAAAGCTAGGAAATGGTTTTGTGGCAAGTCACATTTGGGGAAAGGTTACCGTTGATAACAACTGCCTGATATCCTCAAGACATTACATGCTTAACTCGTTTGTTCCAAACCTTGTTTGGTTACCGGTTCAAATTTCAAAACTAACTGACAGAGATGGTTCTTATGCCCAACGGGTCTTACAAAAGATGTCTTGCCAAATCTACAAGAACGTTGCCTTGCCAAGCGAATTGCAGAAAATTTGGAACTTTTTGCCATGCCCTAAATCACTCCCTGAAATTAGCTTTAATTTAGAACAAATCAATTACTTTGATGTTTCCAACGAATGGTTAAACAAAAGAATTAAGGGCCTCATCTCAGAGATTAATTCAATCATCTCAATCGACAATAATAAGGATGTTTCGATGACGAAAGTAAAATCCAGTCGTTACTTGCCTAAACTAAAAGAAATTCCATTTGGAGAAAGAGGTGACATGAATACATGGCTCTCGAAATATAAAGTCTGGTTAGAAAACGAACAGAGACTGAAAAATGATGCCGCCTAAGTGTCTCGTTAAATTTTCTGAGATTAGAGGGTTATGATAGAAACGCTAATTTTTCAAACGACCTTTCTGTTGAAAAAGGCTAAAAGAAAAGAATGCATAGAAGCAGCATAAAAGGAGAGACCCCGTAATAACCGCAAGTAAGGAAAATTGCGAAATTCAAGAGAAAGAAATCAAGATTTTAATGAAAAAATACCAGAACCTAACTATTGTAAAGGAAATCTTCGAGACGACGCTGAATAAGAAGCATAATGGGAAAATGTTCAATATTGTGACAGGTACCTGGAATCCAGTAACTGGATGCTTGTATAACTGCAAGTATTGTTGGGCTAGGGAATTAGCAACTACCAAGCTTATGAATGCTAATCGGTATAAACAGGGATTCAAGCCAATGCTTAATGAAACCGAGTTCAGGTCGAAATTTGGCAAGAGCGACCTTATCTTTGTCTCAGACATGGGGGACCTTTTTGGTGAATTCGTCAAAAGTGAATGGATACAAAAGGTTCTTGATCACACAGCAAAATTTCCTGATGCAAAGTTTCTATTTATGACGAAAAACCCTTCCAGGTATCATGAATTCCTTGGCAGCATGCCCTCGAACGCGATTTTAGGGGCAACAATTGAAACCAACATAGATGAAATGATGAAAAAGAGTCTGCTGTCTAATGCTCCAACGCCTAGTCAACGCTACAAAGCTATGAAAGATTTAGACTGGCAGATGAAGATTATTTCAATCGAACCAATATTAGATTTCGATTTGGAAACATTAAGCGGATGGATTAAGGACATTTACCCATTCCTAGTTTACGTTGGCTACGATAACTACAAGCATGGGCTCAAAGAACCATCGCAAAATAAGACCGAACAGTTACTTGAAGCCATTTCTGATTTTACTTTAGTGGTACGAAAAACTATCAGGCCTGCCTGGTTTGAAGAGAAAGCAGGCCTAAATCAGGAAGGAGCGTAGATGCCTGCAAAGATTCCGAAGGGCGAATGGTTAGAAGATAAATTCGGCAGACTAATTGGCATGACTAATATCATCGCCAAGCAGTCCCAAGCTGAATACAGTGAACCCGAGTATGGCTTTTGGTCACTAAAAAAAGAAATCGCTCTTATGTATTGGACATGGCCTTTCTTGCAAATCGCAAGCCAACATTTCAAATCTTACTATTACATTGACCTTTTTGCAGGCTCCGGTCTGATGAAAGCTAATTCTTCGGATTTCTTTGTTGGTTCCCCGATAGTAGCTATTGGTTCAAGCCTGCCGGACAAGAAGTTCAGCCAGTATATCTGTTTGGAGCGGGATAGAACTAGGAGGGATGCCCTTGAAAAGAGAGCAAACTTTGCTGCAAAACATTTCGGCACGTGCGCTCCAACCGTTTTTACTTCTGATTGCAACCAAGACTTAAGCAAAATATTGAACCAATATTGCCCAAGAGAAGGAACTTGTTATCTAGCCTTTGTTGATCCAGAAGGAATAAGTGACTTAAAATGGGTTACCCTTTGGACACTTCTCGCTCACGGCAGAGGCGATATAATCCTCAATTTTCCAACATCGGGCATCTTACGCAACTTTGCCATCGAAAAATCAGAAAATGCGCTCAATGAGTTTTTTGGCGACAAACAGTGGCGTAACATAAATCCATCAGCCGAGGACCTAATAGAGTACTATAAGAGTAAGATTGCTTGTGTCGGCTACAGGCGAGTGGTTGATAACTTGCCTGTATATGACGAGCTAAATCATAGATTGTATGACCTAGTTTTCGCTACTGGCTCAACAGGAATGAATAATGCCCTAAACGATTTGAAAAATAGACTTGCAGGCATAAAAACAAAGGACATTCGAGAAATACACAAAGTAATAGCGGGGCCACAAAGGCAACTGCTCGGTTTTTAACTCTCGAAAGATTGAAAGGCGAGTTAACAGTAAGAAATAGCTCAGCCAACAAGAGAGAGATAGTTTGGGGGACGAGGTTTGGTAGATTTCGATAAATTACTGGGCAAAACTGAGATCGTCAAAGATGTTGACCCTCTCGCAATTTTCGCTAACTTAGATAAAGAAAGCGGCAAAGAATACCTGCGTCCTCCACAAGAGTCAGTGCTAAAGGCATGGCACGAAAAACTCCGGTCTCAAAAGGATACAATCATTAAATTGCATACTGGCCAAGGTAAAACCCTAATCGGATTGGCAATCCTTCAATCATACATTAACGAAGGGCTTGGACCAGCACTCTACATTTGCCCCAACAACTACCTTGTTAGTCAAACCGTTGAACAAGCCCGCTCTTTTGGGTTCAAAATTGTCCAGGTCTCACCCGACTTTAAGCTTCCAAGAGAATTCCTTAACTCAGAAGCAATTCTGGTAACAAACTGTAACAAACTATTTAATGGAAAATCAGTCTTTGGCGTATCTGGATCAGGAAAGGAACCGATCCAAATAGGCGCCGTTGTAATTGACGACGCTCACAAGTGTCTCCAAATTATCCGGGATGCATTTTCTTTTGTAATAAAACGGGATGATAAAGACGGCAAACCAAATCCATTGTATTCCGAGCTCTGGGCGATTTTTGAAGAATCCATTAGACGACAAAGAGAAGGTACCTGCTTAGACATTGCCCACGGAAAAGACTGTCTAATGGCAGTTCCCTTTTGGACATGGCACGACAAAAGAAAAGAAGCTCTAAAAATTCTGGAAAAGCACAAACAAGAAGATGAACTCCTTTACGTTTGGGACTTACTCAAAGATAAGCTAGACCAGACAACTTGTGTTTTCTCAGGAAATCGAATTGAAATTGCACCTCGGCTTCTCCCCTTAGAATTAATCCCCTCCTTTACTCAAGCCCAAAGACGTATTTTCCTTTCAGCTACACTTGCGGAAGACGCGTTCTTAGTTAGGGATTTGGGCATAAACCCAGAAAGCGTAACAAACCCTCTTTCAGTTGGCGACGTCCCTTACTGCGGTGAACGACTCATTCTTATGCCCACGCTAGTAGACACCTCCCTGAAAAGAGACAAGTTAGTTGAATGGGTGTCTACACTTGCTGCAAAGCACGGGGATTTTGGAGTAGTTGCAATAACGCCATCCTTTGCACAAGCAAAGAAATGGGAAGAACTAGGAGCAAAGAGCACCAACGTCCAAAATCTAAACAATAACATAAATGATTTGAAAAGTGACATCAAGAAAAAGACAGCTACCAAGACACTGGTACTAGTAAATGAGTATGATGGGGTTGACTTACCTGACAGCACTTGTCGAATACTGTGCTTAGACTCTTTACCCTCATACAGCTCGTTAATCGACAGGTACATGCAAGAAATTAGACCAGGCTCCCTACGTCTGCGCCAACAACTAGCCCAAAGAGTCGAACAAGGAATGGGACGCGCAATTCGAGGCAGTAGTGACTGGTGTATAGTCGTTCCCATCGGCAATAACTTGACTGACTTTCTATCTGAAAATTCCAAAAGGACATTCCTTTCTAAAGAAGCACAAATGCAAATTAAGATAGGTGAAGAACTCGCTGAAGCAATGAAGAGCGAAGGGACCAAAATAAGCGTTATAGAAACGCTGGTTAACCAATGTTTAAAGCGAGATGACAAGTGGAAAGAGTACTACAAACAGCGAATGGCAAAGCTGAAGCCTGAACAGATTAGCAAGGAACAGCTGAATCGTTCTCTACTGGAGCGAGAAGCGGAAATCCTCTATCAACAGGGTCACCACGATAAAGCGGTGGCTACTCTCCAGAAATTGGTTGCAGAATCGGATAAGTCTGATAGTGGCTGGTTCTTACAATTGATGGCAACTTATCTTTACCCTGTTAATTCAACCGCATCCATGGACAAACAGCTAAAGGCCCATTCTGAAAATCCTCAGCTTTTCCGTCCAGAAACAGGCGTCGCCTACTCAAAACTAGCTTCAACAAAGCTCAATAGGGCAACACGTATCATCGATTGGATTAACGGCTTTGAATCTCATAGCGCATTAGTGGTAAAAATCGCTAACATAATGGACAAACTTGCCTTCAATGCTGTCTCAGACGAATTTGAGGAAGGAATCGATGAAGTCGGTAAAGCCCTTGGGTTCCCAACGCAAAGGCCTGAAAAACAGACGGGAAGAGGACCTGATAACTTTTGGCAGGTTGACACAAACAAATACTGGATAATTGAATGCAAAAACATGGTTTCCGCTGAAAGAACAGGAATTTCAAAAACTGAAATAGGCCAACTCAGCAATGACTTAGGCTGGTTTGGCGAGTACTATGACGGATGCGACGGAGTACCGGTGATGGTACACCCAGCCGATATGCTAAAAAGTGATGCTTATCCGACTCAACCGTTTTGGGTTTTCAAGGCGGTCTCATTGGAGCAATTTAAGGGTAGCACCGTTAGGTTTTTCAATTCTTTATCAGGCAGCGTTCTTTCTGAGGAAGTAATAGTTCAAAAGCTGAAAGAATTCAACCTGGACACTGAGAGCCTAATGAAAAACTATTTGCAAAGAGTAGATAAACGAGAAGTAAAATGAGAAGGGACTCAGCTGAGATGAAAGAACAAAAACAGTGCTGGATATGTCACAGAACCGAACAAGAAGTAAAAACTCTCCTTGAAAAATTGAGCCCCGAAATCCCCAGACTAGCCACCGACAAGGATAATGCCGTTATGGTTGAAGCAAAGACGAGGTATTTCCGAGATGAACTAAAAGGCATCTACCGCTGTGTAATCTGCGAACTCCTGCTCATGGACATGGCAGAACACGCCATCACAGTACGCACCCGAGAAGACCTACTAACCGAAAAAGACCTAGAACGAATACACTTTGACATCTCTGCAACTATCGAACCCGAATAGAGAAAGAAGGGAGCTGCTAAGAAGCAGTCTTTTGAGTCTGGGGAGCCGCCGCTAGGCTCGCTTTCTGCTTTTTGACAATACTGTAGCCTTTCATGAATAGTACCGTGAAGACTGAGGGCGCTAATGCCGTTATGGTTGGTTCCCCTGCGAAGCCGATGCTGACCATGGCAGCCGCCTGAACAGCTAGAGTTGTGAGGAACTTTTTTGCGTCGAACGGTTCCCCGCTGGATGTCTTGCCCAACGTGGCATACATCAGTGTGATAACGATGCTGACGACATAGGGGAAAAATGGACCAAGCAAAGTCTGTAAATCCATGCGTTTCACCTCCTCAGATTACGAATTAGTGCCTTGTATTTTCGCTAACTCTTTTTCCAACGCTTCAACTTTGGCAGTCAGTTGCTTGATGGCGCCAAGAGCTAAACCCAAAAGGTGCCCGCCGTGAACTAGGCCTTCTTTTGAGCGGATAGCTTCAGGCAGGCTCTGGTTGTCGATTAAGGGTACGCCCAATTTATCGACTTTTTCGCTCATCCTAATGCCCTTGATGATTGCCAAATCGTCCATGTAGTCCATGTGCCCCAGCGCGTTGTACCAGACGCTGTCTCCAGCGACCACATGCCAATAAGTTGAGGTGTCGCCGCATGCCCCAGTGTTATTACCTCCAGCGGGGTACATGTTTGCGTGGTCATGGGCTGCAGGTGCATACCTGCCATTGGGGTTAACATACATAGGCCAAAAGCCAGCGCCTTGGGCTTCCAAAACGTAGCCTGCAGCATCCTGCGGCATTGAAGACATGTTTATTCTGCCTGTGTTGGCTATGACTTCCCATCCTGCCACGTAGAGGTTGTTTTTGAGGTAAGCTGAGCCAAAACGAAAAGTGCCATTCCCCAAATCGTCACTGCCATCAGTGATAGGTCGGACTAGATGGTTCGCCGAGTATAGAATCAGATCGCCAGCATAAGTTACGACAAAGACGTTGGCGCCATCAAAGCCAAACGCAGCTTTCAGCGTCCGAGACGTCAGCAGGTTTAGGCATGGAGATGTTTTGTCGATTTCCACGTTGCTGGCGAAGATGCTGCTTCCTGAGCCTCCGCCGCCTCCTGTAGAAATGGGGATGCCTCGTTTGCCAAGTTTGGTTCGGCTAAGTTTCTCAACGTTAACAGTGAACGTTCGCAAGCCATAGAGATAGTCAGCTAGTTGGGGCGGCTCCTTCTCAAAGTTAATAGTTAATTGCAATGTCTGAGTTGCCGCGTCCACCTTGTACTCGACACTGTCAACGCGGAAAAAGGCGTTCATAAAAGGCACAAACAGCTTATCTGCGGCTAAAATCGGCGTGTTGCCATAGTCGATAAGCGTGCTTGTGACTGTCAAGTAGACGGCTGGCGATTTGAGATAAGCCAGCAGCGCTCTTGCTCTCAGGTTGCATTCATTCTCGCTCCACAATTCCTCGTCAGTCTCGCTGTACTCCCGCAACCCATAAGCAGCTTGGCTAGCCGCATCTTCCAAAACAGCTGAGTACCTGCGCCCACCAAAATAGAGTCCATGCAGCCAAAAATCACCGCTGCCGACGCCCTGCGAAAAGTACCAAGTGAACCGTACAGTCTTAACATGCATCCAATCAAAGCCCGACTGAACATAGTCCCATTGATTAGCGTAAGCTGAGCCGACACCTACTTCTACCCCGTGAAATTGACCGTCTCCGGGTGAAACAGAAACTTTCTTGCTTGCTGAACGGCTGGCCGTATCGAAGAGAATCACCAAGCCAGTCCCAGCATAGGTATCTGCGAGTTTCGCTTGGACATCAAGGGTTGGGTATAGTTCGCAGTTTACCTCTTTGCCCGCGTTAAGCTCGAAAAAACAGCCGCCCCAATAGTTGCTGCCGACCGAGTTTTTGATGCAGGCGCCACCGTCCGGTGCACCCGTAGAATCAACCGAGAGCGTGCCCGTGTCCCGCTGCCAAACACCATCCGAAGGGGTTAAGCTGCGAGTCCAACTGACTTTATCGGTTGGGACGCTTTTGTCAGCTAAGCCGTAAATGGTGATTTTGTTTCGGACGCGGGTTATGTCTGTGCGGTCCTCAATCTGCTCCAGTCTATCCGTCAAGTCGGTAGGGTTGGTTTTGCTGTACATGGGGAAAAACTCGAACCTGCCGTCTGGCGCCACGCGGAAGTCGTAGCCGATGACGCCTGCTTTGTCGGCGGATTGGGCGATGTATTTGAGGATGTCCCAGACAGGCGAATCCGTGTACTCCAAAAGCGTGTATGTGGTGTCGGTGTCTTCAACCAGCTCTGCGCCGCTGCGGTTATGGCTTATCCCTGCAAAATAGTCCAGCAGGTCCTTGACTATGGCTTCACCCTTCTGGACGCTATAGGTTTTGGTGACGACTCGACGGAAAAGCTTCTCTCCCCAGCAGCGACCCGACACCTTCACATAACTCTCGGTAGGCGTCACCTGATAACTAACGCTCTCTGTCCGAGTGGTAATAATCTGAGGAACATTAGCGCCTCTGCCAATGCAGATATAGCCGTCCTGCCCTACGGCAAGCGGATACGCTCCCCTGGGGCTGTATTTGCCGTCAAAATTCTGCAAGGTAAGCTCCCAACTACTGACCTCTTTTGTAGCGCCAAGATGCACCGTACAATCGACGACGTCAGCTTGGGGAACACCGATTGAGCCGAGGGCGATAGTCATCTTTGGTATGCCAACGCTGGGAGCGGTCATCTACTCTACACCTCTGCGATAAAGCGATTGCTCTCCTGCACGGATGATGCTCTTAGTCTGGGTAGGCGTCTGAGAAGCCGCCGCATTATAGGCATTCACGCTGTCTGTTGCCTTGTTCATCTGTGAAGCAAAGTAAGCTATGGCAGCCGCAGCAGCAATAATTACGCCGATGCCCACGCCTGTCAATGCCAGAAATGTGGCTTGGCTGATGTTTAGGGCGTTTTGAATCGCGGTTGCAACACCAGTTATGGCCGATTTGACGCTTAGCGCACTGGTTGAAGCGGTTACGGCGCCAGCGGTAGCTGTTTCGGTTGCGCCTTGAACTGCAACTGCCGCCGTCTGCCCCGTAGTCACAACCGTCAAGAAATTGTACATTTTGGCACAGCTAGAGACGACTTGCACCATAAGCAAAACAGTGCGAATGCACTTGCTAGATTGAGAATCAAGCAAGCCGAAATCTTGGGCAAGGGTAGTTAGTTGACTTCCCATCAGGGCAGTTTCCCGTATGCCACCCGCCACTTTCGTGAGACTAACGGTTGTTGACTCCGCATGCGTCTGCATGTCCGTGAAGCTTGAACTTGCATTCCGAATGTTACTGCCCATTTCAGTTGCGGCTACACCAACTTGGTTAAAACTCATCTGCGCGCCTGTGGAGGTTGCCCTGATGCTTTCCCCCATGCTGGCTGCGTCAGTGCTAATGGCTTCGAAGGTGGGGGACGCCTCGTTAACCATGCGGATGGTTCCGCTTATTTCGCCTAAACTCATTGGGAAGCCTCCTCAACGGCACGCTGAACAGCTACGCTAATGGCTGAGAAAAGTTGAGGTGCACTCTCCTGCAGTGCCCGAGCCAAAAAGTAGCGCGGCTGAATGCGGCTGGTGCCGAATTCCACAAAAAGAGCGTAACCTGCGTAAGCGCCTATTTTGACTGCCCACTGCCCTGCCCCGATGGCGTAGATGCTCTGCATGAGTTGTCCTGTGCGAACGGGCGCCAACTGTCGAGCACGGAGCATAACCACGTTTGCTGTTTGCACTAAGGCATCTTGAATACTGTCTTGGATAGCCTGGTCTAGCTTTTCGAGTCTACCAATGAAGTCTTGATCGTCAATTTCTAAGGTGAAATCAAGGCTCAACATAATGCACTTCACAGTAAAATTTATGAGTGAAATTAGCAAAGTGAAAAAAATGGAGGGACTCTTCTTGGGTGCCTACTACACTTGTAAACAATGTGGGTACGCTTTCCCCAAACAAGACAAACAAGAGGCCATTGACCTCGATTACGAGGACAGCGCCTATGGTTTAGATGTTCACTGCCCTCAATGCGGTGCAACCTTAAACCAGCTTAAGGAGCCTATAACAAAGATTTTCCCATCACAAAACGATAAATCTCCTCAGAGATTCAGAAAACAAAAATCAAGAAATTACAGGGCAATAGATGGGGTGCGTCTTGGGAACAAAATTTAAGCCGCAACTCACTTAAAACTGCCCTGACGCTTGGCCTTCTCTAGCTCTTCTTTCGCTTGCCGATCTACTTCGCCGAGGATAACAAGGAACTCCTGCAGTTTCTTGGCGGGTTGCTGGGCGAGTTGACGGGGCGTCCAACCGAACTCTTTGCAAAAACGAAAATCCGTTATGGCTTGGTGCGGCTTGCCGCGTCTCATCGCCCTTAACAGTTTTTTGTTTCCTCAAGCGAGACAACATTAAGCCTATTCACGACTTTACTTAGCAACTCTCCGAATGCAATGGGGACGCCGTCTTCGTCTTCGCTCAGCAGTTTCTCAAGCGAAAGAGGTTTGCTTGCCGGCTGCTCTTTGAGGCTTGCCCAAATGGTTTCAGCTTGGATGGCGATAAAGTCGCTGCTAACCACTTGTCCAGTCAAGGGATGATATTTGGTGTGCTTCTGGATAATGCGGCTACGCTTAGCCCACGTTAGCTCTGTGAAGAGGTATTTTCCAGCGAATTCTATTCCGAAGCGTTCATCAACCTCTAAAACCTCGGTTTTCACGTTTTCACCTCGCAATTTAACTTATGATAAGGTCACGAGCAGTAAAGGAAGCCTTCAAGCTCACAAGGTCCTCAACCTTAGCGGGGATGTTGGCTTTGTCCCACTTGCAGTACTTGAAGAGGGCACTGTTGCTCCCGCCAAGCCCGAATTTGAGGCTAAACTCGCTGTCATTCACAATGTCGTCGTATTCTTGTTTGCTTTCAAACTCGAAAGTTAACTCTCCTGAAAGCCCCCGATGCTTCTCCTGCAGATACTTCAGCAAGTAACCTGTCGTTCCGATGACTGGCAGGGCTTTGAGGTTATTTTCGATGGTAAATTTCCAGTCAGTCACACGGTCCACAGCGACAAGGCTGGAGCCATCACCCGCCCCCTCCTGTACATAGCTCTCGTAGAAAGGCACAACATTGGCATAGTCAGCATATGAGGCGCCGCTAATTTTTGCCGTGTCCACAGCCACGTTCTGCCCGATTAAGTCAACGGTAGCTTTTATGATGTCTTCGATTGAGCATTCAACGGTCACCTTGTCCATCCTGCAGCCGGTATGCAGCAAGTCAACGACGCTGGTCGGGGAAGAGAACGTGCCCTTGTAGTAGATGACTTCGATGCTGGCGGAATTCAGGGTGGAGATTAACTGCAAAAAGTTTATGGGTGCATCCGCTGGCAGGGCATAAGACACTTTTAGACCAACTTTACGCAAACCTCTGCGTAGTGTTGCTGGGTCTCTTGAGCCAACACCGCGAACTTTAATCAGCCCCGGGTCTAAGGAAGGCTCAACATTGTCTGCCGTAGCCAGCCCCAACATGGCGGGGTTGGTCGGAGTTACTCCATAGGCTGATTCCTGCACATAGTAGATTTTGGTTTCATGCGCTCCAAACGACAATTCCATTCTTCACCTCTACGTCACTTAAGTGACTGTGACATACTCGAAAACCCAAGTTCTCAGAGTAAACTCGGTTCGCCAAACAAACGGCTTCACATCCACCTTGTCAACGTCTCGAAAGGAAACCACATCGACATAGGCTAAACCTGGAACCTTGGTTCTGCTCTCACGGATAACGCGGTTAATCTCTAAGCGCATCTTTTGGCGAATACTCTGCCCCGACTCCCCACTGCCCTTCTCAGTTACCCAAACGTTGACTTTAGGAGAGCCCACGATAAGCCGCTGAGCAGCCGAAAGCCCCAGTTTGCGGTCTACCACACTGCCTAAGCCGACCGTGACCTGTGCGTCAAAGGTTTTGAGGAGTTCCCGATCAAACCACTCCCGGCTCACCGAAACCGTACCCAACGACTCGTCAGCCTTCACTAGCCGAATATTGACCTGCAAGAAAGAGACCAGCGCCGCGACAATATCCACGCTGCTCATGTGCCAAGAAACCTCCTGCAAACGCTCTTGAAATATTCAGGGTCACCATTGACAGCGAAGGGCTGGACGGTCTGTACTTCATAGTCAACGTTTGCCCGTCTAACTTTGTCATGCATGCGGAGGGGCACAAAACTGTAAACTGTAATGTAGTCCTGCATGGTGTAGCCTGCTTCGAACACGAGTTCTCCAGCAGTCCCCATGGCAACTATCGCCTTAACGGCTAAGCCGTCAGCATAAACGGTTCTGTCTCCAACATCCAGTAAAGGATAGAGTGTTAGGTTTTCTGCGTTGAGAGCTAAAACCCGAGTAAAGTTTGTTACTGGATCGGCATAGTTTAGGAACAACTGAGCAAGCCAACTGACATTCGCCATTGCTTTTGCAGGCGTAATTGGGCTGTAATCGGTAAATGTTGGTCCCCAATTCATGAACTCACTCTGATACTTCTCCACAATTTGCATACTAAACGCGAGGCTGGGCTTGTCATGGGCAGCCCTGAGGCGCCAGAGAACCCCACTTGTGATGTCATCGTAGTATGAGCATGCGGGATAGCGGTTCTTGACGTCTATGTAACCGGGCCAGCAAACTGCAGGGTTATACGCGGGGTATTCGGCAGGCGCCTTAATGCCCTGAAGGCTGGCGTAAACGGCTTTGCAGGTGTCACTCCAGCCCTCGTAGGTGAAAAGCCCAAGCAGGGCGAAGCTGAATGAATCGTCGTAAATCTCGTTGTCGCTTAAGCCAACGCGGTGCCACTGACCGTCTGCAGGCTCAAAGTATAGCCAAAGATTCTCAAAACCAGCTCTCAGGAAGGCGATGGCTTTGTCTGCGATGCCCTGATAAACTACAGCGTTCAGTGAGTCTATCTCGGCGAGCTTTTTGAGACCGATTAGGCAGTAAAGGCATTCAACGTCCAGTTGCAGAAGCCAAGCATCTTCACTGGATACAGCGCGGGCAAAGCCACCGAAAACTTGCTCGTCCTGCATTGTTTTTAGGAAGGTTCCGCCTGCAAGTTTAGCCGCATCCAAATATGCTCCGTTGCCCGTTACTTGATAGGCTTCTAAGAGTGCAGGAATGCATCTGCCAGCGTCCACACTGTAGCAGTATGTGCTGGCTTCGCCGCTTTTGAATCCACCATAAGCCTTCTTAGCTGGGTCAAGACATTGCTGGGTCAGAATCCAATCAGCCAGTTCCACGATTTTGTTGCGGATTTCGTCTTGTTTGCTGGCATATTGGCTTGCGGTGTAGGCTTGGGATAGGAAGTTTATAGCGAAGGCAGCGGACATAACGCCTCTACCATATGCGGGGTCTGGAACGTCAGGCGGAATAACGTAGAGATATGGGGCGAACTGCATGATGAAATCGTAGTATGCTTGCGGTACAGTTCCCAAGTTTGCCACCTTCCTTCAAATGATTCTGTTCCAGTGTTCCAGAGGTTCCAAAGTTTCAGAGTGCAAACACAGTTTTGCCGCTTTTTCACCTGTCCAAATAGGGCCTCTTTTGAAAAACAAGGCTATTTTCTAAGACTTACGTTTCAGCTTTTGATCTTTGGCACTGTGCAAGTCTGGAACAGCTGGAACTTTGGAACACGATTAAGGTTCAAGCGATGGACCTCTATAATGAGGCACATGCCTTGTGGAATCGAAGCGTTCAGCTGGAGAAGCAAGGTTCATCATTACCCTAAGCAGGTCATCTCTGAGGGCTTGAACAGCTGTTTCAAAGGCTAATCGCCCCGCCGAAGCCTTCGTGATGTATAAGTCACCCAAACGGTAGTCGAAAGCGCCCAGGATTAAGCCGCCACTGGCAGCCACTAAAACTCGAAGGCAAGCAAGGTTAAGCGCAGCCATTTTAGCCCAGTTAAAGCGCTCATCAGACGCCGTTAGGCTCTGACCCACCAGCGAGTTAACGTAGAGGTTGGCATAATCAACGTGAACTTGCAAGGCAGTTTGGGAGACCGCTAAACCAAAAACAGTATAGTTACCACTCGCGTCGGCACCTGAACTATTTAATTGCTCTTGAACGTCTCCTATGGTAACGTAAACTGTTGACATGATTCAGCCTCTTGTTAGTTTCAAGAATCAAAAAAATGGGAAGTTAAAATGAGGTTCAATTGGTAGTTTAGCTTGTGGCTAGGCCTGTTATGGCGCAGATGCATTCGCCGTTCAAGACAACTGGGGCATATCTGGTGCTGAGCAGCACATCGACGGAATCAAACTCTTTCTTTAGCTCGGTGTCGCTTGCCAATGGGCGTTTTATTTCGCCGACGCTAAAAGTGGTGACATCGAAAACTTTGGAGAAGGCAGGATTTGCTTCTAGTCGTCGTTTACGAAGTAGCCCATGGGGGCATAGCTGGCGCTTAGGTTTTTGCCTGTGCTGACCATGTATGCGGTGCCTGCTGGAACCACGTTGGATTCGTAGATGTCGTAGCCGTAGACTTTGCCCATAGCTCCGTTCTGCACTACGGGGTCGCCGTATTGGCTGTAGAGTGTGAAGGTTGGCAGGTACTTGAGGTCACGAGTGTTAATCGGGTTCATCAATAGGCCGTCGGGGATGAAGTTAGCGCTCTTGATTTTGGTTTCAGCTGCTAAGACATCTTTGCTGCCTACCGTGTTTGCTATGGTCATTTCTGTGCCTGTGGCGCCCATAGTTTTGCCCGTGGCTTCAATGCTGAAACCTGCACTGTTGGCGATGACGGTTAAGCAGTCGCTGTCAATTGTGTAAGCCATACGTCTGGCTAGTCTGCGGAGTTGGTCTTCGATTACGGGGATGTAGAGGTCTTCAATGTTTTCCCGTGTGATGCGTTCCCTTAGTGCCTTCTTATACGGTGTTACCGTTGCGTAGTCGTAGGGTGTGAAGTCAAGGGGCATTTCTGCGCCCTCCGCAACCTCGCCAATCGCGGCGCTGCGGCTACCCTTCTGTTTTACGAAGCTGGCGGTCTTGCCCTGTACAAGTGGAAACTCGGGGAACAGATTCTTGACTACAAGTGCGGGCATTGTAAGTTCGAGAATTTTAGCGTGAAGCTGCGGATACGCAATGGCGCCGGTGTCTACCCATGTGAAAGCGTCTCTAACAATGCTCATTGAGAGTCACCGTTTACCAGAGTTGCAGGTAGAACATGTTGCCATCAGCGCAGGAGGTTAAGGCGACGCCTCTGATGGTAGAGTCTTTGCTTGTGTTATCAGTCATCAACGTGCCATATGGGCTGGTAGTGATTTGGTCGCCTGCAGCTATGGCGCCGTAAGCTTTAGCTCGACAAATTCCACGGCAGACAACACTGACTTTTTTGCCTGCAGCAGAAGCGGCGGTTAAGCAGATGCCAAAGAATTTCATGCTGTTTTGAGTTGCAACTTTGTTTACAGTCCAGTCAGCGGTCACTTCTACAGGGTCGCCTACGGCTAAGGCGGCGGCTGCGGTCATGGTGACAATGTAGCGGTCGCTGACAAGCGGAGTGGTCCCTTCAAAGGTTGGTGTGGACATGAAAAATCTCTCCTCTTCGCTTGCGTTTACTGCATGCCTTTGAGTTTGCTGTTGGCTTTAAGCAGGTCTTGGAACCAGCCAAGATTGGCGCCTTGAACTGGCTCTTGGGTTGCGATTATGCCCAATCCTTTAGGAGCCTGCTTAGACACAGATGCGGATGGCTTGTTGCACGCGTCTTCCGCTGCGTCTTCTGCGGATTCGCTGAGTTTACGGGACAACTCGTTAAGTTTTTGAGTTAACGCCTTCTTAGTCGCACGCTTGCCAACTTCAGCGTCTATCTCGGCGATTTTGGTTTTGATGCCTTCGATTTCAGCGTCAGATGCTGTCTCGATTTGTTTGTTGAGGCTCTGCATCTGATCCATAAGCTCCTGATAGGTCAAGTCGCCTGCTTTCTTTCCAGCAGTTAAGCTCGATGGCTGTGTTTGCGCTTGAACAGACGAAGCATTTGCCTCAGGGGTTTGTGCTTGAGACATTTGCTTCACCTTGTCGTCTTTGCTTTCTGGTTTGTTTTCAGGTTCTTGCAGGTCTCCCTTAGAACCCACATCTTTGTTACCTCTCGATAACTGTGAAAGAGCCATAGCCGCAGCAAACCCCACAGGGTGAAAAGCGGTGTTCTTGTAGGCTGGGCTGGCAACTATGCTGAGTTCGCGGACTCGGGGTTTATGCACGATTTCCCAGGCGCCAGCACACAGATGCGTTAGGATGCCGTCTATGCGGGTTTGTTTTCCGCAGAGGCTGCATTCTGTGTCGTCGCTGTCCACCTGAACACTAACATGGTCAACATAGCCCCGTAAAATTTTAGGGATGATTGAAGCCTCGCCGACTTCTGCTTTAAAGAAGACTTGGTTCCCGCTTCGGAACGCTTCAGGAACCTTGCCAATGATGCTTAGAACTGACTCGGCATGGTCAATCCTTAGCTGTGCCCCTTTAAGCGAAGCAGTAAAGAAGTCCAAATCCTCCGCCGGCACTTGCCACTTGTTAGCATTAACTGAAGTATCTATAGCGGTGCCCTCGATCGGCAGAATGCCCTCTTTCACTACAGAGTCTGCGTTTATGCCTTCGGCTGCCTTGAACGGCACATAATACTTCAGTTGAAAAGTCATGTTTTTTCCTCAATTCTGTTTTAACTCACTTGACTTCATCCAAGCGTTTAACAGGCGTCTGCGCTTCTCGTTAAACGTGCTGTAGTCAAGTAAGCTGGAAATTTCGCTCTTGAAGTGCTTATCCAAGAAGGCTTTAGCTTGGGCTCGGCTCTGGAACCTGCTTTTGTCGAAGAGGAAGGCTTGGATTTCCCAGCGGCTTGAACCTCGAAAGCGGCAGAATATCACCTGCACGCCCGCCGTTAAGGGCTTGAGTTTACTTCGTTCAAGCTCTCGGCTGCTTTCAAGCACAGTGTACTTTATGGTGTCCTGAGTTTCAGAAAAGCCAATC
>CAZTRN010000013.1:0-60134 GCA_964616775.1 uncultured Candidatus Bathyarchaeia archaeon
GCGAAGTGCTCCACACAATCGTTTCCCATGAACAGCCCTACGTCAAAAATAACAATATGCTCACTGTAGAAGCGGGCATAGTGGGCATTGCAGATGCCTTGGACATGGAGGCAGGCCGTGCACGTATCCCGTTTAGGGCAGGAAAAATTGACATCCACGCCGTCTCGGCGTTAAGCATTCAGAAAGTCCAAATTCTGGAACCTGCCCAAAAAGATCAACCGATAACTATCCAAATCACCATGACCGATTCGGCGGGCATCTTCCAAATTGACGAACTTCTCAAGCCCCGCATCCAAACTTCGCCCATTAAAGAGCACTTTCACGTTGTTGCCGAGATAAAAACTCAAAACGAGCAATGCTTTATCGATAAATTTGAAATTTAGCTTAACAAAATGTCCCGTATATGTCCACGGAAACGGATGCGTCTGAGGCGGTAGAAGCCATGGCATCAATTAAAATGCAGTACACCACATTTGGGCTGCCATACAACTGTAGAAAATCGTCATTTGTTAACCAAACTGAACCTTCGCCTGTAAAAGTTTTCACCACTGAAGGGGAAACTACGTTGTCAAGGAATTCTAGTCTAAAGCGGACTGAAACTGTTTCGTTGTGCGAAAATGTGCCTGATATGGTTATTTTTGGATTGAACGTTGTTATGGTGCCGGGGTGTATTTCAACTGTGTGGACATGCCCGTATTTGCCTACTTCGAGGGGGATTGCGATGTTGGTTACTTTGAACACGCCGCCTACGCCGAAAATCCATCCGCCGTCAGGGTTAAATACGCGTGCGGTCCAGCTGCCTAAAAAGTTCACGCCGTCAGAGAAGGTTGGGGATTGGAAGGCGGTTTTTCCGATGGAAACGCCGTAGATTAAGGCGTCATCTAAGGGGGAAGCGGCGAAGGATTCAAACACTACGCCGTCTAGCACGGTTTTGTACATGGACCCGTTGAGCACTAGGCCGGTTTGGTTAAAGTGGTCGAATTCGCCGATCCAGATTCGTACGTCCTGCATTAAGCCGTCGGTGAATTCTGCTTGTGCCTCAACTACAATGGCAAATGAGTTGTCTAGCTGGTTGAAGTAGCAGCGCATGACTTCTGTGTTTCCGTAGGAGCCGGTGGAAGTGCAGCCTTGTGTGCTTGTGTTGGAGCGAAAAACCAGTCCCTCTGTGCATCTGTCGAAGTGGATTGTGTCTACGCGTGTTGCTTCGGTCCAAGTATTTGAGTTAATCAGTTCTATGCCGGTGCTGCAGTTTTCGAAAATCATGTTTGTTATGGTGGTGCGAAAAGAGTTTTCCACCCTAACGGTTCCGTTTACTATGATAAATCCTGAGATTTGGTTGTATTGGCTGGATTCAAAGTTGTCTCCGAAAACGACGAGCTTGTGGTTGTACATGTAAAAGGTTGCGCCGTCGCTGTCTAAGCGGGCGTTCTTCTTGTTTTCTATCGGGACGTCGGAGGTTAGGTTGTAGTCGTCTGCGACTACGAATATGCTTCCGTACTGTTTTAGGGCGGAATTTAGAACCGAGGCGGCGTCGGTTGAATTCCAAATCACCAACCCAGAGCGCCCGTCCTTAACTAGGTAATCCGACACGTTGGCAATGTAGTTCCAGACGCGATAAAACACGCATCCGTATTGTCCAATGGGTAAACGTGCGCCTACGTCGGTTATTTTTCCGTTGAGCAAATCGTCCATGGTTTGGGTGTCTGTTTTGGTTTGGTTTAGGGCGGCGTTGAAGTCGGAAAGGTCTTGGTCGCGTTGGGCTTGTAAACTGAGGTCTTTGAGGTTGTTGAGGTAAATCTGGTAGGAGTTGAAAAGGGAAACTGCTAGAAGGGCGACAAGAACGACGGCGATTAGGGTGTTGGAACGAGACAGCCGCATTTACGTGCATCCTAAAGCTGGAAAATAAGGGCAAGCATGCGTTAAATAAAGTTTCCATAAAATTAGCTGGGCAATCGAAAAGGCAACGCAAACAATATAGCTCAACAAACAAACCTATAGCAGAGGGAAAAGCATGCCCACATCCTACTCTCGACTGCTAGGCGTCATCGGCAAACCTAACACGGGGAAATCTACGTTTTTTAGTGCTGCAACTTTAGCTGCGGCAGAAGTCGCCAACTACCCCTTCACCACCATCAAACCTAACCGCGGCGTTGGCTATGTCCGCACCGAATGCGTTCACCCCGAATTTAACGTGCAAGATGACCCAAACAACAGTCTCTGTCTAGATGGAGTTCGTCTTATGCCTGTGGAGCTTATCGATGTTGCAGGGATTGTTCCAGGAGCGTGGGAAGGTCGAGGGTTAGGGAACCAGTTTCTTGATGAAATTCGACGCGCGGATGCTTTGGTTCATGTTGTTGATGCGTCTGGGGGGACGGATTGTGAGGGTAAAACCTGTAAACTTGGCGAGCATGATCCGTTGGAGGATGTGCAGTTTTTGGAAAAGGAAATTACGATGTGGATGGGGTCGATTCTGAAAAAGGATTGGGCGAAGGTTGCGCGGACGGCGGAAACTGAGAAAAAGGGCATTTATGGTCCGCTGGAAGAGCGGCTGAGTGGGTTAGGTATAAAGCGTCCTGCCATTTTTGAGGCGGTGCGAAGAACAGGGTTAAACGCTGATAAGCCTGCTTCGTGGAGCGATGATGACTTTTACAGATTTGTGGATACGTTGCGGCAGATAAGTAAGCCTATGTTGATTGTGGCGAACAAAATTGATTTGCCCACGGCAGAAGCGAACATTGAACGGCTAAAGAAGCTCAACTACACTGTTATTGCGGCGTCTGCGGAAGCGGAACTGGCACTGCGCCGTGCCGCCGAAAAGAAACTCATCGAATACCGCCCAGGCGATTCTGACTTTAAAATTAATCAACCTGAAAAACTTCAACCAGCCCAAATCAAAGCCCTAGAAACTATCCGAGAAAAAATCCTGCAAAAAAACGGCGCCACAGGCGTCCAAGAAGCCATAAACACCGCCTACCTTAAGCTGCTAGACATGATAACTGTGTACCCCGTGGAAGATGTAGAACGTTTAAGCAACCACGCAGGCAAAGTCCTCCCCGACGCGTATCTTGTCCCCAACGGCACCACCGCACACCAATTCGCCTACATCATCCACACCGAACTCGGCAACAGCTTCCTCTACGCAGTCAACGCGCGGGACAAACGCAGAATCGGCGAAGACACCATCCTAAAAGACAAAGATGTTATCTCAATAGTCAGCACACAAAAACGAACATAACTCCCAACTGGGTTAGATCTTGGAGGAGGGGGGTAGACACAAAATAAACTTTGTCCCCTTACCAATTTTGCTCTCAAAAGTTACAGTGCCACCTATGGCTTCAGTCAAACGCTTAACCACTGCCAAACCGAACCCTTGCCCCTTAGCCTTAGTAGTAAAGAGGGGCGTAAACAGTCTAGATTTGACTTCTTCAGGAATACCAACGCCGCTGTCTTGAACTTCAATCACAGTGCCACCCGCGTCTTCATGAGCGGAAAGCGTTAATTTTCCGCCATCGGGCATTGCTTGAACCGCATTACTAACCAAGTTACTTAAAACTCGCTGAAGCATCGATTGATCAGTAACTATTGTCTTAGCGTCGCTGTTAATTTTACAGGCAGCGGTGATGTTTTCTGGAAGGTTGTTCTTAAACAGTACCTCTCTACAGAGCGCTTCAAGGTCTGTTTCCTTTGCAACAGGCATATTGGGTTTCGCGTAGTCCTGCAGGTCTTGGACAATCTTGTTAATGTACTCAACATTCTTCTCAATACTCGCCAAGCTTTCCGTTATGTTTTCTTTCACTTTGCCGTCAGGTATTTCCGATAGCTCAGTCTTAGACAAGTAGAGTTCACCCGCGATGGATTGCAAAGGATTACGGATGTCATGACCAACCATGCCGGCAGTTTTGCCGATGGCCGATAAAGCTTCAGCATCAATAAGGTCCCTCGCTTGAGCGTTCACCCTCTGCTCTAAATTATCCGTATGAAGCTGCTTTTCGTCTTCTAGTTTCTTCATCTCGGTAACGTCTGAAAAAGACAGGATTGCTCCATTAACCTTCTTTTCGCTCGTTAAGTATGGTCGGATGCGCATTTGGTACCAGCGGCCTTTTTCAGTTTCAATTTCTTGTCTTATCAATTGAAGATTAGAAGTAACATTCTGCAGCGACTTTTCTAGTTCATCTATTGGAATTCCCAACCGAATATCCAGTATTGAATGGTCAACATCAGTAGGCACAAGCCGTAAAAGCGCCTGAGCTTGGGTTGTGAATCGTCTTATCTTAAAGCTGTTGTCAACGATAACTACTGCAGTCTCAACACTACCCATCAGGTTACTTAAATCGTCATTTAACACAGTCAAGTTTTGATTGCGATTTTTGAGTTCCTCGTTGAGCGTTGTTAGCTCTTCATTAGTTGACTGCAATTCTTCTTTGGAAGATTCAAGCTCCTCATTGGTACTCATCAGCTCCTCATTGCTTGACTGAACCTCTTCCATCGCTGAACGCAACTCTTCATTAGTGGCTTCCTGCTGCTCAATGATTGTCTGCAATGTTAGCTTGGTAGAATGCAAATCTTCACTAAGTTCTTTGATCTGCTGGTCCTTGGCAGTTTCCAACGCCATTTTTCCAGCCCTCAGTTCTTTTGGAGTTGAGACTTTTTCTTTGGTGGCTTCTGAGAAGAGGACAAAAAAGAAAGTCTCCTCCTGCTTAGGAATCTTCAAAGGTTTAACTTGGATGTTAACTATTTTGATTTCTTGACCATGCTCAAACCGAACAGAGTCTTCAATTACTTTTTTGTCTTTCTTTGCCCTGTAAACAGCTGTTTGAATTGCTGGTCTTAGTTCTTTTCGAACAATCTTAGCCACGTTAAGGGTAGCAGCGCCAGCTTCGATAGAGATGTAAGGATCAATTTTCCCACGAAAAACCACAACGTCCAAATTGCCGTTAAGCAGCAAAGAAGCAGGAACATACTCAGCCATTAGTAGCTTATCAACTTCTCGTTCAACTATAGCCATGGAATCAGCTCTTTCAGGTCTTCCAAGAGGTCGCTTAATAGAATACTCGGCTGATGGTTCAAGTCGCAGTTCAAATGTTGGCTGAGCCTGCTTTTTCTTGAATGTAACGCCTTTTTTTGTTAAGGGTTCAAATAAATGGGTGAATTGACCAACGCTTTCAGATTCACCTAAAATAAGATATCCATCTGGTTTTAGTCCATAATGGAAAAGCGGTATGATTCTTTCTTGAAGTTTTGAATCAAAATAGATGAGTAAGTTACGACATACAATTAGGTTCAGGTTAGAGAAAGGGGGGTCTCTTGTCAGGTCGTGTTTAGCGAATATACACATATCACGAATGGGTTTGATGACTTGGTAGCTTCCGTTGTTTGATGTAAAGAAACGTTTTAGCCGATTTTGGGAAACGGCGTCCTCTATGGTCTTTAGGTATGCTCCGTGTCGGGCTTTTTCTATGTTCTTTTCGTTAATGTCTGTGCCAAATATTTGGATTTGGCGATCAACTATGTTTTTTTCCTCTAAGAATTCTTCTATTGCAATAGCGATGGAGTATGCTTCTTCTCCTGTGGAGCAGCCTGGAATCCATACTCTAATAGATTGATTAGGCTGCCGCTGCTCAAAGATACGGGGAAAAATTTTCTCCTTTAATAGCTCAAAAGCGGCAGGTTCTCGGAAAAACCCAGTTACGCCAATTAATAGATCATCAAATAATGCGCGAAGTTCCTCTTTGTGAGCTCGCAAATAAATTACGTATTCTTTTAAGTTTTCAATCTTATTTAGAACTATGCGGCGGCTAATACGGCGGTTGACTGTTGACTGTTTATAGTTACTAAAGTTTACACCAAAAGCAGCTTGTAGCATAGCGAAAATTGTCTCATTGCTACTTTCTTTATTTTGTGGTTCTTCGGTCTCTATCTTTTGGCGAGTAATTTCTGGGTGTTTGGCTATACTGGAGAGTTCGTGCGCTATTTCTTCGGGAGATAAGATAAAATATGTTGTTTCTTCCGCTATTGCATTCCGTGGCATGTCTGGGTACTGGGCTGTTTTAGGATTCTGGGCAAAGGTTATGCCACCTTCAGCTTTAATGAATTTTAATCCTTCAGTTCCGTCGGTTCCTGTTCCAGAGAGGACAATGCCAATTGCCTGTGTTTTTCTTTCTGAAGCCAATGAGCGGAAAAATTCGTCAATTGGTTTAAATGAAGCTCCTTTAGGGCGGAGCTTTAGAGCCCCGTCACTTATGGTCATGGTTACGCCTGAGGGGATAACGTAAACATGGTTTATTTCGACGGGCATTTCGTTGGCTACTTTGGTTACGGGCATTCTGGTAGAACGTGACAAAATCTCTGGCAACATGCTTTCTTGTGTAGCAGCCAGATGCTGGATAACCACGAAGGCTAAGCCGGTGTTTTCTGGCAGGTTTTCAAGAAGTTTCTGAATCGCATTTAAGCCACCCGCAGAGGCACCAATGCCAACGATTGGGAACTGATCGATTTTAACTTGAGCGGGTTCTGGGTTCTTACTTAAAGTCTCCTTTCTTTGGACCGCCATGCCATTTACCTCAAATGAAAACAAATAGTACAATTAACATGTGAAGAGATATATGATTATCCTGATTTGAACAACATATTGAGCGAATAAGGTCGTCGATAGTTTTTTCACTACCCATGCTGCCGTGTTCAAGCCTACCCAACTTTGTATGTCCTGTTTTATCGTGTTTAGGCTCTCAAGCCATTAATGCGTAGGTGTAGAATTGTTTGTTGGCGATTTAGGTATGTCTCAGGATGGCGTTGGTTGGGGTGGAGTTTTACAATCAAGAGGGTTACGATAGAATTATTCAGAGTGTTTTTTCCATCTGAAGAGAAATGCAAGCGCTATACTTGCAATTATTATGACTATCACAGCGATTGAAATAAGGGTCGTTGCAAAATCTGGGGAGTTTTCCTTGGACTGAGAGGTTGCAGTTGGGAATGGCGTTGCCGTTTTGGTGGGTGTAGGAGTTGGGGTTATGGTGGGTGTGGGGGTTTGCGAGGGTAAGGCGGTCGGAGTCGATTCGTCGGTTGGTGTTTTGGTAACGGTTGTGTTATCGATTTTTCCAGTGTCTGCCGCCACCTGAACTTGAATAGCCCCAGGGCAGTGACCCATAGGCCAGTAAAACATCGCATTAAAGGTGATTAGCCATTTCGGGTAGGCGCTAGAGGAGAAGAAGGTGACGTTACTTGGGTTAGAGTCAACCTGATGGACGATTGGACCGCCACCAAAGAACGGGGTTAAATTAAGGGTTTCTGCTTCCTGAAGCGCCAACTGCACCGCCTGCTCCCGCGATATAGCAGGAGTGGCTATCTGCAGATAAGTTTGCCCTGTAGTGCAGGCAATTTGGGGACCTTCCAAAACAATAAGTAGGCAAAAGGCAGTCAGGAATGAAACAACTTTTTTTCGCGGTCCATTCATTGAATCTCGCGCTTATAGATAACGGAGGGCTTAGTGAGATTTATCTCTTCCTCAGACGCCCCACACCACCAAGAAAACAACTAAATGAATTTTAGAGTTCCGCCTTTATATAAGGGGGGCTATAGACACCGCAGAGCAGCTAGGAGGGTTGTGTGGTTGTTTAGGGGGTTTTTTATTCTGTGTTTTGTTTCGCAAAATTGCTTATAGGCAGCTGGCAGGTTTGGGGTGGTGACGGGTGAAAAACTTGTCTGTTTGGGCCATGCTAGCGCCCAATGCATTGCGCCCCGCATTGCTTTCCGCCACAGGCTCCAATTCAAAGAAAACAAGCACAAGAAAAAGCGGCTTAAGCGCCATACCGACGCTTCCGATGCTGAAACGTCCGAATCGCACGCAACAAATCAATAAACCGAAAATCAGGCCAATAAACATCCAAAAACAGCAACTCACTGTAAGCAGCCTGCCACAACAAAAACCCACTCAAACGCTCCTCCCCCGAAGTGCGAATAATCATGTCAGGGTCCTGTTTAGGCATATGAGATGTGTAAAGATACTTTTCGAAGACCGCTTCAGTTATGTCCTCAGCTTCTAGTTCGCCAGCCTTCACTTTTTTAGCAATTTTTTTAGCAGCATCCACAATCTCCGCCCGACCCCCATACGCAAACGCAAAATTCAAAAACTGATTATCATAACCCTCAGTTGCTTTTTCCACATCCGCAATCAATTTTTGCAGATGCTCAGGAAGCAAATGAACCCGCCCAATAACTTTCACATGAACATGATTCCGATGAATCCGCTCATCCGTCAACAACTTACGAAACTTCACCTCAGCAATCCGCATAATCTCCTCCACCTCCTCCGAAGAACGACCAAAATTCTCCGTAGAAAACATATAAAGCGTAACAAACTTGACGTGCAACATCAAACACCAATCTAAAAGATTCTCAACCGTCTCCGCCCCCCGCTTATGCCCCAACCAAGGACTCATCTCCTGATCATTAGCCCAACGCCGATTCCCATCTAAAATAATAGCTATGTGCTCAGGATGTTCACCTTTGCGAATTTGCCACCAAAGCCACCGCTCATACGCCGTGTAAGCGCCAACAAGAGACAGAAACCGTTTAACAACCACTAAAGTAACCTCGAAATATTATGACCCGAACATGACAGACATGCTAAAATAAAAGCGCTCAGAGCTTCAATTAAAGCTTACCCAACTAAACAGCAGCTTTTTCGGACGACGCCTCATCCACACCAGCCTTATCACCGAACTCATCAACCTTTTCCTGCGGCTGAACAAAAAAACCCTTAGCAGACCGATGAATAATAAGAGTAACAAGCACCGAAGCGATCGCAATCAGAATACCCACAATAATGTAAAAAATCAAATTAGGCAAATTCTCAGCAGGCGACAACAAAACATCCGCAGCCCCATTAACAATCACCGAAGACCAAGCCACAGAAACAATCAAAACAAGATTACGAAGCACACGAACATCATGAGCAAAATACATCCGAACCGCACGACCAATAAGCGCAGTACACAAACCCACAACCGCAATGTAAACGGCCCCCTGAAGAAAATACGCAGAAAGCTTAGGCAAACTAGTAATCCAACCATTAGTTGTTGCTGGAAGAGGCACAACATTACTAATCGCACCAACATAACCTGAATAAACACTCACAGCTAAACAAAGAACACCAGCAATGGTGGCATAGTTACCAATTTGCACAGGCAACGGCGGAGGAGAATACTCCTTTACCCATCGGTAAAGATTTTTGGCAGACCGATCAACACCAAAACCTTTGATAAGCATAAAACTGCTCACAATCAACAGCAAAGTGATTGCATAGTAGTATGGACTTTGATTTGACAACGCAAGAATGATCCAAATCAAAATCAAAGTCCCAGGCAACCCCAACGCAAAACGAGAATACTTGGGATTTTGAATGAGCATCTTCATATATTTGCTAAACAACTGAGCAGTTTCTTCAATAGACTCACTATGTTTCACAACAATACGCCTAACCGAAGACACCGGCACACGCGACTGAATAAGAGGCAAAATAGCTTCGTCAGTGTAGCCATCGGTGACCAAAATAATTTCACTTGCGTTGAAGGATTTGAGAATTTCTTCTAATTCCTCAACAAGTTTACGGTCTGCACCGACACCACCAAGTTCTGTGCCAGTTATGGTGGCGACTTCGAAGGTTTCAGAAGGCTTTTTATCTTTAAGCAGACGGTCGTAGAGACTGACGGCTTCAAACATAGCGTTCGCATCTGCTTCTTCAGAGTCACGTAACGCCAAAGCAACTGCAGCGTCTAGATTAGACGCTCTTCCGACAAGTGGTGTGTCTACGTCGGCTTTTGTCCCCAAATCGCAGTCGCGGTCAACGCATAAGATGAGGATATTTTTTTGCAGTGTGTCCTCATTTTTTTCCGTCATCAGATCTCTAATCCGTACTATTGGCGAGGCTTAGAGTTTAATCTTCCGTTTCAGTTTCATCACTTGCAAGAAGCTGGAATTCTCTCCAATCCAGTTTCTCGCCTCGTTGAAGCTTTTCACGGACAGCAGAGCCCATCTTTTCTTTGATTTCCTGTTCCTTAGCCTTCTTTTGCTTCTCGACTTCCATTTTAGCAGCTTCGAATTGCTTTTGTCTTTCTGCAAACTGCTCGTGGCGCATTCCGAAAAGCTTTTGTCTCTGCTCTAAAGACCGAGCAATCTCGTCATGTAACGGCTTTATTTTTTCGCGGTTTAGGAGGAATTGTAAATGCAGGTTGGTGGCTTCGTCACGCAGTTTTTTCATTTCTTCAAACTTGCTCAACATGTTAGCGTGGAGTTCTTGGCTTTTCTTTGCGTTGTCGGTAAGTTCTCGGTGATACAGGTCGGCTTTGTCTTCCAGTCCTTTCAGTTCCGCTTTCACTTCGTTGATCTTTTTAAGTTGTTGATCAATTTTCTTGTAGACGCTAAGCTGGACTTCAATTCCCTTAACTTGGTCAATGAGCCGCTTCTCTTCTTTTAGGTCTAGCGAAGTAGTGGCAATTTGAAATTCAAGAGCATCAAATGCTTTCTGCAGGTCCTGACGCCTTTCACCAGAACGCTTGGCTTTAAGATCTCTAACTTTCTGGCTGAACTCTTTAATTTGTTCTATAAAAGGAGCCATCTGCGCACGAATTTCATCTCGCTTCTGCTTGGAGGTTTTTACACTTTCGTTAAGGCGGTCGCGTTCTTTTTTAATCGCAACAATATCCTGTCGAAGAGTTTTAACCCTCTCATTTAGCTGGTCGCGGTTTTCTTTACATCGTACAATTTCTTGGTGAGTCTTGTTCAAATCGTCTTTCAGCGATGTTATTCTTTTGCTGACTGCCTCGATTTGCTGGTTGACGGCTGCGGACTCAGTTTTTTGTTCAGTCAAACGCTTTCCTCTTTCTCGAGCCACTTTTAATCTTATGACTGTAACATTCGAATTAATATGGGTTTCATTTGAGGCTTTTATCTTTAATGGCTCGTTAGAGCAATTTGACGTCATTTGACTATCAAGTTTTAAATAGGTTGTTGCTCTCCATCAGTGAGGGGAACTAATGGACTACAATTACGAAGAATTATTGAGGCGCGCGCGGTCTCAAGTACCAGAAGGCGCATCCAAAAAAGAACGGTTGGAGATGCCCCAATTGTACGTTTCAACCGTGGGTATGAGAACAACCATTTCCAACTTCAAAGATATCTCGGAAGTGCTAGATCGGGACCCCCAGCACATACTGAAATTTTTAACTCGAGAAATGGCTACAGCTGCCACTTACCATGACGGCAGAGCAATCTTTCAAGGAAAATTCCCTCGCGACACATTTGAGCGGTTATTAACCCGCTACATGGAAAGCTTCGTAATTTGCCCAGTTTGCAAACGCCCCGACACCAAGATAATTAAAGAAAAACGTTTAGCCTTCATAGTTTGCAACGCGTGCGGCGCAAAATCGTCCATAAAGCAACTTTAAGAGTTGACACAGATTGGATGTTTACGTTAACCTAAAGCAAATAGGCAAAAACGTTATGCTTGCAATCTGTGATTCCGAAGTTTTAGGGAAAACTTTGCGTGAAGGAAAAATCGTTTTCCAGGTTAAGGAAGAGTTTTACAATGGTGGACGTACAACCGTTGAAGAGGCGGTAGACATGATTGAAAATTCGACCATTGTAAATATGGTTGGGAAATGTTGTGTGGAAAAAGCCATTGCCAGAGGGTATGTTCATCCTGAAGCGGTACTTAACATAGAAGGCGTGCCGCATGCCCAAATAGTGAAACTTTAGCAAATCATGGAAAAGAAGTGTTTGGGCGGGTTTTTGTTTAGGGTTTAAAGATTAAAAAAGAAAGTTGAGGGGTTAAGGGATTTTTATAGGGGAGTTGCGGCGCCATCTGAAAAGCGCCAACGCAGTAAAGCACGCCGCCAAAGCAAGCAATCCACCCAAGGCATATTCGGGCAACACAAACAGGTTTCCGCCATTGCCGCATCCACCTGTGGTTGCTGCACATTCATTGTATGAACTGTCGCCTGCAAAGTACGCTTTAAGTGCATATTGACCGTTTGCTATTGTTGATGGAACAGTCCAGTTGTAGGTGTAGGTGCCGTCGGTTTGTGTGGAAGTACTGCCAATGGTGTTCCAAGAGCCGTCGTAGTAGCTGATTACTATGGTTTTTCCAGAGACGCCCACGTTAGAGCTTGTTAAGGTTCCAGAGATTACTACGGTCATTGTTCCCGGGTTATCTACGGTTTGGGGGTTGCAGCTTATGGTTAAAGATGTGCTGAGAGAACCTGACGAGGATGAGGAATAGTTTACGGTGACTGTTGCGTTAGAGCTTGGGGTGGTGTAGGTTCCTGAAGAGCCTGATAGAGTGCCGCCATTTGTCCAGCTAGAGAACGTGTGTGTGATGGAATCCCAGCCAGTTAGAGATTGAGTTGCAATGACCGTGTGGGTGGTTCCTGTTTCCCAGAGGAAAGTTTTCCATTGTAACGTGAAGTAGTCGTATGCTGTGCCGTCGATGGTTAAAACTGGGTCGCCGCTGTTGACATTACTTAAGCCAGTGGTGGCGAAGTTTATGGTAACGGTGGTTTTGGTGTAGTTTGCGGTGACTGCGGCACTTGAAGCAGGAACAGTATATGTGCCCGAAGCTCCTGAGAGACCATCACCATTTATCCAATTGTAAAATCGATAGACATTGTCATCACTTGCCACAATTGGGGATGCAGCTACAACTGTATGTGTTGTTTCTGGTTCCCAGAGGAAGGTGGGCAAGTTAAAGTAGTCATAGCTTGTTCCGTCAATTGTCAAAGTAGCACCACTGAAGTTTGGTATGCTGCTGGCTGCAAAGGTTATGCTAACGGTGGAGGAGCCGTAGTTTGCGGTTACGGTTGTTTCTGTGCTGGGGGTTGTGAATGTGCCTGATGTCCCTGTTAGGCCGTTACCGTTAGTCCAAGTGGAGAACTGGTAAACTTTGTTGTCCCAGCCTGTGATGGGCGTTGAAGCAACAACTGTGTGTGTTGAGCCAATTTCCCATCGGAAGTTGGTGTTAAGCACGTCCCAGTAATCGTATTGGACGTTGTCAATGGTGAGAATCGTGATGCCGCTGTTTATGTTGCTTAAGCCACTGTGGGCAAATGTGACGTGTACTGTGGATTGCACATAGTTAGCTGTCACTGTTACGTCGGTGTTGGGCATGGTGAAGGTGCCTGAAGCAGCAGTTAAACCGTTGCCGTTAGTCCAATTGGAGAACACATAGCCTTTTGCGGGGGTGTCAAAGTTGCTAACTGGAGTTATTGCTTGTACTGAGTGTGTTGATCCGTAAGCCCAGTTGAAAGTTGTGGAAGCTAAGTCTGAGTAAATGTAGTCTGTTCCGTCAATTTTGAGGATGTAGTTGTTGAAGTTACTTAACCCGGTGACTGCAAATGTGGCGGTGTGTGCTGTTGAGGCGTAGTTGACTGTTAGGGTTACGTCTGCGTTTGGCATGGTAAAGGTGCCTGAACTGCCAATTAGTCCGTTACCGTTGGTCCAGTTTACAAATGCGTAGGTGTTCTGTGGATAAGAGCTTGTTATTGGAGTGATTGCGGTGATTGTGTGTGTTGTTCCTGCATCCCATTTTGGAGGATTTGAATTTAGACTTGAAGCACTAATTGTTGATCCGTCCACTATCAAGAGGTCACCGTAATAGTTACTGAATCCAGTGGCTGCAAAGGTCACGGTGTGAGTGGTTAACCCATAGTTAGCAGTAACTGTGACATCTGAACCTGGAACAAGGAGCGTTCCGGAACTGCCGGTTAATCCGTTACCGTTAGTCCAAGTGGATAAAGTGTAATTGTTGCTGTTATAATCTGCAACTTTCGCCGCGGTAACAGTTAAAGTGTCACCAGCTTTGCAAGTGATGGTCACAGGCAGAGCATTCCAAGCATAGTTAGTCCCATTTATTGTAAGTAAAGTCGTACCCCAAGGTATGTTTGTAATACCTGAGTATTCGAATTTGACCTTAACAGAAGGAGCTGCCTGTGCAGGAACCACTGACACAACAAAAACCGAAACGGTCAGCGCAACAAGCAACAGGAGCAAACATTTTCTTGTTAACATTAAGCACACCTCAACTGTTTATTAATACGTCAGACACCTGACTGCCTAAAAGGCAACGCTCTACAACCCCCAATATTTCCATTTTGGGAATATTGTGGGCATCGAACGTTTGCCAGATATTGTGGATTCTGAAGAATTTTGGTAGACATAACAAAAGATATCCTTTAACGTTATGTTTGTTTATAGAAATTTCAGTTATAACAAAGAATATAATAACGTTATGCTACCAAGCGACCTCTTTGTCCAAGCAAACTCAACAAAAAATACAGTTGAAGCATCAGCAACCAGTCAAAACCGCAAGCAAACTCCAAACCTTTAAGGGGAGACAACAAGAATAAAAAAAATAGACAAAGGTGTAGAGCGTTTTGCAGGCAAGCTTTTTACACAACCGGACACTGTTTTTGCAAATGAAGGATGCTTAGCTTGGACAAGAAAGACATTGTAGCATGGAGCAAAAGATATGACAAAGACCAAGGCATGTGGGCGCAACGAGAACAAGAGCTAGGCGCTAAATTCCGCAAAAACAGGCAGATAACGCTTGAAGAGCTTGTGTTGGTGGTTGAGTGGAAATTTCAAGGGGCTGAACACAAGAAAGAAAAGGTCGTGGAAGTTATCACAAAAAATGGTCCAGAAGTGATCCAGCATTTTTCTAACCAAGCGTTTAATGTTCAAGGGGAGGAAGACGTGTTTAGGATGAATAGTCTGATGATGATCAATGGGGTTAGCCCCGTGTTGGCAAGTGTCATATTGGCGTTTTTTGATCCTCGGAACTATGGTGTTTTTGATGTCCGCGTTTGGAGAGGACTTTTAGGCAATGAACCTGCAAACCTATTCACCACCCAAAACTACCTTAGATTGCTTGTTTCGCTTCGGAAAGTGGCGTCTAAACATAATTTGGATGCCCGAGTTATCGACAAAGCATACTACAAGAAGAGCTTTGACGCTCGATAGCCAAACTATGGGATTATAAGAGTGTAGCTACGGATTTGGTCGAGTTCTATTGTGGCACTTTGGACTACACAGTCTAACAGGTGTCCACCTGCTGTGTGGTCGTCAGTTATGAAGTGCAAGTGGTACCCTGCGTAGTCTACGCCGCTCATGGTGTTGGGAAAGTAAAAGCCTACGGCAGTTCCAGTAACATCAGTCAAATTGAACACTGCTTGGCCAACGAGTGCTTGAGTGAGGTTGGGGTAGGGTTTTTCTTGCATAGCGGGGCTACGGGTTTGGGCAAAACTGAAAGTGCCATGGATTTTTATGGCGTAAATGGCGTCAGGGTCAGGTAGGCTTTGGTTAATTGTGGAAATTAGCTCTTGGTGTGTTAGGGTGCTTGTAACTTGGAGAGTTTGGGTGGTGTTGAAGAAGGTGACGGTGGCATAAGGGGTTAGTTCGTCAGGACCTATTTCGCGGGGAATACCCGTTATTGGAACTTGGTAAAAAGTTCCATCTAAAGCAATCATTTCCCCATTTAGTCCGTCAAGAGTACCTATGCCAAAGTCGCCATGCTGTACGAGTTCAGAAAAGGTTGTGGTTCCTTCAAAGGCGCCTTCTGAGAGCGTGTTGAAAGGCAAAATTTGGTAAAGTACTCTAGGCTGCGTTGAAGCGGTTGACTGTTGTTGCCAAATTACGTATGTGGCAGTTGAGGCAATCACGGCAATTAAGATTATTGTTAGGGCTGCTATCCAGGTTTTGTGGGTTGTCAAGTTGGTTGCTTCCTGAAAGTGAGTTAGGTAATGAGGCGGCGGTAATAATTTTTGCGATTGCCACCAAGTTTTGACACAGAACATAGTTTTCATTTGGGTTACACGTAAGTTTTGTGTGGGCAGTTTTCTCTTGACTTTAGATGTGGGTTACCTTAACTCTTAAATAACACAACTGCCTGACCCAAGATTAGGTAGGGGAGAAGCATTTCCGCTGTAGAATCAGTCATTCTTGAAAGGAACGAAAAAGTCATCAACTCATGGGAAGGCAAACGGGCAGTTTTCAGCGAAGTCATAGAACAAACCCCGAAAGAAACCAAGTTAAAAGCCAAAGAATGGAAAAAAGGATACCTTGTCTTGACCAATCACAGGTTGCTGTTTCTGGATGAGGAACCAGTTATAGGGCAAACCGCGTCTATGCCGCTGAGAAAGTTGGCTGCAATATTTACTGATAAAACGCCTGCCAAATACAATTCACCGATTAATGGAGAAACATTTGTTTTCCGTTTGAAGAAGATTAAGAAAAAAGACTTTGACAAATTCAAAGAACTCGTTTTGTATTATGCTCAAAAAGATGAGCAAGAACTATGGCAAGACCAACCAAGAGTAAACATGACCGTTGGTTAGAGATCCCGTTCAATCATGTATTCTACGATTTGGCGGATAAAGCGTTTGTCTTCAGAGTCGGGTGCGTCGCCGTAAGCAACTTCAAATTCTTTTAATGCCTCTTGGGCAAGTTGCTGAGCAGCATCACGACCGTATTCTATGCTTTTGTATTTACCCATAAGGCGGTAAACCCAAGCAACATCTTTGGCGCGCCGTTGCTTTCTGGGAGTAGCCAAAAAAGATTCGATTTGTGACCGCTCGGAATTCTTGCAGCTGTTTAGAAGATGGATAAGCATGAGGGTCCGTTTGCCTTCCCAGATGTCGCCGCCGATTTCTTTGCCGTATTTTTTCTGTTCACCCACTAGGTTCAGGATGTCGTCTTGAATTTGAAATGCTGCACCCATAAAGTAGGCAAACCGATTGAAACGGTCAAGCCCTTCAGATCCGCCAGTGCCGATTAAAGCGCCAATTCGGCATGGGTGAATGCAGGTGTACCAGCAGGTTTTTTTAAGCGTCATCCGCAGGTAGTCTTCTTCTTTTAAGGTACAGATATTGTCGCGTACCCACCCTAACTCCATGGCTTGACCCTCGACACTTTGCCGCACCATGTGTTCGATTTCGGTGAGAACTTGCCAAGTTAATTGAGGACCAATTATTGAGAGGTTCTGCATCAAGGGGGTGAAACTTAGAGCGTTCAAGGCATCACCCACATTTATTGCAAGAGGACTACCTTGAGCCATTTGCATTGTGGGTTTACCGCGGCGGAACTCGCTCTCATCTTCAAGGTCATCATGAATAAGAAAAGCGTTGTGCAACAGTTCAAGGGCAGCAGCAGATTTGGCGGCGCTAAAGGTACTGCCACCAAAGGCACGACAAGTTGCAATGCACAATCCAGGTCTTAGACCCTTACCACCGCGGTGAGGATAATCTGGAACAAGAGAATAAAGATACCTGTAAGGTTCACGACGTTCAAAAACTGGTTTTAAATTTTCAAGAGCTATTTCTTTGTACTTATTAAGCATGCATTCGACGAGTTCAAATTTATTTTCTGGCATTAAAAAACCAGGTGAGAGGTTGATTACTCAACCTTGATCATAATTTCTGAGCGAAGCTGGTTCATGTTTGCAGCCAGCACAAGCCCAGTGTAGATGCCCGGTTTTGTTTCTTTAGGCACCGCAATGATAACCAGGACTTTTTCTGTCTGGTTAGGTGCAAGTTTTAATGAGGTGGGCATGAATTTAATCAGGCTAGCTGCGATGCGTTCTCCAGAGTCACCGATGAGGTCTGTGCTGTATAGTTTGAATTCTTCGGTTTGCATGTTGCCGCTGTTTTCAAATGAAATTGGAAATTCTGCTAGTCCGCCTGCTTTGACGGTTTGTGGGGCAGCAATGGCTTGAGGTGCTGCTACTGCTACAGGTTGTTTGACGAAAACAGCGTTTTTCATTACAACCGTGTTTGCTGTGTCGCTCATTGATTTTATTGCAACCGCAAAAACGTCAATCCAGATGTCGATAACTTCATGGGCGTCACGTCGGAATCTTTGAACAAGCTCGTCAGGTTTTTCTGAGCGGAGTTTTTCGCCGACTGGAGATGCATCCTCCATGTGTCTTGCAACTTTGAGAACCGTTGCAATTTCTGACTCCATAACATCAGCGGCTTGCTTAACAACATTAGAGGTTGTTTCCGACAGGCCTTTGTACATTCCTAAGAAGTCACCGTATTGATTGTGTGAAATGGGCGATTTGTTGTCTACTTTTTCTTTGCTAGGTATATCTGGATTGTCTGCTTTTGACATTCTCCGAGTCCCCTCGGTTGCAAGGTACACGCCAACAATATATAATGATTGCGGTATACAAATCTAGAGGCTATATATTATTAGCCTAATTCAAAAGAAGTTACCCCATAAACGTTGTTAACAGGCAGAGTAGGCGGATTGTTTTTGTACATGCGAACGGTACTGAAAACAGGCTGCATCTTGTGCATGCAAGCTAACTGAACGCCAGAAACGTTCACGTCAGGAACATCAAGAAAGACCGTTTCGTTTGGAACCGTCGAAGCCAAGGTGTTAAAGAGCGCTTCTGAGATGGCTGAGTTTTCTGCAAATAAAGGACCAATTTTGTGGCCTTGAAAACATTTCCTGATTACGCCATAACCTTGAAGTTGACCAGTGACGGCTTTTGCTAAAAATGCACGGGCGTCTTTTTGGTAGAGCCAACATTGAAGAAAACGTGTGCGGTTAGCGGAAAAGAAGCGTTCATCAAAAGAGGCGACTTCCGCAAAATCATCGACCCCAATTGGGACACACCGAACACTTCTAAGTGACTGTTCAACGCCCAACCCAGCATACCTTGTGCTTTTGTAGGCTAACCGAAAACCAATGCGTTCGTATTTTTCCTGCATCGCCAACACACCATCAAGCCCAACGGTCACATCGGCAAAGTGGCTATTTATGAAGTGCTGCATAGCTGAACCTACTCCGTTGCCGCGCAGGTCAGGTCGAACAATAACCAAGCCCTCAAACGCAAAATTATCTGAATACCTAACGATAGAAAAGGTTCCAACTATTTGGTCGTCAAGTTTGGCCGCGTAAAAGCCGTGGGGGTCAGCTTTGAAGAAGCATTCTGCGTCGTGGATGCCGGGGTTCCAGCCTTCTTGTTTTGCCCATTGGATGGCGACTTGAACGTCATTTTGAGTCATGGATTCAATTGAAACGGGCAGTTTGTCGCCTGTTTGAGTCATGTCTGAAAATAGGCATGTTCGGAGATAAAAGGCAAACGAATTACAGCTCTATTCATCAGAGGTTAAATGAAAAAATAATAGGGTGCCCAAAAAAAGGGCTTAGATTACTAAGGTTAGGAACCTCATGATAAGGTCTGGGAATATTCCGATGATTACGGACACACCGGCCAGCACGAACAGCGGAATGAGCATTGTTTTGGGTGCTTCTTTGGCGTTTTCGACTTTTGTTCCCAAGGGTCCAAAGAATATGCGAACCACTGGCCAGAACGTGTAGACCGAGGTTAGGAATGTTGCAAAGATGGCTACGATTGCAATTATGAGGTAAGGCAGGTTTCCGGTGACGCCAGTTTGGAAGATTCCTGTGAACATGATCCATTCTGCTTGGAATCCAGCTAGTGGTGGAATGGCGGAAAGGATTAGGGAGCCGATGATTGTGAGTGTTGCAGTCCAGGGCATGCGTTTTGCGAGTCCGCCCATTTCGTTCATGTTTCGGACGCCAGTTTGGGAAATCAAGATGCCTGCGATGGAGAACAAGATGCATTTGCCAAGCATGTGGCTGATGAAGTAGAAGACTCCGCCAGCGACACCTAAGGCAGTCATGCTTGCGATGCCCAATATTGAGTATGCGGTTTGACCGATGGTTGAGCAAGCGTAGAGGCGTTTGACATCATCTTGGGACATGGTGAGGTAAGCAGCGTAAATCATGGTTACAGTTGCCAAGACCATGAGAGGTATGCTAAATACTTCGAAGGAAGCGAACAGTTGACCGTAAAGTAAGCGGGCAATGACGTAGCTGCCTAAGCCAACAATGGTTGCGATGATAGCGGCGATGGAGGTTGGGTGTTCACCGTGAGCGTGGGGCAGCCAAACGTGGAAACCAAAGGTCGCCATTTTGACCAGCCAACCGACTAGCATGAGCAAGCAAGCCCAAAAGCCTGTGGTTGTTCCTGCGATTGCACCTAAAGCGCTAACTTCAAAGCTGCCTGTACCGACCGCTGCCACGGCTATACCTGCGAGGAAGAGGGCAGCGCCGATGTGGTTCCAGATGAAGTACATCATGGCGATTCGGTGTCGGTCGACGTAACCGAAGAGGTCAATCATGATGTATGAGGGCACCAAAGCGAGTTCTACGAAGAGGTACATGGCGATTAGGTTTGTTGAGAGGGCAACGCCGACTAAGCCCACGGAGAAGAGCAGATAGATTGAGTAGTATACGGTGTACATGTTTTTGTTTTCGGGACCGTAAAGCTGCTCGATGCGGTGTTCCATGTAATGCACTGAGTATACGGCGCAAGCGGCACACACTAGGTTCATTATTAAAGCGACAGGTAAGCTGAGACCGTCAGCAGATAAACCAAAGTTCAAGGTAAATACAGCACTGCCCCAACCATAAGTTTCGACAACTGCTGTACCTGTTGTCCACACTTGGTAGCCAACAGTTGCCAACACAAAAGTTGTGTAAGCTAACGCGGCAGCAGCTATCCACCCTAAGTTTTTGGCTAGTCGTTTGCCTAGGATTAGGGTGATGAGGGCGGTGATGAGGGGTATGATGATTACTTGTAGTAGAGCGAATGGAATTTGCATTATAGGAAGCCTCCTAGCCATAAGATTAAGAGAATTAACGTTAGAAACGCCAGCAGGTACAACATGTTAACTCTGAGATTGCCTGTCTGTATGCGTTTGAGTGCTTTGCTAAGTCCAGCAAATCCTTGAGGAACGCCTCGGTTCATTGCCCAGTCCATTGGTCCTTCGATGTATTTCTTGAGGGGTTCTCTGAGTTTTAGTGTGGTATTAACGAAAACTTTGTTGAAGAAGGCGTCAATGTACCAGCGGTTCCAAAGGAACTTGTAGATACCACGCAGACCACTGCTTTTGCCTATGATTGCATCAGGTTGGGATTTGTGGCTTATGTAGAGTCGGTAAGCAGGAATAGCGCCGATTATGATCATGAGAGTTGATGCAATAGCAACGACTATTTCTAAGCCTAAGCCGCTGAGTGCAGAAACTGTGGCTTCAGCGTGGCTGCTTGTTACGACGATTCCTAAAGAGTCAACGAAGTATTTGTCAAAGGTTGACGTCAGGAACTCACTTACCCAAGGACCAACCAAACCGATGATCACGGTTAAGCCAGCTAGGACACCGTAAGGAGCAAGCATTCTCCAACTTGCTTCGCCGTGCTGGTGACCAGGACGGTCTTCGTGATCTTCGATTTCCATGTGTGGTGCGACTTCCTTCTTTTTATGGAAAATCATACCCATTATGCGGAAACCGTAGAAGGCGGTTAAGATGACAGTTATCAAAGCGACTGCAAATATGGCATACTGCCCGCTTTCCCAGCAAGCAACCAGTATGTTATCTTTGCTCCAGAAGCCAGACAGGGGTGGAACACCGACCAGTGCCAAAACGCCTACCCACATGAAAGCCCAAGTGAATCGCATTTTTTCTTTTGAAAGTTTCATGTCGGCTAAGTAAATTGAGCCAGATGCATGGATGACAACGCCAGCGCAGAGGAACAAGACAACTTTGAAGATGCCGTGGTTGAGCAAGTGGAAGATGCTAGCAGAGGTTCCTACAACTAGGGTACTTGAGCTTAAGCCGGAAACACCTAAAGCGAGAACCAAATAGCCGATAACGCTCATGGTTGAGTAGGCAAGTGCTTTTTTGAGTTCTTTGGCAACCAGTGCTTGTGTTGCGCCCAAGAATGCTGTGAAGGCACCGATTACGGCGGTCAATATGAAGAAGGTTAAGGCTTCGGGATAAGTTGGAGTTGCAACCCAGCAAGCAAAGAAGAATATGGGCAGCATACGAGCGATTAAGTAGACTCCGGCTTTGACCATTGTTGCGGCGTGGATAAGGGCGGAAACGGGTGTTGGACCAGCCATTGCTTCAGGTAACCATTCGTGGAAGGGGAATTGGGCTGATTTTGCAAACGGTCCGAGCAACAGCAGTATGCAAGTTAAGGTTAGAATGCCAGGAGTTGCAGCCATACTGGGTAGCCAAGTACCTGCGGTATTGAGTAATTCAATGAAGTTGAATGTATGAGCGTAAAGGTAGAGAATTATTATACCAGCTAGCAGTGCAACGTCGCCAAGAGTTGTTACCAGCAGAGCTTTCAAGCCGCTTCGGGAAGGTTTCTGGAAGGGAAACGGTGCAGGTCCGCCTATCCAGTGTTCGCGTTTGTCAAGGTAGTAGAATCCAATTAATCCGAAACTGCAGACACCGACAAGTTTCCAGCCGAAGAACATCATGATGAAGTTGTCAGCCAAGACGAGCAGCAGCATTGAGCCGATGAATAAGGACATGAAGAACCAGAAGCGGGCGATGTTTGGGTCGTCTTCCATGTATTTTGAAGAGTAAACAACAATTAGGAAGCCTAGGAAGGCTACGATGTTAACTAAGATTATGCTTAAGGGGTCAATGAGTAAGCCCATTCCGATTGATGTCCCGCCAGGGAGCGAGAACCAGAAGGCAGTTTTGTCGACGAAGTTAAACTCGAACAGGCTGGGGATCAACAGCATAGCCATGATCCAGCCTAACGCAGCGGTGGCAATGACTGAAATGTTCATTGCTTTTCGGTTTACTTTGTTTAAGACTAAAGCGAGTAAAGCGCCAATTACTGGGAATATCCAACATAGCCATGGGGCGATATCAACTATCGACATTTATATGGAACCTCCTAAAGTCAAGAGTGCTCTTGCAGCTTGTTCAGCAAAGTTTACCAGATGCTCCGGCCATACACCGAAGAGAACAATCAACGCTCCCAACGCAAATAGTGGGATAAGCATGAGCTTAGGGGCTTCTTTGACTTGAGCAACTTTTTCTGAGGAAATCGGCTGTATAAGGGTACGGATTATACGCAAGTAGTAGCCTGCAGAGATAGCGCTGTTTAGGATCAGCACAATGCCAAGCCATGCTAAATCAACTTGGAAGGTTGATGTGAACAAAGTTAATTCGCTTATGAAGCCGTTGAAAGGCGGCATGCCAATCAGAGCAAACACAGATATCGTGAAGATGATTGCTGTGAGCGGCATTCTGCGACCAACCCCAACCATGTCGGAGAGGTCTCGGGCACCTAAACGGTAGATAATTACACCTGCACAGAGGAAGGCGGCGCCTTTCATTAGGGCGTGGTTGAAGAATTGCAGGAAAGTTCCTGTCAAGCCTGCTTCGGTTCCGACAGCTAAGCCGACAAGCATGTAACCGACTTGTCCGATGCTGGAGTAGGCAAGCATACGTTTGATGTCAGTTTGCATTAAGGCTGCGATGTTGCCAAGAAGCATGGTTACTAGGGAGAGAATTGCAAATACAGGTAACCACTGGGCTTGTATGGAAAGGAAAGCAGTGAAAAATACTTTGGCTATTGCATAGATGCCCGGACCAATCACGATGCCTGAGAGTATGGCAGAGATTGGTGTAGGCGCTGCGGAGTATGCGTCAGGAAGCCAAGTGTGAAGCGGAACCACTGCGGTTTTGACACCGAACCCAATGAAGATGAATGCTGCGGCAATGTATACCCAAGCTGTTGGGGTTGTGGCGCCCAGAGCAGCTGCGAGACCTTCGAAGCTTAAGGTGCCAGTCATGCCGTAAAGAAGGGAAATCCCGAAAAGCGCAGTTGCGGAGCCTGCGGCGCTCATGATTAAGAATTTGATGCCTGCTTCAACTGATGCCCATTTTTCGCGGAAGAAGCAAACCAATGCATATGAGGAGATGGACATGAGTTCCCAGAAGACAAAGAGGGTTAGCAAGTCGCCGGCGCATACGATGCCGAACATGCCGCTGATTAGGGAGAGAATTAGGGTGTAGTAGATTGGTGCGCGGCTGGTTTTTTCTATGTATGCGATGGAGTAAATGACTGCTGCAAGGCCTAAGCCGATGAAGGCAGACATCATCAACAGGCTCAGCATGTCGATTCTGAGATGGGCTGCGATGAGGCTGTTGCTTGCAACGTAAACCACGTTGTTGGCGGATACGTCGAGATATAGCCCATAGAGGGCAAAGCCAGTTATGGCTAAAGCGATAGCGGCGAATATGCCGGCGAGTTTAGGTTTGTAAAGTTTTGGAGCGACCCAGCCAATGACTGGAGAGATAACGGTAAAGATTAACAGTAAATCAAATGGTAGTGTAAACATTATGTAGCCCCCTTATCCCCTCAAGCGTTTTAACTCTTCGACATCTAAGGTCTTGGAATGTCGGTACACAATAACAACAATTGCGAGCGCCACAGCGCTTACGGCACCTGCCAACCCGATGGAGATGCCAGCAAACGAGTGCCCCATTGAGTCTACGAAGCCTGGCATTGCGTAAGCGGCGAAGGTTACGAAGTTTATGTTTGCTGCGTTAACCAAGATTTCGATACCTAAAATGAGACGCAACATGTTGCGTTTTGTAGCTAAACAATATACTCCGATGATGTATAGTGCGATGGAAAATATCAGGTAGAAAGATAAATCGATCATTGTGAGGGGTTTTCCTCCTTAGCTTTTATTAAGCCCAAAGTCGCAGCGGCAGCCGCGAAAAGGGCGAAAGCCTGTGCGATCAAAGCCAAGTTATATGAGTTCCACATGAAACGGCTGTCTTCGGGACCAACCGCCCCATTGACGTTCACAAAATGACTCGAATCAGATGATTGAAAAACTGGAAAAGTTTGTTGAGCTACGATAACCGCGAAGACGGCTACCGCCAAGATTGCGCAAATCGCGCCAACAATTAAAATCGCGTTGACCTTCATGTTATCTGATGCTCTCCTTCCGGGTTGTCAACATTATTGCCGCCAAGAAAATGGTGACAACTGCACCCGCATAAATTAGCACTTGGAAAACCGCGATGTATGGTGCGTTCAGAAGCCAGAATAGGGCTCCGATGGTTACGCACATTCCGCCAAAAGCGATTCCCGCGTGTAAAATACTTTTTAATTCAACTGCCGAAATTGCAAGGACCACAGTTGCAATCATTAAAGCAAATTGCAATACTTCATCTAGCGTCTGACGCCATCCCCCAACGCTCAGTTTTATAGAGAAGGTTTATAGGTTGCTTTAAAACCTTTTCGTAACGGGACAAAAAATGGCAAGTGAGATTCCATTTATTTTACCCTTAGTTTTCGGGGTTTCCTTAGTAATAGCGATAGTCATTTACGTAATTGGTGGAAAAATTTCACCAAAAGGGAAGGACTCTGTAGGAAAAACAGCACCATACAGTTGCGGGGAAGAAGCGCCAATTGGGGAAGTAAAGATGGATCTCGAACGGTTTCTCACGTTTGCGGTTTACTTCCTAATCTTTGACGTCTTGGCATTTGTCACTGTGACATCATTTTATTCGCTGGGACTGATTCCAGTCGCGTATTCGCTGGTTGTGTTGATGGCAGTCGCTATGCTCGTTTTCGCTAGGAAACGGCTGTAAACCAACCTCGAACCTTTCTTTTTTTGGGAAAAAACCACAGGGTTTTTATCAATCTATATTGTTTGATGAACCGATAATATTAAAAGCGCGTTGATGGTAATCAGCGGTTTCGTGGGGAAGATTAAGGAATGATTGCACTCGAGATCCTCCAAATCTTGATATTTCCAGGCTTCTTATTCTTATTTGCATTAGCATTCTTATATGAATGGATTGATCGGAAACTTTTCGCAAAAGTCCAAAACAGGTACGGACCACTCCATACAGGCCCAGCAGGCCTGTTCCAACCCGTGGCAGACTTTGTCAAGTTGCTCTCTAAAGAAGACATTACACCCAAAATATGCGACAGACTGCTTTTTGCTATCAGCCCCATTGTTTACCTCACCTTGCCGCTAGCGGCACTGTTTGTTTTACCCATTTTAGGCGGCACCGGCTTGGTAGCCTTTGAAGGCGACCTTGTTTTTATCATGTTTGTGTTCACATTAATGATCATCACTGTGTTCTTGGCTGGATGGAGCTCAATGAACAAATACAGCATCATCGGGGGAGTCCGTGCAATTCTCCAAATGATGAGCTTCGAAATCCCCATGGCACTTGCACTAATTGGCCCCGCAATCGCAGCCAAAAGCCTGTCAATCAGCACCATTTCACAATGGCAAACAGGCACCATGTGGGGAATCGTCCTTCAACCCATAGGATTTGCAATCTTAATCATCTGTTTACTTGCTGAGCTAGAAAATGCGCCCTTCAACATTCCTGAAGCAGAATCAGAAATCGTTGCAGGATGGCGCACAGAATTCAGTGGTAGAAAACTAGCCATGTTCAAAATGGGAAGAGACCTAGAAGTCATCTTGGTCTCAGGCTTAGTAGCAGCCATATACCTAGGCGGAATTCAGTCCGTAGCATTCATCCCTGCACCAGTAATATTCATCATCAAGACCATTGCAGTCGTGCTGCTGCTTTCGTTCCTCAGAGCAATCGTTGCCCGCCTACGCTTAGACCAAGCTATCTCAGGAATGTGGAAATATCTGCTACCGTTGGCAATTCTGCAGATAATTCTCATTCAACTAGGCATAGGTGCCTAAACAAAGTTCGCCATAACGGCGGACTTACATCTTTTGTTTTTTAACAAATTTTTTGTTATGTAAAAAGTTCTGTATATAATACATTTACGTTATGTCAAAGATATTCAAACGGGAAGAAGGTAGCGCAACTTAGCCGCGTACCCAAAAAACAAAATTAAAAAATAGAAAGAAAAACAGCAGCAAAAAGCTACTGTGAAGATTCTGATGGAGGAGACGGATTTGGAGTTGCAGATGCAGGCGCAGGTTGAGTCACTGGAGGCGCACTTGCTGCAGTGACAGGCGCTTGAGGTTTAATCACAAGCGTGCTCTTATCGATAGCAGCCAACTCGAACACCTTTGAGGTTTGGAACACGTTTCGAGGGCAACTGTCAGCGCATTGATAGCAAAAGACGCAGCGGTCCAGATAGATCATGGGACGCTTTTTGCCACCCACCATGACCATTTCGATGGCGTTTGCGGGGCAGTCTTTGGCGCATAAGCTACAACCGATGCATTTTTCAAGGTCTAGAACCTGTTTGCCGCGGAAGCAGCTAACTACATTGGCGGGTACAAAGGGGTATTTTTGGGTAACTGGTTTTTTGAATAGGGTAGAAAGGGCATCTTTTGCAACTTGAGTGGATAATCCTCGTTTTTTAGCCATATCTCTCACCATTTTATCTGTCTGTACACGAGAAGCAAGGGTCTAAGCTAACGAAGTTTATGGGGCAGTCTGCAAGGTTTTGTCCGATAGCGGTTTTCAGGAAGGCAGGAATGTTTGCATAGGTTGGAGTGCGCACTTTAACACGGTCAGGGTTCATTGTGCCGTTGCTTTTAACGTAGTAGATGAGTTCGCCTCGGGGAGCTTCGACGCGGTTGATTGTTTCGCCTGCAGCGACCACACGCGGAACTTTTACGCGAATGGGACCCGCTGGAAGGTGGTCAATTGCGTATTCGATGATGTTGATGCTTTCTTCCACTTCATCCATACGAACGTTTTGCCGCGCCCAAGTGTCGCCTTCTGTGTAAACGATTTCTTTGAAAGGAATCTCACCATAGGCTTCGTAGGGCTCATCTTTACGTACGTCGATGTCTACGCCAGAGCCTCGGGCGACAGGACCTACAATGCAAAGTTTAAGGGCATCTTCGCGGGAAAGTTGACCCACGCCCTCCATACGTAATCTGATGGATTTGTTGTTTTGGTAACTGTCACGGTAGGTTGGAACTTTCTTACGGAGTTCCTCAAGGGTGGCTTTGATTTTTGGAAAGTCAGCTTCGTTTATGTCGCGTCGAACGCCGCCCACGGTCATGGCTGAAGAGTAAACGCGGTTGCCGCTTGTTAACTCAATTAGGTCCATAATGGGTTCGCGGTCACGCCAGAAATACTGGAACAAGGTGTCATAACCCATTTCTAAACAGGCATGACCTAAGGTCAACAGGTGACTGTGCAGCCTGTTAAGTTCAAGAGTTATGGTTCGCAGGTATTTGGCTCTGGGTGGGATGTCGACTTTTAGGATTTTTTCGACTGATTCACAGAAACATGTTGCGTGGATGCTGTTGCAAATGCCGCATATGCGTTCAACCAAGTAAACATCTTGGACGTACGTGCGCCCTTCGGCAGATTTTTCTATCCCACGATGCACATACCCGATTCGGGGTTCAACTTTAGTTACGATTTCATCTTCAACAATCAAAGAGAGCTTTTCAGGTTCCAACAGGGCAGGGTGCTGGGGACCGATAATAACTTTGACAACATTACTTTCTTCATCTTGAGGTTGAGGTGGAAGCGGACTAAGCTTGATTTCGCTTGCTTTGACGTCTTTTCGAAGCGGATAGACGCCGTCAGGCCAGTTTTCTGGAAGCACAAAGTGACCTTTTAGAGGGTCGCCTTCAAAGATTATGCCCAACAAATCAGTTGCTTCAAGTTCGGAGAAAGTGGCGCCTGGAATTATGTCATTTATTGTGGGAATTTTTGGGTTTTCTTTGGGAACTTCAACTTTGACAGTTAAAGAGCCTTTAGAAACGCGAACGTGATAGAATGCACCCAAGGTTTGCCCCAAGTCAATCCCAGTTATGGTCATGACGGCAGTTTTTTCGTCTGCATCCAGCAGTGCTTTGAACACGTCTCGGTGGTTTTCTGGGGTAGCATTAATTGTTGCCATGCCCAAGTGGTTGGGTTCAATCTGGATGTTTTTTCCTTTCAATTTCTTTTCGAGCAAACTGACTATATCTACTACTTCGGTTTGAACCATGTTTATGCCTCTTGTTGTATTGGAGCTTCCACAACTGCTTCAGCAGCTTTGGGTTTCTCTTTGGGTTTTGACTCAGAAGCTTCTAAAGCTGTGAGGAGTTTTACTACTCCGTCAAGGAGGGCTTCTGGGCGAGGTGGACAGCCCGGTATGTAGGCGTTGACAGGAATGACTTTGTCTACTCCACCGACGACGCTGTATCCTCCGGCGAAGACACCACCTGAACAGGCGCAGGCGCCGATGGCGACTACGAATTTTGGTTCAGGCATTTGTTCGTAGATGCGTTTTAGGCGGTCAGAAATTTGTGCAGTGACACAGCCAGTGACTAAAAGGACGTCAGCGTGGCGAGGTGAAGGTTCAAGTTTTACGCCGAAGCGTTCAACGTCGTATTTTGGGGTCAGCAACGCGACGAGTTCGATGTCGCAGCCGTTGCATGCGCCGCTGTTAAAATGAATAACCCAAGGAGATTTTGTCCGTGCCCACATTCTTAAAGTTTTTATTTACTTTTCCTCCTACATGGATTTTCAGCACCGACATTTAGGTTTAGCGCTAAACGACCAAACAGAAAGTTCACGGCCGAAAAGCATCCCCCAAGCCACATCGGCACCAAATATATTACTTTGCTCATGATAGTCCGAGCTTAATCCTGTTAGAGTAATAATTCTCCAATTTAAGTTTTAGCTATCGAGGTAGATGTATTTTACGATTGAATATTGTGCAAAGTGTATGATGAATTCTGTAGGTTTTATCGGGTCTATTGCTTTTTTAAAGTAAAATGTACATGCCCCCATATGAACCGCTGTTACGCTACTAGTCTAAGGTGACTTCCTTAACCAAAGAGCAGAAATCAGCATCAAACGGCTCAACATTCAAGCGATCAATGCCTATTTGCTTGACCATTATTCAGTTCTTTTTTCGCTCGAGTATTCTCAATTAGTTCATCAAATTTTGATGCCTTACTTAGATACTCGTCTCTTAACGTCGGACCAAGTTTTAAAATAAAATCCTCGATAGGCATCTGAATATTTTTACAGATTGAATCCGATGCCTCAGGCTTAAATTGAAATGGACTTGTTCTCCGACCAGCGCTCATTGCGAGTTTTATTTCGCTAATTCCGTTATTGATTTCCATAACAATCGCCCTTAACTCTGCAATGGCTTTCTGTTCGGGGTTCCCACTCTGTTTCAAGAACTGTAGGTCAACTGCCATAGAAATTGGTGAATCAACTTTGGTTGGGTCTTCTTCCACAGCACGAATCTGCGTTATCAATTCCTTTTTTGCTTCATCTACGCTGCCCAGATCCTTGTGGTCTATGGGGATGGTCCGTGTAGTGGACACATCAAATGGAATTCGCTCGCCTTTCTGAATGAGTTGCACCGCTGGTTTCTTCACTACATGCCGAACTGCAAGTTCATAAAAGACGTTTGGATTATAGCCCGTTAAGTCTACTACAACTAAAGCAGCATTCAAAATATTATCAATTATTTGACTTGTTATTACACCAGGTTCACAAATTTTGTCGGCGCGCACTGCTTTATAGCCGCATTCTGACACCGTTGGTTCTATTACATATTTGAAAATCTGGTCAGCCCTTTTTCTGATTTCACTTTCAGGCTCGCCAATTGGACAAATAACAAACGCAATCTTTTCACGGTGTACTTCTGGCATAGTTGGTATTGGGGTTGGTGTACTTATAAGATTTTAGAAATTTCAAACATTGATGCAGTTACCAGCTTCTGCAGGGTTGAACCTGCCCTTGACCCTTTAAATAAGGGGGGCTATAGACTTGCCACACACCTATAGAAGCAAGCGGAAATCCGCGGTAACCTTTAAAGGGGTCACGACACAATTTTATCGTAAACCTAAACGATTCGGCGTCTTGAAAGCAGACGATAAGTTGGAAAAATGGGTCGATAGGTTTTTATGTGCGGCTTAAATCTCTAAGTTGTCCAAACCTGTAAAAAAGGGCAGAAAATAGGATTGAATCTGAATGGTTAGAAAAGCACGAATCCGCTTAACAAGCACTGATTACGGAAAACTTGAAGAAGTATGTGAAGAGCTCAGGAGCATCGCCCAAAAAACAGGAGTCAAAATCAACGGTCCAGTACCGCTGCCCACTAAACGCCTACGCGTGCCCGTTCTGAAAGCACCCTCGGGCGAAGGCACCGCTACGTGGGATCGGTGGGAAATGCGCATTCACAAACGGTTAATCGATATAGACAGCGAAGAACGCGTCATGCGAAGAATTATGCGTATTCGCGTTCCTGAAGAAGTTCACGTAACAATCGAGCTCATTTGAGCTTCATTTTTATCTTATCGTTTCAGTTTTAGTGTTAATTTTAAGTTTTAATTGATAGGGTCTTTTTGTTATAGTTCCAAAACGGCAGCTATGGATTGCTAGAGCAGAGAGCCTAAAAATTTTGGGTTAGAAGCCATAGTAAGGCATCGTCAAAAGAAACGCAGGCAAAGCCAAAGCAATTGCACAAACAAACGCAGCCGCCCAGACCATCTTGTTCCAACTAAAAATCTTGTAACCATCCAAGATGCCAAAGGGAATCAGGTTAAAGATCGCTATAATGGAATTAAAGGTGGAAAGCATCAAAAGGAGCCACCATACGGGCAACTGTGTAGCGGGATTGAAGGCGAAAGAGGCACCTAAGAAAGCCATCGAAAAAACAATGTTGGTGATGGGACCTACAATGGAGATTTTGCCAACCTGGTTAAGTCTTGCAGGTCCAGAAATCATGACTGCGCCTGGCGCGATGAGTTTGAAAGGCAGAACAATCGACACTAAAGTGAGGACAGCGCCCCAAGTTGTTAAGCGAAACTCGGACCACAAGCCAGCACGTTGAGCTACAATTTTGTGAGCCATTTCATGCGTTAAGAAAGAAGCCGTTAACAGCAGGGCATAAACGGATGTTAAAGTCCAGCCCCAACCGAAGTAATCAACATAACCAGCATACCATGCAATCGAGAAACCAATACCAATGACCAGCAGGGTTGCCAAAAGCAGATGCTTAAGTTCAACTACACCAAGATACACATGACCTTTACGAGGACCTGAATGACCAAAACTTATCGAGAACTCGTAGGAGTGCTTGGTGGGAGCAAAACTATCTGCAACAGTTTCTTGACGCTGAGTTTGCGCAACACCAATGTGAGGACAATCGTGATTTTCAGGCAAGCGATGTTGACTACAGAATTGTCCGCCACAGTAAGGGCAATGGAAAGGCATGACTACATCTTGACCGCATTTTTGGCAGTTCATGATTAAACTCGCATTCTTTGCTGGCTTGTAAAAACAAAAGGCGGTTTATATGTTTCTGCCAGAATTCACCAAATCAGCCAATCGTTGAAGACTTTTGTGGGCTATACATCGCTATAGGCAAACCCATCACGGGCAACGCCATCACCCACAGGTCTACGTTATGTCCTAGGAACCATGCGTACCATGCGCTCCAGCCGCCGATGCTGCCTAAAAGTATCCACATCAAATATATACCAGCAAAATAAAGCCCAACCAAAGTAACTACAGCACCTATTCTGCCGAAAGGAAGTTCCTGCCAAACGTTAGCTTTGGAAGCGATAGCCACGTAACCAGAGTAAACGGTCAAAGCAAGCAACCCAAAGGCAGTTACTAGGAAGCTAAGCATGTTTAGGGGTTCTATAGTTAAGTATTCGACGCCTTTTTGGAAGGCTACTGCATAAATCCAATTACAAGTATTGGTGCACCAGAAAACCAAAACATACGAAGTTAAAGCGATTAGACCCCATTTGAGAGCGCCTGCTTGAGGCTTATTTACGCTTATCTTGGTGATGAGTATGATGAGAACTGCAGGGATTAGTAGGCTTTCAACTAAACAGGGGATAAAATTGGCGGTGAGGTTGCCTAAAAGTTGTCCATGAGTGTTAGAGAAGGGGTTAGCGCCTACGCCCCAAATGGCTGAAGGAAAGAACGTGACAAAGTAGTAAAGGGCTTCGAAGAGAAGAATCAACTTCACGGACAGGAGGGCTTTGGGGAGATTTGTCTTTTTTAGAATGAAATAGGAAACCACAATGGCTACTGCTAAAATTGCGGCTACGCTGCGAAAAACGAGCCCTACAAAGCCGAAGCTTTCGGTCATAAAAATGTACCATGGCGTGCGGCTAGTGAAACCTAAGACGTTTTGTATGCCGCTTAACATTTGGGTAAAGGTGAACACAAACCAAGAAGCGGCAACAATCAGTAGCCCCGTTTTTAAGGCTGAGTTATCGTTTTGCACCACAGGTCTCCCTAAAGAGAATCAGTAGACAAAGAAGTGTTAATAACATTTTTGCAAATTCATTTACGGCAAATCTTTTAAACCCAATTCAGTCAAGTACTTCATGGAGCCAGAGAGCATGCAAAACAATAGAAACACAAAGTACCTGTTGGCAGTTGAAGCTTTAGGAGCAATAATGTTTGCAGCGGTTTGTTTGGCGTACATTTTGGGTTTGCCTTCAAACGGCGTGCTTCATGAGGAACTGGCATTTCGGGTAGTGATTGGCTCTTTTGGGTCCGCCTTCTTTGTAGGTTCGATTGTTCTGCTTGTAGTGGCTTATGCGACTAAAAGCCGCGTTTCTTCATAGTTTTGCTTGCTTTTCTGTTGAAGAACAACATTGGAATTCTGAGAAAGTGCTTTAAGCTGCCACTCCAACCCTAACTGGTACAGTTATCTTTGAGGGACGTGCTTGAAGGCGTTCAGCTTTGTTCACGCAGCAGACTTACACTTAGGTTATGCCCAGTACGGTTTAGAGGCACGCAGGCAAGACTTTGATAACGCATTTAGCGAAATCGTAGACCGAACAATTGAGCTAAAGCCAGACTTTATGATAATTGCCGGTGACCTTTTCCATCAACCACGCCCCTCGAACGTGACGCTAGAAAATACGATTCGCAGTTTTAAACGGCTCAAAGACGCAGGCATCCCCGTGTTAACCGTCGATGGAAGCCACGACTGCGCCCCAAACTCCATAACAAGCACAATTCTGTACCCGTTAGACAGTGCAGGCTTAATTTACCATCTGCCTCGCCATGCAGGGGCATGCTGGCGTAAACCAGATACCTGCTACGTGTATGGAATCCCGAACTACCGAACCCGCCACAAAACCGAAGAAAACCTCCCCCAATTCACCGTCCAAAACCCACCCAAGCTCAACCCACAAGTGTCAAATATTTTTGTGTTTCACGGTGCCATTGACTTACCCGCTGTAAAACCGCCCTACATCGAAGCTGAATTGCCCCCTGAAATGGTTGCAGACGGCTTTGGATACTACGCCGCAGGACACATCCACGAACGGTCACTGGGAAAATTCAAAAGCGGAATTTTAGCGTACAGCGGCTGCACTGAAACCGTAACCTACGACGAAAACCAAACCACCAAAGGCTTCTACTACGTACACGTTGACGAAAATGGCGAGTTCACGCCTGAACTGGTAGCGTTGGAATCGCCGCGTCGGTTTGTGGTTTTAGAACGCGAGTTCACAGGCATGAACGCACACAGCATCACCGAGCAGGTTTATCAGATGGTCAAAGATGCCGACGAAGAAGGTGCAGTCATCATTCCCGTTTTGAAGGGAATTTTGCCCGTGGAAGCATCCCGCGCCGAAATCGACCTGGGGCACATCCGTGGCGCTGCCGAAAAAGCCCTGCTCGTACACCCTATTGTGTTGCTCAAAGAAACCGCCGTCTCCGACGAAGTGGTTCGCTCCATCTTTGAAAGCGAATTCAAAGACCTCAAAACCAAGGCACTTGAGTATTTTACGCAGATTTTTAGTGAACGCTACAGTCCCGAAGACGCCCAAAAAATCGCCCAAGGCGCCATAACCCTAATCGAACCCTTAACCAAAAAGCAAGAGCAAAAAGTTACCCAAACGTTGGAGGGGTTGCTGCAGTGAAAGTTGAAATCGTCCAGCTAGAAAATATCCGCAGCCACGTTAAATCGACGGTGCCGTTTAATCGGGGCTTTAACTGCTTAGTAGGTGGGTTGGGCTGCGGCAAAAGCAGTGTGCTTTACAGCATTGATTTCGCGCTGTTTGGGGACCCTGTGGGACGAAGCTACGAGTACCTGATTCGGGAAGACGCCGATTACGCGAAAGTTACCATCCAGTTTACCCAAAACGGCAACACATACACGTTAACACGAGGACTGCGACGACGCGGAAAAGGCATAAGCCAAGACTTTGATGTATTGCGGCTCATGCAAGATGAACGCGTCATTGCCAGTGGCAAAGCAGATGCAGTTGCCGAACAACTCAAAGCCATCACGGGATTTGACCGAGATTTGTGGCGAGAAATCGTATGGGTTCGCCAAGAACACCTCAAAGAACTCATCGACGCGGCGCCACGGGAACGCCAAAAACGCCTCGACGAGCTGTTTGGGCTGTCGGATTATGAGGCGGCATGGAGCGCCATTGCCCCGTATCAACGCGATTATGAAACTGAGAAGCGCCTGCTGGAAAAAGACCCTGACGTGACAGGCAAAGAAAAACTAGGCGAAGAATACAACCGCGTCACCGAAGACTACACACTTCTGGAACTTGAGTTGGTAGATGCACAGGAACGGCAGGACGCACTGAAGGGAATTTTAGACGAAGCGGACGCCGCATTGAAGCTGCTGGAAGAAAAAAAGCTCACTGTAGAAGAGTTACAGCGTAAAGAAGCCCGCATGCACGCCAACGTATCGAACCTGCAGGATGCACAAGCATCACTGGTAGAACGCATTGAAGGCAAAAAGGCAGTTATTACAAATTTGGAGCATCGGCATCAAACCATGCAGACGCAGGTGGAGATTTGCCGTAGGCGACTGGCACAAGCAGGTTTTGACCCCAACCTCCCAATAGAAGAACTACGTCACCAACTAACTGCATTTGACGACAAAATCGCTGCCCTACGCGGAGAACAAGAAGCCCTAAACCGCAACATGCAAGCCGACCAAAAACGGCTCCAACAACTCGGCACCCAAACCGAAAACCAATGCCCCATCTGTCTTCAACCCCTAAACCACGACTACAAAACAGGACTGGTGGAGCGAATGCAGGCAGAAAATTTGGAGCGGCAAAAAACGGTTTTGGTATTACAAAGGCAAGTAGGAGATTTACAGCGGGCAAAAACGTCAGCTTCGGAGGCATTTTCCAGCTTACAAACTACGGTATCGCGGGGAGAAGAGATTCATATGCGCGTTGCCGAAGAAGAAAACAACCTCACCCAACTACAAACTGAACTAAAACAGAAACAGACACTCTATGACGATTCGGGGCAGCAGCTTGTAGAGTTACAGGCACAAATCGCCCAATTCGACCTTTCTGATCTTGAGTCCGCACGGACTAAACAGCAAGAAGCATTCCGCCAATACTGCACCATCCAAGCTGAAGTTCACACCAAAGAAGCCCGCAAAACCGACCTGTTACGTCGCATCGAAGAAGTCAAACACCGCATCGACCTTGCCCAACAGAAAATCGACCGCATACAAAAAGTCACCCAAGCAGTCGAAATGGTCAGCAACATCCGCCTCGCTTACCGCAGCATCCAACCTAAACTACGCAGCGAATTCGTCAAGGTTCTTAGGAATTTTGTGCAGCAAGTACTAGACAGTTTGGCTGGTGGAGAAGCACAGATGCTGAATGTAGTGGTGGATGAGACATATACGCCGTGGGTAAAAAGCGAGACAGGAGTGGACCGTGAAGTCGCTAACCTTTCAGGTGGAGAGCGAACGTTATTGGCATTTGCTTATCGTCTGGGATTGGGGCAACTGATTATGCAGAGCCGCACGGGGCATGGTTTAGGTATGCTTTTGCTTGACGAACCCACCGAGAACCTTGGCACGGAAGATGGCAGCATAACGCGGCTCGCCGAAGCCATTGGACGATTCAAAGCCATTGAGCAAATCATCGCCGTGACGCATAGTGAAGATTTTGCCGAAAAAGCCAGCCACGTCATCGTGCTCGAAAAAGAAGCAGGAATCAGCAAAGCATCCATAGCTAAAGGCGAATGAGCTGGGAGAAGCTAAAAATCCCAGCCCAAGTATATGGTTGCGGGAACAAATTTGGTGGATCAAATTATTGTTGGCTGGTCAACCACAGAAGTTTTGGCAGTCCACAACCTCAGACAAAGAGAAGAACAATGGCTAATTGACGTAACCTATGCCGCAAAAAAGAAGACGGAAACAAAGGTCATTGGACCTAAACTCAGTTGGGGCAAAATTATGGAACTGATTCCTGAGGCAAGTTTCAAAAAGCCCACCCAGCAGTTCTTAACGGATTCACGGATTGTTTCGTTTGTAAAGCTTAATGTGAAAACGTTAAGAGTTGACCGTTCGAAGGGCGGGTATGTTTCGGAGGTTTCGCCGTCTTCATTAGCTGAAAATGGGGCAATTCGGGTTAATATTGAGACTGGGAATGAGATTGCGATGGATATTAGGCGGGCACGGATACGCAACCTCTGAGCAGCGGCTTAGCTAAAAAAACAGACAATAATAAAAAGGATGAATCACAGTAAGCGACGGCTAAATGTGTTTCAGAACCCACAGAACCACATTCCAATATCGACCTGCAGCCGCGCACTCCAACCGAAAGCTTTCAAGCATCAGATGCGCCACATCAGGATACGCTTTTTTAGCCACCATATCTTGCAGTGCCCTTATTGGGACCGTACGTAGAGGTCCCAATCGTCCTTAGAAGAGACAAACTGACCCAACACAGCCCAACTTGACTGCAATGGTCAGTGTTTGTAGCAAAACGTTGTTAAGAATGCCCAGTATGTTTGAAAATTTTATCGTAAATGGCAGACATGAGTTCATCGTTGATAAATTATTGTTTGCAGCTAAAAGATTTGCCATTACGCTTCAACAACTGGGTTTTCTATTGCACCGACACCGTCAATTTCAATGCGCACCACATCACCGTCTTTGAGCCACGTTTGAGGCTTCATCGCCATACCCACCCCAGAAGGTGTTCCCGTCGCAATCACGTCACAGGGTTCAAGTGTCATAACCCTACTCAGGTGGTAGATTATTTGGGGCACTTGGAAAATCATGTCCGCCGTACAACCGCTCTGGCGTAACTCCCCGTTAACCCACGTCTGTATCTGCAGATTTTTTGCATCAGCCAATTCATCCCGCGTCACAATGCAAGGTCCCATAGGCGCAAACGTGTCAAAGCCTTTGCCGCGAGTCCACTGCTGGTCACGAAACTGGAAATCCCGCGCCGAAACATCATTCAAAACCATATAACCAAACACATAGTCCAATGCCTCTGATTCAGAGACATCTTTAGCATTCTTGCCAATCACAATCGCCAATTCGCCTTCATAGTCAAGCTGCGTGACAAAAGGACGTTTCACGATGCAGTCGCCTGTACCGATGATGGCGGTGTGTGGTTTCATGAACACCACGGGCTCGGTGGGCGGTGTGGTTTTGGTTTCAGCAGTGTGGTCAAGGTAGTTCCAGCCGAGGCACAAGATTTTGGGTGGAAATATGATAGGTGCTAAAAGTTGCACTTCGTTTATGGACGCAGAGACTTTGTTTAGGATTTCTGGGGTTGCACAGTCTATGAGTTCTTGGGCGGTTTTTTGCTCAGTAAAACCTGAAGTCACGAATTGTTCGATTGCTGGAGAAAGGGGTGAATTCAATTGGGCGGCTAAGTTTGGCAAGGAAATGGCTTTTTGGTCTTTGATTACGCCGTAGGTTTGGATGCCATTGTGGATGTATCGCGCCAGTTTCATGGAAGTCTCCAAAATTACTGAGCAGGTCAGGGCTTAAAACATTGCTAACTATCAAACAGCCAAAACTACAGAAGAAAAACAACTTGTTCAAAAAAGATAACAAAAGAAAAAAAGGGAAAAAATTAGCGAACTTCCGCATTCATCCGTTTAGCAAGACTGTACACCACAGGCACCAACACAAGAGCTAAAGCAATAGCAAAGCCCCACGCAATGTTGCCCACAATACCAGTTACACCGCCAAAGCTTGAAAATATCGCGCCAGCACCAATCAGTAAGAATATGCTATAGAGGATGAATTTAGCAAAGCCTGCAATGGGACGGAATTCTTCATGGTCGTCGGTGATGGATTTGATTAAGCCGTCAGTTAACGCAATGCCTGCACCGATTATGACAAAGCCGATTATAAGGCTGTAGACTAATCCGCCTGCCGTCAACAGCAACAAGTCAAATGCTATGTTCAAGATTACGGCAACTAATCCGATGAACAGCAGGTTACGCAGCATGTCAGCGATTTCAGCTTTCTTTTCGCCAAACATTGGCCGAATTGTGGTTCCAACTAAAGTTGCTAAAAAGTCCACGAGCACAATGCCTAGCACAATGACCAAAATTCCACCTAACAGCCGCGGCAAGTATGAGGCAATTTGTACCAGAAAAGCGCCAACAGTGCCCGAAATGTCAAGTAGCTGAATAGCTATGGTAATTGATACAACAACTACAAAGGCGTAAAGCAAACTGCCAATGAAATTTGATAAATCAAAGCCAGCTGTCCGAAAAGACTGCCCTATCCGACTGCGTTCAAAACTTTTCTCAATTGTTCGGTTCACAACACGATTCACTATCTGGCCTAAACCCCAGCCCACAACGACCCCTAAGATAATAATGATGATTGCGCCAATTACACCTGGCAGAGCATTTGCAACGTCATTGAGAAAATTGTTGAAGATTTCGCCTAAAGTCAAAAATGCTACCACTGACAAAAGCATCATAGAAAACACAGGTAAACAACGATTGAATCAGGACTTAAATAAATTTGTGACAGCTTACTGGCTACAATAACTAAAAATTAGTGTTAAAAATAAAAAGCCACAGAGCGAAGGGTGTTAGTCTTCCTCTTCGATGCCTTTGCGCTCGTTAATTGTCAGGGTTTCTTCGTCGCCTGCAATAACGCGGTAGTTGGCCTTAAGGTCTTTATGGTGGAGGAACTTGTTTAAGAGAACTTTGACGTATTTTTTGTTAACACCGACAGCTTCGGACTTTACGGTCATTTTGCCGTTGTCATTGCTGACTTCGCCGCCAGATTTCTCTCGAAGAAAAGCTGCCAACTGTGGGGCTAGGTCTTTTCCTTCGCCTTTGATTTTCGATGCATCAATTTTAACTTCGACCATGAAATTCACCGCTTCATTAACGGCGTAGCTGCCTTATAACTTTGCCGTGCCTAAGCGACGCTAAGTTCCTCTTTAAGTCCAGCTTCAGGATACGGAAACACCAACGTGTACTCCACGGGCAGAAACACCTTCAGCTTTTCACCTACCTTAAACAAGTCGCCACTCAACGTAGGTTTAACCGCGATGAGCACTTCCTCGTTGGGCAACCGAATCTCATAACGCACACTAGAACCCTCAAACGTTATACGCTCCACCACACCTGACAAAACATTTTGCCCATCCTGCAAACCCCGCTCCACAATCAACGTTTCTGGACGCATCGACAAAACCACCTGACTGCCTTCAGCAAACCCATTATCCAAAGCTTCCACCTTGGTGCCTTCCCGCAACTCAATGATAATGGTGCCTTCTTCAGTTTTTCCTGTAATGTAACCTTCCAAAAAGTTGGATTCGCCGATAAAATGAGCAACAAAAACGCTTTCCGGATGCATGTACAGTTCCTGGGGGGTGCCAACTTGGAGAATTTTGCCTTTACGCATAACGGCGATACGGTCGCTGATAGCCATAGCTTCGGATTGGTCATGAGTTACGTGGATGCCAGTTAGTTTGAGGTCTTTGGCCATGCGCCTGATTTCGTAGCGGATTTCTGTGCGCACCTTAGCATCCAACTGCCCTAATGCTTCGTCCATTAACAGAAGCTGGGCACCTGCCGCCAAAGCCCGCGCAACAGCCACCCGTTGCATCATGCCTCCACTGAGTTCACTAGGATAAGCATCAAGCCGCTCATGCAGCTTCACCATCTCCAGCACTTCATGCCCAACGGTGGTGGCTTCTTTCATATCAAAGCCCTTCACTTTAGGACCATAAATTACATTATTCCAAGCGGTCATGTGGGGAAACAGTGCAAAAGTCTGAAACACAAAGCCAACATCACGGTCTTCAGGCGGAACCTCGTTAACAAGACGGTCGCCGATGTAGATTTCGCCGCCATCTGGATCAATCAACCCTGCAATCAGACGCAGCAACGTGGTTTTGCCACAGCCACTTGGACCTAGAAGAGAAAAGTATTCCTTGTCGTGAATGGTCAAGTTTACTTTATCAAGGGCGATGATATTGCCGAATTTTTTGGTCAAGTTTACTACGCGAACTTCAGGCATGTGTTTTTCCTTCGGTTATTTTTGGTTATTAGTATTTTTCTTTCCTACCTATGACCAGTCTAAGGACTAGTAAGATGATGAAGCTTAACAGGATGAGAAAGCCACTGGCTAAGCCAACTGCAAGCGGGGTAACGCCTGAAATAGGTGGGGCTATGCCTCGGATAGAGTTTACCCAGTTCACCAGCAGCACGGGGGCAGTGGCAAGTTTTGAGGTTACAGCTAAGGTTGCGCCAGTTTCGCTAACGCTTCGAGTGAAAACCATTATGGCTCCTGAAAGCAGCGAGTACTTAGTTAAGGGGAACACTATGGTTCGGAATACACCAAGAGGCTTAGCACCTAAGGTGCGGGAAGCCTCCTCCATGTCGGGGTTAATACGCTCCACCGCAGCCGACATAGACCGCACAAAGTACGGATAAGTGATAGCCAAATGCGCCAGTATGAGCAGCAGCATGTCAGGCAACCCAAAGCTTGTTGTCCAGAAAATGCTTAACGAAACACCCAACGCTATTGAAGGAACCACAAGCGGCACATTAACCAACAAATCAAGCACGGAAGACATTAGCTTGCCAACCTTTTTGCGGGCAATGATAATGGCGGTTGGCAACCCGATTACTATGCTCATGACGGTAACTATACCGCCTAGTACGTAGCTCAAAAGCAGGCTTTGCCAGAAGCTTCCCCAAACGCCTTGCCCAGTTAAGGCAGCCGTAAAAGTTGAGGTGGGAATGGCTTCAAACGCTGACAAACCCACATACAATGAAGGCAACAAAATCAGCCCAAAGAACACAACAAGAATCGTTACGTTTCGGGAGCGTTCGGCTTTCTTGTAGCTTAACTTACGTTCTGTGAGCGGTCTAACACGATTAATGGGCAGGCGCAATTTAGGTCCGACAAAACGAATGGCTATGAATATGGCGATTGAGACGGCAATCATGATGGTGCTTGCAAAAACTATTGCACCGTCGTAGGTTGTTTGGGGGACTTGACCGCTGGTGAAGTTGTTTTTGACGTTTTGTATGAAGACGGAGCCATTTTGAAACACACCAGCCACGATGATTGTGGCACCAGTTTCACTCACGGAGCGGGCAAACGCCAAAATGTATGCAGAAATCATCGCGGGCTTTAAAACTGGAAAAGTGACGGTACGCACAGCGGTGAATGGTGCGGCGCCAAGGGTTCGGGAAGCGCGTTCGTATTCCATCTTGTAATCCATCAAGGCGCCAACCATGACGCGCACTACAACGGGAAAGCTGAAGGTGAAGTGCAACATCATGACCAGAAGCCAACCAGGTGAAATCAAAGAAGGACCAAAAAAGGATGAAATGTTGCCAGAGCCACTCCAGAACAGAAGCAGCGAATAGCCCAAAACGGTTGTGGGAATAATGAAGGGGATGTCGGCGAGGGTGTCTATGGCGCTAAGCCATCGGCTTTTACCTCGCGAGATAAGCCAGGCCATGGGGATGCCAGCAACTAAATCCAGAGATGCAACAATTAAGGCTATGATGAAGCTGTTGCTGACTGCACCTAAAGCAGTGTTAACTTGTACGGGGTCAGCAAGGATGTATTGTAGGCTGCCCCACTTGATGAATATACCAGCGATTGGGGGAACAAGTATTAGAGCAAAAAAGACAATCACCGCGGAAGCGTAAACACTGTACTTAACTACCTTGCGTGAAGACAGTTTGTCTAACGCCTTGGTGATTCTTTCAGTCAATGCCCCTTCCGCTCACCAGAGTCCCTGTTCGCTCGCATCATAGCGTTCTGCACCTATATGACCTTTATTGATATTTTATAGTCTATATAATCAATCAAACTTAACTATTGAGCATATGCTAATTTTTTAAAAACTAGGTAAAAATCGACGAAACATTCAGAGCTCAGCGAACAAGAAAAGACCTAAACTGAAAACTCAATAGTTTATTGTTTCTAATGACAGAACCATTAACTGGTATGCAGTAACAGAGGTTATTGCTGGTGAAGACCGAACGATTGGACACCCCGTGCCAAATAGCCCCCAACCGCAGCGCCCCTTCACCAGCCAACTTTTCCTAACAAACACGTAAACAAAAAACAAGCAGCAGCCAAAAGGGGCTACATAGTTACCGCAAAGTAAGTGAAATTTCTTAATTTGCGACAGCCCCATTTGGTGATAGGTGCGTAAATATGAAAAAAGCCAAAAACCCCATAAAGTTCACTTGCCCAGGATGCAAAGAACCCTTCGAATTCGACGCTGTCGGCGCATATGAACTGGTACCGTGCCCAATATGCGGAACCGACTTCATGACCATCAAAAAAGGTCACAGGCTACAACTAGAAGCATTTACCGTCAACCCCCAAATAGAAACTACCGTTTTTTTAACAGCACAAATCTAGAGGTGAAACTTTGAAAGTTAAATGTCCTGGATGTGAAAGAAAATTTGATGTTGCCCCCGAAAACTTTTCGAACTATGAAATTGTTTTTTGCCCAGTGTGCGGCTTAGACCATCAAGTCTTAAAAAGGGCAAACGACGTAACCGTTAAACCCCTGCAATACGCATAACTTGGAAGACAGTTAATCCCAAAGTTGCGGGGTTAAAGCTATGAAAGAAATCGAAGCAAAAATTCTAGAAATCAGCCGCACCAAAATCGAACAAACACTACTACAACTTGGGGCAGAAAAAATTTTTGAAGGCTCAATCGAAACCATATTCTTTGACTTCAAAGACCACTTCATAATCAAAGCAAGAGACGTGCTGCGTCTTCGCAAAGAAGAGAATAAAACCGAATTAACCTACAAAAAAGTTCACATAACTCCAACCGCCAAAATTGCCCAAGAAGACACCGTTGAAGTTTCAGACCTAGAAACCATGAAGAAAATTCTGGAACATCTAGGACTGGGTGTAATTGAATGCATGCAAAAACACCGCACCAGTTACAAAGTGGGCAACATACGCGTTGACATCGACCGCTATGTAGGCGCCTACGGGTATATCCCGGAGTTTTTGGAAATCGAAGCCGAAACCACCGAACAAATCTATCAATTTGCGGAAAAACTAGGGGTCACAGCAAAAGACTGCTTGCCCTGGTCCACTCAGGAACTAATCCGTCACTATTCCGCGTCAAAAAATGAAGAGAAAAAACAGACCGCTAAGAACTGCGTTTAACAGGTTTACGCGGGGCTGCACGAGTTTTGGGTGCTTTTGCAGGTGGCGCAGGTTCAGCGGGGGCTTTTTTGGTGGCGTTCCATGCAGGGTATTCGCCGTGTTCTTTCTTGAAGGTTTCAAGAAGGTCTTTTTGGGTGCTTTTGGGGTCTTCGGTTAATATCCAGCTTATGGAGACTTTTTCTAGGTAGCCTTCATCGAGAAGTTTGCAGTTGATTTTTCGGGTTCCTTTTCCGCCGTAGCCAGATAGGTAACCACCAAATATGCGTTTGGCAAGTTTTTTTGACCTGCCGATGTAGAGGATGTCAGAGGGTGCTTTTGCGGTTGGGGCAATTTCAGCTAAAACCACAATGCTCCCTTTGTTGGAGGGGACGCTGCAGAAAGCGAGTCCGTTTAGTGGAACGAATTCGGCAAAGCCGCTTTCTTTGAGAGTCAAAGAATTCATGGATGCTTAGTGGTTAATTCAAAATTTAAGCGTTCCTATATAGAGTATAATCATTTATAGAGTCTATTGTCGTCGCCTTAATGACCGCTTGTCATATAAGGCAATGGGGAGATTTGGCAAATGGAACAAGCACAGAACGCACTTAGATTAAATTTCAGTTCAGCCCTCAACATGGCAGAAAAACGTTGCGTCTTTCAAAGAAACAAGAAACAAAGTAAACACCCGAAAATTGTTAATAAGACCAACCACGAAACTATACAGATGAGGACTTTTGCTAGCCCACAATGACCCCAAAGATACCAGCCCATCAGCCCAAAAAAATGCGCTGGATAACCCAGACTTTTATCTCAACAGGGAACTAAGCTGGATACGATTCAATGCCCGCGTTCTGGAAGAAGCCCAAGACCTATGGCATCCGCTTTTGGAAAGAATCAAATTTCTCGCCATTTGCGGCAGCAACCTTGACGAGTTTTTCATGACCAGAATTCCGCGGCTTATGAAAAAAATCAAAAAAGGCTCCAACGAAAAGTCCTCAGATGGCAGGACTCCGCGTGAGCAAATCAAAGCAACAAGAAAAGAAATCCTGCCCCTTATCGAAAAACACGCAGACTGTTGGGCAAACGAGCTTATTCCGGCATTAGCAAAAGAAGACATCTTTATCAGGAAATTTAGTGAGTTACCAGAAAGCTGGAAAGAAAACCTACGAGACTTCTTCAAAACATCCATTTTGCCATCCATGAAAAACCCCAAAAAAGGAATCAACAATAAAGCAATCGAAAACTTGCAAGTTAACCTGTTCGTTTCAAATCACCCTAAGAAGAAAGCTGTTTTTGTGCTTGAGGTTCCAGTTGAAAAGTTTGGTCGCCTCATAAGAATTCCACACAGCGGATACCGAACCGAAAAAGAAGAAAGCTACAGCTTTGAATACGACTACGTGTTTCTAGAAGACCTAATTGCCAACAACCTTGACATTATTTTTCCAAACAAAAAAGGGCTGCAGGCGTATGCTTTTAGGTTAACGCGTAACGGCGAAATCGATATTCATATGGATGAATCGTCTGATTTTCTTAATTCGGTCAGAAGAGGGCTGTCAAACAGGAAAGCAGGGTTTCCCAGCAGGCTTGAATTTGACAAAAAAACGCCGCCAGCCATAAGAGAAGAGGTTGCAAAAGAGTTGGCGCTGCCAGAAGATATGATTTACGAGTTTGACGGCCCACTTGGTCTGGTGGATCTTTGGCAGCTTTACAAGATAAACCGCCCAGACCTCAAAGATAAAACCTTCCTGCCATCCATCTCGCCGTTGCTAACGCCTGAAAAGAACCTCTTTAAAACGATGGCAAAACGAGACTTCGTGCTCTATCATCCGTATGACGGCTTTGAAGTCATCATCGACTTGCTTCGAGAGGCGGCGCAGGACGAGAAGGTTTTGGAAATCTGCATAACGATGTACCGCGTTGACCACCGCTCCCCCATTACTGACGCGCTTATAGAAGCGGCAAAAAATGGTGTGAAAGTAACTGCGGTGATTGAGTTAAAAGCCAAATTCGACGAAGAAAACAACATCCAATTGGCAACTAGGCTACGGGAAGCGGGCGTGAACACAGTGTATAATTTTCCTAATTTTAAGGTTCACGCGAAACTGTGCCTTATTACAAGAAAAGAAAACGGCAAACTCGTACGATACTCACACATAGGCTCAGGCAACTATAACGCGGTTACCGCAAAAATTTACGGCGACATAGGATACTTAACTTCAAAACCCGAGGTGGGCGCCGAACTTGAACAGCTTTTTAACATGCTCATAAATGGGTTCCAAAAAACCCAGTTCAAGTACCTGCTTGTGGCACCCAACAGCTTAAAAAGTGACATCTTAAAGCGGATAGACCAAGAAATTGCCTTCCACCACAAAACTGGCAAAGGCTACTTAGCGTTCAAACTTAACAACTTAGAAGAAACCGATGTTATCCAAGCGCTTTACAAAGCATCTATGTCGGGAATCAAAATTGACCTCAACGTCCGCGGGTTATGCTGTCTTAAACCTGGCATTCCCGATGTAAGCGAGAACATTTCAGTGATTTCCATTGTGGGTCGTTTTCTGGAACATGCACGCATCTACTACTTCCATGACGGCAAAGAAAGTGAAGTTTTAATCGGCAGTTCCGACTTGATGTTTAGGAACCTTAACGAGCGCGTTGAGGTTCTTTTCCGAGTGCCTGACCCGCATATTCGGCAATTAATTCTTAAAAACATGCTCAGTATTCACCTCCGCGATAACGTCAAAGCAAGGCGGTTGCTTTCAGATGGAACCTATCAGCGGGTAGTTCCCAAGGATGGAGAAGAAGTCATTAACTCGCAGAACTGGCTGATTCAAAACCGAGGGATTTGGCATGAACAGCCAAAATAAAAGCCTAATCGAAAGCGACTTAAGCTACTGCATGTTTGGCGCAGTTACAATTTCTAAGCTGCTCAAAGGCTTTGAAGCACAAGTTCAAGGTGTACGAGAAAACAAAGACATTGAATATGTCCATAAGATGCGGGTGGCTTCAAGAAAGCTTCGGGCTACCATTCCACTTTTTGAGAACTGCTTCCAAAAAAAACAATACAAAAAATGGCTCAAAGAAGTAAAGAAAGCAACCCAGCTACTAGGCGAAGCCCGAGACTTAGATGTGCAAATTGAGTTCATAAAAAAGTACATGGACAAACTTGAGAAACCGACGGAAAAGGCAGGAATAGAGAGCCTGCTAAAAGACCACAAAAGTCGCCGCGAAAAAGCACAGGAAACAGTTGTCAAAGGGCTTGGGGAGTTGGAAGCTTCAGGTGTTTTGGCGGAAATTGCGGGTTTCTGTGAACGGACGCTTAAGGAGCTTGCGAAGGCACCTTTTGATGTAGATGCCGTGTTGAAAGATGCATACTGGCACATTTCTACGCGCATAGATGATTTTGTCGCCATGGAAACATACGTTCACCAACAAACTCAAGCGGCTAAACATCATGAAATGCGGATCAAAGCCAAATGGTTGCGGTACACGATGGAGGCTTATTCACCGCTTTACAAGGGACAACTTGACGATAAAATTGAAGCGGTTAAGGAATTTCAAGATGTTCTAGGTGGAATGCACGACGACGAAGTCTGGATAGCGTACATTCCAAGATTCTGGACTAAAAAAGCAAAAAACGCCAAACCCAAAACCTTTGGGGCGAAGCAAACGTTTGACAATTTCTTAAGATACATCAAGGCGCAGAAACGGGACGGCTATGGGCAGTTTGTTCAACTCTGGGACAAAACCAAAGCCTCAGGCTTCTTTGACAGTGTTCGGGAGACGATAAATGTGGGTTTTAAGATGAATGGCAAAGAGTTAGAAGATGCCGCTTCGAAGCCGAACGCAAAAATCGCCATCATTTCCGACATCCACGCCAATTTGTATGCGTTGCAGGCGGTTTTGGAGCATGCGGAAACGCGGGGGGCAGTTGCGTTTTTGAACGCTGGCGACACCATTGGGTACGGCGCGTTTCCCAATCAGGTAGTTGAATTATTACATACAAAAAACGTTGTCAGCATCATGGGCAACTATGACGTTGAAGTCATCAAGGGAACCAAAAAAGTTGGAAAAGGCGACAAGAAAAAAACCTTCAACTTCACCAAGAAAAGCCTCGCCAAAACCTGCCAAGCGTACCTTCTTTCATTTCCGCCCCAATTTAGGATGCAAGCCGCCGACAAAAAAGTGCTTATGGCACATGGCTCACCCGACTCTATTGACGAGCACATTTATAGAGACACGCCCAACGAACGATTAAGTACCCTTGCACAAACGGCAAAGGCAGACGTTATTATTGTGGGGCATTCTCATGAGCAGTTCTACCGACAAGTGGATGGGGTGTCGTTTGTTAATCCAGGCAGTGTTGGAAGACCAGGCGATGGAAACCCGCAGGCGGCTTATGCGTTGATTGGGTTCAATCCGTTTGAGGTTCAGCTGTTTCGAGTAGACTACAATGTAGTGGCAGCCGCAGATGCACTAAGAAAAAAGGGGATGCCTGAAAGTTTAGCTCAGATGCTGCTTTGCGGCGTAGCGCTGGACAAAATTTTGGAAGAAGACCAAGAAAAGAAAAATGACATGGCACAAAACTGTACCAAAATTGCCCAAATCTGCCTAGAGATTTCGGCTAGGTACTGGCAGGACACGGGGCACTGTGTACAGGTTAGAAACGTTTCGTTGAGCCTTTTTGACGGTTTGGAACGGTTGCATAAGTTGGGTGCGCGGGAACGTTGTTGGATTGAATGCGCCACCTTACTGCATGATGTCGGGTTGTCGCAAGGAGCCAAAAAACACCACAAAAAATCCATGATCCTAATCTTAAACGAAACATCCTTGCCGTTTACCTCCAAAGAAAGACGCATCATAGCAAGCGTGGCGAGGTATCACCGAAAAGGGCTTATGAAAGCAAAACACTTCAACCTAAAAACATTAACCAAAATCGATCTGGCAAAAATCCGGGTTCTGGCGGGTTTGCTGCGGGTGGCAGACGCATTAGACTATACTCATCAGGCTGCAGTCAAAAAGTTGAACGTTAAAATAACGCCAAAGAAAGTCACTATAGAATGCATATCTGCGCAAGAGTCAACGCTGGAACCTCAGGCAGTTGAAAAGAAAAAAGACTTGTTTGAAGAGGTCTTTAACAAAACCTTGGTGCTGACATGGAAGCGAAAGTAAAGCAAACAGGGCAAGTGGTAGGGTTTGTGGACATCGGAACCAACGCGGTCCGCCTGTTAGTTGTTCGAATAAACCCCAACCTTTCGTACGCCATAATTAGCCAAGAAAAAGAGGTCGTCCGGCTTGGCGAAGCAGAATTCAAAGACAACCTCCTAAAACCCCAAGCCATAGAACGGGCAGTTTTTGTATGCGGCAAATTCGCTGACTTAGCCAAAACCTACGGCGCAACCAACATCATAGCTGTCGGAACCTCAGCCATCCGAGAAGCCCACAACCAAGCGGAGTTTCTGCAAAAACTCTACCAAGAAACAGGGCTAAATGTGCATGTGATTTCGGGCGAAGAAGAAGCCCGCCTAATCTACTTAGGCGTAGCCAGTGGCATTGACATAGGCGAAGAGAAAGCTGTGTTTTTTGATTTAGGCGGCGGCAGCACTGAAATTGCCATCGGGGACCAACGTAAACTGTACTATCTGCAAAGTTTTATGCTAGGAGCAATCAGGCTAACTACCCAATTCATAGGGGAAGGTTGGATGGGACCTGTTCCCAACAGCACCTATAAACATATGAAAAGCTACGTCAGCGAAAACACAAGCATGCTGCGGGTGAAAATTCAAGAATACGGCGCAAGACGCGCTTACGGCTCTTCAGGCACCATCATTAACTTGGCTGAAATTGAAAGCAAGATGTTTAAGAAAAACAGCAACACAAACGGCCAAACGTACTTGACACGGAAAAATCTCAAAAAACTTGCAGGGGTTCTCTGTTCTTTGCCTCTGGAGGAAAGAAGAAAAGTGCCGGGAATCAATCCTGACCGAGCTGACATCATACTGGCAGGTGCAGCTATCATGGAAGCGCTTATGGAAGATTTGGGGCTGGAACAGATTTGTATAAGTCATAAAGAACTGCGCGATGGCTTGCTGGTAGATTATCTTAGCAACTTTGAGGGCTACCGAGAACTGCAGAAGGCGCCTGTTCGTAACCGAAGCGTGCTGCATTTGGGACGGACGTTTAATTTTGATGAGAAGCATTCTGAGAGTGTCTGTACGTTGGCGTTGCAGCTTTTTGACAGCGCCAAGCAAATTGGGTTGCACACACTTGGTGACGCAGAACGCGAACTGTTAGCGCACGCCGCCATGCTGCATGACATCGGCGACTTTCTCTCCTTTAACGACCACCACCTACACTCCCATTACATCATCAGTAACGCGGAGCTTTTTGGGTTTGACAAAAAAGAAGTCACAATCATAGCCAATGTTGCGCGGTTTCACCGCAAAAAGTTTCCCTCAAAAAAAGCCCTCAAACCAACACAGCTAGACGAAAAATCCAAAGTCACTGTCGTGGTTCTTTCAACGTTTCTTAGGCTCGCCGAAAAGCTTGACCGAACCCACTGCGGCTTAGTTCGCAAAGTAGAGTTCAACCCAGTAAACAAGGATAGAGTGCTGCTTTCGTTTTATTCAGATATTGATTGCAGCTTAGAAGAGTGGAGTGTAGTTCAGAATCGGCGGGCTTTTTTTGCGGCGTTTGGATTGCAGTTGGATGTGCAGTGTGTTTTGTCGCAAGCCCCATAACTGAAAGCAGGCTACTTTATGTCACTGTCTGCAGGGGAAACAGCTGAAGGATTCGTGATGGGCGCGTAATGTAGCAGGGGGTCCTGTCTTGACAGGATCTCAGCTTGGTCGACTTGCGCAAGTTTTGGCTCCAAAAGCAAAGTTACCGTTAAAGTTGTTCCTTTACCTTCAACGCTGCGGGCGCTGATTTCGCCGCCGTGACTATCTACAATGCGTTTGCAAATAGCCAAGCTAAAACCCATACCGCAGGCTTTGGTGGTAAGCAGAGGCGAGAAAAGCTTTGGCAGCAACTCCACAGGGACCCCTATACCTGTGTCAGTGAAACTAAACGTAACTTTGTCGCCGTCTTGGCGGCTTACAATTTCCAGTGTTCCGCCGTTGGGCATGGCTTCAACTGCATTTTTGATTATAGCAGTAAACGCCCGCTGAATCTTAGCTATATCCGCCTGGAGCTTTGGCTCTTCTGAAACGTAGTCCACCACTGCCACAGATGAGGGAATCTGGACATTTGAAAGTGCACCAGCCACGAGCGATTTTGGTGAACATGATTCAGGCTCCAAGAAAAGTTCACTGGAATACTCGATAAGGTCGGTTATAATTTTGTTAGAACGCTGCACGTCGTTGTTGATTACTTCGAGCATTCTGTCGCGGTCTTCGCTGCTGCAACTGTTACCTTTCCGTTTCAAATAGTACGCTGCGTGCTTGGTGCTGGTTAACGGATTACGCAGGTCGTGACCGACTTGTCGAGCAAGTTCGCCAATGGCGGAAAGCCGTTCGGTTTTTTGCAGTTTGAGGCTTTGGTTCTGTATCTCTTCCAGCAACCCATTAATTGATAACGTTAGCCAAGTGACTTCGTCGTTTCCTGAAACAGGCAGCCGCTCAGAGAAACTTTCCCGATGCCCCAGCTTAACCACCGCTCCAGCTAACTTGCCCAGCCGCCGAAGCACGAAATACTCTAAGAGAATCACAATTATTACACTGAAAACAAGACCAGCAATCAAAAAGGCTTGGTCAATGTAGCCAATGGTTGCTAAGCCTTGATTGTAGATTATTCGCGGCAGCGTTGCACCAATTACTATGAGAGGTTGTCCACGTATGTCGTCAATGATGTCATAGCCAGCTATCAGCTGCTCGTTTATGGGTTTGATGTAGGATGCGGGCAAGGATTCGTCTTGGATGGAGTTTTGGTTTTGCCAGTTATCAACAAGGTCAAGGGACATGGGAAACTTCATGATGTAAGATAACTTTTGAAGCTCAACTGTGTCGTAATAGCGGGCAAAAATTAAGACACCGCTCGCAGGACCACGCCCATCTGTCATGAAAATAGGTCTAGACGCCAGCAGAAGGGGCTCACCTTGGGATAAAACGAACCCGTTAGTGTGGCTGTCTAAGGAGTGCAGGTTCCAGATGAGGCTATCAGAAGTAACTTTTTCAATAATATCTTCAGGAATGGGGATGGGTTGCACGGTGGTCAAGTTTAAACCCATACCAGTAACAAAGTTGCCCTGCGTGTTAAGAAATAGAACAAAGTTTACGTCCATGTTGGCAAGCGAAGAAACGGTCAGATAGGTTTCTTGGTACTCAGAAGTTTGGTTCTGGACGAACTCGTAGGTGCTGTTTAGTTGAGCCCAACTGACGACGTTACGGTCTATTTCGCTGTACCGGTTTGTGACTGCAACTTGGATTCGTCCGATAGTTTGGGTAACTTCGTCTTGTTCTATTTTGAGAAAGTTACTCTGTATGACGGAGGTTGAAACGAAGTGCAAAATTACGATTAGGCAAATGGTGGTAACTAGCAAGGCAATTATTGATTTTAACCGTATTTTCATCGGCTTTTCCAATTGAAAGTTAACATGGAAATTGTCCGAACTTTTCATATTAACTGTTTATGATTTGTTGAGCTAAATTTTTGATACAGATTTTTGAGTTAAAGTTAGAAAACATGTAGATAATTTAGTCTATATAGAGAAAGCACATATACACGCATCCGCCATATACTGTTTCTACACGTTCCGGAAGAGCTGAGATGAAACGCATCTACATAATTGCTGCTGTAATTGTTGTAGTATTTGTAATAATAGGCAGTATTTGCTTCGTTCAACCGCCCACTAGCCCCGGAACCACCGCAAGCCCATTATCTACAGCCCAAACCTCAGTAATACTAAACGGTGCTGGAGCAACCTTCCCTCAACCCCTGCTTAACGCCATGATAAACGCTTATGGACAGGTCAAGTCTCACGTCCAAATCAACTATGACGGCGTAGGCAGCGGGCAAGGCATAGCAGACTTAGAAAGCAAAACCGTGGACTTTGCAGCCTCAGACGCACCCTTAGGCGCCTCAGATATGGCTAAAGCGCCCAACGCACTGCATATTCCTGAAACCATAGGCGCCGTAACAGTTGCCTACAACCTACCCGGCATAGCAACTGGCCTCCACCTTACAGGTGGGGTTATCGCCGACATATTCCAAGGCAAAATAACAACGTGGAACGACCCTGAAATCCAAAACATGAACACCAACATATCACTCCCAGCAGAAACAATCCAAGTTGTTCACCGCTCTGACGGATCAGGAACAACCTTCATCTTTACAGGTTACTTAAGTGCGTCAAGCAACGACTGGAATAGCACTGTTGGACAAGGAAAAACCGTCGCTTGGCCAGTCGGCATACCAGCAAACGGAAATCCGGGCGTTGCAAACGTTGTTCAAGGAACAGCCTATGTTGTTGGGTATGTTGAGTTGGCTTATGCACTACAAAACAACATGACCGTGGCGGCTATTCAGAATCCTTCAGGCAACTGGATTACGCCGACACTTTCTTCAACTGAAAGTGCAGTGGATTCAAGTGCTTCAGGAGGATTGCCCGCAGGAGACGAAAGTTGGAGTGCAGTGAACATTATTAACGCGCCAGGAGCAGAAGCATACCCCATTGTAAGCTTCACGTACTTGTTAGTCTACAAGGAACTTAACGTAGTTCCAGGCATGACCCAAGCTAAAGCCACAGCGGTGATTCAATTTCTCTGGTGGGTCATCCATGACGGCCAGAACCTGTCAACCCAACTAAATTATGCCAAGCTGCCCCCAAGCGTAGTGGGGATAAACGAAGCCACCATCCAATCAATAACCTTCAACGGGCAACATCTATCTACAAGCTAAACCGCCGCGAAGGTTCAATAATCAAGTTACAGGCTTTGCAGACATCTTTTTGTTTTTATTGAAAGTTTTTCTTCGGGTGTAAGAAAAAGCTGAAGCTGCCCCCACTTAGCCAAAAAAACAATACCCTTCTTAGTGATAACGTATTCTGTGGTTTCAGGTAACAAAACCACCAAGCCTAAACTTTCCAACTCACCTAAGCATTTTTGCAGGTTTTTGTAAGAAAGATTTGCTTTTTGCATAAGCCGAGTTTTAGGCAGAGGGGTTTTGCAGATGGAAAGAATGTCGGTTAGCAGTTGAAGTCTGCTTCTCCGAATCAGTGCAGTTTGCATGAGGAGGCACGACCACTTTTAGAGGTGTAATGTAAAGTTTGGGTGCGTATGAAACAGAGAAGGTCATCAACGTTTTGTTTACCAGTTTTGGGCACGGTTTGGACTGCTGCTATGTCCGTCATGAAGCATCATCACGTTAAGTTGCTGACGGGTTAAAGTATGATTTCTCGGGAAACTATGGAGGACTCGGTATTCTTTATAGCAAGTTTAAGATGCAATCACAAATCTGGTGTTGTCTGCAGTGGTTTTGCGGTTTTTGCATTGTTTGTAGACGATGCAGTCTTCGCATTTTACTTCGCTGGTTGTGGTTTGGCAATCCAAAACTATAGTTTTATACATGACTTTTCTAATCCAACCTCTATAGGCACATTCAAGAGAAAAGAGACTTTTAGAAGTATGCGCCATAGTCTATGCAAAACAAAAAATGTCTTTATACAACTATAATTTCAATATAGAACCAAAAAACAAGCAATTTAACGATTTGGAGACATAAAAACACAGTTACCCCGAAAAAATGGGGTTAAGAGCGCGATTCTTCTTTTTCCAGCTGTAATTTAGCTTTTTTCAAAGCGTCCAATTGTGCCTTGCTAAAAATAGGGTACTTCAGATGCAGGTTCTCAATTTGAGAAACTATAATTTCAGAAATAGCCGCATGCGCGACCCACTTCTTGTCCGCAGGAATAATGTACCATGGAGCCCACTTTGTGTTGGTCTTGTTAAGGACATCTTCGTATGCTTCGGTGTACTGTTGCCATTTAGAACGTTCTGAAAGGTCAGTTAACGAAAATTTCCAAAGTTTATCAGGTGTTTCAAGCCGTTTAAGCAGCCGCTGCTTCTGTTTCTGCTTACTTATGTTAAGGAAAAACTTCAAAACCAACGTCCCATTGCGGACCAGATGATGCTCAAAAGCGTTGATGTCGTCATAGCGATCGTTCCAGAAATCTTTGCCACTAAGCTTCGTAGGCACCTTCTCTTTTTGGAGAACTTCAGGACGAACTTTGACAATAAGCACGTCCTCATAGTAGGAACGGTTAAAGATTCCAATCTGCCCCCGCTCTGGAAGGACTTTTTGGTGGCGCCAAAGAAAAGTGTGGTTTAGTTCTTCTTCGGTGGGGGTTTTGAAGCTGTGAACCTCGCAGCCCTGCGGATTAACACCAGATATAACGTGGCGGATTACGCCGTCTTTGCCTGCAGCATCCATACCCTGCAAAATAATAAGCATCGAGTAAGACCCGTTAGCCCAGAACAGTTCCTGCAGGTCCGCTAATTTTCGCCTGTTGGCTTCAACGATGGCAAGAGCATGTTCTTTTGCTGTTTTTTTACCTTCTTTCTTGACGCTTTCAACAACCCAACTGGGAATCCAGCCTGAATCGCAGCCAGATAAAGTAACTTTTTTGCCCACTGGCACTTTAAAGGTTTCATGTGCATCTATTTGCATAAGCCGCGTCCCTTAACTCTAAAGGGCACCGAAGTAAAAAAAGGGCACCCTGACAGGTTTAGCGCAGGGTAACTTTTTCGCCTGTAGCTATGTACACGATAGCTTCAGCAATGTAAGTGGCGTGGTCAGCTATCCGCTCAAGGTATCGCACAACAAGCACACTTGAGATTGTGCAGTCGTTAGTGATGCCTGCTTGCTCCACCAGCTTACCCAAAAACTGAAAATACAATTCATCAACATCATGTTCAGTTTTGATGACTGTTTTCGCTAGCTCCGTATCCAGTCCCTTAAGCGACCGAATGCTGATTAAAACCATTTGCAAGACTTTTTCAGCCATATCGTTGATGAATCCAGGAATCCATGCTTCGCAGTTTTCCAGCTTACCGAACCGTTTGCTGATGTAGGATATGTCCCACGCGTAGCGCCCATAGCGTTCGAAGTCGTAGGCGATTTTCATGTATGAGTTTATGGTTCTTAAATCGGAGGCGACAGGCTGATACTTGGCTATAAGCCCGAAAGCTTTCTCCTCCACCTGCACAGTCATAGCTACAAGGATTTCTGAGAGTTCATGAACTTCATCAGATGGGTCTTTACCTTCAATAAAGCCGCAAAGAGAAAGATCCAGAGCTTTCTCTGCTACTTCACCCATCTTGAAAACGGTTGCCGTTAACTGTTCTAGACCTTTATCTAAGAGTCGTTGCATGCTATTCACCTTATCCGAACTTTCCAGTTATGTACTTTTCTGTTAACTCACTGCGCGGATTCTCAAACACGGTTGTCGTGTCGTCAAACTCGATTAGTTGCCCCAAGTACATGAAAGCGGTGTAATCGGAAACACGCGCCGCCTGCTGCATGTTATGGGTTACAATAATCACCGTGTACTGGCTTTTAAGCTCCACAATTAACTCTTCAATTTTCGCTGTTGCAATGGGGTCTAAAGCAGAACAGGGTTCATCCATTAAGATGATTTCTGGAGCTAAAGCGATGGCGCGTGCTATGCAGAGCCGTTGCTGTTGACCGCCAGAGATGCTTGTGCCGGGCTTTTTGAGGTCTTCTTTCACTTCGTCCCAAAGTGAGGCTTGCTTAAGGCTTTTCTCAACCACTTGGTCAAGGTTTTTACCTTTTTTGGTTCCCGTCAGTTTTAAGCCGGCGGCAACGTTGTCATAGATGCTCATGGTTGGGAAGGGGTTGGGTTTCTGAAAAACCATACCTACACGTCGACGAATCATAACAGGATCCACGTCGGCACCGTAGATGTTTTCACCGTCAAGCAAGATTTCGCCAGAGATTTTGGCTCCGGGAACCAGTTCATGCATACGGTTTAGCGTGCGCAGAAGGGTAGATTTGCCGCATCCAGAGGGACCAATGATGGCGGTTACCGCGTTTGCTTTGAATGAAACGTTTATGTCTTTTAGGGCGTGTTTGGTTCCAAACCAGGCGTTTAAGCCTACGACTTTGAGTTTTTCATTTGGGTTCATGGTTGGATGTTCACCTTCGTAATTTTCCTCTACTTGCTAATCGGACACCTATGTTAAGAGCCAAGACCATCAATATCAGCACCAATGCTGCGCCCCATGCCTCAGCTTGTAGTTCGGCTTGGGGCATGCGTGAATTCAGGAAGATACGCAAGGGCAGGGCATCCATGGGTGCATTGAAGCCTTGGAAGAAGTAACTATTGCCCAGAATGGTAAGCAAGATGGGAGCTGTTTCACCAGCAACGCGAGCTATAGCTAGTAAGACACCTGTAATTAATCCGTTTTTGGCGGAAGGCAAAACCACGCTAAGGATGGTTCGCCATTTGTGGGCGCCTAATGCTAGGGAAGCTTCGCGTACGCTGTTGGAGACCAGTTTCATGGATTCTTCGGTGGTTCGGGCTATAACAGGGATTAGCATAAATGCCAGGGCTACGGCACCTGCGAAAGGCGAAAAAGTGCCAATTAAGCCAATTACTATTATAAGATAGGCTGTGATGCCGACCACAATGGATGGAATTTCTGTTAGGATATCGTTTATGGAGCGCATCCAAGAACCATACTTGTTGTCGCCGAACTCTGAGAGATACACACCAGACAACACACCAATTGGGATGCCTATAAGACTGGTCAAGCTGATTAGAATAACTGTGCCTTGTATTGCAGGACCGATGCCGCCTTTTAAGCCATTGTTAGTTAGGAAGTCAATGCTCAATACGGGGGCGCCTCTAGCAATAACCTCGAAAAGAATACTTAACAGAGGAATGATTGCTATGAGAACGCACACTAAACACAGTATGTAGAAGAGGCGGTTTTTGAAGCGCCTGAACTTGTAACTGTGCAACTTATCGTTAAGCGCGTTAAGCATTACTCTACGGCGCCTCCCTTGACTTTGAGCACCCTAGTAACCATCAAGTGCGCTACGATGTTAATTATCAAACTTATAACAAGCAAAACTAAGCCTGCACCTATGTAAGCAGATTTTTCAAGTGCCGTTGGAGCTTCCAAGAAGCCATTAGCAATCAATGAAGGCAAAGTTTGGCCTGCTTGGAAAAGTGTGTGGGGCATGGCGCTTGGACCAGGAGCGTTACCTATGACCATGGTAACAGCCATTGTTTCACCGACTGCCCGACCTAGACCAAGGATTATGGCTCCAAAAATGCCTGAGCGCCCGTAACTGAGCACCCAGTGACGGATAACTTCCCATTTTGTTGCACCGATACCATAAGCGCCTTCGCGGATAGAGTCGGGAACAGCACTGATGACTTCTCGTGAAACGGAAGCTACTGTTGGGATAATCATTATGGCTAAGATTACGCCTGCGGTGAAGTAATCAAGTCCAAAGGTTGTTCCGCTAAAGAGAGGTATCCACCCTAGATACTGGTTTAAGGGTTTTTCGATGTAATCAAGAATCCAAAAATGCAAAACAAACAGACCCCAGAGACCGTAAATAACGCTGGGAACTGCCGCAAGCAATTCGACTAGGTAGGAAACGGGAACTTTGACGGCTTTGGGGGCCATTTCTACAAGGAAAATTGCTATACCTAAGCTGAGTGGAACACCGATCAGCAAAGCGATACTGGAAGTAAGTAAGGTACCCAAAATATAGGGTAGAACACCGAAAGATTCTCGACCTTCGACGGGGTTCCAGTTGGTTCCAGTTATAAATTTAACTGGACCAAACTCGTTCAGAACTATTTGTGAACCTGTGACAAGGATATAAGCGTTAATTAGTAAGATGACAGCGGCTGATGCCGCAATGACTGCAGCTAAGATTTTGAATATATTATCTCCAGTTAGCCTCTTAGTCATGCAGATCTGCTCGCTTTTTTGTTATCATGAACAAAAAAAAGTTGTGGTGGGAAAGTCAAATTTCCACGCACATTCTAATGGGTTGTGAGAGCTTGTCCGTTGAAGGTTATTGAGTTCAGGGTAGCTTCGTTGATTTGCACGATGTTTGATGGGAGCGCTGCATAGGACAGCGGAGTTGCAAGAGCTTGACCGTCATGGATTACGTACCAGAGGTATTGAACTAGCTGAGTGGCTTTGTCTAAGGTCATGCCGGGGATTACGTTGAGTTCTTGGTAGACCAGCATGTAGGTGGGGTTTACTATTGGGTAGGCTTGGTCGCCGGGAGCGTTAAGGATGATTACGTTTGCCCAGCTTGCGTTGCCAGCAGGTAGACCACTTGTTGGAAGAGAAGCTGCCGCTGCGGTTGTGGAAGCAAGAGTGGGGGTAACAAAGTTGCCAGCAGGATTCTGGAGAGCTGCAACTGGAACACCGTTTTCAAGGGCATATGCCAATTCTATGTAGCCTACGGAGTACTGGGTGCTGTTGACTGTTGCTGCAAGGTTAGAGTTTCCGTTTGCACCAAGAGTGCTTGTTCCAGGCCATTGAACTGATTTGCCGCTACCTACCTGAGCATCCCATGTTGGGCTAACTAGAGCTAGGTACTTTGTGAACCAGTTGGTTGTACCTGAACTGTCGGAGCGGTGAACTGTTACGATGGCGTGGTTTGGTAAGGTTAGGCTGGGGTTGAGTGCGGTTATAGCGGGATCATTCCAATTAGTAATAGTACCAAGATAGATGCCTGCAAGAACAGAACCAGAAAGCTTCAAACCTGAGCCAATACCGGGCAGATTATAAGCTACAGTGATTGCACCAATAGTTTCTAGTAAGTGCAGTGAGTTTGGAGCTGCGGCACGTTCTGAGTCAGAGAGAGGAGCATCAGAGCAAGCAAAGTCAACAAGTTTAGCGGTAAAATCAGAGACACCTTTGCCACTACCTCCAC
>CAZTRN010000014.1:0-57857 GCA_964616775.1 uncultured Candidatus Bathyarchaeia archaeon
AATCATCCTACGATAGCCTATGAATAAAAAGGGGTTCATAGCAACTTTCGGAATTCTGATTTTAGCGGCAATTTGTCTGGGTCCAAGTGTGGTGTTGGCGAATTTTACGCCCCTTCCAGAGCTGCCGCCACCCGTCTACATTCTAAGCAACGGAAGCATTGACCCTCAAACATCCCCACTGCAACAAACGGGCGGCACCTACACGTTAACGGGCGACATCAACAATACCTTAGAAATCCAGTGCTCAAATATAGTGCTGGAAGGCAACGGGTTCACGATAACCAAACCAGACGTTAACACCGACGGACTCATGATGCCCATCGGCTGGTTACCTGGAGTCTACATTAACGGTGTCCAGAACGTTACTGTCAGAAACGTAACATTCACAGGCTGCATAACTGGCGTAACCATCGAAAACGCCTCAACCATAACCGTCAGCGAAAACATGGTTCAAGAAACCAAAGCAGGTATAGTTGTAAGCTCTGCCTCAAACATCACCATTGCAAATAACACGATAACTTTGATTGAACAATCCTTTGCCACTGCAATCCACCTCCTCCCCTCGCCTAACCAAGTCACAATTGAAGGCAACCAGATAACAGGAACCAACACCGAAGTGCCCCCTTCACCGCCGCAGCCGAGCCAGTATGGCATATGGGGTGGATGTGTGGAATCAAAAATTGTCGGAAACAACTTTTCCAGCATCAAAGGAATCGCCCTGTACTATACGGGGGCAAACTGCATCATCGCAGGCAACAGCTTTGTACATAACTGGGAAGGACTGTTTATTTCGTCTCAGAGCGCAGCCAATAACGTCATTTTCGGCAACAATTTTGACCACAACAGCGAAAACGCCATCGTGCCCTACATTCGCAATTCCCCAGTTAATTTTTGGGATAACGGCACAGTTGGAAACTATTGGAGCAACTACACAGGCACCGACCTGAACGGAGACGGCTTAGGAGACACGCCGCACCTCATAGAGTTAACGTACTATAACTATACAAATGAAGAAGAGGTGACGCTTCTGCAAGGTCAAGACAACTACCCCGTTATGGAGCCGTTGCCCCTTTCAGATGGCACATTCACGTTGCCCACCGCGCCCACAGCTCAACCAACTGCTTCTCCAGACCCCACCGCCAATATCCCAGAATTCCCAACCGCAATAGCCACAACAATTCTGATAGCGGCGGGACTTGCGGTTGCTGCCGTTATAAAAAGAGGAAACCGCAGCTAAATCTGCTGACCGTACCATTCTGCAAATTTGCGCAGCGCCTGCGCCCGATGCGAAAAACCATTTTTCTCGGGAATCGCCATTTCAGCAAACGTCTTGTCTGTGCCGTCTGGTTGGAAGATGGGGTCAAAGCCAAACGCGGATGCGTCGGTGACGCGTTCGGTGGTGGTGATTTTGCCGGGGGCTTGTCCTTCGAAGCAGACGGTTTTGCCGTCGGGGCTGTTGCAGTAGGCTATGGCGCTTTTGAAAGTAGCTTGGCGATTCGATACGCCGTCCATGAGTTTGAGGATGCCTTGGTTTCCGATGGTGTGGTAAACGGGCGCCGCGTAAGGTCCCGGGAACCCTTTGAGGGCGTCAATGAATAAGCCTGCGTCCTCCACGACCAACGGCAGGTGTGCGTGGCGAAAAGCGTTTGCGGCGCTGGTAGCTGCGATTTCTTTAAGGCTGTCACTTTGAATTTCAACACCTTTCATTTTCAGCATAGCCGCCGCCAATCCAAACTCTGCCAAAACAGCCCGCGCCTCATTAAACTTGTGAACATTGCCTGTTGCAAAGAAAACCACTTTCCGCTTCAATTTAGAACCCACCAAATGCACCTATCCTTCAGTTTGCCTTTCTGCTACGTAACGCCCTCTTTTTTCTATTTCCCTAATCTTGCCTAAAACTGCTTCCTCAACTGCTTTACCCGCCACTTCACCGTAGCCCTCCAGCACTGCAGTGAAGCATTCGTCGGCGTGCTCAAAATGGGTACTTTGCAGTGCCCGCTTTAAGAGATGCAAATCTACGCCGTGGGCTTCCAGTTCGCTGGTTCGGTCACCTAAACCGAAGTCCACAAGAAAAATCTTGCCCGAAACCGCCTGAATCATGTTAGAAGTGGTTAAGTCACCATGCACAAGCCCGCTGAGGTGAAGTTTGGCGACGAGTTGTCCGATTTGGAGGCAGAGGGCGCGGCGCTTGGTGGAGGTTGGGGTGTCGAGGAGCTGTTTGATTTGGGCACCTTCAATGTACTCCATGACTATGGTAGCGGCTTCGACGTCAACGAGGTAGATGGTTGGGGTGGGGACGCCGGCTTGTTTGGCTTCGTGCATCAGTTGGGGCTCGTGGATGGTTCGGTAGCGGCGTATAGTTTGGTCAAGCTGGGCAGGTCGGTAAGTTTTGGGCAAGCGTGTTTTTACAATAACTTGTCGCCCATGCCACTGCTGCAGATACAAAGATGCCTCCGCACCCTTCTTTAAGGGCGCAGTCATGGCTGCTTCACCCACGGCACATCCACGCGGTCCACCCGCCAACGCACCTTCACAAAACTCTGCTCCACCGGAACCGTCGACCCATGCAGAAAAGCCAACGCCCCCGTCCACGCAATCATCGCGCCATTATCAGTAGCGAACTGTTTGGGCACTACGTAGAATTGGGCGTCGTGTTCTTGGGCGATGCTTTGGAGCATGGCTTGGAGCCGCTTGTTTGCCGCCACCCCACCCGTGAGCAGCACCTCTTTTTTTTCGGTATGCGCAAGGGCGCGTTCGGTGACTTCGGTAACCATGCTGAAAGCGTTTTCTTGCAAACTGTAACATACGTCGGCAAGCGGGTGTTTGCCGTTTTTTGCGGCTGCCGTAGCTGCGGTAAGAAGCCCGCTAAGCGAAAGGTCCATTCCTTTCACCACATAAGGCAATGGTATAAGCGTGCGGCTTTTTGCAGCAAGCTGCTCCACTGCAGCGCCTAGCGGCAGCCCTTTTTGGGGACAAAAGCCGACTTCACGCGCAAACACATCCAAACAGTTCCCCAACGCAATGTCAAGCGTTTCCCCAAAAACGCGGTAACGTCCTGACGCAAAAGCGGTGACCATGGTGTTGCCGCCTGAAGCGTAAAGTGTAACGGGGTCTTGGGCGCGGGTTTGGAGTTTGCCAATTTCTATGTGTGCAACCGAATGATTCACGCCCACAAGAGGCACCTGCAGGTAACTGGCAAGTGCACGGGCAACAGTGGCACCTGTCCGCAGGCACGGACCCAACCCAGGACCTTGCGCAAACGCCACGGCGGCGAGGTCTTTGGGTTTAAGTTGGGCTTTGTTGAGGGCTTGAGCAAGCACTTGGTCAGCAACTTGGGCGTGGTGGCGTGCGGCTTCCCGCGGATGAATCCCCCCCACTTGAGGCACATACGTGTCGGAAACGTTCGCCAAAATTTCTCCGCCAAACGAGGCGACGCCGACGCCGAAGTCATCTGCGGTAGATTCAATGCCTAAACAGAACCGTTCCCCCACTTTAGCTGCAGCCATGTCCTCAAGAGTCCTTTATAGTAAATTGTACCCTGCTGGGCGCATATTTTTATGTGGCACCCACCGCTTATATATACGCATAGTTGGATTTGACGAGAATGCCTAAACGAAATGACTTAGAGCAGAAAGCGTTGCATTTTGTTGTTAACACAGGTTACCAAGGCGTATTACAGTCAGAACTTTGGCGGGAACTGAGCGCAAGCAGCCGCGAAGGCTCCCGAGTCGCCATCAAACTAGAAGAAAAAGGACTAATCAGGCGAGAAAAAGAACTTGAAGGCGGACGCTGGACCTATCGGCTGTTTCCTAAACGCATGCCCGCCAGCATCGAAACCATCGTAGACTGCCCCTGCCTTATGTGCCAAGACAGTGCCCGATGCGATCCCACAACGGCAATTTCGCCAAAAAGCTGCGAAAAACTCACAATCTGGATCATCAACATAGACAAACCGAAAACTGATGAGCCAACGCCTGAGCCAGCACCACCCACCGAGTAGGACGATTGCAGTGGGCAAAACTAAAACATGGATCAAAGAACGTAAACAGGAATACTACTACAAAAAAGCTAAATCGGAAAACTACCGCAGCCGCGCCACCTACAAACTTTCTCAAACCATAGAAAAATACCACTTCATCAAGTACGGCGATGTGGTGGTGGATTTGGGGGCAGCGCCAGGCGGCTGGATTCAGTCAGCGCGGAAAGCGACAGGCAAAAAAGGGTTTGTGCTCGGCGTGGATTTGAAGCCGATTGCTCCTTTTGAGCAAACCTACATCCGCACCATCGTGTGCGACATGACCGAGCCAGATGCGGTTAAGGAGATTTTGAGTTTTCTGCCCGCTCCGAAAGCGGATGTGGTTATCTCGGATATGTCGCCGAACATTTCGGGCGTGTGGGAAGTGGATCATGCACGCCAAATTGACCTTGCCACCAAAGCTTTGGAAGTAGCAAAGCAGCTTTTGTGTCCGAACGGCAACTTTTTCACTAAAGTCTTTGAAGGCGATCTTATGAACAAGTACTTGGATTTGGTGAAGCAGAACTTTGAAGAAGTGAAACTCATCAAGCCCAAAGCCAGCCGCGCAAAAAGCAGCGAAATGTACATCCTCGCTTTAGGCTTAAAAACACCCGAAGCCACAGCGTAGGGCAACACTAATTTTCTCCCGCTCCTTTGTGAATGTATGCGAATTATATCCGCTGACTCTGCAGCCGCCATCTTAGACGAGAATTTTGTGCCCCTGCAGCAGATTGCTTCGGTAGCTGTTTTAGTTGAGCCACCGTACCGCGAAGCCCACAAACGCATCGCCGACCCCATCTTTAGACCCGTCGACGCCACCTACGACATAATCGTGCACGAAGCTGAACTTTGCCTCGCCCTGCTAGAAACTGTGAAGGCAGACGTAGTGCATTTGGACACGTCACTAGGAGGCGTGGCAGTGGAGGGACTGTCACCAGTGGAGCTTGCGAACCTGAACCTGTCAAACAAAGCCCGCAGTAACCTGCTTAAGATTCTGCCTAAACTGCGCAAAGTTGCAGGCGAAGTTAAGCGTAGGCATGGGCTGGAGGTTTTGGCTATAGGCAAAGAGAGTGTGGCGGTTCGGGTGGCAGAGCTGACGGCAGGTTCAGAAGCGCTGGTGTTTGCTGTTGCTCAAACGGTAGAGTCAGGTGAGGCGTTGCTGGTGGGGTTGCCTACCCGATGCGAACATCACTTGGCAGATGGCAAGGTGTATTTGCAGTCGCTTATAGAGGCAGAACACGACGTCCGAGGCTACGCCGCCGATGCCGAGGGCAATTTGCAGAAGGTTCAGCTCACCGAAACGCTCAATCCAGTGGCGCGGGGCTTTCGGGCAGTACGCATAGAACCAAAACGATGAAGAGCAAAACCTTTTAGCTTCATTGCTTCAATCACAGTGAGGCCCCTGCTTGACAAATGCAACTCCTAATCCTGTTTCCGCCTTCAACGTAGGCTTAGTTTTCGTAGTCACCTTCTTTCTAAGCGCGTTTGTCAGCGCCATATTCTACGTTGAAGGACTCATCACCGTCAGCCTAATCGTCGGTGAACTGCTGTTTCTCTTGGTGCCCTACCTGTACTTGCGGTTTGTGCGCATAGACGTGAAGAGCTTCGTGAAAATCAGCTTCAATCCCAAATACATCGCGTTAGGCATCGGATTAGGGGTCTTGATGATTTTGTTAAACGACGCTGTCGCAACAGGGTTAACCGCGTTGCTAGGACCAAGCGAAGCAGTGCAGCAAGCTAACGACATGTATGTCTCTTTGAGTAGCTCGGCGCCGGGGCTTATTGCAGTGGCAGCGGCGTTGGGGTTAGCGGGCATCTGCGAGGAATTCGCGTTCCGCGGGTTCGTACAAAACGCGTTAACGCGAAGTCTGCAGGGAAAAATGCCAAAATACGCGTTTGTGCCCGCCATATTTATCGCTGCAGCCCTCTTTGGCATCGCCCACTTCGACCCACAGCTCATCTACATTGCCGACACTTTCGTCGGCGGCTTAGCGTTAGGCTACGTTTACCACCGATGGAACTACACTGCCTCCGCCGTGGCACACACCAGCATGAACCTAATTGTCTTAGCACTGCTAGTCTTGAACATTTAGTTACGTGACAGATGTAACTTCTAAGCTCATGTCTAAAGCCTTCACGCTGTGCGTCAAAGCCCCCAAACTAATCAAATCCACCCCTGCCGAAGCGTACTCAAGCAGATTATCAGCCGTTATCCCGCCGCTAGCTTCCGTGTAACCCGCAAAGCCCGCTTTGCCAAGCAACGCCACCGTTTCCCGCACTTGGACAGGAGAAAAGTTGTCTAGCATAATGATGTCAGCACCAAGTTCTGCAGCTTGAAGCGCATCAGCAGACGAAGTAACTTCAACTTCGATTTTTTTGCTAAACGAAGCCTGCCGCTTCGCCGCCATCAAAGCGCTTTCCAAACCGCCAGCAACCACCAGATGATTGTCTTTGATGAGAATCATGTCATCAAGATGCAGCCGATGCGCATCACCCCCACCGACTACGACGGCTTTTTTGTCAAAGTACAGCAAACCAGGCGCAGATTTGCGGGTGGCGGCTATGCGGGTTTTAAGGTGTGCGCTTTGGATTTGGCTGGTAAGAGCTCGGGTGGCAGTTGCGATGCCGCTCATGCGAGAAAGCAGATTGAGCAGCGTGCGCTCCACTGTAAGTATGGTTTGGGCGTCCCCGAGAAGGTTCATGACCACTTGACCCCGCTTAACTTCAGCACCGTCAGCCACAATTCGATCCACTTTCAACCCTACGGCTTCAGCCAAAATGACGGCTTCGTCCAGTCCCGCTAATACACCATCTGCTTTAACCAGAACCACCGCTTGAGCTTTGCAGCCAAACGGCGTAACTGCGGCGCTTGTAACGTCGCCTTGCCCCACATCTTCTTCAAGCAGCGAAAGGAGTTTTTGTTCCAGAATTCTTCTCGGCATTGACATAAATTGTATGTTTGACGTTTAAGCTTAAATTTGTTCTTGCCAGTTGACGCCTGTTTGGGGTATCCTTAAAATAAATGCACGTGTCCCTGTTTGTTTATGCGAGTGCTCTACAGTTGCTCCGAGCTCGGGTTAGGTCATGCTTCTAGGACTAGGGCACTGGGGAAACGGCTGGAGCAACGAGGGCATGACGTGTTCTTTTTTACGGGCGGAAAAGCCTACGAAGTGCTCAAAAAAGAATTCAAACAAGTAGCACCTGTAACGCCAGTTGCATGGTACGAAAACGGCAACGGCATAATCACTAGCGCGTCTCTGATTAACATCTTGTTCCCGTTGCCCACCCACGGCGAACACTCACTAACCCTGAAAAACTCCAGCGCCATGGAAACCGTCCACCGATACTACGACCTGCGCGAAAACATCCGCACCATCGCACCCGACGTGCTGGTCACAGACGGCGACATACACGCCCTACGGTTGGCAATTAAATGGAAAATTCCCAGCGTATACATAACTAACCTCATTAGACCCAGCTACGGGTTTTCTTCACTTCTAAGTCCAGGCGAACGCATCACCGAGCAGTACGTCAAAAAAGCTAACCGCATCATTGTACCCGACAACAAACCACCCTACACAATCTGCGAATACAACATCGGCAACTTGCAGGATGTAGGCGTTCGTGAAAAAACCGAGTTTGTGGGCAGCTTCTTTGACACTCAACCCACACAGGGGTCAGAGCAACACATTTTTGCGCCCATCAGCGGACCCTACGGCACCCGAAACAGGTTGCTGCGCATGATTGTTCCTGTGCTTCGGAAACTGGGCTTGAAAAGTATCATCAGCACAGGCGAACCAGGCGAATACAAAACCTGCAATCTAGGCAACTGCAAACTCCACACATGGCTAACGCAAGAAGAACGTCAAGAAGCCATGCGAAACGCGTCTATGGTGATTTTCAGCGGAGGACACATCACCTGCTTTGAAACCGTCAAGTACCGCAAACCCAGCGTATGCATCCCCACCCAGCCTGAACAACTTGCCAACGCAGGAAAACTCCGCGACCTCAACTGCTCGCTTATCGCCAAAAACAGCGCCCAACTCGAACGCGCCATCCTCAAAATGCAAGAACAACACGAACAGGCACACAAAAACATGGAAGCCCTAAATATGTTCAGCAACGCCTTCAACGGGCTAGAACGGGCAGCGCAAATAATTGAAGAAACTAAGTGTTCAGCTTAGGTTTCGGTTAGGCTTTTGCGTTTCACTTCGCCGTTTGGGGTGGTTTCTTCAAACACGAGGGCGGTGAAGCGGTAAATTTTTGCGCCTTTCAATAGCCAAGAATCGGGTGGCAAGCCTGCTTTGATGCAGCATTGGCACAGAAATTCTTCGCTGCACCAACCCCACTCAACAGGCACCTGAGGCAAAAGTAGCCCCCGATAGAAGCCTTTCTCCACAATTAAACCGTGCTCGCCAACTTTGACTTGGTTGAGGTATTCTTGGGGGTTTTCAACTTGGACTTGTTCAGGGGGAGTGAGAACGCTGACTTCAAAAACGACATGACCCAGTTCGCGTTGTTGGAGTGGCTCGAAGCGGGGGTCTTCGGTTGCGGCGTTGATGGCGTTGTCTACGACGGCTTGGATAAGCGGATGCGTGGGATACGGGTAGCCTATGCAGCCGCGCAACTCTTTGCCGCTGTCAGTTACAGTGTTTATGGTTACAAAGACGCCGCAGTTCTGCAAAAACTTTGCATCCACACCTGTCGGCGGTTTGGGCGGTTTTTGGGTTTCTAAAAAGGTTTTGACGGTGTTTCGGGCAAGGTGAACTAAGAATTTTCCTTCTTCAAGCGTAAGGTCAAACGACAAGCAGACATCTCCAAAGCCCAAACGGGCTATAAATTAAAAGAGGCAAAAGAGGGAATTAAAATTTTGTTGATTCTTCCGTGATTCCCTTCTTGGTAATGACCATCATGTCGATGCCGTCGCCGCTCATGGTGTCGCGGGAGATGGCGGACTTGATGGCGCGGGTCACCAAGCTTTTGGCTTCATCGATGGTCATGTCTTTGTTGTAGCCTTCTTCGATAACGGCCATGGCAATTTCAGTTCCTGAACCCACCACAGCATACTCGTCAGGCAAAACAGACCCCAAAACGTCCAACACCCAAATGCTTGGACCAGCCTCGTCGATGCCGCCCACGATGGTTTGAGTGATGAGCGGTGCCATGCGGCGGTTGAAGAGGATGTTGCTCATGAGTTTCGCAGCTGCACGCACGCTGATTTTGCGTCCTACATCCATATTGAACAAGTTCGCGTTGGCTTCGACATCTCGGGCTAAAACTTGCATGTCGCTGACTAGACCTGCGCATGCCACGCCGATGTTGTCGGTTACTTGGAACACTTTTTTGCCGCCTTTGCTGGAGATGAAATAGCCGTATGAGACGCGTTTTTCGCTGGCTAAGATTACGCCATCTTTACAGGCAACTCCCACGGTTGTTGCGCCTGGAATCCAGGGGATGTTGCTTTGGGCTTGTGATTGTGCTTGTGGACCGTATGCTTCCATAAGTTTGCACCTTTTCCTGTTGGATTAGACAATCCGAAGTTATTAAGGTTAATCTCGCCACCGACGCATTGCTTCCAACCAAAAAATCTGCTCAAACAACAACCCCACCAAAAACTGGAAGAAAACGGAAAAGTTTACAACCCCCAAAACGCCCCCTAAACAGGGACAAACTTGCAGATTTACACAAAACAACTCGACGGCATCTGGTTCGGAGTAGCCCTAGATGGACAAAGTGTGGTGGCAACCAGCTTTGGAGGAAACGAAGGGAGAGTTTTGGGGAACCTGCAAGAAATCAGCCACACCAAAACAGCCCCAGAAAAGAGCATGCAACCTAAACTTGTGCAGGAAACATTTGGGGCACTCAAAGAAGCTTATGGGGGCAACGCCGTAGCCGCGAGGGTTCCGTTGGCGATGCAGCGGCTGCCTAGGTACACGCAGAAGGTGTTGGCTGCAGTTTGCCAAATTCCGTTAGGCTATGTGGCTTCGTATGGCGGAGTTGCAGCAGCCGTGGGCGGAGGCGCCAGAGCCGTCGGCAACGCCATGGCAAACAACCCCTTCGCGCCCATCGTGCCCTGCCATCGGGTTGTCACCACAAACCTTGGATTAGGCGGCTACGGTGGGGGCTTGCAGGTTAAATACGAGTTCTTGAAGCGCGAACAGCAAGGGTTTGGGGAGCCCAGAGATGTTTTTGTGGATGGACAAGGGTTGAGGGTGTTTCCTGTGGAGTTTGTGCTCCAAAAACTCAACAAAACCACAGAACCAAAAAACTGAGCGAATAAAAAAGCAAAGAAAGCAAGGGTTATTTTATAACCCAAATTCTTACCCGCACATAATTCCAGAACGGGTCACAATCACCACGATACAACGTCACCGAGTTTTCCATCAAGCTTGTCCACGCTAAACCAAAATCGCCATTAACTGCAGTTTTAATCAAAAACACTGCAGAGCTCTCACCAGTTGACTTAAAGCCAGTCAAAACGTAGCCACCATCACGAGTTTGAACAACTTTGCTTGGAAAAACATAGCCAACTTCTCCAAAACTTCGGGTCCATTGCAGATTGCCCTGTGCATCAGTTTTTATAAGAACCGCTTGACCATCAAAAACGTGTTCACCTGTTGGGGTCTCAATTGTTAAATTGCAACCAACAAACACGTAACCGCCGTCCAAGGCTTGGGTAACGTCGTCAAACTGGTAAACGGTCCGGTTAGCAGCATCAGGGATTATGTTTATGGTTTTATTCCATTGCATGTTACCGTTGGCGTCAGTTTTCACCATAAGTATGGCGTCGTTTTCTGAAAAGAACGTGTCAGGCACAGAAGTTGACCCCGCCAAGAAATATCCACCGTCACTAGTTGGGCTAACCAAGCTGATTCGGTCATCTAGAACGCCACCGTAGGTTTGGTTCCATACTAAACTTCCTGTTGAGCTGATTTTGAACAGCAAGAAATCGTCAGCTTTGCTTGCTACTTGCGTATATCCGCCTATTAGGTAGCCGTCGTTTACTTGCAAGATGTAGCTTGCTGCACTGTAAGGAGTTGCAGGGTAGGTCTTGTTCCATTGTAGGTTGCCGTTGCCATCGATTTTGACTACAAGCGTGTATAACGTTGTATAGTTCGATGCAGAAGAGACCGTGGTTAGGAGGGCGTAGCCGCCGTCGCTGGTTTTGATAACTTGGCCACCGTATTCAACGTCTGGAGTGCCGTAAGTTTTATTCCACAGTAGATTGCCGTTTGCGTCAAGCTTAACCACGTACAAGTCAGAGGCATCAGCGGTGGCACTGAATGAAAAAGAGTGACCTAATGCAACGTAACCACCATCGGAGGCTTGAACTATAGACCACCCCATTTCTTCTTTAGCCCCGCCCAAAAGTTTGCTCCACTGCAGTTGCCCATTTGCGTCTGTCTTAACAATGTACATGTCCTCAGTGTTGACGTTTGCGTCAGATGTGTACCCGATTAATGCGTAGCCGCCGTCAAAAGTTTGAATAGCATCTAACGATGATGACCCGAAAGACTCGTTTGAAGGATAGGTCATGTTAAAGCCGCTGCTGTAAACGTGGGATAACCCGAGGTAACGGCTATGGATGGATCCGTCGGAGGTGGTTTTTCCTGTTACGTCAACTATAACGTTTGCTGTTGTGTTGAGGTTATTTGTTAAGGTGTAGTATTGGCCGTTGAGGTCAGTTATGTTGACCCATCCGCTGTCATAGTCAGGCGTATAGGGTCCTTGAAGCCCAGCAACGCCTTGTATGCCTTGTTGCCCCTGCGGTCCCTGCGACCCCGTTGCACCTGTAGCGCCCGTCGCACCAGTTGCGCCTGTTGCACCCGTTGAGCCAGCAGGACCTGCGGCTCCCTGAGCACCAGAGGCACCCATTTCACCCTGAGGGCCAGTTGCGCCGGTGTCGCCTTCGTCGCCCTTAGGACCGGTTGGACCCAAAGCAAACTGGGTAGACACTGCAACTGAAATTAAAATGGAAACAAGAATAGCAACAATCAAACCTGTAGCGAACAGTTTTTTTGAAACAGAAACACTCTGCAAAGCTTTTACTCCCTTGCTTGTTTTCATCTAACCAGACTTATATGTACTTATTCGATCGAATTAGCGGAAAAAAGGCCGCTCATTTGGCTACGAAAAAGAAAAAGAGGGTTATTTGATAACCCAGATTCTTACGCGCACATAGTTCCAGTACGGGTCATCAGCGCCTCGGTACACCGTAATTGCGTTTGAAGTCAAATTACTCCAAGCTAAACCTACTTCAGATGCGGAGGCTGTCTTGAAAATCTGCAATTGCACATAAGAATTTGCACTGACATAGCCAACTAAAGCGTAGCCGCCATCAGAGGTAGCAATCATTGCGTAGTTATAGTAGTTTGAAGGATATGCAGTGTTGTTGTAGGTGTAGGTTCCAGTGCCAAAAGATTGGTTCCAAAGCAGGGCGCCAGTTGAGTCAAGTTTTGCTACAAACATCTTGTAACTTGCCCAAGAATACGTTACGTTGTCGGTAGCTGACCAAATGGTAAATGGAGATGCAAAGTCGCCGCCGATTACATATCCACCATCACTTGTCTGCAGTATTTCTTCGATGTCATAAGCGTTGTTGCTGTCGCCTAAAGGTAACTGAGTCCATTGCACGTTCCCAGCAGCATCAGTTTTGATAACGTATGCTTTACCGTAATACCATTCGCCGTTAATCAGAATTTGAGTGTCACTTGCGCCGATAACGTAGCCGCCGTCGCTGGTTTGAACAATTGAATGCCCATAAGTGCCTGTGAAAACATCAATTTCGTTGCCAACTGTTCCTGTATAGGTCTTGTTCCAAACTGCGTTGCCAGAAACATCAGTCTTGATAAGCTGAATCGTTGCGTTACCATCCCCAACTGAGTAAGTGGTCAAAATTAACGCAAAACCACCGTCGTTAGTCGCAATCACTTGGTTGGCATATTCGTAGTTGCTTCCACCGTAGTTTTGGCTCCACAACATGTTGCCGTTGGCGTCAATCTTGAAAAAGTACGCGTCGCTTGTGGAGAGACCCTCAGGATACACATAAAGGGTACAGAACACGACAAAGCCGCCGTCACTACACTGAACAATTGACTGGGGAACAAAATCGTGGTATGCAACGCCGCCGTAAGTTTTGTTCCAGACCAAGTTGCCGTTTGCATCTACTTTGATTATGTAGGCATCTGAGGAAAGCCCGTTAGGGAATCCTTGAGTGTTACCTGCCGCAACAAAGCCGCCGTCAGCTGTTTGAAGTAAAGCATTGCCCGTGCAGTTGGCGCCTGCACCAAAAGTTCGGCTCCAAAGCAAATTACCATATGCATCTGTAGTTGCTAAGTAAAGGCTGAGATTACCAAATTGACTGGTGCTTAACACTTTGTAGGTTTGACCAACCACTGCGTAGCCGCCGCTGGAGGTTTGAATGATATCAAAGCCGGCAGTTACGTCGCTTACTTCGCCTAAGGCGGTTTCAAAGGCGGGGCTGGAGGATTTTGATAAACCTAAGTATTGGTTGTGTGCAGACCCGTTTGCGGTGGTTTTACCCGTTACTTCCACTATCACGTTAGAAACGTCACTTACGCTTGTAGGAAGGGTTACGGATTGACCTTGTTTGGTTGTTAGGTCTATCCAGCCACTGTCATAGTCAGGAGTGTATGGTCCTTGAGGCCCAGGAACACCTTGTACACCTTGCTCTCCCTGCGGTCCCTGCGACCCCGTTGCACCTGTGGTTCCGGTAGCTCCAGTTGCACCCGTTGCCCCAGTGGCGCCTGTTTCACCCTGGGGTCCAGTAGCACCAGTCTCACCTTGGGGTCCTGTGGCACCTGTATCGCCTTTTTCACCTGTTAACCCAGTTGGACCAACAGAAAACTGCATAGAAATAGCAGCGGAGGCGACCGTGGAAACCACGATGGCAATTATTAAACCGATAACAAACATTTTATTGGAAATAGCACTTTGCAATTTTGTCCCTCTCAAATCATTTTTCGTTCTATACCTTATATGCATTCTTAAGTTTATCGACAAAAAATTTTTGCACTAACAAAAAAGAGAAAAGGGTTATTTAATGACCCAAACTCTTACGCGAACGTAGTTCCAGTAGGGGTCGATGTCACCGCGGTACAAAGTCACCGTGTTTGCAGTGGAATCCGTCATAGCTAAACCAAATTCGCCATTCACTGTTGTCTTCATCAAGAACATTCGCGCAGAAGAACCATAGTCATCCAGTTCCCTGTAACCAACTAGGGCAAAGCCACTGTCGCGTGTCTGAATCACATCATACACAATGTAGTAATCTGCATCGCCGTAGATTTTTGTCCATTCAGTGTTGCCTGCTGCATCCAGTTTGATTAGCATAGTGTTAGCAGTTATGTTGTAGGTTCCGTTGTTTAAGACAATGTTTTCATTTATGCCAGCAAGTAAGAAACCGCCATCAAAGGTGGAAATCGCGGTTCTTTGGTAATACAAAGTTACGGAAAAAGAAGCATTCTCATCGCCAAAGTCTATGTCATTTAAGTCTATACTGCTTATCGGAGTTGTGGTGTTCCAAAGCAAAGTTCCAGCAGCGTCAGTTTTGAGCAAAAATGCGCCTGTCGCCAGAGACATGTCACCATAAGTTTCAGTGCTACCAATAACGAAGTAGCCGCCATCCACAGTTTGAGAAATCAAATCCACATATATGTAATCATCGCTGTTTTGTGGATAGGTTTTGCTCCACAGCAGGTTCCCGTTTGAGTCCACTTTGAATAACCAAATGTTCGAAGCAGTGTAATTTGTTGTGGGGTCGTCATTTTCTACGATTCCAGCCACCAAGTATCCACCAGAAACTTGGAGTATGCTGTTTGTGTCAGTATAGTTCTCTGTCGAAGGGGTGTAGTAGGTTTTAGTCCACTGTGCAGTGCCAGATGAATCAGCTTTGATGATTAAAGCGTATTGTACACGGTCGGTTCGATTGTAGAGGGACCCTAACAGAACATACCCACCGTCACTTGAGGCGAGGACATCGGTGAAATATTGAGATGTTGAGTTGTTAAAGCCGCCATAAGTTTTGTTCCACAACAGGTTACCTGAAGCGTCAATTTTAGCCAAAGCAAGGGCAGTAACCCAAGTGTCATTCCCTAAATCGAAGTCAGCATAGCCAGCCAATATGTACCCGCCATCATTTGCTGCAATGACAGAAGAGAACATTTTGTTGTCAGTAAAATTGTAGGTTTTGTACCATTGCAGAACACCGTTGGCATCGGTTTTGACCACAAGAACTTCATCGTCATAGGTGGTTTGGTTTTCGATGAATCCAACAATGAGATATCCGCCGTCACTGGTCTGGAGCAGAGTTTCACCTAAAGTATACGAATCGAGAATGGAGTAGGTCTGGTTAAAGCCGGGATTGTAGACTTGGGAAAGACCAAGATAACGGTCATGAACTGAACCATTGACCGTGGTTTTTCCAGTGATGTCAATGAGAACGTTGGTGTTGTTGCCTAAGTTGTGGGTTAGGGTGTAGTATTGGCCGTTGAGATCAGTTATGTTGACCCATCCGCTGTCATAGTCGGGGGTGTAGGGTCCTTGAGGCCCAGGAACACCTTGTACACCTTGCTCTCCCTGCGACCCCGTTGCACCCGTTGCCCCAGTGGCACCTGTTTCACCTTGGGCTCCCTGCGAACCAGTTGCGCCTGTAGCGCCAGTGGCCCCAGTTTCACCCTGAGAACCCGTTGCTCCAGTGTCCCCAGTGTCACCTTTATCACCTTTAAGACCCTGAGGACCAACAGCAAGTTGCATCGAAAACGCCGTTGAAACTGCACTAGCAGCCACAATGGCAATTAAAAGTCCCACAATGAAAGTTTGTTTACTTACAAATGAATTTTCCAATCCTGTCGCCTGCGGAAAAATCAAGAGAAACGCCAATATATGTTTTCTTAATCCTTAAGTAACATATTCTTTCCGCAAACAACCACCGCCTCAAGCTTGAGGTCAAAATAGTTAAAAGCCAACTTGCCCCTGCTTCAAGTAGGAAACAAACATGCGCATTGGCTTTGTGATTAACCCTGTGGCAGGGATGGGCGGAAAAGTGGGCTTGAAAGGCACCGACGGCGTTGCTGAGCAGGCAGCAGCTAAAGGCGCCGTGCCCGTTGCCCCGCAAAGAGGGCAAGAGTTTCTTTGGCACCTAAAAGAACGACTAAACAACGTTGAGCTGGTTTGTTGCCCCGGCGTCATGGGCGCAGACGAAGCAAAAGCAACTGGAGCAACGGTTAGGCTTTTGGAGATGCAAATATGCACCAAAACCAGTGCTGCAGATACAGAAACCGCCGTCAAACTGCTGGCGGCAGCGGATGTGGAGCTGATTGTTTTTGTAGGCGGAGATGGCACCGCCCGAAACATCCTTGACGCCCTAAAAGGACAACAGGTTCCAGTTTTGGGGGTACCTTCGGGAGTGAAAATGTACAGCGGCATCTTCGCCATCAACCCCAAAGACGCCGCAGAAGCGGTTGCTGCCTTCGCTGAAGGACGCGCAGAAGTGGCTAACTTTGAAGTCATGGACGCCGACGAAAACGCCATCCGCAACGACGTGTTCGACGTGAAACTCTATGGCATGTTGCAAGGGATTATGGTTCCGGCTTTGATTCAGGGCAGCAAAGAAGTCTCGCCCACAACCGTGAGCGAAAAAGAGAGCCAAATCGCCATCGCCAAATACGTAGTTGAAGAACTGCCCAAGGATGCCACACTGATTTTGGGACCAGGCACCACGGTGGAACGCATCGCCGAAGAGCTAGACGTGAAGAAAACTATTCTTGGCGTAGACATCTACCAAGCAGGGAAAGCAACGTTGGATGTAGACGAAAAAACGCTGCTATTGACAGTTCAAGATTGGAAGAAAACGTGGCTTATCCTCTCACCCATTGGACACCAAGGGATGCTACTGGGCAGAGGAAACCAACAAATCAGCCCCGAAGTAGTCAAACAGGTCGGCAAAAAACATGTCCTTGTGGTGGCAACGTTGAACAAGTTGCAGGGCATAGACGCCCGCGCACTACGGGTTGACACTGGCGATGAGGAAGCAAACAACTTGTTGCGGGGCGAAATTTTGGTGGTCACTGGCTACAAGATGGGCGTTCAGGTTCCTGTAAACTAACAACCAAACACAGCCTAAGCTTTAGCGTTGTGGTAGGCAAGGTTCAGTTGTCAATGGCATCAGCGGGTTAGCTACGTTTCTGCGGTACGGTTATATTCTGCCATAAAGAAACACAAACAGCGATTGTTATGTCAGATGTCGGAGTAACCGTCAAAAAAAGCCAAGACTTCTCAGAATGGTACACAGAAGTTATCCTCAAATCAGGCTTAGCAGACTACGCCCCCATCAAGGGCTGCATGATTATACGTGAAGACGCCATCGCCATGTGGGAAAAAATCCAAGAAGTACTCAACCGCAAAATCCGCGCCACTGGTCACCGCAACGTCTACTTCCCAATGTTCATCCCCGAAGGCTTTCTCAAAAAAGAAGCCGAACACTTTGAAGGCTTCACGCCTGAAGTTGCATGGGTCACCCAAGGCGGAAACTCGCCGCTTGAGGAAAAACTTGCGGTTCGCCCCACATCTGAAACCATCATGTACGCCACGTTCAGCAAGTGGATTCGCAGTTGGCGTGATTTACCGCTGAAAATTAATCAATGGTGTAACATCGTGCGGTGGGAAACCAAAGCCACCAAACTGTTCTTGCGCACCCGCGAATTCCTCTGGCAAGAAGGTCACACAGCACACGCCAACAAAGAAGAAGCCGAAGCGGAAGTCATGTACGCACTTTCCGAGTACAAAGACATCATGGAAAACTACCTAGCCATCCCCGTCGTGGTGGGCGTTAAGAGTGAGAGCGAAAAATTTGCTGGCGCCGACTACACCACCGCATTGGAAGCCATGATGCCCGACGGCAAAGCCCTCCAAATGGGCACCAGCCACAATTTGGGGCAACACTTTGCTAAAGTGTTTGACATCAAATACATCGGCGAAGACAAACAAGACCACATGGTGTGGCAAACCAGCTGGGGCATCACGACACGAACCATCGGCGCGTTAGTTATGATTCATGGCGACGACAAAGGACTAGTTTTGCCGCCTAAAATTGCGCCGTTGCAGGTGGTGGTTGTGCCGATTCCATTCAAAGAAGCCGACCCCGCAGCCATATCAGCCAAAGCTAAAGAGGTCGCCGACAGGCTTGTCACCAAAGGCTTCACGGTATATGTAGATGACCGCGGTGAGTACACGCCAGGCTGGAAATTTAATCAATGGGAACTCAAAGGCGTTCCGTTGCGCATAGAGATTGGTCCTCGAGACCTTAAACAGGGACAAGTGGTTATGGTGCGTCGCGACAACAAACAGAAGAGCTTTGTGAAAGAAGCTGACCTTGAAGCCACCGCAGAAAAACTACTCAACGACATTCAAAACGACCTTTACATGAAAGCTAAAGTCAAACAACAAGAACTCACCACGCCAGTGAAAACCTATGACGAGTTTAAGCAGACGGTTGCGGGCAAGGGTGGCTTTGTGAAGGCGGCATGGTGTGGCGGCGCCGACTGCGAAGCGAAAATTAAGGAAGAAACGGGCGCGACAGTGCGGGTTATTCCGTTTGAAAAAGAGCAGCCGACCACGGACTGTGTGTACTGTGGCAAGAAAGCTAAAGACGTTGCGTACTTTGCCAGAAGCTACTAACTAGCTTCTTTTTTGTTGTTTTACGTCAACGCTGGGTTGCTTGAGGCTGGATTGGGGTTTGGTGCTCGCAAACTTTATTTTCTAAGCTGTACTAACTGTGCCCTTACGAAGGGTCAACCTTGACCAACATAAAAGTCACCAAACGCGCCAGCAACATCGAATACGCCATCCGAGACGTCATCCCCTACGCTGAACAAGTTCTCAAAGAAGGCAGACAAATCTACTACCTCAACATAGGTGACCCCCCAGCCTTTGACTTCACCGTGCCCCAACACGTCAAAGACGCCTTATGCAAGGCTGTTCAAGAGAACAGCAATTACTATTCGCCTTCGGAGGGCTTGTTGGAGCTGCGGCAGGCGATTGTAGCTAAAGAAAAACGCGTCAACAACGTAAACATCACCCCCGAAGACATCCTCGTCACCGAGGGCATATCCGAGGGCATTGAAATGACGCTGGCTGCCGTGGTTGAAAAAGGCGACGAAATCCTGTTCCCTGGCCCAACGTATCCACCCTACATCAGTTACACAAGGTTCTTTGAAGGCACACCTGTTTCGTATGAAACGGTAGAAGCGGACGGGTGGCAGCCAAACATTGATGATTTACGCAAAAAAATCACCAACAAAACCCGCGCCCTAGTCATCATCAACCCTAACAACCCCACGGGTGCGGTTTATGGACGAAAGATGGTTAAAGAAATGCTGGACTTAGCCGGCGAACATGACTTGCTGGTTTTATCCGACGAAATTTATGACCAAATTGTCTATGACAACAAATTTGTGAGTGCGGCTAGCATTACCAAAGATGTGCCTGTTGTGGGCTTTAATGGGTTCTCTAAAGCTTACCAGATGACGGGGCTGCGGTTGGGTTACATGTACTTTAAAGGGAAAGGGCATGAACTAGAAAACTTGCGGTTGGGCATCGAAAAGGAATGCCGCATCCGCCTCTGCGCCAACACACCCGTGCAGAAGGCTGGCGCCGCCGCCCTAAACGGTCCCCAAGACCACATCAAAGGCGTCGTTGACAAACTCCGCGAACGCCGCGACTACTCCTACAAACGCCTCAACGAAATCCCCGGCATAAGCTGCACCGAACCCGAAGGCGCATTTTACATCTTCCCCAAAATCGAAGAAGTCGGCACACGATGGAAAACCGACATGCAATTTGTCATTGAACTGCTGCGCGAAACCGGCGTGCTCATCGTGAACGGTTCAGGCTTTGACCCTGTGTATGGTCATGGACATGCGAGAATTGTGTTTTTGCCGCCCATTAGCATGTTGGAGCATGCGTTTAACGAAATTGAGCGGTTCATGAAAAAGAAGAAGTAAGCCTAAAAATCGGCTTTCTTTTTAGATTGGCACCCCGTTTTTGGGGTCTTGGACGTATTTTTTGAATTCCACCGCTAAGGCTTTGGTTATTGGGCCTGCTTCGTCGTTGGCGATTTGGCGTCCGTTCACTTGGCGTATGGGAACGATTTCGGCTGCGGTTCCTGTGAAGAAGAGTTCGTCAGCGTTGAAGAGTTGAAACATGGTGAGGTTTGCGGTGCTGATGGGGTAGCTGAGTTTTTCTGCAACTTCTGCAACTGCTTTGGCAGTTATGCCCGAAAGGGCACCTGTGCTGGTTGGGGGGGTGTAGATTTTGCCGTTTTTGACTAGGAACAGGTTTTCGCCTACACCTTCTGCAACTGAACCGTCTGCACTGAGGCAGAGGGCTTCGTCGACACCACTCAGGTTGGCTTCGATTTTTGCCATGATGCTGTTAAGGTAGTTCAACGTTTTCGCTTCGTGAGAGGCTCCATCAACAGGGTTACGACGCACCCACGAAACCATGGTGGTTATGCCTTTGGTTTTGGCTACGCCTTCGTGCAGTTTGATGGTGTCGGTTATGATGATGACGCAGGGTTTGGGGCATTTGCGGGGGTCTAAGCCTAAGTCGCCTATTCCGCGGGTCACAACCAAGCGGATGTAGGAGTCTTTCATGTTGTTTTTGCGCAGAGTTTCGATGACCGCGTTGACCATTTGGTCCTGCGTTAAGGGAATCTGCAACATGATAGAGTGGGCGGATTCGTAGAGCCGTGCAACGTGCTCTTTGAGTTTGAAAACTACGCCGTTGTAGGCGCGAATGCCTTCAAAAACGCCGTCGCCGTACAGCAAGCCATGGTCATAGACGCTGACTTTTGCTTCTGATTTGGGGTAGTATTTGCCGTCTATGTAGATTTGGAGCTCGTGAGCCAAGGTTATCACCTCTGGGTTAAACGTTTGTCTATTGTATCATGCATCTTATAGTTTATGTAAGTGAACTATACGAATCATAGTGCAGCATACAGTCTCACGTCAACCGCTCCATACCTGACCGGTTAGAAGCGCCGCTTTAAGACAGAGTATGCTACAAACGCCGTCATACACGCCAACAAGCAAAGCAACCCGCCGAACTCGTATTCAGGAGCGACAAAAGGCGGATCAGGCATAAACTTGGCAACGTAGGAGTACCAGTCTGCTACGTAGAGGTTGCCGTAAATGTCGAAACAGCTGCTGTAGGGGTAGTTGAGGCTCGATGTCACCGTTGCTTGAGTGCCAGACACTGCATCAACCCTAATAATTCCGTTGGTAATGCTTATGTACACGTTTCCAGCGCTGTCAGCGCAGGCACCTCTAGGGCTATTTAGGCCTGAAGCAATCATCGTCTTTGAGTAGGTGCCAGCTGCAAGCTTAACAACACAACTAGCGCCCCATTCAGTCACATAGAGGTTATCGCTACCATCGACAGAGACATCTTGCGGGTATGAAAGACCAGTGACCACAGTAGTCTGCGTACCTGAACCGGCAGCAATCATAACCAGCCGAAAATTCATCATATCAGATATGTAGAGGTTACCGTGGCTGTCAATACAAACTCCAGAGGGGTGGTTAAAGCCACTACCCAAGGTAGTTTGAACGCCTGAACCATAGTTAGTTACTTTTAGGACGCGGTTATTCCAGTAGTCAGCTATGAACATGTTACCACTGCTGTCAAGCACAACATCCATAGGTCCATTAAGACCTGAGACCACCGTTGTTTTGATTCCTGTAGCAACGTCTTTTTTGGAGATGAGATTGTTACCGTATTCAGCCGTGTAGATGTTGCCGTTTGCATCGACGCATACGCTGCTGAAAGAACCGCTGCCTGAAACTACAGTTGTTTGAACCCAAGCACTTGCAAGAACAACGTTTGCTGCCAAAGCTAGAAGTATAATCAGCGAAATTGCCGCAATTGTAGCTTTAGGTAGAAGGATCTTGTGTTTTCTGTTTGCTACTGGTTGCATAGTCTCTGCTATTCTCCTTTCTCAAGGAAAGAGGAGTTATGTATGGGCTATTAAGCGTTTGCTACATATCGGAATTCTAAAGTAAACCTATCGCAAAAAGTACCCAAGTATTAAAAAAAAGAAGCCGAAATAGTAAGCCGAAAATCTCGCAACTGTTGGCATTTTATCAACAAGGACTATCAGTTGCCGAAACACAAAAGAAAGAATTGCTTTAGAAGGCAGAAAAGAAGGGGGGATAACCACGCTAAGGTGTTTATCCGTGGAATTGGGGTCGTTTGCTGATTAGGCGCGGCAGCGGTAGTGTCTTGTAGGGTTTGCCTGTGGTTTGGGCGGTGACTTTGGCGACGAGTTCTTCCGTGGTCATGTTGGTTTGTTTGCCTTTTTCTTCGCGGACTCTGACGGATAGGTTTCCTGATTCGACTTCTTTCTCGCCAATCACGGCAATGTAGGGAACCCATTCCTGTTCGGCTTCGCGGATTTTCTTCTGCAGTGTGGCGGCGCTGTCGTCGATGTCTACTCGGACGCAGTTGGCTTCGATTTTTTGGGCGATTTCCTCCACTTTATCCATGAACTTGTCCGAAATTGGGATCAGGCGGACTTGCGTCGGTGACAGCCATACTGGGAGCATCGGCGCTTTGCCCTGCATCTGCTCACGGTAAGCCTTCTCTAGCAGAGCGTAGATGTCGCGTTCGATGGCACCGCTTGGCGAGCAGTGCAGAATTAGCGGGTGCTGTTTTTCGCCTTTTTCGTCCACGAAGGTGATGTCGTAGCGTTTGGCGTTTTCGACGTCGATTTGGTCTGTGCTTAGTGCGGCGGCTTTGTCTTGGTTATCAACAAAGTTAAGGTCCCATTTGAGGGCGAAGTAGAAGAAGCGTTCGTTCCAAACTTCCGCCAAGATGGGCTTACCAAACTTTTGCACAAGACTAGTGATGAAGTCTTTGTTTTCGGCGTAGAAGTCTTTGGTGAACCGCATTGCAATTTCATAGTCGTCTTTGACTAAGCCGATGTTGGCGAGCACGTCGAGGCAGAGGTCGAAGCGTATCATGAACTCTTTCTTAGCCTGTTCAAGATCAGCGCAAAAAGCGTGGCAGTCAGGCATTGTGAAGGCGCGGAGTCGTTTGAGCCCGACAACTTCGCCGCTTTTTTCTCGGCGGAAACTGTAACGGGTTAACTCGTAAAGCTTGATGGGCAACTGTTTGTAGCTGAACTGGGCATCATGCGCCATCAAAAACTGTCCAAAGCATGCGGCAAAGCGCAGAAACAGGTCTTTGTCTTCGCTTTTGAGCACGTATTGGCGTGCGGGGAACCGGTTGAGGTAGCTTTTGAGGCTGGGGTGGTTGAAGTCGTACATGATTGGGGTTTCGACTTCCATTCCTCCATAAGCGGCTACGCGGGCAGTCACATACTGCTCCAGCAGGCTCTTAATCATGCGTCCCTTCGGATACCAACGGACGTTACCAGGATCACTGCCAGGTTCGTAGTCGGCGATTTCCAGACGCTTCATAAGCGGCACATGAGGCGGCATAACCGTAACGGCACGCGCCTTTTTGATTTCGTACTGGGCAAACTTTTGCAGATTCGCATGCCCCTTAAACTTGAAGCCCTCAATGGGCACCAGCGAACCGTCAGTTTGCAGTACTTGCCAGTAAGATTTGAGGGTGTCTTCAGCTTTTAACGCCGCCGAGACGGTTTCTTCTTCTTTTTTGGCTTCGCTGCCTTCCGCTTTTGCCTCTGCTGGGGCTGCGGTGTAGGCGCGTGCCATTTCAGCTAGTGGGTGCCCCTTAATGGAGATGGTGAATTGTTTGTTCCAGCCAAAGGGGGCACGGTAGGTTTCGATGCCTTTCTCTTTGGCGTAGGTTTCCATGGCTTGGATAACTTTTAGCGCCTCAGCGGGGTTGCTAAGGGTGCTGCTGAGATGCGCAAAGGGGTAAATGAGAATGCGGTTGGTTTTTTGTTTCCCTAAAAACGCGCGTAAATCGTCAATGGCTTTTTGGGCTAAAGCGGGGTTGTCGCCTGCTTCCACTGCAGTGAACAAAACCACGACTTCTTCAACGCGAACCTCTTTTTTCTCAGCTTCCTCAGCCGACTGAATTTCTTTCTGAACGGGAGTGTAAACGATGTAGTTAGAATGCATTTGCAGTATTCGCATGGTTAATCACAGCCCTTTATGCGCCGTAGCGCCATTTCTCAAGGGTCTTGTCTTTTTTAGATTTCTTTTTGTATTCCTTGTAGTGCTCTTTGCATAGGTAGGCTCGTTTTTCGCCTGCAACGTTTAAGCCTGCAGACTTAGCCTTGTCCAAGGGAATGGACCGTTCGGCTTCTCGGCTGCAGCCTACAACGCCACATTTTTCGCCTTTATCTATACGACCCAACGTGAATGCGCCTCAATTGCTGCCAGCATACAATAAGCATCAAGGCTTTATCTCTTTTTATAAATGCTTTCGGCGCGGCGCAGGATTTCTTCTTTTGTGCCAAAAAAGCGGGTGCCCACATCTTCCACGACAAGCGACGCGGCAGCAGAACCAACACAGGCACACCAGTAGGGGTCTTTTTGGCGGGTGTATTCGGTTAAGAAGGCGCCCATGAAGACGTCTCCTGCACCTGTGGGGTCCACGACACGGGTGGATTTGCAGGTTGGAATCTGCCGCGTTTTGCCTTCGATAGATAAGAGGGCACCTTGAGAACCTGAGGTGACGAGAACAATTTTTGGACCCAACCGATGAACTGCATCGATAGCTTCAGCTGCGTCCTGTTTGCCTGTGAGAAGCAAAATTTCGCCCAAAGACGACTTATACACGTCAACTAAGCCCAAAACGCGGCTATCCATGCAAACGCTGTCCGAAACCTTGCCATCCACACCGAATCGACGAGTCATACCCTGCGGGTCAATAGACAAGACGCGGCAAAGCGGCTTTAGCTGTTTAATGACGTCAAAAGAGATTTCGTCAGCTATGGGTGCAATGTGGATGACTTCAGCACACAGATTTTTGGGAATATCGCTGGCTGCAATGGGGGCGCCTTTGTTTCTCAAATGTAACGTGCGATTTTCCAAGCTGTCGTCATAGTATAATTCAAAACTGGTGGTGCATTCATCGCTGGCTTGGGCAACGGCAGAAACATCAACTCCGTCACGCTGCAACCCATCCAGCCAAGGCTGCGGAAAATCTGACCCCACCCTCGAAAGCACCGAGACAGAACCGCCCAAACGCCGCGTAACCAAAGAAACAAACGCCACCGCCCCACCCAAAATCCTGTAAGGCGCACATCGACAGGGCAAAGAAATGTAGTCTATGGAGAAGTGACCGACGACGGCAACATCTACTGGGGTAGTCATGGAGGTTCCTTGCAGGGTAAAGGGAGATTAGGAGAGCAGAAGGATTGCTTTGGCGAGGTCGCCTTCGCTTTCTTCCAGTGCCTGTCGGGCTTGTTCAAGGCTTTTGCCAGTTTGCCCCGCAACCAGTTGCACATCTTCTTCGGAGACTTTGGCAGGTGCATTGGCGCTACGTTGAGGTGCGCGTTCGCTGACTTCGCCTCCAGCAACTTGGAAAATCTTTTGCCCTTGCACATTTACGATGGCAACTTCGGGACCTTCGATGACGATTTCTTTAGAGGGCGTGCGGATGATGACTTCTTCTACATCGTTGACGCCTTCCATGTTCATGCCCATGCGCTGCATCATGCGGCGGGCATCACGGGGATTCATACGTCTCTGCATACAGTTCCCACTTGAGGATAATTCTAAGTCAGACACTCATATACTTAACTTTCGCCGCTTCCATGCCTAACTTTCACGGCAACACCAGTTTTGAACGCCGCCATCTCTGCCGCTGACAAGGCCGCCCGCCCCACACTCACCACCACGCCGGCCTCGTCAAGCACGATGACTTCTTCTTTGGGACGAATTTCAGGGTCAGCCTTAACCACATGGGCTGCGAATACGTCGCCGCCGTCTGCTGTGAATTTGGCGATGTCTTGGCGCACCGCCACAAGGCAGTGGAGAGTGGCGTTGGTTTTTGTGAGGTTGCGTGCGGCGGTTATGCTTAAGCTCAGCAGTCCATCAGTGGGACGCAGGGTAGCGAGGCGTTCGCCGTTCAGGTTGATGAATCGGATTCTGCCCGTGGACCGCGAGTACTCTATCGTTACGTTATCAGGGAACAATAGTTCACCGACGCCTTTGCCATACTGGTAGTCTGCGATGCTTCTGACACGCCGCAAATCAGTAATCAAGCTCAATTCTCCGCTAAACTGGGGGTTTCGGTTCGACAAGTATAAACATTGGGGTTCACAATAAAAAGAAACTGGTGAATTAGCTGTTGCGATGCGAAGTTTGCGGACGAAAAATCCGAGAAGCGCCTATGCGGGTAGTTATCGAAGGCGCCAAACTAACCGTATGTACCGAATGTTCCAAACACGGGAAAGCAACTTGGGAAGAACCCGCCAAACCAACGGTCACACCCTATCCGCAGGGGGTAATGGCTCAGGCGACACCGACCCGCGCACCCATCCAGATTAAAAAGAAAATCATCACCGCACGCGTAGACACCAGCCAAGAAATCATCACAGACTACGCCGAAGTCATACGGCAAGCACGAGAAAAAGCCAGCTTAAGCCACGAAGACTTGGGCAAAAAAATTAACGAAAAAGAATCCGTACTGCGCAAAATCGAAACCGGCAAAATGGCACCTAACGACCTACTCATCTCCAAACTGGAACACACCCTAAAAATCAAATTGATGGTTCCTGTGGCAGAAGAGAAAGTTTCGCTGCCTAAGTCACCAAGCCACGAACTCACCTTAGGCGACTTGGTGGATTTGAGCAAAAAAGGCAAGGAGGAGTAACCTCCAACACGAAAGCCGTAATTGTACAGCGCCGCCTGAACCGCGAAGCATCCACGTTACCTGAACTGAAGCGGCTAGCCCAAACTGCAGGCTACACGGTTGTGGATCAAATGGAGCAAACGCGGCGTGCTGATGCCCGTTACCAAATTGGCAGGGGTAAAGTGGAAGAACTTGCTGACATGGTTAAAGGCACAGGCAGCGAAAAAGTCATCTTCGACAACAACCTTCGTCCGCTCCAAGCGTACAATCTTGCCAAGGCAACCCGCGTCGAAGTCATCGACCGTTTTCAACTGATTCTGGAAATTTTCACCAAACGCGCCACCACCACCGAAGCTAACTTGCAAATTGAGTTGGCAACGTGGAAAAACGAGTTGAAACATGCCAAAGAAAAAGTCCGCCTCACCAAAAAAGGTGAACAGCCAGGTTTTATGGGCTTAGGCGTGTACGAAGCTGAAGTTTACAGTGAAGCCATCAAACGACAAATCCACACTATCCAAAAGAAGCTACGCAAAATCCGCGGCAAACGAGTGCTTCAGCGGGAACGACGAACCGAGTTGGGGTTCAATTCAATTTCGTTGGCAGGGTACACGAATGCAGGCAAAAGCTCCCTGTTCAATGCCTTAGCAGAGGAAACCACCCACGTCGACAACGCCTTGTTCACCACACTGTCTACAACGACGCGGCAAATTGAGTTTTCCAAACGCCGATTCCTCTTAACCGACACCGTCGGCTTCATCGAAAAACTTCCCCTCTCATTGATTGAGGCGTTTCATTCAACACTGGAAGAAACCATCTATTCAGATCTGGTTTTGCTGGTTTTAGACATCAGCGAACCACTGGATGCCATCTTAAAGAAGACCAAGACGTGTCAAGAGACCATTGAACGAATCGGCGCGGCCAGCGTTCCTGTCATCACGGTTTTAAACAAGATTGACCGCTTAACTGAGCAAGAAGCAAACCAAAAACTGGAAGACCTCAAGGAGCATGTCAAGAACCCAATTTTGATTTCGGCACTCAAACGCACGAACTTGGATGTGGTGAGGAGGGAGATTTTGCGGCAGCTGGAAGGCTACATCCAAGCCAGCTTCACAGTGCCCGTCAGCAGTGCCAGCATGGCGTTGGTTTCTTGGGTTTACAGTAAAGCGGATGTTAAAAGGGCAAATTATCAAGAAAGCTGTGTAGAAGTGGACTTTGAAGCAGACCCCGAGTTTGCCGAAAAAATCAAGAGCCGAGTGGTTGAGTTAAATGGAAAATTCCAAACAAACCCCAAACCCAAACAGTAACAGCCCCATTCAGCGGGTGATGATTTTGCGTTGGGGGCACAGACCGCAACGAGATGTACGGTTAACTACACATGTGGCGTTGACGTCACGGGCGCTTGGCGCAGCAGGCTTCATACTCGCCGATGTAGCAGACGAGAAAATCAAAACCACCGTAGACAAGGTTTGCGCTACATGGGGTGGACAGTTCCAGTTTGAAATGGGAACCAAATGGCGCAGCATTGTACGAGACTGGCGAGCTAACGGCGGCATCGTGGTGCATCTAACGGCGTATGGTGAGAACATCCAAACCAGCAACGTGTTAGACCGCATCCGAGACACCCAGCAAGACGTGATGGTTATGGTGGGCAGTCAGAAGGTCCCCCGCGAATTCTACAGCCCTGAATACAGCGACTTTAACGTTGCCGTGGGAAATCAGCCACATTCAGAGTGTGCGGCGTTGGCGATTTTTCTGGACCGCTTCTTCAAAGGCGAAAGTTTAGGCAAACCCTTTGGCAACGCGAAGCTGACAATTGTTCCTATGGAGCGGGGCAAAAAAATCAGGTAACAAACTGAACTGCGGTTTTTAGAGAAAAGACTGAGAAGAGTTTTATGGGAGATTAACGCAATATATGGGTATTCAAGGAACACAAATTATGTTATCAACCATTGACGACGCAACCTTGATGAAGGTGGCATCCTCCCTCGGAGAAGAAGAGGCAGTTAAATTAATCGAGTACCTCAAAAACCTCGACGAAATCACCGACGACGAGATTGCCAATAAAACAGGCATTCGCCTAAACTCAGTTCGTAAAATCCTCTACAAACTTTACGATCATTCACTGGTCAGTTTAAGGCGCACCCGAGACCCTAAAACAGGCTGGTTTATTTTCCACTGGAAGCTTCAACCCGACCAGTTGGAAGGCTTCATTTTAAGCCAAAAACGTCGTGTTCTCGAAAAACTTAACGTGCGTCTTGAGTACGAAGCAAATCATGACTTCTACTACTGCGATACCCCTGGATGCAGGCGGGTAACATTTGAGGAAGCGGTAGAAGCCGTTTTCCACTGCAACACCTGCAACAAATCGTTGTCACATTTTGAGAACGGCAAAATGATAGAAAACCTCACTGGCAAAGTTGAGCAGCTCAGGAAGGAACTCGGTGAGTAAGCTTCCATCAAGGGAGCAAGCTATTGATCTTCTAAAAGAGAATCACTGCTCGGAGCAGGTTATTGCCCACTGTAAAGCAGTTTCTAAACTTGCCACCAAAACCGCGCAGCTATGCCAAGAGAAAGGAATTGCGGTGGATGTGGAATTGGTGGAGATTGGGGGACTACTGCACGACATAGGACGGGGCAAAACGCACTCAGTGGACCATGTGGTGGCGGGTGTGGAGATAGCTCGAGCTAACAAGTTGCCTGAAGCAGTTGTCGCCATCATTGAACGCCACATTGGAGGCGGCATAACTCCTCAAGAAGCCGAACAGTTAGGCTGGCCAAAAGGTAACTATATGCCGCAGACATTAGAAGAGAAGATTGTGTCCTACGCGGACAAGCTGGTGGAGACTTCAGATTGCATGGTTCCTCTTGAATTAACCATAGAGCGGTTTCGTGAAAAGAAACTGGACGCCGCGGCAGACCGTATGCTAAAAATTAACTCAGAAATAACCAAGCTGATTGCCCATGACTGAACTTACGCTTTTAGCCAAAATTTACAACGCCCACCAGATGAAGCAAATCAGCAGCAGTCTTACCGAACTAATCGGCGATTTGAGTGTGCAGGCTGCCGTCACAGGCACTTTGGATCGCAAATGGGTACAGTTGGAGATTTCAGGCGAGGACGAAGCAATAGCTATTAAGCTTTTGGAGCGAGAAATCGGCGTCTGCCCCGTACGTTTAGACGCTGTGAAAAAGTTTGGTGTTTTCAAAGGTTACGTAACTGGGCTAGACAGAAGCACTGATGCTCTGCAAATTGACATAGGCGTAATTGAACCCAAAACCGTGCCCGCAACTGTGCCGCTTAGCCAACTCCAAACACATTTGGCTGACGCAAAGGCGTCTTTGCAGAAGATAAGCCAGCTTTGGGCAATCTGCGAAAACCTGCCCCTTGAGGTTAAAGTTCTCAACGTTGACCAAGGTGGCTTGAAGATTGAAGCGGAACTGGAGTCGAGCCAAATCCGAAAACTCAAACAGTGGCAAGAATCCCTGCTGGACCGACTCATCATAATAGGCGCATCGGCAAGTGAAGTGAAAGCGGCGGTGGAGCAAGAGCGACTGAGCAGAGACATCATTGACATTGAAACTTTGGGTCCGTTTGAGCATGCGTTGGTTTGCAAGTTGGGCACCGACGCGGCGGGGCTAATTGGGCGAATTGGGCGAAGAATGCGCAAAGCCAAATTCACGGTGTTTAATCCAAAAAAGATCGGTTTTAATTAGCTATACTTTGTGGAATTGGCATCCGATTTTTTGGGCGGCTGCTTCGTCGGTGTCGGCGTTGCCCACAAACAAAACGTCGGGTGCGGGCAGCTTGAGTTTTTCGAGTACGAGGGTGAGTTGTTCGTCTCGGAAAAGCGAATCCTCCCGCGTGACGATGACATCGAATTTGAAGTCGTAGCATTCAAGGATTATGTCCACGGTGTCTCTGCCTTGCAATGTGACTAGGGCTTTGGGTTTGTCTTTGAATTGTTGGTAGAGCATGCCGCCTTCGGTGCATACGGTGCTGCCTCGGGCGACGGCAAGTTCAGCGCGGTCCCAAGCCGCAAACACTTCGCCGCGGGTATGGGAATCCACGCGGGAAAGGGTTTCCACCAAAGGACGTACCACATTCACATGCATAATCCGTTTGAACTCATCAAACATCTTTTCATAATCAATAGGTAAACAGACCAAGGTGCCGTCTAAGTCAAAGATGGCGGCAGACGCAGTCACTGGTACATAGCTCCCAAAACTTTGCCGTCCTTGACCAGTCGGGCGGGCGCGTCCATGTGTCGGATCCAGTAAACGTCGGCAGGTAAGATGTTGTATTTTGGCATGTCGGGGATGGTTTCTTTGTAGGCGAGGCGGGTGTAGAGGTAAGGGATGTTGGCGCAGTAGTCTTTGCGCATGGTTTTGCTGGCGAAGCTGAAGAAGTAGCTGGTGGTGAACATGCGTCCAGGGTTAATTTCGGTGACGCAGGGTATGCCTTGGGCGTTTTCTTTGAGGTCGACAGAAGCGATTCCGGTGAAGTTTGGGTCGATGGAGAGAACCGCGTCGGTGCCTATTTTGTTTACAGCGTCGTAGTGGACGGTTCGTTGCACGGCAGGCGTGCCCGTTACGCCTGAAGGCGCAAGATAAGCGTAAATGTACTCAAGGCGTTCGCGCGCCATAGAAGTGACCAGTTCGCCGTTTTTCCAGAGACTGTGGAAGGCGATGTTTCTGCCCGGCAAGTGTTCTTGGGCTATGAATTCCCAGTCCACACCACGAGCGCGCCAATAGTTAATCCAGTTAAGGGCAGTTTCACGATTATCGGCTGGCGTGCTGCCTTTGCCGCCTGCGCCATGCCGGGCGCGAACCCAGATGGGGCTGCCGAATTCGGCAAACGCGCGGTCAATGTCGGCATCACTTTGTACAGTGAGAATTTTGGCGACGGGAACGTTTTTTTGGTTCCAGACTTTGGCGGATTCTAGTTTGTCTTGGCAAGCTTTAACGGCAGCTTTTGAGGGCAAATAGGTGGGGGCATTGAGTTTTTCTCGGTTTTCCGACACCACTTCCACTTCTATGTCGGGTTGAGCGTGTAGAAACTCTATCTGGTCTCTGTAAATAATGTCGTTGAGCGCGTCGATATAGCTTGGGTCTTTGGCTCGGGGAACCAGATAGCGTTTGTCGGTTATGGCTAAGTTGAGGAAGTACTCGTTGCTGTCAGTTCCAATTAACGTGACGTTTTCTGCAGCACGCAGAGACATGGTGAAGTTGATGCCAGCGGGTCCGCCAGCGCCAGTGCATAGGATTTTTTTCAAGGCTACTTACACCTGTTTTTAGCGAAGCGCAATTTACGCGTATTATGAATTGCAGAGTTATATTAAGTCTCAGCCAGATTAACAGGTAGACAAACAAACTGTAGCGCTATTTTTTGTACATTAGAATTATTTATATGTGCAATAGAAGATGCGTTAGTTAATGCAATCGCTTCCTTTGATAACTGTCGGAATTGTGACCCTAAACAGAGCATGGATCATCGACAAAATTTTGGCTTCACTCCAAAACCAAACGTACCCTCATGATAAACTCTTTGTCGTGTTTGTTGACGGCGGTAGCAAAGACGGAACTGCCGAGATTGCTAAACAAAAACTTGCACAAGCAGACTTCAAGGGATACGAAATAATTGTTGAACCATGCAGCATCCCAGAAGGACGCAACATATGCATACAAAAAATGCAAGGAGAACTGCTGCTTTACTGGGACAGTGATGTGCTCGTAGAGACCACCGCGATTTTGAGACTGCAAGAAACTTTGGAACAAGAACAGGTAGATTTGGTGACGGCAAACGTCAAGCCAGTGACGATTAATTCAACAACAGAAATTGATGAACGATTACAAGAGCGGCTTGGGGAACAGCGGCAGAAAGAACACCTTAACGTAAGAAGAGTAGGAATGGGATACACGTTACTTACAAGAAAACTGGCAACTATTATTCAGTTTGACCCAGAGTTAACCATACAAGAAGACGCGGATTTTTGCGTACGAGCCCTGATGCAAGGCTTCAAATTAATGGTCAACCAAGAAATTCTAGGCGTCGACATCAACATGCAGAAAACAACCAACAGCGACATCTACATAGACATGTCAATGCAAGATGCCCTGAGAGGAATCAGGAAAAAAGGGCGCGCCCAAGTCTACGTTTGCGATTTTTCGTCAGGATGGAAAAGTGCGTTTGCATTTTTTTGGGAAAATAAGCGATACCTGTTCTATTTAGGTTACATTGTAACCTTTGCTTGCCTGTTAATTGGGCTTTTGACAGGGAACATTTTCTTGGCACTTGTTTTCCCCGTGTATGCAGTTGCTTTTTTTGGGCTCCAATCCAGACGCCGAGGACTAAAGAAAGGCTGGAAATCATTTTCCAGAAGCATCATAATTGGCATACCAACCGCATTTTGGGTTCTGGTTTACTGGTTTAAAGCACCAAAAAAACCGTAAAAACAGGCACGCCCATTTTTGTCAGCTAACCTTAAAAACTGCAACGCAATCACTTTCTGGATGCTAACGGGGGCTGGTCGTCTAGCCTGGTTAGGACATTGGCCTTACACGCCAAAGGTCGCCGGTTCAAGTCCGGCTCAGCCCACCATCACAACTCTTTAGGTAAAGCTTAAGAGGCGTGTCACACTGCATTTTTGGCATACAGGGAAAAGCTATGCCGCAAAAAGTTTGCATCGTAGGCTTAGGTCAAATCGGCTTTCCAGTCGCCGAATACGTTTCAGAAAAAGGCTTAGAAGTTTGGGGCTACGACATCAGCCCAAAAGCCGTTGAACGCTTCGCCAACACCAAAGTCAAAGCCACCACCAACTGGAACGAAATCCCCTCAGCAGACGCATACATTGTTTCTGTAACCACAGGTCAGATGGATGGAAAACCAGACTTGTCAGCGGTTTTTGAGGTTTCCAAAAAAATCGCCGCCTCAGCCAAGCCGTCCGCGTTGGTTGCCATCGAATCCACCATCGTGCCAGGCACTTCGCGCAAGATTGCCTTGGAGATTTTCGGCGGCAAAATCTTGATGGTTCATGCACCGCATCGCTACTGGGCAGACGAACCCGTCGAACACGGCGTCAACCAGCTCCGCGTCATCGGCGGCATAGACAAAACAAGCCTTGATGCTGGACTCAAATTCTACAAAGAAGTCTTGGGTATTCCTATGCATGTTTGCGGCAGTATCGAAGTAGCGGAGATGTGTAAAATCGTCGAAAACACGCATCGTTACCTGCAAATCGCGTTCGCCGAAGACTTAAAGATGGTCTGCAGCCAAATCGGCATGAACTTTGATGACCTGCGTGCTGCGGCGAACACGAAGTGGAATGTGGATTTGCCTGAAGCCCGTGATGGCATCGGACGCCACTGCCTGCCAAAAGACATACGCTACGTCACCAGCCTCGCACCCAGCGTGCTGTTGGACGCGGCTATGAAGGTGGATGCGCAGTATCGAGAGTGGTTGGCGAAACAGAAAAACCCGTAACACCCTGTTTTGGTTTGTTTTTCTTCCAACACCGGTAGGTTCCACTATCGTTTCTGAACCAAGTGCCAATAGGCAGTAAATAGTGCGGTTTGCAGGTTCAGGGCGATGGCGCTGGAAGTCTTCTGGATAAACCTTATAACCGTGCGGTTCGCCCTTCCTAAACGGTAAACCATGCCCGACATTTGGCTAGACACAGTCACCCCCAAAATTAGCATAGCCATCAGCACCCTGCTACCGCCTCTGCACAAGAAAGGCTACCGCACGCTGGTGACGGCTAAGCGTCAAACCCAAACCACTGACCTTTTAGACACGCTGCATGTACCCTACGAGACGGTGGGCGACTACGGCACCACCCTAAAAGAGAAGCTGGCGGTGGAGCAGAAGCGGACGCTTGGGTTTTTGGATTTGTTTGACCGCGTCGGGTACCCCAAAGTGCTCTGGACACATGGCGATGTGTCGGCTATTCGAACCGCGTTTGGGCTCAAAATTCCCGTAGTTTACGCCAATGACACGGTCTTTGCGTATGCGGTGGCGAAGTTGGCGTGTCCACTGGTGGATTGGCTGGTTACGCCGCAGTGTTTTGGCAAAAGCTGGAGCCGCTTTGGCATAGTCAAAAACCGCATCGTTCAATACGATGGGCTAGAAGAAGCCTGCTGGCTCAAAGGCACCAAGTTCGAGCAGCCCAAATTCCTTGAAGAACTCAAAAGCAAAAAACCCGTGATTTTGTTCCGCGACGCAGAATACCAAGCCGTGTACTGCCAAGACGTCAAAGTCGACAGCCAAAAACTGCTACGCGAACTGGCAAAACTGGCAACGGTGGTTTGCCTGCCTCGCTATGAAGAAGAACGTGCTAAACTCAAAGAAATCCCCAATGTTTGGGTTTCGCCCAAGCCTGTTCTGACAGCACAGTTGTTGCCGTATATTGATTTGATGGTGGGCAGCGGCGGAACCGCCTGCCGAGAAACCGCCATGAGCGGCATCCCAACCATAAACTTCCATTTCTGGGATGTCCAAGCCCGTTACCTCTACAAGAAAGGCTTCCCCATCCAGATTCTTCGCAGTAACAACCGCATAATCGCTGCTGCTAAAAAAATCTTGCAAAACCCCAAAGCCAACCGAATCGACACCAAACAGGCACTTGGAAAAATCGAGTCCCCCATCCCGTCGTGGGTTAAGTACATTGAGCAGTGCCTAAACAAAAACTGACCAAAACGGGTTTAGATGCTGCCGTACCAGCCTTTTGCTAAGCCGATATAGTTTTCCATTTGCAGTTTTGCAGCTTTAAAATCACCCGTAGCCGCCATAATCCATAGCGATTTAGGAACAGCGAACCCAAGTCTTAGCAGCACTTGGCGGTCACTATACGAACGTACCTTTCGTGCCAATCTGCCGCTTTCCACGTATTCTTCAAAGTTGGCGCGTTCATGGAAGTAGTGGATGCAGCAGGGTTCACGGGTAGTTAACCACTTGTAATTTTTGGCAACGATGTGTTGTCCGATGTAGTGGTCCTCCCAAATATGCAGGTTGGTTGGGATTTTGATGTCTTTGACGGCTTCGGTTCGCAGCAGCGTGTCATGGGTGAGGTACCGTTTAAGATGCTGCTGCTGAATGATGTAGTCTAGGACGTTTTTGCGGTAAAGCAAAGCCATCGACTTGGTAATGTTATAGATGTGACGGTCGCCGGGGATGGTTACGCCCCAAAGCGCCCCAACATCGGGTTTAAGCTGTTTCGAAGCAGCCTTAAACCAGTCTTTACATAAAATTACATCAGAATCCAAGTGAAGGTGCCATGCGGTTTCTGCAGCTTCGATGCCTTTTTGACGAGCCGTCGCCCGATTTCCCGGCACATCTTCAATAATTTCTGCCCGCGGATACTTCTGAACCAGCTCCAAGGTACCATCGGTACTGCCGCCATCCACCACAAGCAGCCGCCCAACCGGCAACTGCGCATAAGCAGAATCAATACATTGCTTCAGGCAGGGTTGCAGGCTGTTTTTGGTCAACAAGACCACATCAACTTTCTCGTTCAAGTTAAATCACGGGCACCGGGGCGTGTGGACTATGAATAAGAGGGCTTAATTAGGTTTCGGGGAAACCCGCAAACAAAACTTTGCAAAGACACTTTGGAAACTCAGGCGGCTAGCCAGCCTTTAAACGTTAAAACCCCACTCAGAAACTGGGTTTTCGACGCCTGAAAATCACGCGTAACAATGTAAATCCACGCTGACTTAGGAAACGCCAACACCAACCACCGCACAACTTGACTAAACCGCCCAATATGACACCGCCGCATCAAATACCCCGCAGTCACATAGCCTTCAAACCGCTCGTTAGGCGTCACATTATGCAAGCAGTAGGGTTCAGTTACTTTCAGAAAGCGGTAGCCTTTGCGAATTATACGGCGCCCAATGTAGTCGTCTTCCCAGATGTGAAGCCCAGCGGGAATTTTGATGCCTTTAACGGTACTGGTTCGAATGAGGGTGTCATGCATCATGCAGCGTTCGCTACGCATCTGCTTAACCATCAAGTCTTTGACGCTGATGCGGTACAGCTTAGACATCGCATAAGTCATGTTGAAAAAGTGTTTATCGTTAGGCAAGGCTGCACCCCATACGGCGCCGACTTCGTCAGTGATTGTTGCACATGCTTTGCGGAACCAGTCGCCACAGAGGATGACATCAGAGTCAACCTGCAGGTGCCAGTCTGTGGTTACGGCGTCAATGCCTTTTTGACGAGCCGTCGCCCGCGTGCCACTGGCGTCGTCAATCACTACCACATCAGGGTAATCATGTAACAGTTGTAGGGTACCATCGGTGCTGCCGCCATCTACAACTATGAGGCGATTTACGGGGACGTTTCGGTAAATGGAGTCTAAGCACTCTTTAAGGCAGGGCTTAAGACTGTTTTTGGTAAGTAAAACCACGTCAATTTTCATCCCAACGTCCCCTGTCAACTGTAGTTTAGTGCTTTAAGTTAACTATTAACATTATCCCACATGTCCTTTCAAAGACAGAACATGACGCAGCAGGTCACTTCAACCGTTCCAAATCCGCCAACAACAACCCATCATTATTAGAACGTTTCAAAGCAAGCAACTTAAGCCCCAACAAGTTACCCAACACGATACCTTCAATTCGCGGCAAATCCCTGTTCTTAAACATAGCCAAACTTCGATACAAAACGGAAGGCACATGCCAAAGACAAGACAGCCCCTTTTCTTTCCCGTAGAGCCGATAGAAGAACAATTCGTTTTCTATTTGGAACAGGCGGGCTTTGCTTGGTCGAAGGTCACGGCTTAACGTTTGACCATGCACCATGTGGTAAACGACACTTTTTGGATTGAAAACCACTCTGCCGCCAGCCTTCCAGAGGTTCCAAGCTAACACTTGTTCCCAACGCGAACCTGAAACCCAGCAATCCTCAAAACTAAAACCTTGAATAGCAACGGCAAGCACTGACATGTTGGCGCCTTGACCCATAAAAGAACCAACCACACGCCCATGGCTACGCCAGTAGGCAAAGTTGCCAACCAAAGAAACCGAACCACCGCGAGTGATACAGACAAAGTACGTTTCAGTGCCGGCAAGCGGTTTGTCCCAAAGTTTGAAGCTTAGTCGATCTTGATAGCGGCTATAGGGCGGTTTTATGGGATCGTTTTCGGGGATTGGTTTGCCATTTTCTAGATGAACGGGAAGGGCATCTCCTGCAACGGCGGTGACGTTGAGGTCTTGATAGGTTTGGGCGTGAATTTGTAGCCAATCTTTGGCGGGAATGGCGTCATCATCTAAGAAAGCGATGGCATCGCCTTTGGCGTGTTTTAGTCCCAAGTTTAGAGCTTGAATAACATAGCCGCATCGTTGCGGAACAAGTTTTATGTCCAATTGGTTTTGGTATGATTGGACGAGTTCTTCGGTTCCGTCGCCAGCAGGTTTAGCTACCACAATTACGTCAAAATTGGTGTACGATTGAGCAGTTAAGCCATCAAGAACTAGCTTAAGCAAATTTCGCCGCTTATATGTGGGTATAATTACGGAGAAATGTAAGTCCACCTTGATGCCACCAACGCCCAAAGCATGGCTTAATGATAAGGTAGCTACTCCTTAAATGTCTTGGCAACAAACATATCGGTCCCCTAACGAGTCAAGAGCCCAAAAAAGAGAACTATATAGAAGAAAAAGGAATCAACACACCCCAACCAGCCCACCACTATTTTTGGATGGGGAAAAATGTTAATAAGAACAAGAAGGGTGTCTTTTCGTTAAGAACTGCATGAAAATCTTGGCAGTTATCCCGACTCTTCGTGACGACCCCACCGAAACAATACAGAGCATACTGAAACAATCGGTTAGCGTCACCAAAATTGTGACCGTCGTCGGAGACAAAGCATTGTGCAATAGACTTGATTCCCTCAAGCTTGAACAAACAACAAACATTTTTGTGAAACCAAATTTTCGCCAGCCGCTTGGTAAACGTGTTGCGGCCGCCATAAACACGGCACTCGCACAAGAAGACTTAAGCAACTACGACTACATCCTAAAAGTGGACGCAGAAATCCTGCTGCCTCGCGACTTTATCAAGATAAACACTGAAAAAGGGCAAGATTTTGTCGGAAGCGGCGGAACAGCAATGATTTTCAAAACCTCAGCATTCATCGAAGGCTTAGGCGGAAAATATCCTGAAGCATCCGCCGACGACACCTACTTGGCGTTGAGATTTATGTATGAAGGGTTCACGGTTAAACGGTGGATTTGTCCGCCAATCTATAAAGGCCGAGAGAAAGGGCATCACTCGTATAAACATAAGTTTCAACGGGGCATGGAATTGTACCGTCTTGGCTATGAACCGATTCATGTGCTGGAGTACCCGCGAGACCAAGTGAGTAAGTTAAAAGTTGACAGATTGCTAGATAGCCTTTTTCCCATTATTGGGTATTTTTGGGGAGCCTTAAAGAGAATCGAACGTTACGAGTTAGCATCATGGGTTTTCACCATGCAAACCAGACGACTACTTTACGGAAAACAATTTGAGTACTAACACAAAATGTCTAAGTGAGTGCGAACTGGGAGATAGGGAAACGTGAAAACAGCCATACTAGGCGGCGGCTTATCAGGTTTAACGGTCGGCTATCTGCTTGCTCAGCAGGGGGTAGAGTTTGAAGTTTTAGAAAAAGAGCCAACCTGCGGCGGCCTAATGCGCACGTTACAAGAAAATGGGTTTACTTTTGACTACGGCGGGTCGCACATAATTTTTTCCAAAAACCAAAAAGCGCTAGACTTTCTCCTGAATTTGCTGGGCAACAACGTAGTTAAAAACCGAAGAACAACCAAAATCTTCTACAAAGGCACTCACGTCAAATACCCCTTTGAAAACGGCTTATCCGACTTACCCAAACAAGAAAACTATGAATGCTTAACGGCATTTATCAAGAACTTAATTGAGAAACAGAAAGGCGAAGTTAGAAAACCTGAAAACCTCAAACAATGGTTTTACAGCACATTTGGCGCGGGAATCACCGAAAAGTACCTGCTGCCTTACAACGAGAAAATCTGGAAGCATCCCGTTGAAGATTTAGGGTTAGACTGGGTAGAGCGTATTCCGGATCCCCCGATGGAGGACATAATTAAGTCGTCTTTAGGGATAGAAACTGAAGGCTACTTGCACCAACTGCACTTCTATTACCCGAAAGTGGGCGGAATTCAAGCCCTCATAGACGCATTATGTGTACCAATTCAAAACAGCATTGTCACTGGCTTTGAAGTTAAACAGATAACTAAGGAAGACAAACAATGGGTTATTTCGGATGGGAAACAAGAGAAACGGTTTGACCTAATAATCTCCACCCTCCCCATCCAAGAGCTAATAAAAATCATGGAGGCACCGACCCAAGTTAAGGTTGCCGCCAGCCAACTCAAATGCAACGCACTCATAACCATCATGATTGGACTATACCAAGGGGACTCAACGGGGTTGTCGTGGCTGTACATCCCCGACAGGCAGATTCTGACGCATCGTGTAAGCTTCCCTTCGAATTATAGTCCATGTGTGGTGCCATCTGGAAAGGCCGCCATACTGGCGGAGGTAACCTGCAACGTCAACGATGAAGTCTGGAACAGAACCGACCAAGACCTAACAGACCAAATCCTAAACGACTTGGACAAGGCAGGGATTCTAAACAAGCAGCAAGTCTGCTTTACACGAACAAAAAAAGCAGAATACGCGTATGTCATTAACGACTTGGCATACAAAAAGAACCTAGAAGTCGTAACTGACTTTCTAAATGACGAGGGGATACTGTTTGTTGGCAGATTTGCTCAATTCAAGTACCTCAACATGGACGACTGCATCGAAAGCGCATTAGACTTCATGGACAAGCATTCAGAAATAAAGTAACGGTTTAAAACGGCAATTCCAGTTTTGGAAGCGTTAGGGCGCATGATTTATAATCCGTCTAGACCTTTCTGTAGAGGTAACTGAACGGGCATGATAAAAATTCGGGTAGACGCCGACTACGCGTATCCTTCAAGACTCAAAAGCTTCGCTTGCCTAGCCCTAAACATCAAGCCCAAAGGAAACTACGTCAAAAACTCAAAAATCCTTGCCAAAATGATAAACGAGTCAACTCAAGAAGTTCAGACAGTCTGGTTTTTTACGCCTCAAACCACGCCGGACGCGGAGCTTTTGGAGTTGCTGCATCCAGACCGACATGAAGTAGGGTTGCATGTTGCAACGGACCCGTATCGGGAGTGGGAGCGGCTTGAAGAGGCAACGGGACGCAAACTGAAACACTATACGGTTCATGGCACAGAACGATTGATTGCCCGTATACTTTGGCGGCGCAAACTAGGACAAGACAAAGCGCCCATTCCACCAGATTTTCCCTTACAATCATACTATGTTTATCCCACCATGGGGTTAGACCGGTTATGCTACAGTAAATCAACAGAAGAAGCCATAAAAATCGCCATGGAAAGCATCGAAAAAGGCGAAGTGCTGCATGTACATCCCGAGTGGCTTTTTGTGCGGGGAACCATAAACCACCGCGGACCATACTACGAAACCCTAAAAACACTTCTACAAGTTGACACAGAATTAGAAAACCTTTCAGTACGCAAAAAAACCTTCTTTAAACTCGGCAAATTCCCCGAACACTTCGAATATTTCAAAAACGTGGACCCATCCGAACGGTTTTGCGAGAAACTTGCGGAGCGGGGCGCGGATGTTTTTACGTTTGTGGAAAGAAAATGGTGTGCCCACACCGTTAACGCCTCAGAAAAGTGGCTGAAATACGAAGACAACATTGCCCTGCTTTCGATTGAATCGTATGATGAATGGTGGAGTAAAATTGGCAAAAAAACCCGCAACATGGTTCGCAAAGCAGAAAAAAGCGGGTTAACAGTTAAGGTTGTTGAGCCAAACGAACAGCTGGCGGAAGGTATTTCGCGGATTTTTAACGAAACTCCGATTCGGCAGGGACGAGCGTTCTCACATTACCAAATGGATTTGGCAACCATCAAGCATTTGGTGATTGATGCTAAAAACTCTACGTTCATAGGGGCGTATTTGGAAAACGAGTTGGTTGGGTTCATACAACTCATGTACGGCGACGACATAGCGGTTATGATTCAAATTTTGTCGATGCAAAAACATTGGGATAAAGCAGTCAACAATGCTATGATGGCAAAAGCCGTTGAGGTTTGTGCATCCAAAAACGTCCGATGGCTAATGTATGGGCGTATAGGAAATCATCCATCGTTGGATGCCTTTAAGGAAAGTAACGGTTTTGTGAAGTATCCTTTAACCCGTTACTACATTCCGTTGACCAGAAAAGGAAAGTTAGCGACCAAGTTGGGGCTGCATCGAGAAGCACGTGATGCCCTGCCCGAAGGATTGAAAAAGGTTTTGTATCCCACATTCAGTTGGATTAGCAGAGCCAAAATAAAGCTAAAACCAAAACGCAATAGCTAAGACAACACGGAATTATTGCATATTTTTCAGGTTGTTTGCGAACGCTATAAATGTTAAACAGGGGACTTGATGAACGGGTAGCTTGCTTGCTAAAAAAGGTACAGAAGATGGGGCATCGTGCAGTAAAAAAGCTAAAAAATGCCCCGCCGAGCATAGACTGGGTTGGATATGAAACACTTATCGAGTTCATAGAACAAAACAATATTTTGTCGGTTCCAGGAGACTTGGTGGAGATTGGAACGTTTCTAGGCGGAGGCGCACACAAACTATCCAACCACCTGAAAACAAAGCACAGCAACAAAACGTTGTATGTGATTGATGTTTTTGACCCTAACTTCGACGTCACAACCAACACGGACGGCTTAACCATGTCCAGCCTGTATGCTGAGCAACTAAAAGAGTTCAAAGGGAAAAGTCAACTAGAAATATTCCAGCGAGAAACGAGAAAGTGTAAAAACATCAAGGTGCTAAAAGGCGACTCCAAATATCAAACCATCCCCGCGGAAAGGTTGTGTTTTGGGTTTATTGACGGAAACCATGACCCCGAATATGTGGAAAACGATTTCTACATAGTTTGGAACAAGCTCTCATCTGGAGGCGCAGTTGGCTTTCATGACTACGGCGGGGACTTGCCGCAGGTTACTGCCAAAATCGACAGCCTCATAGCGAAACACGCAGATGAAATAAAGAAAACACTAAGTGCACAGAACCAAAGCTTGATGTTTGTTCAAAAAAGCTAGTTACAGCAGCAGTTTAGCTAAGAGTTGGTTGAGTTCTTCGCGGTTTTTTATGCTGCGAAAAATAGCTTTCCCCGTTCCATACAACCGAAACGTATACCCCTCAAACGTCAACTCAAACACAATACCCGCCAAACTGCTTTTCAGAGTTGAACGTTCTTTGATGCGGCGCACGGCTTCATCTTTTTTGTCAAACTTGAAGGCAACGATGACGTCTTTTTCGGCGCCGCAGGTGCCTTCGACGCTGTTCACATAGTCTTCTATGGTGGGCATGTTAGAGTTGCTCCATTTCTTTAAGCACCGCCACGAATCGGTCAACTTCACTTTGGGTGTTGTAGATGTAGAAGCTGGCTCGGGCGCTGGAGGCAAGCTTGAAGATTTGGTGCAGGGGTTGGGCGCAGTGAAAACCGCTGCGAACCATGATGCCAAAGTTGTCCAAAAACAGCGCCACATCATGCGACGAAAGCCCCGCAATGCCAAACGGGATTATGCCACATTTGAGGGCGGGGTCGGTTGTGCCGTAAAGCTCGATTTTGCCCCCTGCCGCCTGCAACTGCCCGATGGCATATTTGGTGAGGGCTTTCTCGTGCGCAAACACGTTGGCCATGCCCAGCCGCTGCAGGTACCGCACGGCTTCAGCTAACGCGATGCTACCTGCAATGTTTGGGGTGCCTGCCTCAAACTTCCAAGGCGCATCATTCCAGCGGATTCCACAATGCTCCGTCTGCGAACTGTAGGAAACATCTTTTATCATTTCTCCACCGCCCTGCCAAGGCTTCATTTCGTCAAGCAAACTGCGTTTAGCATAAAGAACCCCGATGCCTGTTGGTCCAAGCATTTTATGTCCCGAAAACGCCAAAAAATCACAGTCCAAGTCGCGGACATCTACGGGCATGTGGGGAACCGACTGCGCTCCATCCACAAGCATCAAAGCACCTTGGTCATGGGCAACTTTAGCGACCCGTTTTACGTCGTTGACTACGCCGCTGACGTTACTGACTTGGCTAAGGCAGCACAGTTTGGTTTTGGCGCTAAATTTGCTTTCCAAATCCGCATAATCTAATGTGCCATCTGGGTGGACGTTGGCGTATTTTATGGTGAACCCGTTGAGTTTCGCTATAAGTTCCCAAGGGACGATGTTGCTGTGGTGCTCCATCAAAGACAACACAACTTCGTCGCCTACTTTGAGATTTCGCAGACCCCAAGAATAAGCCACCAAATTGATAGCTTCTGTAGTTCCACGCACAAAAACAATTTCAGCAGAGTCTTTGGCGTTTACGAATTTGGCAAGGGTTTCACGAGAGGCTTCGTGGAGGTCGGTGGCTTCTTGGCTAAGCGTGTGGACAGCGCGGTGGACATTGGCGTTGTGGTTTTCGTAAAAGTCGCGGACGGCGTTGATAACTTGGCGAGGTTTTTGGGTGGTCGCTGCATTGTCAAAGTAGATGAGTGGGTAATCGTTAACTTTACGTGACAGAATAGGAAAGTCAGCGCGGACGGCGTTGGCGTCGAACATGCTATTTTTTCTCTTCTTCAACCTTGAGCCGTTTGCTTATGGTTTTAGCCAGTTCCTCTTCTTCCAGCGCCTGCTTTTCTTCAGACGTGTGCTCTTTTGGCAGCCACTCAGGCGTGGAGCCTTTCTTTTCGTAGTAGAGGCGAATGGCACGTTTCAAGGCGCCTACAGCTAAGACGCCGCAGTGAAATTTTATGCTAGGCAAGCCGCCGACTTCTTCGGTGACTTTTTGCCAAGTGATGTCGGTCCATGCGGCTTTAAGAGTTAAACCCTTGACAAGTTCAGTAACGATGCTACTGGTGGCGATGTTGGCGGCGCAGCCGTAGCTTTCAAACTGGGCTTTCTCAATGACCTCTTCGGGTGTGATTTTGAGGTAGAAGGTGACCATGTCTCCGCATGCAGGGTTGCCCGCAACGGCGACGACGGTTGCATCTTCCATTTTACCAAGGTTTTTGGGGTTACGGAACAAATCTAACACTTTAGGGTTGTAAGGTAAAGGCATGCGTGACAAGTTTAATCCACTCCTGTTGAGCCCACTATGCCGCGGATGCGTTCAACTGAGCTAGGAATCGAATCCAAGACATAGTTAATATCTTCTTCTGTGTGGTACCGTGTGGTCTTCATCAAAATGCTTCCATGAGCTTCGCTGAAGTGTCTACCAATGGCAACGAGCACGTGGCTTGGTTGCAGGAGACGTCGGCTGCAGGCACTTCCGCTGGAAACGTAGACGCCTTTGAGGCTCAGCTCTATGGTGAGGGCTTCGCCTTCGCATCGGCGGAAGCTGATGTTGGCGTTGTCAGGGCTGCGTTTTTCGCCTCGAGTGCCGTTTAAGGCTATGTCAGTCATACGGCTGAAGACACCGTCGACAAGTTGGTCTCGACGCGCACGCATCTTCGCCACGTTGCCCTCGAAGTCATCAAACGCAAGTTCAGCAGCTTTTGCAAAGCCCATAATAAGCGGTGTGTTTTCGATGCCTGGCCACAGTTTTTGGGTGCCGATGGGGCCTTCGATTATGCGTCCCACGTTGACGCCTTCACGAATGTACAGTGCGGCGGTTCCGCGTGGACCAAGAATTTTGAAGCTGCTTAAAGTTGCCATGTCGACTCCGAGGTCTTGCACGTTAAACGGTATGCGTCCGTAGGCGTCGCAGGCATCTGTGTGGAACAGTGCTTGGGGGTTGCGGTCTTTGACTATGGCAACGGCTTCTTTGATGGGTTGGATGGTGCCAATTTCGCTGTTCACCGAATGAATACTCACCAAGGCGGTATCTTTGTCTACGGCTTCTTTGAGTTTTTCCAGATCCAGAACGCCTTCTTCTCGGCTTACAGGAACTTTGACGGTGGTGCAGCCTTGTTTTTTCATAAGGTCAGTTACGTTGAGGATGTTGATGGGTTCAACTTCACTGATGACGATTTTTTTGCCCTTCTGTGGGTTGGCTGCGGCGGCACCTATTAAGGCAAGGTTGTTGGCTTCGGATTCGCCAGGTGTAAAGTTGAGTTCTTCAAGCTGCTTAGCGCCTATACTGTCTGCGATAGTTTTGCTAGCTGTCATGATGGCTGTGAAGGCTTCCCAGCCAGGCTTGTGGGTCAGGGTGGGGTTGCCGTAGGCGCGTTGGGTGTAGTAGGGCATCATGGCATCAAGAACTTCGGGGGCGGGAACTGTGCTGTTTTCGTTGTCTAGGTACACTTCGTGTTTGATGCCTTCATGCAGCTTGAGAAGTTCTTTTACATTTTCAACCACACAAACCACGCTCACACTAAAAATAATAACAGCCTTATATTTGTCTGTTCTGCGACCCCAAAAGGTATCCACATAAACAGGCACAATTACTCGCTAACTGATAAGATAACAAGAAAAAAGAAAGGAAGAGAACTATTCGACAACGATTGTTTGGAGTTCGCTCACTGAAGGGGCAACTTCGGTGTTTCCTCTGAACCGGGCATAGATTTTTGCAGTATTGTCAAACCAAGCTAACGGCCTAGCTTTCCATTCTATCTTAAAAGACCCATCTTGGGCGGTGTTTCCAAACGCTAAGTAGTCGTCACCAAGTAGCGAACGGTCTCTTTCCCAGACTTCAATTTTAACGTCACCGATTCCTTCACCCGAGCAACTTTTGCTTAGCTTTCCTTGAAAAACCACAACATCATGTTGCTTAGCAGTTGGGGGACTTTCCAAAGTCAATGCTGTTTGATTCACCCCATCTGGATGGGCCAACCTGTCATCGGTACATGCTTGTGCTATTGCGGCATAGTCAACAATTTCTTCTTTTTGGGGTTCTTCTTGGGGTTTTTGGGTCCGAGTTAGGTCTTCTATTTCTGCATCGCAGCTATGCTTAACCGCGTTTACACCGTTTAGGCAACCTTCTTTTCGCTCGTACCCTTCGCTTGCAGCAATGATTTCACCGTTCTTTGCCTTTAAGTGGAATCTGAATCCGCAGGCTTTATCGTAGAAAATCTCGTATTTCGGGTTAGCAAGTCTTGGACCTTCAGTTGTCAGGTCGTCAATGTCCACGTCACAGTTCGCTTGAATGCTGTGTATGCCTTTTAGGCAGCTTTCGTGCTGTTCATATGCTTGTCCGACAGCCACAATTTTGTTGTTTTCCGCTAAAAGTCTAAAACGATACTTTCCAGCAACATCTCTATACAATTGATACTTCTTTGACATAAAAATCAGTGAATAATTATAAGAATTAGTTCGATATAAGGTTTGTTCGCATACTACACTATAGATTCTGTGATTTATTTGAACTATATAGATGGGCTATGAAAAAACCAAGAGTGACATGGCGATTTTGGATGGCAGCAATTGTTTTCCAACAGATCTGTATACAAAAGCATCAACCAAACACCCAAAAACCCATTTCTTCAGTAAATAACACTATAAACCACGCCTAACCTTACCAAAACAGCAACCGTGGCGAAAATTGTGAAAATAGCTGAACTTTCCATTCCAGAACCGCTCAAAAACCTGCTTATCGACAGCGGCATAACTGAGTTGTTTCCACCGCAAACGGAAGCCATCGAAGCAGGCGTTCTGGACTGCAAGAATTTGGTTCTCGCCAGCCCAACTGCGTCTGGCAAAACGTTGGTTGCGGAACTCTGCTGTCTAAAGCATGTTTTGGATCGTGGCGCAAAAGCCATCTACCTTGCGCCTCTGCGCGCGTTGGCTAGCGAAAAATACGAAGACTTTCAGCGGTTCGCCAAACTCATCAAGCCTAACGGGCAACGTGTCAACGTGGGCATAAGCACAGGCGACTATGACAGCGCCGACACATGGCTAGGCAGATACGACATAATCATCACGACCAATGAGAAAGCTGACTCGCTTTTGCGGCATCGGGCTAAATGGATGGGTGACATCGGTTTAGTCGTCGCCGATGAAGTGCACCTGCTTAACGAAGCTGAACGCGGACCAACGTTAGAGGTGGTTTTGGCGCGGCTTATGGAAGTCAACCCCAACATCCAAGTCCTTGCGCTTAGCGCCACCATGGGCAACGTGGATGAAGTTGCTGCATGGCTCAAAGCCCAATACGTCATCACCGAATGGCGCCCTGTAAACCTCAAAGAAGGCGTCTTGCTTCACGACGAAATCCAATTCCGCGACGGCGACGCCCGCAAAATCGAACGCAAAACAGCGAACGACACCGTTAACCTTGCCCTAAACACAGTGAAAACAGGTGGGCAAGCCTTGGTGTTTGCTTCGACACGCAAAAACGCTGCGTCTATGGCAAAAAAAATCTCTGATGAAATCGGCAACATCCTCTCCAAACCTGCCAAACGTAGCTTGGAGCACGAAGCTGAACATATCCTAAGTGCAGAGGAAAAGACTCAGCTTAGCACGTCGCTAGCAAATTTGGTTCGGTGCGGTGCAGCCTTCCACCATGCAGGCTTGGCAGGAGCGCACCGCAAAATTATCGAAGACCTCTTTCGAGAAGGCAAAATCAAGGTTTTAACTGCCACGCCGACGTTAGCGTTTGGCATGAACCTGCCAGCGCGAGTGGTAATCGTGCAGGACTATCGCCGCTGGGAAGCAGGCTACGGAAACTACCCCATAAGCGTCTTAGAATACAAGCAGATGGCAGGACGCGCAGGCAGACCAAAATACGACAAAAACGGTGAATCCATCCTCATAGCCAAAAACGCCGACGAAGCCGACTACCTCATGGAAAACTTCATCTTGGCACGTCCTGAACGCATCTGGAGCCGACTGGCAGTGGAGCGAATTCTACGTGGACATGTGCTGGCAACTGTGGCTTCAGGTTTTGCGCACACCGAACAGGGCGTGTACGAGTTTTTTGCCCGAACCTTCTACGCCCACCAATACGACGCCAAAGCCATCAAGGTGGTCATTTCGAAGATTCTTAAGTACCTCTACGATGAGCAACTGTTGTATCTGGACAGGCAGAATCTTTGTGCGACTATGCTGGGGAAACGTGCCAGCGAACTCTACATTGACCCTGTAACGGCGGTGACGTTGCGGGACGCTCTAAAAGAGAAGCCAGCGCAAATGACCGAGTTGGGCATGTTGCACCTCATCACCCATACACCTGACATGGGACCTGTAATGCGTCCCTATGGGCAAGAAATTGAAAAGTTAGCTGTCAAACTCGAACAGCACCGAGAAGAATTCTTTGTGCCTCCGCCCAACGAATGGGACGACCACGTCGAATTTGAAACCTACCTAGGCGAACTCAAAACCGCCATGATTCTTAATGCGTGGATAGAGGAAACCACCGAAGAAGAATTGCTCCAAAAATACAACGTTCAACCCGGCGATTTGTACCGCATCATCGAGAACGGTAAATGGCTTCTGCACGCAGCCGAAGAGATAGCGCAGCTGGAAAAAGACAAAGAAGTCATGCCTCTTGTACACGAGTTGGACGAGCGAGTATCAAAGGGCATCAAAAAAGAGCTTTTGCCCATCGTCAGATTAGAGGGCATTGGCAGAGTGAGAGGCAGAACACTTTTCAACGCTGGTTACAAAACAACCGAAGACCTCAAAACCGCCGACATGGACACCCTAATCACACTGCTGGGTCCGGCGTTGACTAAAAAAGTCAAAAGTCAACTAGGCGGGTTTGTGAAAAAGAAAACATGGGAACGGCTAGATAAGACGGAAGTGGGCAAACAGAAGGGGCTTATGGATTTTTAGCCACACTGTAAGCTTCTGCCTGCTTAGCTGCAGTGCCCAAATAGTTGCTGGGGTTTAAGGCATCGTCGATTTCTTCGCAAGAGAGCGTTTTGTGCACTATTGGGTCAGCTATTAGGATTTCTCGGAAAGGCTTCTTTTCCACTTCGCTAACGATGGTGAGTTTGCGTAGCAGTTCATGGGCTTCTTGACGGTTGACACCTTTGCGAGCCAAAGCCATCATCACCGACTCCGACATGCACCGTCCCTGCGTTAAACCAAGATTTGCCAACATACGAGCTTCATCCACCCGCAAATTTGCCAAGATTCCATTCATTAGGGAAAGCAGGTAGTCGGTAAGGATGCAAGCTTCAGGAAGCAAAAACCGTTCAGCCGAAGACTGAGTTAAGTCACGTTCATGCCACGTCGTCACGTTCTCTAACGCAGGCACCACCAACCCCCGAACAATACGCGCTAAACCGCAGACGCGTTCACAGGTTTCGGGATTGCGTTTGTGCGGCATGGTAGAACTGCCCACTTGCTTTTCCGCCTCAAATGACTCAAACATTTCGGCAATTTCTGGGCGTGCTAACTCGCGAATTTCTGTAGCAAAGTTTTCCAGCGACGAAACCAACTGCGCCAAATCACAAATCAACTCAGCATAGCGGTCACGTTGCACAATTTGAGTAGAAATTTCAGCAGCACGAAGCCCAACCCGTTTCATGACCAACTCTTGAATGCGTTCAGCGTTCTCGCCAAGCCCTGCTTGGGTGCCAACAGCGCCGCTCATTTTGCCAACCAAAACCCGTTCGCGAACTTGGGTAAGGCGTTGCAGGTGGCGTTCGACTTCGTAGCCCCAAACGGCAAATTTGAAGCCCAACGTGATGGGCAAGGCGTGTTGACCGTGAGTGCGTCCCATCATGGGAGTCGCCTTGTACTTGGCGGATTTGCCCTTCAAAATCACATCCAAACAGACAAGCCGCTGTTGGAGGATGTCTAGAGCGTCTTTAAGCTGTAACGCGTTAGCTGTGTCCACGATGTCGTAGCTGGTTGCCCCCAAATGCACATATGCGCCACTTTCGCCGCACTGTTCAGACAACGCTCTAACCAGCGAGGCGATGTCGTGCTTGATTTCTTTCTCGATTGCTTTGATGCGTGCCACCTTTACGTACTGCGTGTTGGCGGTTGCCGCAATCACTTCTGCGTCCTGTCTGCGGATGTCGCCGACTTCGGCGTGAGCAAACGCTAAGGCAGCTTCCACATCAAGCAGTTTCTGCACGCGGGTTTCTTCGTCGAAGACTTTGAGCATTTCAGGCGTTCCGTAACGACCTGTGTCTATGGGTAAAATGGGCAAGGGTAATCTCCTGTATCAACTGTTATGCAGGTTAAACATTAATGTTTTACCAAGCACATACACAGTTAATTGGCTAATCAGGCGGGTTCCATGTGAAGGTTACAGTTGTGGTGTTGAGTAAAAAGGGCGAAAACGTTGTTCCAGTAGTTCTTGAGGTTTTGGAGCAAGCACAATCAGAAAACGACCCCAAGTTCGCATTGGCTATCGATAAAGAATACATGGCAGCTAAAGATTACAAAAAATTGGCGCATACAAAACTCGCTGGGGCAACAGCAGTCGGATTTGCTTCCACAGCACCTGCCCAGTCGCAACCCAAAATTTCGCCACTCACAGAGGGAACACTATTTTTTGATGGACGCCTCTACCCGCAACCCCAAGCCACAGACTTTGCAGCCCAACAATTCAAAACCCCAAACTACACCGCAGTTGCCAAAACGTTTCTGCAGACAAATGAAGGCGAATACTACCTAATTGCCACACAAACTAATGGGCTGGTGGCATGTCGGGACCCTGTCGGCGTACAGCCTTTATACTTTGGCGAAAACGAATCAATAGCCGCGTTGGCGTCGGACCGAAGAAGCCTCTGGAAACTTGGTTTGGACCCCAAATGTTTCCCACCAGGACACACCGCAGTTGTAATGGCTGAGGGATTTAGATTTGAGCCCGTGAAAATTCTCAAGATGGAACCACCCAAGCCGTGGACCATGCCAGACGCCGTGGGCACGCTGCAAAAGCTGCTTACAGAATCAGTGCAAAAGCGAATTACAGACCAAAAGAAAGTTGCTGTGGCGTTTTCAGGCGGCTTAGACAGCAGCATCGTTGCCTGCCTCGCCAAACGATGCGGCGTGCAAGTTGAGCTTATACATGTGAGCTTGGAGAACCAAGTAGAAACAGAAGCGGCATTTGAAGCGGCGGAACTTTTGGATTTGCCCATGCAGGTGCGCCTCTACAAGGAATCCGACATAGAAAAAGCCGTTCCCAAAGTTGTGGAGCTGATTGAGGAAGCAGACCCTGTGAAGGCAAGCATCGGGGTACCCTTCTATTGGACCGCACAACAAGCCGCCAAAGCAGGATACCAAGTGATGCTGGCGGGGCAAGGCGCCGACGAGTTATTTGGCGGCTACCAACGTTACGTCAACCAGTTCATGGCAGAAGGCGACCAAGCCGTCAGAGAAACCATGTTCCATGATGTTGCTGTCATTTATGAAACAAATGTGGAGCGAGACGAGAAGCTCTGCATTTATGAGGATGTGGAGTTGCGGTTGCCGTTTGCGTCGTTTGCGGTTGCAGAATTCGCAATGAGTTTGCCCACCGAACTCAAATTCGAGTGCAGAGCAGACACGTTGCGTAAGTTGGTTTTGCGGGGGGTGGCGAAGAATTTGGGGTTGCCCCCACAGATTTCCGATAAACCCAAAAAAGCAGTTCAGTACAGCACAGGCATCGGCAACGCTTTAAAGAAAATCGCCAAACAAAACAACCAGTCTCTGCAACAGTATATTCAAGAAATTTTTCTGCAAACCAAAAAACGTTAGAACAAAAAAGGAATTTGCCGTTAACACCTTGCAGCGTTAACGACTGCAACGATCAAGGTGGCGTTTACTCGACGACTTGGATGGCGCCTTGTGGGCATTGAGATTCGCAAGCGCGGCAAACGAGGCATTCGTCAACTTTGACTGCGACTGATTTGCCGTCTTTCATTTCGTAGACGCTTACGGGGCAGGTGTTTACGCAGCTTTCGCATCCGTTGCATTTAGCTTCGTCAACTATAATTTTTACCATTATCTCATTCCTCTATTGAATTTTATCAAAAGCCAAAAAGAGAAATAAAAGGATTTAGGTGAAACTAGCGGATTTCGCCACGTAGACGTAGCAAAAGTCCATTCACGGTAGTTTCAGCCTTTTCCTTGCGTCGCTCTAGGTCGGCTAGCTGTTTGCGGTAGTTTTCCAGTGAGAGTTCGCCAGTTTCGTGGCGGACACCGGCATTCTTGATGGTCATTTCGACTTCGTTGAGTTCGACTTCAGCGGCGTCAAGTTGTCGCACTATGTCTGCGTAGGAACCGCCAGCAGAGCGGACGCTTTCTTTGAGGGTTGCTGCTTTGTGTGACAACGCTTCAAGGCGACCTTCAAGGGTCTTGCGTTGCACTTTGTATCGGCGTCTTGGAATTCTGCCGTGTTCTGCTCTGGCTTCTAGGGTGCGGATTTCTTTGGTGACTTTGTTTTTCTCTTCGCAGGCTTCAACGAACTGCTGGATTTGCTCAGAACTTAAACTGGAACCGCCGCTAATAGGACGCGAAATAACTGGACGTAGAACAACGCGACCAGCAGGCGCTTTGGGTCGTTTCACGACGGCAAAGACAATTATGCCTACAAAAGCAATGGCGACAGCCCACAAACTGGGACGGAACGCAATCCACAAGTAATTGTAATCGTAGGTGAAGTGAATTGTGCTTTCTGTAGGAACGTTACTATCAATGAAACTGACGCCAGTCTTAGAAACGGTTAAAGACTGCTGAAATACGTCTCGGCTAAGGGTGTAGCCTTGTGAGGAAGTTGTGGGCGAAGTGAATTGGGCACCTTCGGGCAAAACATATGTCACAGAGGCACGTTGGACGTAGCAGTTAGCTACAGAGAACAAAGTTGAAGAGACATCGCCTACAGTGGTTGATTTTGGTAAGTCGTAGCTAAGAGTCAGCAGCGTAGACTGGTTTTGACTAAGACCCAACGAAAAGGTAGTGTTGGCTACTGTAACATCATAGATGTCAGTTATTGTACTGAAGGAAAGTTGACTACCAAACTGGTCGCGCACAACAATGTTTGTGGCTGTTGAGGGAACGGGGAAGGGGAAGAAAACGGAGAGTAACTGTTTACAGGTGATGTTGTAGGTGTCTGTTCGTGTTATGTCCCCTGTTGGTCCATAGGTAACTTGGCTTGTAATGGAGTTAATGTCGATGAGTTGAATTGCGCTGCCCACCTGAGAGAAAGTGCCCGTTGCAGACGCAGACGAAAAGGCAGCCAAATTGGACTTTGAATAAGTGGTGCTGTTCACTACACCATCAGGCTTGTCGATACCGACAATAGCAGTATTTGATGAGGGCAAAACAATGTTAGTTGTGCACACTTCGGCAGTTTGGGTAAAACTGGGGTAGGCTGGGAAGTCAAAGTCAAAACCATCAGTAACTGACGTTAAAAGGCCGCTGGCAAACGTGAACGCAACAGTGAAATTCTTAGATGAAGTCCCTGTCAAGTCTACCGTTGCTGCGTAAAAGCCGGGCTGGTCCTCCAGTTCCACACCAAGGGCTATGGGGAGTTCTTTGCCTGTGGAATCATAAGCAATACCTTCCAAGACATATTGGGCGTAGGTGTAGGGGAACCCAATTTGGAAAGATGAGGGAGACTGCCCAGACAACACAATAATGTCGGAGATAACCATATGCCCAGAGTTCAAAATCTGGACGTTGTGAGTTACAGTTTCTATTGAGTAACTTGCTGTTTGAGCGTTGGCTGCTCCAACGTTAAATGTCAAAGGCAGGAAAATAGCCATTGAGAACATGATAACTGCAAAGACTACAGCGGTTTTCTTCACTTGAATTCCCTCAGGTGTCAGTTTTCTCTATTTTAGGGAGACCTTGTTTATTTACTTTTAGACGATGGTACGCTTTGCATGTATTTAGACTTTCGGCTACAAACCCTAAGCAACAAAACAAGAAAACAAATGCAGAGCAAAAAAAGAAGCAAGCAGCTATGGGTTACACATGCCGCTTTCTTTGAAATAGAAATCCGAGTCCTTTTTGGACCCAAAACTGCGCAAACCATCTTTTTTTAGCTGTAAACGAATCTCGGCAGCGTGTTCTTCGGTTATTTCGCCGCGTTTCTGCAGGTAAGTTATGATTTCTTCGGCTTGAGCGTGGGTATCGCATCGACGCAGAAAATCCACAACCGTCGGGTTATAGTGACGGAACTTGTCAGGCAACGCGTTTTCTGCTCGGTCAAGCAAAGCTTCGTCGTTGCCAGTAACGGCTTCTTCAGCTTCAGCAAGGTTAGCCCGAACAGCGTCAATCTGAACTTTGCTTTCTCCACCGTCTAACTCTTTAAACAGGTTGGGGAACATCTTTTTGACGGATTCCCGATTTGTCGCCACAAGAACACCCATTACAATTGTTAAGTAAATTACAGGAATTGTGGTTTAAGTCCTTTTTCTCAACTAAACGGTTTTCCAACATGAAAAAACAGAGACTATGTTGGTAAAAACCGCGCCGCTGCATCTGCACGCAGAACCTTTTCAAGTTCAGCCACGGTTAACCCATCTATAAGGTCTCTGAAGGTGTCGCAGGTACGTTTTTTGCCTGCTTCTTCTGAACTACGAACCACAAGTTCCACCGCAAATCCTCCTGCAGACGCACCGTAAATGTGGAGGGAAGTTTGGGTTTTTCCCTGCTCATTCACAGTCACTTGTTGGGTTCGGGCAACCTTCAGTAAAGAATCACCAAGCACATTGGTAACCTCTGAGGGTGAATCGCTGAAAACTTCGATATCTATGTCACTACCTTTGCGGATGGTTCCACGCCACACACTCCCAATTAACACAGGATTAAAACACCTAAGCGCTTGCATAATTTGGAGGGCGTCAGTTCGCATCTGAATTAACCGCTGCATTCTTGCGGGGCCTTCGGTTTGTTCAGCAATGTGGTCTAGTTCGAGGGCAATTTCTAAGTTAGAGGGCAACGTGCGGGTGCTTAGGCTTTGGGCGGCTTTGAGTTTAGCTTGGCGGTATTCTTTTTCTAATCCAAAATATAGAAGAGTGGCTGCTTCCCGCGCAACTTTGCCACGAAGTTCTTCGACATTACGTTTTGGCACGGGGGTCAGCGGCGGCTTATTTTCTCGTAAAGCTGGATGGTTTTTTCGGCGATGCGGTTCCAAGTGAACTCTTTAAGCACTCGTTTTCGGCCGTTTTCGCCCATCCACTTGCGGCGTTCGGGGCTTTCCAACGCGCTGGATATGCCCCATGCAATGTCAGAGGGATTGTTAGGGTCAACGTGGTAACCACATTGTTCGTCACCACAGCAAATGACGATTTCACGCATACCACTGATGCCTGCAGCGCCCACCACTACAGGCTTTCCCATGGCCATAGCTTCTAACGCGACGATGCCGAAGGGTTCGTAGTAGCTGGGGAAAACGGCTATGTCACAAGCAGCGTAGTGTAGTATGCGTTCTTCTTCGGGGATAAAGTCAAAGCGGAACTGGACATACTGGTCAAGACGTATGGTTCGAACTAGATTCTGCAGGTACTCCTGTAAGTCACCGACGCCCACGATTATTAGTTTAGCTTTAGGATATTTGGGCAAAATGTGTGGCATAGCCATGATGAGTTTATCAATGCCTTTCACGCCTACCAAACGTCCTAGAAACAGAATCATTAAATCGTCGTCTTTTAAGCCGTAAAACGCTCGAATCCGTTTAACTTGTTCAGGAGACACAGCTTCAGGGTCATATTTTTGGGGGTCCACACCGTTATAGCTGACTTCGATTTTTTCTTTAGGAAAACCCAGTTGGATGAGTTCGTCTTTCATGGCGTAGGAAACGGTAATTATCATGTCCGCCATTTTGCCCCCGCGCAGTTCGATGTTGCTAACAACACTGCTGCCGTTGCCCATGGTGCGACCTTGCTCGGTGGAGTGCACGTGAAAAGCCAGAGGCAACCCACTTTCCTTTTTCACCGTAATTCCACCCATAGCGGAAAGCCAGTCATGAGCAACAACCACGTCATATTTCATGCCTTCTTTTTTGATAAGCTCATTGACCAGTTTAGATGCAGACAGGTAGTTGTAGACCATGAGTTTGCCGAAGAGATGGATGCCGCGTCCCCATTTGCGGATGTCTTCAGCGATGACATCGGGAAGCGAATCCGACACATCTAAGTGGAGGGGGCGGTGAATTTCGATGCCTCGCCAAATTTCGCGGGTTGGAAGTGTGCCTGCGTCGTCGTTCATGGTGAAAACTGTAACGTCGTGGTCCATGAGAACAAATTTTCGGGTGATTTCTGCCGCGTAGGTTCCTAAACCACCCACAATCTTCGGAGGATACTCATATACAAGAGCAGCAATTTTCATTCAGTTTCCACCTTCAGCCTACAAAGTAAACAATTCTACTAATACATTGCTTAAGCCCGTTTTTAAGTTTACTAAATAGCCTAAACACAAAAGTTTGATTAGCTAGCATGCACATAACCTTTCTGGAGGGCCTTGAAATGGATTTGTCGCCAGTAAAACTTGAAATTCTTCAGGAATTGCTGCTTTTTGATAAGCCAGTGAAAGCTTTACATGTGGCGAAAGAAATTGGCAAAAATCCGCCGCCGGTGCAAATGCACCTCATCGATTTAGTTAAAAAGGGATACGCGCAATCGCCAGAAAAAGGCGCCTATGTCATTTCAGAAAAAGGCAAAACAGCGGTAGGATTATCGGAAGTAACGGGGGAACAGGCAAAAAACATCCTCAGGCAGGTGCCTGAAGAAAAAGCGTTCCACTTCTATCTTGAACTGGAAAAACCCACTGAAATTCGGGTCAAGTCGTTGGCGGAGTTTTGCAAAGAACTGCCGCAGGTGCCTGTGGAGTCAGTAGAGTTTCATGTTGACCGAGGAGATTTTGGAGCATGGTTCAGAAGCCTTGGCGATGCAGAACTGCCTAAAATTGTAGCTTTGATTAAGGAAAGAAAGATAGGCGGAGAAGAACTGAAAAGCCGACTGCTGGCACTGGCTAGGAGCAGGTATGCTGAGCTCTCGAAAGTTTGCTAAAAAAAATACCAATATACATTGTTGAAGGGCAGCTTAAGCAATAAATTTGCAATTAGGTCTGTTCAGG
>CAZTRN010000015.1:0-56083 GCA_964616775.1 uncultured Candidatus Bathyarchaeia archaeon
GCAAAGTCAACAAGTTTAGCGGTAAAATCAGAGACACCTTTGCCACTACCTCCACCTTGATAATTAATCTGAAGGTTGGGTTTGATGGTTGTGGTGTATTCAACTATTGTTGCGTTAAGGAACGGTTGTGGGAACGTTGCACCAGAACCGGTCAATGTAACTGAGGCTGATTGTGTGGGGGATGCTGTGGGCGAGGTTGAATCCGTCGGCGTTGAGCTAGCTGAGGGGCTGGGAGAGGCGGCAGGACTTCCGAGGTATGTGTATGCAAAAATTCCGCCAATTATTATAACTATTGCAACTATTGCTGCTGCAACATAGGTGGTTTTCATTTTTACTCCTCTGTTGCCTACATATCTTAAGTCGGTTATATCGGTGCTCCACATAATCTCCATAGTCTATATAGATATGTTTTGTATATAGGAACGTAAAGATAGAATATAGAAAATGTAAAGTTGAGTGGACCGATTGACCGAACTCATAAAAGAGGAGAATGAGGAACAAAGAAAACTGCAAATCACCGGCGGGTCAACGTACATTCTATCTCTACCCAAAGACTGGATAACAAGAAATCAACTCAAAAAAGGCAGCTCAATGGTACTGCGTGAAGAAGAAGACGGCTCACTTTCAGTCACGCCGGCTAAACTTCAAAAACCAGAAAAACAAGATGAAGCCTTTATCCGGGTAACTGGAAACGACAACGCCGACGCCGTGATGCGCAAAGCCATATCCGCCTACCTGGTCGGCTACAACATTCTACATATCCGAACCCAAGGTCAACAGTTCCTATCAGGCAAACTCAGAAATCACCTCAAAACTTTTGCACGCCACTACCTGGTTGGAACCGAAATCGTCACTGACACCCCCACCGACCTGACCCTGCAAGTTTTACTGAACTACCCCGAATTAACCGTGCAAAGTGCCATAAGCCGAATGGCCATAATTGCATCTTCAATGCATAAAGAAGCCATCGTGGCGCTCAAAAAAGGGGATCCCGCGGTTGCTAAATCTATAATTGAAACAGACCGTGAAGTTAACCGATTTGGCTTATACATCGTCAGGTTGCTCAAACTTGCAGTCACCAACTCAAGAATTGTCAGAGAAATTGGACTGAACAATCCACGTGACTGTTTGGGATATCGGTTAATTGCTAAATCTGTAGAAAGAACCGCAGACCACGCCACCAAAATCGCCGAAAACATTTTGCTCATGAAAGACCCCGTAAACGAGGAACTGCTGACCAAGATTGAACACATGAGCGGGCTGGCGAATTCGATGTTTGAAAGTTCTATGCAGGCATTGTTTAAGCGGGATTACAATTTAGCGGAAAGTGTTATTGAAAAAATTGTCCAAATCCACAAGTTAGAGCGAGAAGCGGTTATTTGTTCGCAAACGGCGAAAATTGAAGAAGTCGCTAACCTTCGGTTGGTTATTGAAAGTGTGCGTCGAATTTCCGAGTACGCCAGTGACATTTCTGAAGTGGTTTTGAACTTAAACGTGGAATCCGTGCTAAGTTAAAGCCGGTGCAGGGCTATCTAAGGAATAAGCAGATAGATAACCAGTGTTAGGTTTACCTGAAAGCCGCGACAGCAGCGCCCAGCGTCACCAGCACCAAAGGCAACAGCACCCAAGCATCCACACTAAAGTTGCCTACCAAAAAGCACAACCCCAACCCTGCCACCATCACCACGACTGCGAAGGTTTTGGTTGTTGTTTGGTTTGGCTTGGCAGTTTTGGTGTCTAGTAGGTCGGTGTAGAGGAGTTTATGTTTGGCAACTAAACCAAATGTTGCAACTAACACGATGGCTCCGACAGTGAATGCCCAGAGCGCGTTGGTGAAGGCAATCAGCGCCGCAGTGGGCATAAACGGTGTAAAGCCTAGCCAGTAAAGCCCCCAACCGATGACTAAACCGCACAGCAAACACGCCAACAACACGACGCAAATGAACAGGGCAAGTTTTTTGAGGCTGCGCAAATCAGGTTTTTCGGTTGTGAGGCTGCGCCAAACCTTGTAGGGTACGTAACCTAAAATGAAGTTGCCGATGAAGCCAAAGTAGCTTGAGGCGTCCAGTTGATTTTGGGCGAGGTCTCGGAGAACGTTGCCTATGGCGGTTCCCCATGCTGCGGCTGGACCGAACAGGAACGAAAACGCCACGGGGATGCCTACGCCTAGGCGCCCAAAGTCGGCGTAGCCGCCAAACGCTGTGAGTCCTCGCAGGGGAAACAGGGTTCCCACGTATAGTCCTGCTGTTAGGAGCACAGCGGCGATTAGTTTGGGGTTTTTCCACATGGCAAGTAAGTCTAGCATGACCTTGCAGCCTTGCTGTAGAATGTTTGGTGGCTAAAAAAGTTTCAGGGGAGGTGGGTTTGCTGCAAAAAACTTCAGACAGCTCGGGCACCCAACAGGGTGTAGCATGAACCTATGTACATAATCTTTAAAAGCGCCAGTGCAACTTCACATTAACTTCCTCAACCCTGTAGGCGCACATGTTCGGACATGAGAACCTTGACCGAATCTGGCGTTACACGCTTGAAGGACACAAATAACCAGTTACCTAGGAGGTAGAAAAAAGAGTGCTATCACGCGATTGTGACGGATGCAGCCAAATGCGACCCTGCAGCAAACGTTACTTCATAGCAGAGAAGGGCGATAAGGTGTATTGTCCCGACGGAACTGCCCATTTAGTAGACTAACACGATAAAAAAAGCCAGTTTTAGAATAGTGCAAACATATTCTTTCACTTTTTATTTTCCTTTTTTGTTTTTATCCACCCATCCAAGAGCCGAAAGGTAACCTTCTTGTTGCTGCTAGGCAAATTGCATTAATATCTGTGTTCGGCAACCTATAGCGTGAGGACCCCAAAGTGAACTACGCCGAAATTGCAGCTGCCTACGAAAAAATTGAAGCCACCACCAAACGCCTCGAAATGACTGACCTGCTGGTAACGTTGCTCAAAGCTACCCCCTCAGACCTCATCGACAAAGTCGCATACCTAACGCAGGGCAAATTGTACCCAGATTTTGAAGGTGTCGAAATCGGCGTAGCAGAAAAACTCGCCATCAAAGCACTTATACGAGCTTCAGGACGAAAAGAATCCGAAATCGAGGCGGATTTAAAGAAAACAGGCGACCTTGGTGTAACGGCTCAGAATTTTTTGACCAAACGGCGGCAGTCTTTGTTGGGGGTTTCAAAGGCGTTAACGGTTCAGCAAGTTTATGACACGTTAGATAAGATGGCGAAGACTTCGGGTTCGGGCGCCGTGGACACTAAGTTGTCGTTGCTTTGTGGGTTACTTTCAGATGCTTCGCCCCAAGAAGCCAAATACATCCTGCGCACTGTCACGGGGAAGCTGCGGTTGGGCATCGCAGACATGACTGTTTTGGATGCATTGGCGATTGCGTATGGGGGCGGTAAGGAAGCGCGTGGTGAAATTGAACGCGCCTACAACATCAGCAGCGACTTAGGCAGCGTGGCAAAAATTGTCGCCGAAAAAGGCTTAGAAGGCATAAAAACGTTCCATGTGACCCTGTTTGAACCCATACGACCCATGCTTGCAGAACGGTTAGGTTCGCCAGAAGAGATTTTGGATCGGTTCGGCGGCAAATGCATAGCAGAATACAAATACGATGGCGAACGCGTGCAGGTGCACAAGCAAGGGGAGAAAGTGGTGATTTTTAGTCGGCGGTTGGAAAAAATCTCTGACCAATACCCTGACGCTTTGGATTTGGTTCGCCAATACGTAACAGCCAAAGACGCCATCTTGGAAGGCGAATGTGTTGCCATGGATTTAGATACGGGGGAGATGTTGCCTTTTCAAGAGCTAATGCACCGCCGACGCAAATACGGCATAGAAGAAGCCATCCAAGACTACCCTGTTTCTTTGTTCATGTTTGACGCGCTCTATGTAGATGGCAAGGATTTTACTCAGGAGTCTTTTCAGGTTCGGCGTGCGGCGCTGGAGAAGGCTTTAGCTAAAAATAACCGTGTAACCATGGCTAATCAGGTACTGGTTACTAACGTGAAGCAGTTGGAAGCTTTTTTTGAAGAAGCCATTGAAGATGGCTGCGAAGGCTTAATGTGTAAGTCCATAAACCCCGAATCTGTCTACCAAGCTGGCGCCCGTGGATGGCTGTGGATAAAATACAAACGAGACTACAAGAGCGAAATGACCGACACCGTAGACCTTGTTGTTGTGGGCGCATTTTATGGACGGGGCAAACGGGTTGGCGCTTACGGAGCGTTGCTGCTGGCCACTTACAACAAAGAGCAGGACGTTTTTGAAACGGTGACCAAGTGTGGAACGGGCTTTACGGACGAGGATTTGGCGACATTTGTTAAGCGGCTGGGTCCTCATGAGGTTCCTAAGAAGCCTTCCCGGGTGCTTTCGACTTTGAAACCTGATGTTTGGTTTGAGCCTTCGTTGGTTATGGAGGTTTTAGGTGCCGAAATCACCTTAAGTCCAATTCATATGTGCGCCATGGACTCTATCCGCAAGGGCAGTGGGTTAGCGATTCGGTTTCCGCGTTTCACAGGAAACTACCGCGACGACAAAGCCCCTGAAGATGCCACTACCAGCAATGAAGTGGTGGAGATGTATCGGAACCAACTGAAAAAAATACGGGAAACCTAAACGCTTGTTTATGTGCAAATCTTGATAAGGAAACACACCGTAGTTTAAGCGGGGAACCCTTTGTCGCAAGACCAAGAACGAATCAAAGCCATGATTGCCTTAAAACAACGGCTAGAACAAAAACTGACCGCTTTAGAAGCTGAAACCAAAGAAGTCCAAGCCACCTTAGACGCCGTAAATTCTATTCTGCTAGAAAAAGGCTTCAAACGAGTAACCCTCAAAGACGCCGAAACCCCCAAAGAAGAACCCAAAGCTCCCGAAGCGAAAGCAGAGCCTGCGCCTGTTAAAGAAAGTAAACCCACAGGCTACGAAGGCGGTGAACCCGAAAACGTCGTTCCCCTGAAAACCGTCAACGACGAATCTCTCGCCCTCATCTACATCGAAAAGGACAGTTCAATTCATGTTTTACCTGATGAAAGCAAACATTTCAGCGTCAACACACCACCATTTGGCAATTTTTTAGTTGAACGGGTGTTAGCTAAAATGCAAGACAAAGACGCAGAGTTAGTGCGACTTAAGCAGCTTTCAGCAGACAAAGTCTTCACCTACAATATTGTGCGGGACGGCGAATTTGTCCGAGAAATCGTCATCCGTAACGCTGACGAGGAACGTTTCAAAGAACTCAAATCCAGCATCCGCTGGACGTTTGATAAGATGTATGAAAAAATGAAGTTTAGCGGTAACACTTAGTTACTGCATTTGTTTTTGGATGGCTGCGTCGTATTGTTTCTTGGGGCACAACCCAACGATGCGGTCAACTTCACATTGGTCTTTGATGAGCACAACGGTGGGGATGCTGTAGACTTGGAATTTCTCGGCGGTTTGCGGGTTTTCGTCGACGTCTAATTTGGCAACTAAAACTTTGCCCGCCATTTCTTTGGCAAGTTCTTCGATTGTTGGTGCTAAAGCACGACACGGTCCACACCAAGCTGCCCAAAAATCAACCAAAATAACAGGGTTCTTGGCTATCGTTTCTTGGAAGTTTGCATCCGTTAAATGAAAAGGCTCATTGACCATGGACAATTATCTCCACTAGCTTTTCTGGTTTGGTGCGATATAAACCGTTCGCGCTACGCCTTGCCTGACCTAAGTTGCTTAAGCAACGTTTCAAATGTCTGGTAGGCTTTGGCTGGGTCGGAGAGGTTTTGGGCTGCCTTTTCAAAAGGACACAGGTCAGATTTAGTTTGATTTAAAATATTGTCGACCAGCTGGTTGTAATGGTAGCCTATGTGGTTTTGTTTAAACACGTCTTGGGCTTTGCGGCTAAGCAATGCAGCGTAAACTTCTTTGATTTTTGCATACGCACACAGCAACGCGAGAGCTTTGCCTGCAACACGGTCTGCTAAGGAAGCGCCTTCAAGGGCAGCGTCACATTTGTTGATGGCTTCTAAGACGCCGCTTATGCGGTGACTTTTCGTGGAAAACAGCAAGTGCCCATCTTTTACAATTGCGAGGGTTAGGTTTTCTTCGTACAGTTCAGTTTTGGCGATTTCAAGGTCCGTCATAGAGCTCATAGTGTTAGGGCTGGGCGCAAACTAAAAAGGCTTGCATCCTGCAACCGAATTTTTCGACGGGTTTACGCATTGTTTTTAGCTAAAGGTTTAAGTGTGACTTTCTTTCTTTAGTTGCCAAAAGGTAGAAAACCATGCCAACTCACGGTTCACTCTCAAAAGCAGGAAAAGTCCGAGGTCAAACCCCCAAAATTGCGGCTCAAGAGCGCACTAAGCCCAGCCCCAAGAACCGCAGCAGACGCAACTACGAAAAACGTGTTGTGATGCAGCGTAAACCCGGACAAAACTGGATGTCTTAAAGTCCTGCTGTTTTTGTATATTTGCTCTGGGCAGCCAGAGGTCTTTCTCTTTGTGTAATTCGGTTACGTACTGGCAGGTTTGTATGGTGAACTTTTTAACCCTGCCCAACTGTATGGGTTTAGTTGGGGTTTAGTTGTCGTATCCTAAAGAGTGGGTTTCCCAGTTCACCGCCAAAAATGGCGTGCAGGTGACGTTTCGTCCTGAACAAGCCACCGATACAGACATGCTCTGGGCGATGTTTTCTACGCTTTCTGAGGCATCAGTTTCGAATCTGGTTCCCCCGTTTACCCGAGAACGCATAGCAAGCTGGACAAGCAACATAAACTACAACGCCGTTTTGGCAATAGTTGCTGTGGTAGAAGAGCCTAGGCAGCGGATTATTGGCACGTCATCTCTGAAAATGTATGCAGAGACAGTTTTTAGTCACAAAGCTGACTTAGGCATAACCATTCATGATGACTACCAAAAGGTAGGCATAGGCACAGCCCTGCTAAACCACATGTTAGCGCTCGCAAAAATGCGGAACCTAACCAAAGTAAGCCTCATAGTTAACTGCACGAATCAAAGAGCACTTGAACTGTACAAAAAGGCAGGGTTCACAATTGAAGGCACCTTGCGCAACGAGATGTTTTACGGCGGCAAATACTTAGACGAGTACCGTATGGCACTTTTCCTATAGCAAAGTTTCGTTTTGGTAGATGTTGGAGGCGGTTTTCTTTGCCAGAGCAGTTTATCTATCTGTTCAATAGTTCTGTAGCTGAATTGTAATGTCTGTTGTTAAGCCAACTCGCGAAATTATCGACGCTCTCATGGCTATGGATGCACCTACCCATGACTGCGTGCACAAACTGAAGTTGGCGGCAGCAGCCAAATACCATTTACCCAACATTCCGTCTAATTCTGAAATCATTGCAGCGCTTACGCCTCAAGAGCGGAAACGGTTGCTGCCAGTTTTGCGTCGTAAGGGGACGCGGACGATTTCGGGGGTGACGGTGGTGGCGGTTATGACTAAGCCGTATGCGTGTCCCCAGCCTGAACCCTGCGCCTACTGCCCCGGCGGTCCGTCAACGAACAGTCCGCAGAGTTACACGGGACATGAACCTGCTGCCATGCGGGGCGGACAAAACAGCTACGACCCGTACCTGCAGGTACAAAGCCGCATCGAACAACTCACCGCCATCGGGCATAAAGTGGACAAAATCGAACTCATCATTATGGGCGGCACCTTCCCCGCCACGCCTGTGGAGTACCAGCAGTGGTTCATTCAACGTTGCCTTGACGCCGTCACCGGCAAATCCTCCAAGGACTTGGCGGAAGCCAAAGAAAACGCTCTTTCCAGTCCCGTCCGCAACGTGGGAATTACTGTGGAAACGCGTCCTGACTGGGCAAAACAGCCCCACATTGACGCCATGTTGGAGATGGGGGTGACACGGATGGAGCTGGGCGTGCAGAACCCCGATGACGAAATCTACCGCAAAGTGGGACGAACCCATACCGTGGCAGATGTGGCTGAGGCGACGCAGATTGCCAAGGATGCGGGGCTTAAGCTTGTTTATCACATGATGCCGGGCATGCCTGGCTCTAGTCCTGAAAAAGACCTCACCGCCTTCCAAACCATCTTTACCGATGCCCGCTTCAAGCCCGACATGCTCAAAATTTATCCCTGTCTGGTCATAGAAGGCACCAAAACGTATCAATGGTTCAAAGAAGGCACGTATGCGCCGTATAGTTCGGAGCAGGCGGCGGAGTTGGTGGCTGAGGTGAAGCGGATGTTGCCGCCGTGGGTGCGGGTCATGCGGGTGCAACGTGACATTCCTGCGCGGCTTATTGTGGCGGGCGTGAAAAAAAGCAACCTGCGCCAACTCGCCCAAGACGTCCTCACCGCGCATGGCGAACGTTGCCGTTGTATTCGTTGTCGTGAGGTGGGGCACCGCTTAGCCGTCGACCACATCAAACCAGACCCCAAAAACATCACCGTAAAAGCCACCACTTACGACGCGTCAGGAGGCAAAGAAGTGTTTCTCTCCGCAGAAGACCAAAAAAACGATGTTCTTATCGGTTACTTGCGGCTTCGCATTCCCTCGCCCAAGGCGCATCGCCCCGAAATCACCGCCACGCCCTCTGCTATCGTGCGCGAATTGCACGTTTATGGACAGCTGGTTCCCGTTGGGCGCCACTCCACGGGCGCGTGGCAGCATCAAGGCTACGGAAAAATTCTGCTCACCGAAGCTGAACGCATAGCCCATGAAGAGTATGATTTAAAGAAGCTGCTGGTTATTAGTGCGTTAGGCACAAAGCAATATTACATGCGGCAAGGTTACAGCCGAGACGGCGTGTATGTGTCTAAACTGTTAGGCGAGTAAAATGACTGAGAATGATTCAGGCTACAAAGGTGAAGCTTTAGCAGCCATCCAAAAAGCGGGATGCACTGTAGGTGACTTGGTCCGTGTCCGCGGCGAAGGCAAAGCCTACGAAGGCATCCTTATCCCCCGTTCCGAGTCAAGCGACAGCAACCACATTGTGGTGAAAATGAAAAGCGGCTACAACATCGGCATCCGCCTCACCCCAGACATCGAAATCATCAAAATAGGTGTCGGCGCCAAACCCACGTTTGCCTCTCCGCCGCTGCCACCCCAACGGCTTGACTTGCCCAAGGTGGTTATCATGAGTACAGGCGGCACCATTGCGAGTCGTGTTGATTATCGTACAGGTGCGGTGCGTAGTGCAATTTCTGCCAGCGACCTCTACGGCGTGGTGCCCGAATTAGCCGACCTTGCTCAGGTAGATACCAAAATTATCTTTAGCATTTACAGCGAGAACTTGACTCCTAAAAACTGGGGCGAAATGGCGCAGGCTGCTGTCCAAGAAATCCGAGGCGGCGCCCAAGGGGTCATCATTGCGCATGGCACTGATACGATGGGGTATACGGCTGCGGCTTTGAGTTTTGCCCTACAAAACCTGCCCGTCCCCGTAGTTGTAGTCGGTGCACAGCGTAGCAGCGACCGCCCAAGCAGCGACGCCGCAACCAACCTCATCGGCGCCGTAAAAGCCGCCGCATACGGCCCCTTCGCCGAAGTTGTCGTCGCCATGCATGAAACCGTCGCCGACACAACCATCATCATCAACCGCGGCGCCCGCGTCCGCAAATGCCACACCAGCCGCCGCGACACCTTCAAAGCCGTCAACGCCGCCCCCATCGCCCGAGTAGCCGACGACGGCGTAACCATGCTCACCGAAACCTACCAAAAACGCAGCAACCAAGAGCTTGTGGTTAAAGCGGACTTTTGTGACAAGGTGGCTTTGGTTAAGTTTTATCCCGGCATGGACCCCGCTGTCATTGACTGGTATGTGCAGCAGGGTTTCAAGGGGCTTTTGCTTGAGGGCTCAGGGCTTGGGCACGTGAGCGCCCGCTGCTTTGACGCCGTCAAAAACGCCACCGACCACGGCGTCGTAGTTGCCTTAGCGTCACAGTGTATCTGGGGACGCGTAAACATGAACGTGTACGACACTGGACGGGACCTGCAAGCCCGCGGCGTCGTGCCCTGTGATGACATGTTCCCCGAAACCGCCTTAGTCAAACTCATGTGGGTTCTTGGGCAGACCAGCGACCCAGAAGAAGCGAAACGGCTCCTCAAAACCCCAATTGCAAATGAACTGTCGCCGCGTACGCTTCCGCAAGAGCAAACCCTCAAAGAAGGAGGCAACTAAATGACCAACAACATTGACTACGCCAAAGTTGGCTTAAAATGCGGCTTAGAAATCCACCAACAACTCGCCACCAAAGAAAAACTGTTCTGCAGCTGTCCCCCCGCACTGTTCAAAGAAGACCCCCAAATCGTTTTCCTGCGTCGCCTACGTCCTACCCAAAGCGAGCTTGGGCAAGTTGACCCTGCCGCGTTTTTTGAGTTCCAAAAGGGCGTCCGCGTGCTTTACGAGGCGAACCGCGAAACCGCCTGTTTAGTGGAGATGGATGAGGAGCCGCCGCATCCGATGAACATGGAAGCTATCGAAGTTGTCCTCACCGCCTCGCTCATGATGAATATGAAGCCCATTGACGAGGTGCATGTTATGCGCAAAACCGTCATCGACGGCTCCAACACAACTGGTTTTCAGCGTACCAGCATCATAGCGTTGGATGGCTGGATAAAGGTGGGCGAAAAAATCATTCCCATGCAAGCTGCCAGCCTCGAAGAAGACGCCGCACGCAAGACAGGCACTGAGGCAGATGGCAAAATCATTCGTTACCGCATCGACCGCTTAGGTATCCCGCTAATCGAGGTAGCAACCGCGCCCGTTATCTATTCCCCGCAAGAAGCCCAAGAAGTTGCCCTCGCCATCGGACGCATCCTACGTGACACGGGCAAAGTCATGCGCGGCTTAGGCACCATCCGCCAAGACCTCAACGTCAGCCTCCCCAACGGCGCCCTCATCGAAATCAAAGGCGTCCAACAACTTGACCTCATCAGCACCGTGGTCGAATACGAAGTGCAACGCCAGTTGGGCTTAATCAAAGTTAAAGAAGAACTCACCGCCAAAGGCATCAAACCCGAAAACATCACAGACAACATCGTAGACGTCACCGACTTGTTCAAGGACACCAAGAGTAAAGTCATCCGCAAAGCAATCGACAAGAAACAAGCCGTGAAGGCACTGCGGTTGGCTGGGTTTGCAGGCTTTTTGGGACGTGAACTGATGCCTAACTTCCGTGTCGGCAGTGAAATGTCAGACCGTGCCAAGTTTTGGGGACGCGTCGGTGGCATATTCCACACTGACGAGATGCCCAACTACGGCATCACTCCCGAAGAAGTCGAAGCGGTACGCAAAGCCGTATGTGCTCAAGAGGGCGACGCGGTTGTTTTCGTTGCGGATACAGTGGATAATACGGTGGATGCGTTGAAGGCAGTTGCCGAACGCGCCCGAGAACTCTTAGTGGGTGTGCCGCAGGAGACGCGCACTGCCAAAGAGGACGGAACTACCCGTTACATGCGTCCGCGTCCTGGTGCTGCCCGCATGTACCCCGAAACCGACATCCCCCCCACCTTGATAACTTCTGAACTGGTAGAACGCATCCGCACAAACCTGCCCGAATCCGCCGAAAAGAAACAACAACGCCTAAGCAAACAATGCGGCTTAAACGAAAAGCTAGCCAAGCAGATAATTGACTCCGAATACAGCCCACTTTTTGATGCCCTTGTGAAGGACTGCAGTGTTTCAGCTACGACTATAGCGGTTTTCTTAACTGAGACATTGACGGCGCTGCGTCGTGACGGCGTAGCCATAGAAGCCGTTTCAGACAGCCAAATCACTGCCATATTCAAAGCAGTCGACGCGGGCGAATTGACCAAAGAAGCCGTCGGCGACATATTCACCTGGCTAGCCAAGAACCCCGACAAATCCGTACAGGACGCAACTCAGGCGTTGGGCTTTAAGATGCTCTCTAAAGCTGAACTGGAAGCCCTCGTAGACCGCGTCGTAGCCCAAAACAAGGCACAAGTTGAAAAGTTGGGGAAGGGCGCGTTTGGGTTGGTGATGGGGTTGACCATGAAAGAAGCCCGCGGCAAAGCCAGCCCCGAAGCCGTCAGCCAAATAGTCAAACAGAAACTCCAATAGCACTCCTTCTTCTTTCTTTCATTTTTAGAAGCGTTTGATTTTTTATTTGAACGCAGCAAAAACATATATCAGAAGTCAACGGACAGTAAGTTTGTTCTAGCGGGGAATAAATTGTGAAGCGTATTGAAGCTCGTATAAAAACTGCGTTTGGCGAAGTCGTCATTGAGGGCGAGACGCCTCAGGAAATTTTGGACATGCTTCAGTCTGTTCCAGAGAACTTTATGGAGACGCTGGGGGATTTTGTTGCTGACCGTCTGGTTGCTTCAGGTGCTCAACTGAAAGGCATTGTGGAGCCCACAACGGAAGGTCCTGTTATTGTTACTCGCGAGAACCTTACCCACTACGAGGCAGTCGGGCTCATACTTTATGCTAGTGATGACCGCAAAAATACGGCTAGCCAAATTCAAAAGCTGCTGGAAAACAGCGGTATCAAAAGCATGGTGCCTGCACGCTTAAACGAGATGACTAAGCGTGGGCAAGTGTTTAAGCCTGACCCCGCCAAACCCGAATTCAAACTTACCATTCAAGGCGAGAAGTGGGTGGAACAGGAAATTCTCACCAAGCTTCGCGGCAAAATGGCATAACCTGCCGAGCCCAAACCAACTGTGTGGCATCCGTCCACGAATCTCACAACCACCTAAAGATTGCCCAGACAGGGATGGCGGTTTTCAAGGTTTGCGTTTCTATATGTAAGGACAGGGTAGTCTCCGACAGAGCAACAGCGCCCAGTTGCCGCTTTAAATAAGGGGGGCTATAGACAACCCCAAGCAAAACAACTTGGCAAAACAATAATTAACCCCCAACCCCCAATCACCGTATGCCTCAAGAAACCCTCGTCGAACTCCCCAGCGACATCCTCGAAGCAATCTACGCAGGCGCCAAACAACTCTACCCCCGCGAAAGCTTCCTAATGCTGCGAGGCAAAAAACGCAAAAACATCATCCACATCACGGATCTGGTGTTGGCACCTTTTGCTGAGCATAACGAAACCTCGGTGCATTTTAACACATGGATGCTGCCTGGCGACGTTAGCTTAATTGGAACAGTACACAGTCACCCATCAGGCAACATTAACCCCAGCCATGTGGACTTGAACCATTTTTTTGGCAGAATATTGATGATCGTAGGTCCACCGTTTGAAGGCACCAGATGTATAGCAGTTTATGATTCTAACGGCAAAAGAATTCCGTTGCAGATTACGGCTGCTGAGTCGGACGCCTTTTATGAAGACCTGTAACTTCCGCTTGTGCTGTTGCAAGTTGGTACTGCTGCAGGAAGTCTAGGGCGAATTTGTCGGCGTTCTTTTCCGTACCCCGATGCATACGGTCAACTGATTTGCTGCGCAAATGATGGTAAAACTCATGCAAAATAACAAAAGGATTGCAAAATACGTCGCTGTTTAGGACGCATATGGTTTGGGTTTGCGCGTTGTAGGTTCCGTATGCGGTTCGAACGTGCCCTTTAGGTAAACCCACTTTCAGTTTAGGAACCGACACGCCATAGTGTTTGGCGAGTAGCTCTAGGGCATCTTCGGTTTGCGTGTTCAAAATCAGCGCGACCGCTGCTATTTTAAAATCAGCTGGTGTGGACGTTTGGGTTGGCATCAAACTAAGGATACTGGGTTGAATCTAAAAGGCGTTGCCTAACTAAACGGCGCTGGCAAGCACCCAAAGGTTGTTACCCACAACCACAACCAGAAACGCAATTACACCCACATACGCCACTTTGAGCAGTTTATGCGTCCACAGGAACGCACGCGAAGTTTTGTCTTCGGAGCGCATGAGGATTTTTTCTGCTTGCACAAAAATGAGGCACACAAAAACCGTCGTCGTCAACTTTAGCACGACAAAAGCGGGCAGATTGGTGCTGACTACGCCTGCAATGAAAGGATTCAATTCAACAGCGCCAAAGTAGAGGATGCCAATTACGGTGGTCAAGCAGTCCATGGAACCCATTAACGCCAGCATAAACGTCGGGTAAGACCGAATTTTCATCATAGCTTGTGCCTCTGCTACCCCTGTTGGGTTTGAGCTTTAAGAGGCAAATTGCAATTCTCGACATATTCCAAACCCAGACGTAACACAAGCCATAAAACATGCATCTGCCAATACACTGCTGGCTTAGAGGTGAAATTGAATGCCAGTTGTTATCGTTGAAACGTGGAGTGGGAAAAGTGATGACCAAAAAGCCACTTTGATTAGGGGCATAACGAAGGCTTTTGAGGAAATCGGGGTCACTGCAGACCAAGTGCATGTTATCATTCATGATGTGCCTAAAACGAATTGGGGCATCCATGGAGAACAAGCCAGCAGGCTTCCCCCATAACCCCGCTTTGTCGTTTAAACATACTTCTTTTAACACTGAACGCTGGTGCTAAACCCTTAAGCCAACATTGGACACATCAAGGATAGAGCACAAAACCCAAAAAACACCTCAAGAAGAGGATGCTGGTGCAGATTCTTGAAACAGCGGCGTGCTCAAGTAACGCTCCCCCGTATCGGGCAAAACCACAACAATAAGTTTACCACTATTTTCAGACCGTTTGGCAACTTCTAAAGCCGCCCAAGTGGCTGCACCTGAAGAAATACCCACCAACAAACCTTCCTTTTTGACCAGCAACCGCGCAGTCTGCAAAGCATCCTCATCTGTGACCTGAACGATTTCATCAACCAAATCCAACCTGAGCACCTCAGGCACAAAACCAGCACCTATACCCTGAATTCTGTGAGGACCTTTAACGCCTCCGCTGAGCACAGGAGAAGCAGCAGGTTCAACCGCTACTGCCTTAAAACTGGGCTTTAAAGGTTTGATGTATTGAGTGACACCCGTTATGGTTCCGCCTGTACCAACACCAGCCACGACTATGTCGACTTTGCCGTCGGTGTCTGCCCAGATTTCGGGTCCAGTGGTTTCGCGGTGCGTTTTAGAATTGGCGAGATTTTGGAACTGCTGAGGCACAAAACTATGAGGCAGTTGAGCCGCAAGGTCCTCAGCTTTCTTAACTGCCCCACCCATGCCTTCAGAGCCTGAAGTGAGAACAAGTTCAGCGCCGTAGGCTTTGAGCAGGTTACGACGTTCTAAGCTCATGGTTTCGGGCATGGTTAAAATGAGGCGGTAACCTTTGACGGCAGCTACCATGGCTAGACCGATGCCAGTGTTGCCGCTAGTGGGTTCGATGAGCGTGGAAACGCCGGGCTGAATTAGACCTGCTTTTTCGGCTTCGTTTATCATGCCCAGTGCAACACGGTCTTTGACGCTTCCGCCAGGATTTTTGGATTCAAGCTTGGCGAGGATAGTAGCGTTGAGGTTGGTTGTGAGTTTGTTGAGGCGCACTAAGGGGGTGTTTCCGATGGTTTCAAGAATGCTTGGGTTTATTTTTGGCATGTTTTTCACCCATGCTGATATAACATTGTTATAGTTGTGGTGATATAAACCTTTACCACAACACTAAACCACAGCGACCCATAAAAACGAACTAAATCACATAATCCTCATTACCGCGACCCAACGAAGCTGGACAAACCCCTGCACACAACTTACAAAAATCAACCGAAACATCCACAGACGTAATTTTTTGCTTCACCAACTTTTCAGCAGTAACTTGCGCCAGAACCTGCAACTTCCCAAGCATATCCCCAAACTGCTCTGCACCTTTCAAGGCACGCTTAGAATTAACATACTGGCTTATGGCGGCTTGAGTGGTTCCAAGCTTCTGTGCAGCTTCAACCTGCGTTAACCCGTGAACGTTCACAAGCTCTTTCGCGACCAACGCTCGAAAAACCGGCAGAACATACTTTCCGATGGTTTCGCATCGTGCACTCATTGTAAGCTCGACAAAGAGGGTATAACACACTTATATCTATAAAATAGTTTCTTCCTCAACTACACAATTCGCAGCAAATCCGCCTTAGTTATGATGCCAACCGCCGCGCCCTTTTTGGCAACCAAAACCGCAGGATAAGTTTGCAGCAAACTGGAAATCAACGCCAAAGGAGCGTCCTCACTGACCTGCGGAAACGCTTCATCCATAACCTCCTTGACAGGCAGCTTTGAAAGGTGAGCCAAATCCTTACCTTCAAGAATCTGATGCAGAATGGTTTTTTCAGATATGCTGCCCACGGATTGTTTTTTGTTAAAAACAGGAATTTGGCTGTAGCCGTGTTGTTTCATGAGTTGGATGACATTGACGAGGGGTTCGGTTTGTTGGGCGCTTATGATTTTGTTGGGGACGATTTTTTGTTCTTGGATTTTGGTTTTGGCTTCGAGACGGCTTAGGACGCCGAATATGGTTTTGACTTTGGTGTAGGAGCTGTCGATTTTGCCGGATTCAAGTTTGGCGATTAGGCTTTGGCTGACGCCTGCGAGTTTGGCGAGTTCGGCTTGTTTAAGTCCGAGTTGGCGGCGTTTTTTGGCTATGTCTTCAAGTATGGGAAACATGAGGATATTTGGGTATTTGGGGTTGATATTCTTTTTGGAATAAAACCCTCAATAACGCATATAACACCGTTATGAAAAAGAGTTTCTTAAACAGAAGGAAAACGTCTATGACCCCAAAAAGAAAAACAGCCACCCTAGCCATCCACGCAGGACAAGAAACAGCCGACACCACCACAGGCGCCCGAGCCGTCCCCATCTACCAAACCGCCTCCTACGTCTTCAAAAACACCGAACACGCAGCCAACCTCTTCGCCCTCAAAGAAATCGGAAACCTCTACACCCGCCTAACCAACCCAACCACCGACGTATTCGAAAAACGCGTTGCCGCCATCGAAGGCGGAACCGCAGGACTCGCAACCGCGTCAGGTCAAGCCGCCATCACCTTAGCGCTGCTGAACATAACCCAAGTCGGAGACGAAATCGTTGCCGCCAACAACCTTTACGGCGGAACCTACAGCCTACTCCACTACACCTTCGCCAAACTCGGACGCAAAACCACCTTCGTGGATTCCCAAAACCCTCAAAAATTCCAAAAAGCGCTCACCCCCAAAACCCGCGCCATTTACGCTGAAACCATCGGTAACCCCAAGCTGGATGTCCCCGACTTTGAAGCCATAGCCCAAATCGCCCATGAAGCAGGCATACCCTTAGTTGTAGACAACACCGTCGGCGTAGGATTGGTTCGCCCAATTGATTTTGGCGCCGACATAACCGTTGCCTCCGCCACCAAATACATCGGCGGACACGGCACCAGCTTAGGCGGCATAATTGTGGACAGCGGCAAATTCGCATGGAACAACGGCAAATTCCCCGAATTCACAGAACCCGACCCCAGCTACCACGGCGTCAAATACTGGGACACCTTCGGAAACTTTCCTGACTTAGGCAATGTGGCGTTTGCGTTTAAGGCGCGAGTTCAGTTGCTCCGTGACCTTGGTCCTGCAGTCAGCCCCTTCAACTCTTGGCTACTCTTACAAGGACTAGAAACGTTAACATTGCGACAACAAAAACATTCTGAAAACGCCCTCAAAGTCGCCCACTTCCTTAAGCAGCACCCGCTGGTCAGTTGGGTCAATTACCCAGGTTTACCCGACAACCCCAACCACAAAGTCGCCGCCAAATACCTCCAAAACGGGTATGGTGGGTTGGTGGGTTTTGGCGTTAAAGGTGGTTTAGAAGCAGGCAAAAAATTCATCACCCACGTCAAGCTGCTCTCGCATTTGGCAAACATTGGCGATGCTAAAAGCCTCGTAATTCACCCCGCTTCTACGACGCATCAGCAGTTGACCCGCGAAGAACAGTTGGCAACGGGCGTGACGGAGGATTACATTCGGCTTTCTGTAGGCATCGAAGATGCTGATGACATCATTGAGGACATTGACCAAGCGCTCAAAGCAACAACTCAGTAACACCATTTTTGGAGGCAAAATCATGACCAAGCCAGCAAGCATTTCCACTCAGTCATTTACGTTCGCTTCACCACCCAACCAACTGACGTTAGAAAGCGGAGAAAAACTAGGTCCCATCACACTTGCCTACGAAACCTACGGCGCACTTAACAGCGACAAAACCAACGCGGTCTTGGTAACACACGCATTAAGTGGTGATGCACACGCAGCAGGCACAAACCCCGAAGACTTGGTGGGTTGGTGGGATAACCTCATTGGAGTAGGCAAAGGCATCGACACCGACAAGTACTTTGTAATTTGCAGCAACGTGCTGGGCGGTTGCAAGGGCTCTACTGGGCCATCTTCAATTGATCCTAAAACAGGGCAGCCGTATGGGTTGACTTTTCCGTTAATCACTGTCGGCGACATTGTGAATGCTCAGCGGCGATTGATTGACCAGTTAGGCATCGACAAGTTGCTTGCGGTAGTCGGGGGTTCTATGGGTGGTATGCAAGTGCTGCAATGGATGAAAACATACCCTGATCGCATACGTGCAGCCATCCCCATAGCCACCACCCTAAAGCACACGCCCCAGCAAATCGCATTCAACGAAGTCGGACGCCAAGCCGTCATGGCAGACCCTAACTGGCAAAACGGCAACTACTACGGATACCCCGCACCCGCAAGTGGCTTAGCGTTAGCTCGAATGATAGGACACATAACCTACATGAGCGATTCTTCCATGACCGAAAAGTTTGGACGAAAAACCCGCCCCGACAAAGCTCCATTCAAGTTTAGCGCAGACTTTGAAGTTGAAGGTTACTTGCGGTACCGCGGCGACAGCTTCGTGCACCGCTTTGACGCCAACAGTTACCTCTACTTGACCAAAGCGTTAGACCAATTTAACCTTCTTAACAGCCACCCGTTAAGTACGGTTTTTAGGGGGTTAAAGGCGAAAGTGCTGGTTATTGCATTCAAGTCTGATTGGCTGTATCCCACTTATCAGGCGCAGGAAATTGTGAAAGCCTGCAAGTTGGCAGGGGTGGAAGCGAGTTTCTGTGAAGTCAGCAGCACCTATGGTCACGACGCGTTTTTGCTGGAAACCACCCAAGAAGCTACTTTAATTGGTGGGTTTTTGGCTGGGGTAGCAAAAAGCAACGGAAACGGAGGAGGCAAAGCATGAATCAAATCAGCCGCAAAGACCAAGACCTAATCGTAAGTTGGGTGGAAAGCGGAGCGTCCGTTTTAGATTTAGGCTGTGGCGACGGCACACTGCTGACGCGGCTCTTAACCGAAAAACAGGTCCGCGCCCAAGGCATCGAACTAAACGAGCACGCCACCCACACCTGCGTTGCTGCAGGGTTAAACGTGTTTCAACAAGACATCGACACAGGCTTATCCGAGTATGACGACGGAAGTTTTGATTATGTGATTTTGAATCAGACGTTTCAACAAGTCAAAAAACCCGCGTTTGTCTTAGAAGAAGCGCTTCGGGCAGGCAAACACGCAATTGTGGGGTTTCCCAACTTCTGCCACTACGCCAATCGGTTGCAGATTGTGTTGCGTGGCACTGTGCCTGTGGCGTCGTCGCTTCCCTACCAATGGTATGAAACACCGAACCTGCACTTTCTAAGCATAACCGATTTTTGGGTGTTTTGTAAAAAAAGAGAGATAAAAGTGGAGAAAGCTGCGTTTTTATCAAGCAATGGTAAGCTGATTAAGGTGTGGCCTAATGTGTTTGGTGAAGTGGCACTGTTTTTGCTTACAAAAGACGTTATGCAGTGATGCTTGGCGCGGACTTTTTAGATTTACTTGCGCCTTTGGTGGCGGCTTCGGTTACCTCAAGTGAACCGGTTTTGCCAAGCCGCAACTGTTTTTCGCCCTTAAAAACCGAAACTGAAGCATTATTGATTTGAATTTTGTCGCCCACTGCTACCGCCTTGACCTGCTGGTCCCAGAGGCAAAGTTTGATTTTGCCAGACTCGTCTTCTACAACGGCGTTAGCTAAAAGAGCACTGTTACCAAACTGGGTGTGAACCATCCGAGGTTCATCAATTTGCACCACTTTGGCTTCGAGATTAATTTTTTTCATGCCTTGCCTGAGATCTTGAATTTGCACGGCGACAGGTTCCATTGGGGTTTGTTTGGCGATTTGTTTGCGGATGCGGTCGGTTTCCATCCAGCTGTTGAAGGGCAAGTTTTTCTGCGCCAATGTTTCTTCGGTAACACGGAATTGGCCTGCAACATTGCCGTCTTGCTTGACAAGAAAAATCGCTTCTCCATCGACACTGCCGCGGTATTCTATGGTTAAGCCTTCGCATTGGGCTTTCTTATTTTCGCGTGCTGACACTAGAGCTTCGAACAGTTCTGCTGGGTAAAGACCGTATTGAACTGAGAGAGACGCAAGATGTTCGCTTATCGATGGTTTCTTTCGTTTCAAAGTTTTCCCCTCTTAGTCGGAGTCGCCTTGAAAAAGCCGTATCTTTTCCTTTTCTTGAAGAATCCGACGTTACCTATAATGTATGGCTTTCATACTATATTAGGTTGATGCATCAAAAACCCCGTTTTTAAGCGTTTTTCAAAGGTGCGCCTGTTTTGGGGGATGTATCGATTTTTGACCTATTGTTATACTTGCACTATTTTTGGGTGCGAAAGCTCGTTTATAATGTTTCTGCACAGTTACGATATTCAGTCGTGAACTAACATGCAAACCTTACAGTCAGCTATCCCGGATTTAGCTCCTTGGCAACGTTTCAACTCTACCGAAGTCATCATAGCAGCGCTTAACGAACAAGAAGGGATCGGCTTAACAATTACAGAGATGCAGAGTCGCTTGTTTGCGCCTCGAATTTTGGTCGTGGACGGAAACAGTGTAGACCGCACAGTAGAAGTTTCAAAAGACTTAGGCGTAGATGTGCTGCTGCAGGATGGCAAAGGCAAAGGTGATGCCATAGCCAAAGCCCTCGAATACATAGACGACGACGTGGAGTACGTGGTTTTAACGGATGCAGACTTCACTTACCCCGCCCAGAACGTGCCCGACATGATTGAGATTTTGGAACATAACCCCAAAGTCGGCATGGTTTGCGGCAACCGCTTTTGCGGCAAAGTTGACGATAAAGCCCTCCGAAACCGCTTCTATTTTGGCAACAAAATTCTGTCCGTAGCGCACAGCTTCTTTAACGGCGTCTCCCTAAACGACCCCTTGACGGGGCTACGTGTTATCCGCGCAGACATCTTGCGCGACTGGAAAATCAAATCCAAAAGCTTCGATGTAGAAGTAGAATTAAACCACCAAGTGGAACGCAGCGGATACAAAACCATTGAGGTGCCAATCCAGTATCGGCAACGGCTAGGTCAAAAGAAGCTTAAGGTCCGCCACGGCTTTGGCATCCTTAAACGCATACTGCTCGAAACCATCCGATAAGCAACTACATTTTTAGCCTGCGTCGCACCGCAGGATTTTCATCTGCCAACCGTTGCAGAGCCAACTCAAACGTTTCCTGAGGCAAAAGCTCACGTTTTAAAAAGACCCCAGTTCTGCCCACTCGGTCACGGCGCGTCAACGCGTGTACGCGATCTAAAACTGTTTCAACCGCGATGCCTAACCGTTTAGCCACATGTTCCTCTTGACCTATGATGCTGCTTTCGATATGCCCCTGAAGGGTGGGTTCGATAAGCATTAACCGCTTATCCACCCCCGCCACTCGCACTTGCTCCCGCAGCATCAACGCGTCAACTTGACCGCTGAATTGATAAAATTCGCGTTCCACCCGCCGCAGCCCCATCAAAGGGAACGAAACCGTGGTTGTAGCGTCAATTTCAAGATATGCTTTCATGGAGTATGCGGGAGTAGCTTGGATAACGACGCGGTTGATAATTGGGAAGTGGGCTTGTTCAAGGGCGGTTTCAATTTGGAAGCTACTTGGCGGGTCAGTTATGAATATGTCTATGTCGCTGCCAGCATTGACGTCGCCGCGGGCGATGCTGCCATGCACTACAGCCTTTAGATGCTGAAGTTCAAGAGCATCTAGTATGATTTGGGTTTTGCATCGGCACAATGCCAGTTGGCTCCAGCGGTCCGTGTTGTAGGTGACTTCGATGGTTTCTTGGTGCAGTCGCGGTTTTTTTGCCACAGCAATCAACCAACACATGGATGCTGACGCTTTTATGTTGTGTCTAAAAAACGATTACTGATTCAGTTTGGTGGTGCACAAGTGATTTTAACTGTACAGCATTAATTGAATCAACCACCCCCAAAGCAGAAAACTAACATGAGGTACTGCAATGAACCCCCCACCCAAAAGTGAACCATCAACACAAAACGTAGACCTCCTCATGCTTCGGTCCATTGACGAAACCTTCTCACTTCTCGGCGAAGCAGCCAAATCAAAACTATACTTCCACCTCGAAAACACGTTCGGCATCAAAAAAACCGAAATCCTGTTCCATACTGAAGAATTTTACAGCGCATTGGAGCGCATTTTTGGTGCCTCCGCGGGGCAACTAGAAACGTTGCTTTTGCGCAAGTTACAACAAAACCTCGGTCAGGCCTATGTGGCTGCGCCCGTTGCCGATTGCTTGCCTGCAAACGCTGCTTATATCCCAAGCATACCCGTATAGCCCTGCAACATCGGCGAATCCGCGGTTTTGCCAGCATAATTTATTAGGTTTCCTTTTTTCCTGTAATGCTGAGCATAATGAGCCAACCTGCAAAATGTTCAGCTTGTAAACGCAAAGACCCCTTCTTTCATCGAATTTACAGCGGTGAGCGGCTCTGCAAGCGTTGCTTCTCTGAATCCATCGAAGACAAAGTGCGTGCGACTATCAGCAAATACAAAATGCTTGACTACAACGACCATGTCGCCATAGCGGTTTCAGGCGGCAAAGACAGCATCACGCTGCTTGAGGTTTTGGCGAAGATGGAACGCAAGTATCCACGGGCAAAGTTAACGGCAGTTACCGTAGATGAAGGTATTGTGGGCTATCGTGATGAAGCCATGCAGATTGCAGAGAACTCATGCAAAAAACTGGGCATACCGCATCACACGGTGAGTTTTAAGCAGCTTTATGGCGTAACCATGGACGACATCGCCCAACGTATAGGTGAACAAAAAATCCAACTCACCCCATGCGCGTTTTGTGGGGTACTGCGTCGCAAAGCCCTCAACATAGCCGCCTTGGATGTGGGTGCCAACAAAATCGCCACTGGACATACCCTTGATGACGAAGTGCAAACTACCCTGCTCAACATCTTCCACGGCGACATCCCCAAAATCGTTGCCGAAGGTCCCATAACGGGGCGGGTGCATCCGCGGCTGGTGCAAAAAGTCAAACCCATGTGCGAGGTGCCCGAAAAAGAAAGCGCCCTTTATGCCTTTGTGAAAGGGGTGGATTTTCAGAGCACGCCGTGTCCGTATGCGGGGGAAGCGATGCGCAATGACATCCGAGGCTTGTTGAACCGCATGGAAGAACGCCACGCAGGAACCAAACATACAGTCTTTCGCTCCATTGAGAAACTGCGTCCCGCCATGACTGAGGTGACGCAGAAAGGTGAATTTAAAGAGTGTAAGGAATGTGGGGAGCCGGCGGCAGGGGAACTGTGCATGGCATGCCAGCTCCTAAAACAAATAAAATAGCCGCTATTATTTGGGTTATAGCGCGGTCAGGCGTCGTGCACACGTGAGAAAAATTAGAGGAAACGCCGTGAGTCCGTATCAATGTCTACTACAGCGGGTTTATCTGATGCAAAAGCCTTCTCTACCGCAGCCTCCAAAGCGGCAGGTTCAACAACTTTAATGCCTAAACCGCCTGCATTTTCTGCGTATTTAGCAAAGCTGAAGTCAAAGAGCTCCGTCTGGTTGCTTGGATAGCCTTCAAATTTTTGTTCCTGCTCAATCATGCCCAAGCTTTTGTTGTTGAATACAAAAACTTTGACGGGCAGTTGGTGTTTGAGGGCAGTCAAGAAATCGCCCATAACCTGTGTAAAGCCGCCATCACCAGTGACGCAGACAATTTGCCGTTCGGGATAAGCAAGTGCCGCTGCCATCGCGCCCGGCAGTCCAAAGCCCATTGTCGCCAATAAACCGCTCATGACCAGTTTTTGGGTTTTCTTCATCTGGAAATTTCTGCCAAACCACCAGCAGTTCTCACCTACATCTATTGAGATAACGGCGTCTGAGGCAACTTTATCGTTGAGCACTTTTATGATGTATGGCGGACGTATTGGTTTGAGTGAACCGTCAGCTTCTTTGAGCAGTTGTTTGTTCCATTCGTCTTTTAGGATGGCAACTTCGTTGAGGTATGCGGGGTTGTTTTTTGGTTGGACTTTGGCGGTGAGTTTAGGTATGAGGATGGCGCTGTTTCCGAGCAGTCCAACTTCAACAGGGTACTTTTTGGCGATCATGTTCATGTTAATGTCAATTTGTATTGTTCGTTTCTGCGGCAAAAGAGAGTACTGGCTAAAGGAGGAACCGATTACGATAAGCAAATCGGATTTCGAAACAAGTGTACCTGAAGCGGTTGAGCCGACACCACCATGACAACCTACCGCAAACGGATTAGACTCATCAACAACACCTTTTGCTCTAAACGTGGTAACGATTGGGGCGCTGATTTTTTTTGCCAACGCCAGCAGCTTGTTGCCTTGTCCACGGCTACCAAAACCTGCCACGATAACAGGGCGCTCGGCTGAATCGATGACTTTTGCGGCTTTCTCTATCAACGAATCATCTGCGGCAAACGCCAAGTTAGGCATTCGCCCTTCAAAAGGTTGAATCGGGTTGGTGCAGGGAAGTTTTTGAACGTCATTGGGAAGACCTATGTTACTAACGCCACGGTCAAGCAGGGCACGTTTTACGGCTAAAGTGGCAAGCATGGTTGTTTGGTCCTCACTCATGAGGGTCTTGTTAAAGACGCAGATGGGTTCAAAGAAGCTGTGTTGGTCAATTTCTTGCAAGCTTCCAGGTCCAATGTATTGGCGTGCAACCATACCAGACAGCACTATCACGGGAGAACGATCTAAACTGGCATCGTAAAGTCCGGTAGCCAAATTGGTTGCACCTGGACCCGAAACACTCAAACATGCTGCAACATGCCCTGTGAGTTTACCATATGCGGAAGCCATAAACGCAGCGACCTCTTCATGACGAACCTGAATGTACTTGACCTTGTCACTTTTTCTGACTGCATCAACCACGCCAAGGGTGGAAGTACCTGGGACACCGAAAACGTAGGTTACACCCCACTCCGCTATTTGATCAACTAGAACTTCGGAAACAGTTTTAGCCTGTTTGGAGGCTTGGACAGATTTTTCGGCAAGCAGTACAAAACTGCTTTTAGGAACACCGCAAACAGGACAGACCCATTCGTTGTGGAGGGCGCTGAATTTTTTGCCTTCTTTTTCTTCGTCAAAAATGTAATTACAAACAGTGCAGCGATATTTCGCCATAAAACAAACCTCGCATGTGCTGTAGGGATTAACAGGGTTTGGGTTTATCTGCCTTTTGGAGAAGCGTCAAAGGTCTCTTGTGCAAGCAATTGAAAGCAGCACGCAAAAAACTAGCAGCCAGAAAGAAGGGATTTGGTTGAAAAGAGGTGGGTTGAGTTGCAGCGTTGTACGGAAGTTGCAGTAGGTGGCGAACCACCTGAGCAGTTCCCACTGAACTCAACCCAATTCTAGAACGGCAAAGTCTCCCTTTAAAATTTTTTGTTCTCAACATCACGTTAACACCCACAAAGGGCGCAAGCAAAATTTACTGGGGAAGCTGAGATGAATTTGGTTCCTTTGTCTGATTCAGATTCAAACATGACAGTTCCGCATTGGTGGACAAGGAGCGACTAGAAATGGCTGATAAACGGCCCCAATACTTTGCTTCATAACGGAAGCAGAAAAGAGAAAGAAAACTAAGCCGAAGAGGCTTCCCAATTTTTGGTTGTTATAGTTGGGTTTTGATTTTTTTCGCCATTTCGTCAAGGTTTTCGCGGCTGGCAACGGAAAGGTCGCCGAAGTGCGGAAGTTTGCGGTCTTCAAATCTTGGAATTATGTGTACGTGCAGGTGGAATATGTCTTGACCTGCGGCTTTGCCGTTTTGCTGCACGACGCTAATGCCGTCAGCATGGGTTACGGTTTTAATGGCGGTCGCTAGGGGTTTGGTGACTTTGTGGACGGCAGCTAGCAAATCTTGGGGCGTATCAAATATGTCTACGTAGTGCTGCTTGGGGATAACTAGGGTGTGTCCTTCGCTTACGGGTCGGATATCCATGAATGCGAGGATTTGGGAATCTTCGTAGACGACGCTGGCGGGGGCTTGTCGGTTGACGATTTTGCAGAATATGCAGTTTTCACTCATCCATGTTCACCATGCAAAGTAACGTCAAGAGGCATACTTTCATGCAACAGTTTTATATTTATTACCCAGTCAATAATCCCTTTAGATTTAGTTGGGAGAAAGTGAAAAGAGTTGACTGAACTGGAAGAGAAGGTTCGAGTTGAAGTCGGAAAAGTTCAGGACCCCGAAACAGGTCAGAGCTTTGCCGAGATGCAAATGATTACCAGCGTGAAAGAGGAAGAGCCAGGCGTGGTTAATATTGAGTTTATTCCAACTAGCCCGTTTTGTCCTATCGCTTTCAAGTTGGCTAGTGATGTGAAGGCGACTGCGAAAAGTGTGCCGGGCGTGAAGAACGCAGTGGTTTATTGCCGGGGGCACATGATGGAGCAGCAGATTAATGAAATGACCAATAAGCTGTAACCTGTTGAAAAAGCAAATTGGTTGTTTTTTGGTCTTTTTTATTTCTTTAAAGCAGTTAAGTGGTGGCGCGGCAGTTTAATGATGTTACTTCATTCGGTTAAACGCCCACGTCCCACCACAAATCGAACACACCTATGGCTAGTGGGCTTAATTTTAGTAAGACCGCAGTATGCATCCAAAATAGCCGAAACTCCAAAATAACCGCTTACCACCATAACACTGACCCCTGTGCAACTCAAAAAACTCACAACCCTCGGCGACAGCTACTACCTCATCTTGTGCGTTATGGGAGCATTCGCCATCCTTAGCTCCACCATGTCCAAAAACCCAGTGCTCAACCCCTTCGCACTAAGCCTAGGCACACCCCAAGACCTCACTGGCTTAATTGCCGCCGCCTCCACTATCCCCGGCATTCTCATCAGTCTTCCCGCTGCCTCCCTTTCTGACGTTTTTGGGCGCCGTAAACTCTTGCTGTTCTCCACGTTCGTTTTTGCTTCTGCGCCGTTTCTGTACCTGTTTGTAGGCAACTGGTGGCAACTTGCGATGGTACGGTTCTACCACGGATTTGCAACTGCCATCTTTGTCCCCGTTGCCGAAGCCACCATAGCCGAACAGTACCCCGCTAAACGCGGCGAACGTATAAGCACCTTTAACGCCGTCACGTACATCGGTCGGGGCGCTGCACCGTTTCTGGGCGGCTCCATCCTATTCGTTACAAGTTACGGTTATCACACGCTATACTTGGCGGTGGCAGCGGCTGGAGTGACGGCGTTTGTGATTGCGTTGCTTTTACGCGGTGAAACTAAGAACCCGCCTAAAGCAGAGGCAAACGGCAAAAAAGTGGCGTCCACCATGCTGCACAGTTGGGCAGCCATAGCCCGCAACCGCGGCGCTGTCGTCGTTAGTTTCGTTCAAGCCTGCCAATACTATGTTTACGGCGTTGTTGAATTCTATTTAGTGCAATACATGATGGCTGCAGGGCTGAACGCGTTGGAGATTTCAGTGGTTATTGGGATACAAGTGATTTCGTTAATTGTTGCGCGTCCGTTGATGGGGCGTTTTTCGGACCGTATAGGCAGACAAATGCCCATTGTTGCAGGGTGCTTGGTGAGTGCGGGGTTGCTGTTTGCGGTTCCCTTCACTACAGAGTTTGTCGTGCTCTTAGCTATCTCCATCGGGTACGGGTTAGGCTTTGCCATGGTGGTTTCTTCTACGGCGCCTTTGATGGTTGAAACTACGCCATCTAACATGGTGGGGGCGTCGATGGGTTTCTTGAGCACCATGATGGATGTTGGACAAGCATTAGGACCCATAATCAGCGGCATCATCTTAGCCACCGCTCTACAGTACGGGGGACTGTTCTGGTCGTTAACTGCGCTTCTGGTTTTGGCAGCGGCTATTTTTGTGGTTTCAGGTGTAGCTAAAACAAAAACAGTCCAGTAACCCAAAGGAACAGTTTATACCACCCACAAAAACACACTTGTAATGGTGAACGATGTGTTTCTACATACAAGCATCCGCGTCAGCAACATGGAACGGTCAACCCAATTCTACGTGGATTTTTTGGGCATGAAGATTGTTAGTCGCAAAGAAATCGCCAAAACCAACGCTGAGCTGGTTTTTCTCCAAGACCCCGAAGGCAAAGGCGCCCAACTGGAATTAACACTGTACCGCGACCAGAAAAAGTTCCTACAAGCGGACTATGAGGACCGCCTTTTTGACCACTTAGCATTCAACATCAGAAACATGAACCAAACCCTTGAGGCGATGCGTAAAGCTGGCGTAATCATCACGGACGAGCCGTATAGATTGTCGCTTACGGGTTCGTTGATTGCGTTTGTTGAAGACCCTGACGGGACGCTTATAGAACTCATTGAAAAGCCCTAATGCTGACTATACTGGGTTATTGGGCTGGGTTAGTGGATTATTAACCCAAAAAAACATGCCTACAAACGCAAGCGCCACAGAAAGTATGGTGAGCGATGGTTTTCCGACGGAGCGGTTAATGTCGGCTGCCCAGTAAGTTATGACAAGCCCAACTATGAATCCGAGTGGAGCACGAACGAGGTAAAGCAGAGAAAATCTAGACATGGCACAGAAGATTTGTCCGATTCGGCAGTCTTGGGGCGAAGGGGTGTCTAGCAGTTTTGACTTAAAATTCGTGTAGACACAAAGCAAATTAGGCGTAGCCGTTCAGTTTTAATTGAGCAAACATGACGGCTGCTCGTGGTCCGCCTACGTTTCATGGCAGAACAATAGGGGTTGTTGTGCTTGTTGCCGTCCAACTGCTTGTCGGTGTTGGGCACGTTGTTTTTGGGGTGTGGCTGTTTGCAGCGTCGTCTGACAGCTACAGCACCTACACGATTATCTACAGCGTTCTAACTGTGGTTTTTGCGGTTGGGTTGTGGAAAGAAAAGAAGTGGGGTTGGCTGGGCACCGTTGCAGTTGCCGCGTTTGTCATCGTGGCAGATGTGTTGGCGTTGCTGAATTTGCCCAGCGTTCCAGGCATCCCCAAGTTTGCAGGCTACGGCGAAATCCCCTACAGCGCCATCATCTCAGCGTACTTGCTGCAGAGGCACGTCCGCGCCCGTTACCACATCTAGAACAGTTTTACGCGGACACCGTGAGACGAGAAATACCCAAACGGCGTTTTCACGCGTTCACCGTACACTTGCTTAAGCAGTTGCACGTATTCGTTTCGTTCGTCCATGCGGAACTCGAATTTGCCTTCGGCAGCGTGGAATTCAATTTCGAATTCGTGACTTTCGGTGCTGCCTTGGTGGATGTCTTTGAGTTTCAGCTTGACTTCCCGCATACTGTTATTGTTGAGGGCAAAGTTGCCAGGTGTTTCGTTCAGGGCGGCAGAAGGAGACATGGAGAGGTAACGTTTGCTGTAGCTGGCAGTTGCTTTAAGTTGGTCACCCCATTGCCCAAAGAAGCCTTTGCCTTCAGCTTTGGCTTGGTCTCGAGCTTGCATAGCGGCATCTTTAACCATGTCGCTAGTCATTTGGGCTAAAATTACGCGTTGGGGGGTAAGAACGGCGTTGAATGCGTCGTATCGTCCCAGCGATTTGGGTTTTCGCATATACAATACTCCTAAGACGGGTTCTTGGTCTGGGGAGTTTGCTGCTGGTGCCACTGGAGCCGCAGGTGCGGGGGTGGGTGGCACAGTTGGTTGAGGAGAGGGAGTAGGTGCCTGTGTAGGCGGGTTAGATGCTGCTTTTTGGGGGGCACCACAGCTACGGCAGAAGTTTGAATCTGCTTTCACTTCGGCGCCACATTTTTCGCAGAAAGGCATAATCAATTCACGGTCAATAGGTTAGCAGAAGTTTTTATAAGTGTTATTAAACTCAAACCACCAAACACTTGCGCCACATGGCGATAAAGGGGTTGGATGGTTTGCGGCTTATTTTGCAGTTTTGGTGACGCCGTGCTGGGTTTTTTCCCAGTAAAATGGTTTAGTCACCAACTGCACCAGCCCCCGCCAAGCCGCTATACTGATAAGTACCCAGTAGGCAGGCATCGTCAACGCCAACCCTAACGCCCGATACTTTTTCTGTTTTAAGCATGCGGCCACATACAAAAGCAGGTACGCAGAGTTGCCCACAATCAAGTTAAAAATGCACAGCGCCTGCACTGGCAACAAAAAGAGGCTGCCAAAAAGCGAGGGAGCAAATAGGCTGACGGCGGTAAGTCCCCACAGGAACGGGTTTATGATGGGCATGTATATGGAGCCGCCGAAGGTGAACTGGAAGAGCAGAAATTGGCGCCAACCCAGTTCTTGCTGCAACTTGCGGGGATGCCGCATATTAACAAGGTAAGTTTGGACGTGTCCTTTGTACCATCGGGACCGCTGCTTAATCCAGCTCCAGACTTTAAGAGTGGCTTCTTCGTAGGTGTAGGATTCTAGCATGGCGGTTTTGAGTTTGTTGCGGGCTATGCGTAAGCCTAAGTCGGCGTCTTCGGTGACGTTATAGGGATCCCATCCACCCAGTTCCCGCAGTTGGTCAACTCGGAAGTGGTTACTGGTGCCACCTAAGGGGATGGGAACATCGACCTTGTCCAAACCCTCCAAAAAGAAATCATACCAATACGAGTACTCAATACTAAACCAGCCGGTTAACACGTTTTCGGAGGCATTGTAGAAGTTCAGTTTAGACTGCAAACATGCAATATCGTCGCCGGCACTTAGGAAACCCACCGCTGCCTTCCGCAGTTGGTCTGGGTCAGGGCTGTCTTCTGCATCATAAATTACGCAGTACTTGCCGTTTGCCCGAAGCAACCCATAGTTACAGGCGCGGGGCTTGGTGGTTATGTCTGCTTCGGGAACCACAATGGGGTCAAAAACTTTAAGAAAGCTACGATACTCCGCAGGAGGAATACCTTCGATAAATGCTCCAGGTTCCCCAAACAAGCCTAACTTGCGAGCTTCTTGGAGGGTTTCTTCATCTTTTTCTTCCATGAGGAGTTTAACGTCTAACTTGTCTTTGGGGTAATTCATACGATAAATGTTACGCATCACTTGAGGCAGAATTTTGGATTCATGGTAAACTGGCACCAAAACCGTGTAAATGGGCAACTCTGCATCGCTTGTTTTGTCCATATCGTCAGGTGTAAGGTTGATGGTTTGGGCAGCTTGAAACCCTTTCGCGGAGATGTAAATTTTGACGGGGTTCACCAAAAAGTAAGCAACGTTTATGGCGGCAAACAAAACAGCAAACGTCCAAACGGAACTAACAACCAAAGCAACCGCCAAGGCAATCAGGGCACCGATAATCCAGCGTTTTTGGTTTTGGAAAAGCACTTTGTAGGCGGATTCATCAGGGTTACGGTAATAGAGGTCTTGAAGGGCTTTTTGTTTGTGGATTTCCCGAAACCCATTCTCCACCGACGACTCAACCGCCTCCGAGGAAGCAACAACCCAACTGATTTTGCGTTCACCTAAAAGCAGCTGTATTGTTAACATGGCTTTGCGATTAAACGGGTTAGCTGTTACCAAAAAAGCCTCTTCTGAAGTAATGTGGAGCGGAATTATTTGGTACATGCGTATGATACGGGAGGGAAGAAGGCGCAGATAGTTGCAGTTTCGGGGGTTTTGGCAGTGTTTTTTGATGTCTTCGTAGCTTAGATAGGACAAGTTCATTTCAAGGGCTAATTCTTGAAAGAAGGCTTCGGGAATTTGGATTTTTGCTTTACGCAGAGTTGGAAGGATATCTGCGGTTTTAATTGCAGGGTCGTCGATTATTTGTGTGTCTTGAAGCCCAGTTTGCTTTAACAAAGCAATTACGCGTTCTCGGGTAAAGTTTGCAGGTTTGGTTGTTTGAACAGAAGGGGAAGCATCAATTATGATGGGTTCTATGGTACGCGATTCCATATTCTAGCCGCTCGTTAGCCAACAAAAAACCTTAGCGGCAGATATGATTAAGACTTGTTAATACGAGATAAAGATTCAAAATACCAAACCGAACCTAAGCCCACGCTGATTAAGCGGTTTCAACGGCCTTTAAAAGCGAATCGACATCCGAAGGCGGAAAACCGCTGAAGTATTTCCCAAAATACACAAATACAGCCCGTTTACGGGTTAACATAGGTTTTAGGCGGCTTGCCCAAACACCAATTTGTTCGGTTTTGTCCTGTTCAATTTTACCCAAAGTGCCTACAACGGCTTTTCGGTCGCCTTCTAAACGGGCATACACAAAATCGGAAGTTTCTTCCACGATTAGAGGCATTTTGGGGGAGTCAACCCACACCAACGCCACGCCATAGCTGCGGAGCAGTTGGTAAAGTTCCGGGGTAAGCAGGGACTTGTTTCGAACCTCCACCGCATAACGATGCTCGGGGGGCAAAGTTTTGAGGTACTCCGCTAGCCGCGGAAAATGCTGCTTTCGAAAAAGCGGCGGAAACTGCAACAGCAACACCCCCAACTTTTCACCCAAAAGCGCCACACGTTCCAAAAACACTTTGGTTTCTTGTTGGCAGTCTTTGAGCATTTTTACGTGGGTGATTTGTTGGGGAAATTTAAGCGAGAACATGAAGCTGCTGGGGGTTTGTTTTTGCCATTCGGTGACGGTTTTGGCGGTGGGGATGCGATAAAAGGTGCTGTCTACTTCTACGCTGCCAAAATGGCTGGCGTAGTAAGTTAAGAAATCTTTTGACGCCAACTTTTCAGGGTAAAAACTGGGTTTCCAGAAACTGTAGCTCCACCCAATCGTACCCACACGCAAAGTCACGGCGAATCCTTCCCCTTCAACATAAGCCAGTTTCGTTTTTCGCCGCTAGGCTTAAGCGGCACCAACACATAACGCCCCTTCAACTTCGCCCCCGCCAAGAGAACCTCTATCATTTTTTCCGTCCAAACCTTCGTCACAAACGTACCACGGTCCCAAATCACAACTTCGCCAGCGCCATATTCGCCTTTGGGAATTTCACCCTCAAACGTGGCGTAATCTAAGGGGTGGTCTTCAGTTTCTACTGCTAAGCGTTTCTCGTCACCCTCAGGGATGCCTTTGGGAACCGCCCAACTCTTCAACACACCGTCACGTTCAAGGCGGAAGTCGTAGTGGAGGAGGCGGGCGTGGTGTTCTTGAACCACAAAAACAGGCTGCTCCGACCCAATCGTGGATGCACCTGAGGGTTCGGGGGTGCGTTCAAAGTGCCGTTTTGCCTCGTACTCAGACAACACTTGTCCGGTGGGTTCGCCAGCAAGTTGGTCAGTGGTGCATTCTCGGGCAGGCTTATCGGTTCGAAGATTTTGGAATTGGGCGATGCGGAGTTTGTGGTCTTTAGTTATGGATTGGTAGGTGACCTCGGCAACTAACTCGGGGATAAGCCATGTAACGGTTTGGGGGTCTTCCACCTCAAAGTGTGCGGTGTCGGTTTTGAGGCGTTCAAAGCGTTCCAGAAGCGTCTGCAAGGTTTTTTCGCTAAATCCCGTTCCAACTTTGCCAAGATAGACAGGCTTGCCAGCCGCATCAAATAGTCCCATAAGCAGGCTGCCAAATGTTTTGTCTCTTGCCCCACCGCCCTGCGTGTAACCAAACAAAACCACATCAAGAACATGCATTTTTTTGATTTTCAGCCAGTTCCCGCTACGCAACCCTGCCTCGTAGGGGCTGTCTTTGCGTTTCGCCATAACACCTTCTAAGCCTTTTTGAAGTGCAACCTGATAGTACGCTTCCCCTTTTTCTTCCACGTAGTCTGCCAAAAGCACATGTGAGCCCTCCTTCACGGAGTCTTGGAGAATTTTTTTGCGCTCCAGCAGCGGCAAATCCAAAAGTGGCTTGCCGTCACGTTCCAAAATGTCAAAAACCACATACACCGCCTCCAAATGTTTGGTTTTTAGCCAAATCTGCTTAGGTGCAGGCATACGACGGCGTTCCAGCAGCGCCTGAAAATCTACTTGACCGTCATTAAGGATTATGATTTCACCATCCAGAACTGTGTCGGGGGCTAGCTGGGCGAGTTCTTCAAGTTCGGGAAAGTTGCGGATAAGTTCCTGATTGTTGCGGCTTCGCAGGCTAACCGTCTGGTCAACGTAGGCGATGGCGCGAAACCCGTCCCATTTGATTTCGAAAAGCCAGTCTTTGTCCGTGAAGGCTTCGTGTACTTCGCGGGCAAGCATGGGACGGTAATGGGCAGTGGGCGTCATTGTTTTTCCAGCTGCTTTAGCGTCTCCTGAAGCGCCGACATGAGACTCTTGACTTCCTCTTTAGGCGGCGCCCGCTCCACGGTCACGGTTTCGCCTTGAAGTTTTTTCTGGATGAGTTCTTCGACGCGTTCTCGGTAAGTGTCACGGTATTCGGTTATGTCAAAATCGCCTGAAAGGTCAGTTATGATTTTTTTAGCGAGGCCCAGTTCGGCTTTTTCGGGGGGTTTGAGTTTGTGGAGTTGTTCGAAGTCTTGGGGGTCACTGACATCGTAGCTGTAACGCATTGTGGTTAGCACTAAGGCACCTTTGTAAGCATGTACCAATGCTGGGTACTCTTTGGTACGCATAGTGATTCGTCCTGCAGCGGCCTTCCCCATACTCTCTAATGCCGTAAGCAGCAAGCTGTAGGCGTCCTTGCTTTTATCAGGCAACAACACATAACTAGACGAAAAATACACGGGGTCCACGGAAAAGTAATCCACAAACTTGCTTATCCGAATCCGCTTATCCGACTCAGGCTTAACCGCGTCCAACTCTGCAGGGTCAAAAACCACGTACTCGTCTTTAGAAACCTCATAGCCCTTCACCACCTCAGGCCAAGGCACCACCTGATTGTCCTTGGTGCAAATTTTCTGGTAGTGCAGGGGCGCGTTGTCGGTTTTGTGTAGGAAATGGAAGGTTACGCCTCGGTCAAAAATCATTGCATACAGCTTCACGGGCACGTTGATTAAGCCGATGCTGATGCTGCCTGACCACATGGAACGGCGAGAAATTGGCGCTGACTTGGCAGCTTGGGTTTCTGCTGTTTTGGATGTTTGGTCGGCAGGTTTTTCGGCTTGCATTGCCGCCTGTTTTCGGGGGCGGGTGGGTTTTTTGTTTTGTTCTTGCATCAGTAAACCTCCAGTTTTTGGGGGTGACTAAAAATGTCTTTCCACGGATCCGTTTTGAGGAGAGGGACATTGAAAATAGTGAAGTCGGCGGGCTTTATGCCTTTCTTAAGCTCTGCCCAATCAAGAGGCGTGGACACAGTTGCTTCTGGAGTTACCCGCAGGCTATAAGGACAAATCAACGTACGACCCTCAGTGTTTTGCACGTAGTCAACGTAGACGGTGCCCGGTTTTTTGGTGTCCTTAAACTCGGAAACAACCAGCGGAGAATCTTGGGCGAGCAGTTTGCCAAGGGCATGAACAAAGTTGCGGGTTTGACTAAAACTGTACGCGCCCACTACAGGTAAAAGCATGTGAAGCCCTTTTTTGCCCGAAGTTTTCACGTAAGCCACAAGCCCCAATGCGTCCAGCTTCTCATACAACAGCAAGGCAACATGGGCGGCGTCTTGAAAAGTGGCAGGCGGCTCAGGGTCAATATCGAAAAACACAAAATCAGGCACGTCCAACGAGTCTATCCGCGACAGAGGTATATGAATCTCCAAAGCATCCAAATTTGCCAACCAAAGCAACGTATCAAGGTCGTTGCAGACCACATAGTTAGTTTCGCGCCTTGGGGTATCACTGGGAATTTTGATGGTTTTTACCCAAGAAGGAATACCTTCAGGCGCGTTTTTAGCATAGAAACCAGGTTCGGCGGCGCCTTCAGGATACCGTGTTACCACCAAGGGGCGGTCGCGCAGAAACGGCAACAGCCGCGGCGCCATCTTGATGACATATTCAACAAATTGGCGCTTAGTTACCTGAAGTTGGAGGTAGAGAAGTTTATCGAGGTGGGTAAATTTGGCTTTGGTCAGGTTCTCCATGGCGGCACCAAAACGTGCGTTCTCTATAAGGGTAGGCTGCAGGGGGATTAAAAAACATACCAAATCAGGGGTTACCGAAAAGGATAAGAAAGTTAACGATGCAGTCGAATTGGCTATGAAACGGCAACATTTAGCGTTGGTGCTCCTTCTTGGCTTAGTTTTGGTAGCGTATACCCAGACGGTTACGGCGCAAACAACCGCAACCGCTACCCCGACGCCGTCACCAACTCCAGAACCAACCATAGATGAAGCCGCAAAAATTTTCTCCATGAACATAGAAATCGTGTTGGCGGTGGCGATTTTGGCGGCAACTGCGTTGCTGGTATATTTTGGGTTGCGCAAAGAAAACTAACTTGCTTTTGTGGGTACATTTGGGTTTGTAGGCTTATGTAGAAAGCGATTGTGGACCTACATAGAGCAGACTTTTGTCTGCGCTACTGCAGGCACAGGTTGCATGTCAGTTTGCCCGTCGAGTCAATATCACCGCTGTGGCTCAGTGACTCTAGGCTTCATCATCCACGCGTATAAGTGCAGATTTTGCTTAAGAACCTTGCAGTAAACGTCATGTATATTGAGGGTCCAGAACATTTATTTTTCAGCCGCCCAGTGATTGGGGTGCTACAGTGAGGCATGTTGAGCGAACAGGCAAGGGCATCGTTCAAGGAGATGCTTACCAAACAAGGCTACGGTGACAAAGCAGCAGAGGCACTGTGGAAATGGTATGATTTTAGCGATAAGAAGGGTGTTGCAAGCTTCTAAAGCAGCAACATATCTGTATTTGCGTTTTACACAAAAACAACAAATAAACAGATAGGTCATGTTTCATTAGCAAAACAAACCAAAAGTTTTTGAATAGTATGTATTGAGAATCTATAGGTGAACGTATTTGCGTGGATATGTTTTTGGGATTCGTTAGCTTTATTTAAGTTCTCCTGATATTTAGCTGACTAAGGACTGAACTGGACATGTCAGAGAAACCACCATCCAAAGATGAAGCGTTGGAAGCATTAGACTTCATCGTTAATGTTCTCAAGGAACACGAAAAAGACCTTGACCGCCTCGTAAGCGAACTCGGCACAGTTGCAGACCAACTAGGGGAGAATGGGGAGATAAACGGGAAAGTCAAGAAAATTGAGGACAAAATAACCAACTTACAAATAGACATCGGCAACTTGATGAAAGCCATGCCACGCGCCGAACCGGCAGCAGCCCAACCGGCGCCTGCAGAAGGAAAACAGCCCAAACCTGCAGCCCCAACGTTAGCCGTTCCAAACGGGTTACCACTCACACTCCAATGCAGCCAATGGGAAGACTTCCAACACCTAGCCAACGGAGCACAAACCGTTTCATTCACATTCAACGAAGCAGCCAAAAGCTTCCAAGTAAACGCACTCAAAAGCAACCAGATAGTCAGTTTCAACGGAGAAATGCCAAAACTCTCAACACTTATCAAAGGTTACCTAGCTAAACAAATGCAGACCGACGAAAAGCAAATTTTAGAAGGCATAATCGCACTCAAATAGACCTCACAAACTAATTTTAACTCACTATTTGAGTTACATAACCCTTTTATAAATAAGTATATTAAATCTTGCGATGTAGCATGGAAAGGTGAATGAGGTTGACGGCACATCAGGCAGCCAACAAGCATTTTCCGTTCTCGAAGCCTTCTCCTTTCTCCTCGATAACGGATGGCGCTTGATAGCCAACAAACGATGAAGCATCGCCATGCCACTAGCTGAAGTGAACGCTATGGGTAAACAAGCTGGACTGCAGACGTTAATGAGCCGAGAGATAGCGGACTTTGAAAAAAGCATGGAAGAACTGCGTCTGCTCAGAATGATTACGCAGGACCTGCGCAAAGCCAAACGGATGATAAAAATAAAAAAATTCGACTAAAAAAGGGTTTTAGTTGCTTGCGACAACTTGCTGGAACGTGTTAAGCTCAACGTTCAACGCGGGCTTAACCGCTTCAGAAACGCGCGAAGCAATGATGTGTTTGATGTTTTTCTCGCTTGCGATGTCAACGATCCGTTGAGTGATGATGCCGTCAAACACCAAAGTGTCAACGCCAGTTACTTGTTGAAGGCGTTCAGCTAGTTGACTCACGGGCAGACGCTCCATCTGTTCAAGTTTCTCGTTCATCAAAACCGCTTCGAGCGAACCCACCAAAGCCTTTGCCACCTGAGTTATTTGTTCGGGAAACTCGATTTTAGGACGCTCAGGCACGCGCTCAACTTTCTCGGGGCGTTCAGGTCTTTCAGGACGTTCAACCTTTTTGGGCTTGTACAATTCTGCAACGGAAACTTTACCCTCTATTGCTTCAGAGATTTCTTTACAGTTACATTCCTCAATTTCTTTCCCACGTGGTGCACGTCCAACATATTTTATGTTGGTTACCTGAAGCAGTTCTTTGAGAATCAAGTCGCCGCCACGATCACCATCAAGCAGGGCAGTTGCTTCACGGTCTTTTGTGAGCCGTTTAATTGAGTCAGGAACCTTGGCACCTTCCAATGCGACAGTGTTGGTTATGCCACAACGCATAAGGTTAATGATGTCAGCGCGTCCTTCAACCACGTAGATTTCATGGCTCCCTTCAAGAGTGGGTCCCGCAGGAAGGTCTTCAGGACCGTATTTTTCGACTTTGCCGGCTTTCATGGTTTCGCTGATTTCTTTGTAAATTTCATCTACGCTGGGCATGGATTCGATGTTCCATCGGTGAAGTATGTCTTTGGCGCGGTCGATGATTATTTTGCGGCGGGCTTCGCGGATGTCTTCGATTTTGTCTAGGATAACTTTGGCTGAGCAAGGTCCAACGCGGTTTATGCTTTCGACGCTGGCAGCGATTAAAGCCGTGCTGACGCGGTCTAAGCTGGTTGGGATGGTTATGGAACCGTTGGTTCGGTCGTTTTTGCTGTGTAATTCAATTTCGATTCTGCCGATGCGCCCCGTTTTTTGGAGCTCACGTAGATCAAGTTCTGGACCGAATAGGCCTTCGGTTTGCCCAAAAACTGCGCCAATGACGTCGGGTTTTTCGACGACGCCTTCAATGTCAAATCTTGCGTGTATAACGTACTTTATAGTAAAGGTTTGGGATGTTCCCGTAAGTGTTAACCTCCAATTTAGAGTTCAGTTAATTAGTTAAGTTGTGTAGCCACGTTTAGCAGGCATGCAACTGTTAACTGTTACTGGTACACGTTGAATTATGTGTATGGGTTTAATAAGACTTGTGATGTCTAAAAGCCTCTGTGTTCTTGACAAACACAGTAAAGGCAGATGTCGTTTTCGATGGAAATAAAGAAAAAAGAGGGTAGGTTAAAGGATTGTTTAAAACTGGGTTCCATTTGTCGGCGATGAAGAGTACTGGGCATCTATCGGTGGACTGCGCATCTGGAAGAATGCAATGGCGACTAGCAATGCGGAAATCCAAATCAGCAGCAACCCGAACCCGAAAACAATCGTTAACGCAGCGCCAATTAAGAGAATTGTAGCAGCGGTTCCGAATAGGCCTACACCAGTTTTTGTGGACAGTTGGTTAAGGGATTTTCGGTACAGCAAAGCAACGACTATGGCTATGACAAAGAGTATGACAATTACGGCGAAGACTACGCCAAGTATTGGAGCAAGGTCGCTGGCAGATATGTTGCTTGTGTCGGGGGTCATGTTTTGAAGGGAAGCCCAGTCACCGTCCCATCCTGGATAGATTTTCTCCAGAAAATCCGGCAACAACACGATAAAGGACCATGCGGCAACAAAGATTGAAACGATGCCGCCCACTATGCCAACGATTGTACCGTACAACATGTTGTTGAATATGCCTGCTTCACGATAGTATGTCGCTAAACCATGCACACCAACCAGCAACAAGATAAACCCAACAAGACCCACAATGCCCGCAGTTATTGCAGTTAACGGCGAAGTTAAGGGGCTTATGAACAGCAAGATTGCACCGATACCGCTTAAGGTTTTACTCGACTCAAAGTTCATTCTCTCGATCCTCCCGTTCTTTCAGCTTTTGCATTATATGCTTAAAAATTTTACTACACACAACAATGTATGCAAGCCTACCGTATGAAGCGAAAAAAGCCATTTTGGTCACATTCATGAATAAAGTAAACTATCTTTTATCTTTTCGAATTTGGAAATCAATTAAAATATACGGCGGCACGCATAGTACTGCTGTACGTTATTTCGTCGCAGGTGAACATGTGATTCAACACGCCCCAACCATAAACCACGAATTCCAAGTGAAAGTTCATGAATTCTGTACGCGCATTGCTAAACCCTACAAGCCGTTGGCAATCTGCCAATCCGACGATTACACCCGTGAAGCACCCACGGCAGGGTCACCTGTTGAAGTACTCGTTGTTTTACAGGACTATCAACCAAAAATCATGAGTAACGTGCGAGTTGTGGATGACCGAAATGTAGTTTTCTTTTTTGTGGACCAATGGATTTTTGAGAGGGACGTTGACCGGGGTTTTCTGGGAGAAGCGCTGGCAAGTTTCCTAATTTTCCCCTACATTACAATAGAAAACCAAAGTTACATGCATGAACAAGAAACGGTGTTGAAGAAACGCTTAATCATCGAACTTTTAGAAAACATAGTTTTCAGTTATCCCGAGTTTTCGTACCGTATGCGCATTAAACCAGAATATTTCATGTACGAGGTCATGCTTAACCGCATACGAGTTTTTCCACCCATGGCGTATGGAGCCTCCGACTTTCTGTGCGGAGACGTAAACCAAGAGAAAAGCCAGCAGGTACTCAAAGGCTACATAGAAGCATTAACACAACTCAGCAAAGAGGGAGCCATAAGCATGTCAGAAGACTATGTTATGGTTTCCCAAAAATTCATCGAAACCAGCAAAAACCCAAAAATCTGGTTCAACAACGGCGTAAGAAATGCCCCGCGCGTCTTATTTGCCCCGATTTTTTCGGTTTTTCCTCAGTTGCTGAATTTCTTGTCTAAAAATTCACAGGCGTTTTTCCGTTTTCAAACCCTCCGCTGGCGAAAAGAAACTGATTACACCAAAACCTTCGTTAACCCACAAAAATTCATCTCGGTTCCCACATCCGTAGGGTTTGTTTCTCTAGCAGACCAAATGGACATCAAAGCCTACACAAAGCAAGTTCTTGGTCCAAAATACAGCAACATCACGGTTCAAGAGTTTGGGGGAGTGCTTAACGACGTTTACCTCATTAAAGCAACCATGGAGGATAGTGAAAAAAAGGTTCTTGTGAAACGGTTCAAGAACCTTTCCAGCATGAAATGGTTTCCCCTGTCAATTTGGAGCATCGGCGCCCGCAGCTTTGCCCTCATCGGCAGGTCGCGTCTTGAGCGGGAATGCGCCATAAATGAGTTGTTGGGAAAGGCTGGAATTAATGTCCCGAAAATTTTGCATGTGAGCGCAAATGAACGGCTGGTTTTCATGGACTTCTTGGAAGGCGAAAACCTAAGTCATGCGGTTAAAAGAATCGCGGCTGCACATGCAAAGGATAGTTACGAAAAAGACTTGGCATTGATTACGCAGGTGGGAGAAACTTATGCCAAAGTCCATGCCTTAGACGTAGCGTTAGGCGACACCAAACCTGAAAACAGTCTAGTAAATCCAGAGGACAAAATCTTCTTGATTGACTTTGAACAAGCAACCCGCAACGGCGACAAAGCTTGGGACTTAGCGTGTTTTCTCTACTACTGCGGCCATTACATGCCTCTGAACGGTGAACATAAAGCCGAACAAATCACCAAAGCATTCATTACAGGCTATCTTCGGGGCGGCGGAAACGTCGAATTCGTAAAATGCGTCGGTTTAACAAAATATACGCGGGTGTTTAGTGTTTTCACGTTGCCAGGCGTTCTGCTAACAATAGCAAACACCTGCAAAAACATTGAAGGTCGACCTCGCAAAAAAAGAAGCCTGCTTGAAAGAGCTAAAAAAGCCATAGAACAAAACTAAGGCGAATTGGCTCCTGCTTGTTTTACGGCGGCTATTGTTCGCTGCAACACCAGTTGGGCGGCTTCTTGGCTAGGCCAACCACCTAACCCGCAGTCGGGTCCTGTGAAAGTCAATAGGTCACCGAATTTTTCTTTGGCGAAAAGGAAACGTTTACGGATAACTTCGACGGGTTCAACCAGTTCCTGCGCGGTGGGTTTGGTGATGCCTTGTTCGTATAGTTCTGCAGTTAACGAATCAATGTCAGTTCGCGCAACACCCACACGAACCTGCTTATCAGCGGCCTGCAACATCTGCCTAGACACGCCTTCGATATTTTTAGGTGAAGCCGCATACTCAAAAGTCACTACATCAAGATTTCGTAAACAAAGCAAATCAGGTAAACGAGTAGAGGAATGCAAGTGGATTTGGCGGGTGACGCCTGGGAAGTCAAATGCCTTCTCCAAAACTGAACACAATTCATCTACGTCGGCGTTGATGTTTAGGAAACCGAAACTGGGCTCGTCAATTGAGACGACTTCAGTTTTGATGTATTTGTTGTTGAGGATGCTATTTTTAGCGAATCGGCGGATAGTTTCACCGAAGCTGGCAAGCACATCCGAATAAGCGGTGACCCCGACTTCTTTGAGGTACTGCTCCATGGGACCAAAAAGCGAGACTCGTAGCAGAATCTGTTTGCCGAATTCTTCGCTTAAGCTTTTAGCTGCCTGTTCAATAACGCGAACTTCAGGCAAAAACGCATCTTGCTGGTCCACCACAAAGGTGCCTTTGGCCATGGCTTTCTGAAGAACTTCGCCTACCTGTTTTATGCCATCAAGATGCTGTGGGTAATTAACGACATCAAGACCTGCATGAAGCTTCAGCCTAAAAGAGTCCAAAATAACCTCTGAGAAGTTCGTTTGCACGAAAGGGTCTTCAATTGGCTTGTTATCAGTCAACGTTTCACGGGCACTGTGATAGGCTGCGCTAAAGTTTTCTCTACTGACCCCTTTAGGTAAAGGGAAACTGCCGATGTCATCAACAAAGAGCGTCATAACACTTTTACTTTGACAGCTACGGATTTAAAACTGATGGCTGCAACAGGGCGACCTATTTGGAGGCAGCAGCCTTAGCTTTGGGGGCAGCGGCGACGGCAGCTTCAGGTGGATTGATCTGCTCCTGAGTTACAGGCTCCGAGTTAGCGGGGACTATCTGGATTTTTTCTGCCATCGGATGCAGCAAGTCAGGCGGCGGATACGGCGTATTCAAAATTGAGCTAAGCATATAGATGCTGTTAAACACATGCTGGTAAACGGAAAACAGAATCTGGGGAATCTTGGTTTTAGGGTTCACCTCAAGTTTTTTCTTAACATCTGCAGACTTACCTTGAAGGGTAACGTTTCCCGACGCAGAATACCGAACCACATTAGGCTTGGTAGAAATCTGCAAAACAAAACCCAAAGTCACCTCATCACCACTTTTCTTCTGCTCTTCTAACTTGGCATTAACATCAAAAAACAGGTTCTCATTAGGGGGAGAAAGCCCGGATCGTTCAGCCTGGAGACTATCTATGCGCACGCTAACGATGACTCCTGAAACTGAATAGTTCGGGCTGATGATGATTGATTCCTTCTAACGGTTTATCTCATTTTATTTTTGTATTTAACTTTTGTAGCTTTCAAATCAGTAGTCCAAACACCTACCAATCGCCTATGGACTTATGTAAGCGCCAATGCCGCCAGCAACGGAAAGCTCAGTAGCAAACGTGAAGCCATCTTTAAGATGCATATCCTTGGGCTTTAATACAATCCTTTTTGGCACATCATCTTCCAAGTAGATGATGTAATTCACGTTTTTTCCTAGCCCAATGCGTTCAAGCTGCTGCACAGTTGCTTTGAATTTTTCCAGTTCTGCGATTTTGAGGTTTATTTTCTCGATAGCTTCAAAGAGGATTTCCACTTGACCTTGCTCTGTGGAGGAAAGCATGATGCTGCCTGATTGTATCCAGCAAGAAGATTCAGGTTGTTTGCCCTTTTTGTTGCCTTTTTTGTCGGAGGCTTTGGGTTCAGGGGCTTTTTTTGCTGCTGACCCTTTGAGGTTTTTTTGGAGGGCAGCTGATTTTTGGTACCAGTCGTCGTTTTTGTGTTCTGACTCTGCAGTCCTTAGCAGGGACCCGAGCCATTGACTGTAATCTTCAAACAAAGAACGGTATTGGCCGGCTTGGTCAAGTAAGAACTCGTTTGCGTCTTTTAATGATGCGAAGGTGCGAATTTCAGTTCCCAATGGCTTCATCTCGATGTTGGTTTATCTGTGGCTTGTGTTCTGGTAACGTTTGGAAGGCATAAGAGAGTTTGTCCGTGCCAACATTACAGACAACTCCACCTTGCTACCTTTGCTGGAAGAGGCCCATGTGATACCACAGCGGGTCTTAAGCAGAACAGCCAACCCCCCACTATGGTTCTTCGCTGAGTCTGCACGTTTATCGCGAACATGGCTCAACGCTTGTCACAGTTTTTACTGGCTTAATTCTGCGTTCAGTTCCACCATGTTCACATGAACCTCTTCCAGTGCCGCTTCTGATTGTCTCGATGGTAAGTCATTGCAGTGCCGTGCCTACGAGACAGGTTTGTTGTTGGTGTGTAAGCGTTCGGGCTGGTTTTGGTGTTGTTTTTCTTTGCCAGTCGGTTGCTTTTAGGGAGGTAAAATGTTATTAAAGTATTGTGCAGTAAGATACAATATTCAGTTGATGTAAGAAAATTACAGAAAAGAAAAAAGGATTCAGAATCCAGAGCCTAATGAGGCTTCGAAATCACCGACGAAAACGCGTCAGAAATCTTTTGAAGCTCCTTTGTTATGCCCGTTAAGAACTTGATTCGGCTCTCCAACTTACGCTTCTTACCAGCAGTTAAGCTCTTGAACTTTGGCATGACATCTTCAATGACTGAAATCATCAATTCACGGTTTTGGTCTTCTTCGAGATTCTTTAATTCCATGTGTCCATCTTGGTAGATAAGCACCAAACGCCCAGTGGGGTCCACGAAGGCTTGGCTTAAGAGACCGATTTCGGGAAAAGCAGAGACGGAAACGGGAATAGCGGTGGTTAATGGTTGCATAAGAGTCAGAAACGAGGAGAAGAATTGCGCCACAAGCAGTTTTTCTTCAGAAGTTAATTCGCTGATTTGACCGATGTCATCAGATATGCTGCGTAGCGAATCAATGAGGTCTTGGATGGCGACAGGTTTTTTTTCGACGGTTACTGGGGCTTCGGCTACGGGTTTGGCTGCAACTTCTTGGGTCATGGCAATCACCCGTCAATACGGCGGTTAATTAAGTAAAGGCTTGCATGTCACAGAAGCTACGCACACAATACTATTGCGAGTTAGTGGAGTGATATTGTTGGTTGTGTGAATACACTGTTCAAGCATACCAAATATCACTACATAAGTAAATTAGGTTTCACCAACCCCACCTTCAAAACGAAACCAAGAGGCGGCAACACATGAGTTACGCACACCAAGGACTAAAAGAAAAAGAAGCAGCAAGTCGAATCAAAGAAGTCAGCTCGCTGCGCAACGACAAGTACCGAGTTACCGTATCGCTAGACAAAGAACGCCCCATGTCCAAATCACCGCTTTACTACAAATATGACATCCAAAAATATGACCTCCACCCCAACTTCAGCTTTGACCACCTCAGCGAAATGATCCCCCAAGGAACACCCGAATACTTAGACCACGGACAACACTACGTCGAACGTATCGTCCGTGCTCTCTACTACTTCAAACAATGCAGCCTTATCGGGCCGTCAGGCACAGGCAAAACCCACATCGTTTACCTTGTTGCTGAACTTACGGGTCTGCCAATTTGGGAAGTCAACTGCGGTTTAAGCACCAGCAGCTTTGACCTAATCGGACGCTTCATTGGGTTGGGCAAAGAAAACTGGGTTGACGGTCTTCTCACGCAGTGGTTGCGTAAAGGCGGCATCATGTACCTTGACGAAGCCAACATGATGAAACAAGACGTCGCCACCCGACTTAACCCTGTCTTGGACACCAGAGGACACCTTGTTTTGAACGAGAAGGACAGTGAAGTCATCGAACGCCACAAGTACGGCTACATGATTATCAGCATGAACCCTGCCACCGCCGAATTCAGCGGCACCAAACCGCTCAATGCAGCCATGCGGCGTCGAATGGCAGTGTGGATTAACTTTGACTTTCTCAGCGTAGGCGAAGTCATATCGCCCAACGAAGTGGAAATGCTCCAAAAACGATGCAAAATCAACAAAGATGCCGCCTACAAAATCATCCAAGCAGGCGCAGAACTGCGTCGCCAATACAAAGCCGGCGACTTACCATACGGTCCATCGCTAGGTGACCTCATTAACTGGGGCACATTGGTCTTTGACGGTTACACGCCTATGAACGCCGCGGAAGAAACCATCATCGGCTTAACCAGCGACAGCCCCGAAGTTCAAGCAGACGTCCGCCGCATTTTGGAACCAATCTTTAACAAGCAACAGTAATTTGGGGCGCAGCTTTGGGTTTTTTGGATTATGCGTGGTCGGTTTCGGTTCAAAAAGATAACCAGAAAGTCAAGATGCTGCAAGACAGCAACATAGACCAGCCTACGCTGGAAAACGATGGGTACGGTTTCACCATCAAGTTACCCATCGTCCAAGAAGGCAAAAACGAACAATTCGTGTACATGGGACAAAAGTTCCCCGCCAACCCCCAAGGCAAAAACCAGATTGGCAGGCTTTTTCGGGCTGCAGTGCTCCACATTGCCGCGCACACGTTGGTTCCGTTGCCTCCTGAAAAAGCGGCGCCTTCACTTGATGAGGGCATAACTGCAGCCTTTGCCAAGACACTTTTCAAAGACGTCTACGTCAACACATACTTAGAAACTTTGTATGCTGATCGACTTGTGGACGTAGCCTACGCGAATGCTTTGGCGTACCTGAAGATTAAGCCTGTAGAACGCATCTTTTCAGATTCCACCAAAGTCATGACCGCGCTGGTAAGTAAGATTAACGTGGGACAAGTCAAAGGCACCTTGCAGCCTCAACAGGAACAAACTGTAGATGCCATCTATGCCAATTTGATGGACTTGAAGGGCACCTTCAAGAAGGCGGTAGCGGGCGAGAAAGTTAACCTGGAAGAAATGCTGGAAACCGAAACGAAAGGTATTGTTGAGATGTTGGAGCCTTATGGTCCTTTTCTTGAGGCGCCCTCCTTTAAGTATACCGAACAAATCGGCAGGTGCAGCATCTACAGCGAAGTAGAACAAGAAAACAACGACTTGAACAGCTTGTTTGTGCAATCCCTTAAAACTCTCGGCGGCACCCCTCCAGCAGCAGAAAACATAGAAGAATGCTGGCGATCAGAACAAGAAGCCGAAGCGCTCCAAGCATTCAACTCCGACCAACACCAACGCGAACGCAAAGAAAAAATCCTCGCCAAAATCAGCCCCTACATCGCGTTGACCCGCTTTAAAGCCGCAGAGTTTCCCGAAGAAGACTACACCCAGTACCTTCGCGCCAAAAGCCTCGTGCAAGGCACAAGCCGAAGACTGCTGGACGCACTTCGGTCAGCGCTAAATTACCTAGATGAAGACCCAAGACAAGAAATGGGGCAGCTGGATTTGTCAGCGGTTATTCAGGCTATGGCAAGCAACAAACCCGCCACAGACGTGTTTGTGCTGGATGAGTATTTGAAGCAGAGTTTTGCGTGGTCCATCATTGTGGATGTTAGCAGCAGCATGCAAGTGAAAGGCGACTATGGACGCGCCTTAGCCATAGCCGTCGCTGAAGCCGCCAAAGAACTCATGCTGGACGCAACATCGTGGACGCTGTTTGGATTCAGCGACCGCTTCTTTATCCTTAAAGACAGCTCCGAATCCTATTCACAACGGGTCAAAGCCCGAATTGGCGGGCTCAAATTCCAAGGCCTCACCTACATCCCTGACGCCGTACGCATGGCAGGCAAAATGCTCGCCAAACGTTTTGAAGAGCAACGGGTGTTGGTGGCGATTTCGGACGGGTGGCCGTATGGTTATGAGAACATGCCGCTTGTTTTGAAAGAAAACGTGGATGACTTGTTAAAGAAAGGCGTCATTGTCATTGGTATTGGGGTCGAAACGGACCGTATGGGCAACTTTTTCCGTCTCAGCAGCAGCGTCTACACGCCAAAAGATTTGGTTAAGAAGTTTGGGAACCTGTTTGCGGATGCTTCTGCTAAGGCGTTGGAAACTTAGCATCGAAATTTGGGCTGTTGTAAAGGTGGATTTGAGATTCATATTTCTGAGTAAGATTGCAGCGTCACAAGTGGCTTATATCTAAAACGCTGAATCGGTAGCTAAGATTCAGACCGAGGAACAAAAGGAGAAAGCAAGAATGCAACTCGCGATGGAAACTCAAAGCCAAAACAGCGATGTCATAAAAGTTTATGACGAACACAGCGACAGCGTCAAATTCGTTAAACGCGACAAAGGCTTCAACAAGCAGCTGTCAACCATAGAAGAAACCCTGGCACGTTTTGGCTTGCTTAAAAACGAAATTAAGGTTTATCTTTATTTGGCTAGAGTCGGAGAAAAGAAGGCAGGCGAAATAGCCGAAGCTATAAGTTTACACAGGACAGAAACATACCGTATTCTGCGGGACTTAGAGAAAAAAGGCATTCTGTTCTCCGTATTTGAAAAACCACTCAAGTTCACCGCCGTCCCACTGGACAAGGCCATTGACTTGCTTGTGGACGCCCAAAAAATGAAAATCAAACTCTTAGAAAGAGAAAAAGCCAACCTTGTTGAACTCTGGCTAAGCATGCCCCAAATCAAAGTGGAGAAAGCCAAAAAAGAACTCTTCCAAATGCTTGAAGGCGAACAACAAGTCATCCTCAAAGCCGAAGAACTACTTGAACGTACCGAAAAAGAATTCCAAATCTTTGCGCCTAGCGAATACCTCTCACAACTCTACTACAGTGACTTCACCGACAAACTCAAAAAACACTCCGAAAACGTCGACATCACCTTGCTCACTGAAGAGTCTCCAAAAAGCGTGTTCTTCACTGAACAGATGGAGTGGCCTAAAGAGAAACTTGGGTTTGTCGAAGCGCAAACGATGCCGTGCTTTATGATTTCAGACCACAAAGAGCTCCTCATTGCCTTCCACGAAAACGATAACAACGAATCAGGTGACAAGAAAAAATTCAAAACCGCCGCCATCTGGACCAACTATAACGCGTTCATTTGGACACTGCAGATGCTCTTCACGAAGCTGCTTGAGACAGGCGACGCAGACGGTTCAGTAGTTGCAGCGGCTAAAAGCTTGGTTCCCCAAGCCTAACTCTTTTCTTAATTACCCACAATTAAGGGCTGCTGGAGATGCCGAAAAAGAACCAATTGTTCATTGCCATCGTCATTGTTTTAGTGGTGATTTCTTTGGTAATAGTGACGGCAGCGATTAAACCTGCCCAGCTCCAAGTTGCCCAAGGTGCAGAACTAAACTGGGAGAAAACCTTCGGCGGAACTGGAGACGACCGAGCGTTTTACGTTGCAAACGCAGAAGGCAACTTTGTGGTTGTGGGTTCTTCTGCCTCGTTTGTACAAGACAAAACCGTAGCCTGCATAGTTATGCTTGATTGTGAAGGCAGCCAGCTTTGGAACCGCACTTTTCTGGCAGGTTCTGGTTCAGAATTCCGTTATGTTGCACCAGTTGTGGATGGCTTCTTAGTTGTGGGCAACGTCTTTTACGCCTCTGGCTATGAGGACGGCTTAGTTGTAAAGTTTGATACCCAAGGAAACGTCGTATGGAACACCACGCTTAGGGCAAATGACGGCATCAACAAGCTTTTCTCTGGGGCTGTGGACGGCGCTGACTTGGTTGTTTGCGGCTTAACGCAGTTTTCAAGCGATGCCAGCTCGTCACAGGCATGGGTAGTTAAACTGAACCAAAACGGCAACCCACTATGGAACACCACAACTAACCAACCAACAGAATGCACTGCACGAGGAATCACGGTAACCCAAGACCACAGCTACATGACGGCAGGGTACACTAACATAAACGGAAGAGGCAATTATGATTTTTTTGCAGTAAAATTTGACCAGCAAGGAGAACTGCTCTGGAATAGAGCTTACGGGGGAAATCAAAGCGACAAAGCCTACGCCATCACCGCCTCAGGAAGCAGTTGTGTGATAGCTGGTGACACACGGTCAAAAGGGGCAGGGGACTGTGATGTTTGTGTGATAAAAATCGACCTAAACGGCGAACAAATTTGGGGTCAAACTGCGGGTGGCAAAGACTTTGACTCACCCTCCTACATAGCCACATCGCCTAACGGAGGCTTCATTGTGGCAGGCACCACCTTCTCGTTTGGCAACGGTTATCGAGATTTTTGGCTTCTCAAACTTGACGAAAGTGGCAATGTTGCGTGGACTTGTACGGTTGGCAGAAGCAACTACGAGGAGGCGTACGCGGCAGTTTATGATGGGGATGGTGGTTATGTGGTTGCTGGGTGGACGAATTCGGTTGGGGCAGGCGGTCGCTACGACTTTTATGTGGTTGACCTTAAGTTTGGGCTTGCTGAATGTTAATCCTAAACCTTTTGCAGTCATCAATAACTACAAGGTTTCTAGTGTCTTTCTGTTTTTAACAAAGAAACGGCGAAAAGAAGATGCCAAATCGTAACTTTCCACCTCGCCAAGCGGAACCCACCTCAAGTCAGCGGCGTCGCTGGCAACGTGCATGTCTCCACCAACCACCTTAGCAAGGTAGTCAACGATGACAAAATGGTATTCTATGCGTTTTTGGTCATCGCGGTGCACTTGGTCCACCACGTCAATTAAGCCGACAACTTCGACTTCGAGGCAGGTTTCTTCTTTGGTTTCGCGAACTACAGCGGTTTCTAGGCTTTCGCCCACTTCTACAACGCCGCCAGGTATGGTCCATTGTCCCTTGGCAGGTTCGTTGCCGCGTTGTTCAAGCAAGATTTTGCCGTCCCGAAGAATGATGGCACCTACCCCGACGATGGGTTGGGTGGGATAGCGTCGGTTTGTCATGTTATTCTACCTTAGGCGTCAACGGGTTTAAGGTTTGAGGCTAAGTTGGCATACGCCCACAAACTCAAACCGACACTCACAACGTCTAGCCTTTAAATAAGGGGGGCTATAGACAAAAATCGCAGCAAAAACTAACCAATTCTCAGGTAATCAGGTAGCAAAGAAAAAGGTTGTGCCGGCATCAAAAAAGCCGGTTAAGTAAGGTTACTCGTAGCGCAGTGCATCCACTGGCTTGAGTTTTGATGCACGCCAAGCAGGGTACAGGGCAAACAGCACACTGACGCCTATTCCGAACACCATAGCCAGCACCAGCACGTCAGGGGTAAGAATCGGTATGATGTCAAAACCTGCGCTTCCGCCGATTAAGCCGCCTTTGCCAAGGAACAACGAAACAACGTTAGCTAAGCCCCAGCCTAAAACGACCCCAAGCACGGCACCAATCAAGCCAATTATGGCAGATTCACAGAGGAAGATGCTAAGCACAGTGCGGCTTTTCATGCCGAGCGCTTTGAGGATGCCGATTTCGCGAGTGCGTTCAATGAGGCTGACAATCATGATGTTCATTATGCCAATGCCTGCAACTAGTAGCGAGATGGCTGCGATGCCGCCTAAGAACAGCGAGATGGTTGAGATGATTGTTTGGAGCAGAGCCACAATTGCCGTAGATGAAACCACCGTGACTTGCCCGCCGAAGTAGTCGGTGACTGCTTTGGTGACTCTGTCTATGGTGTCGCTGTTGCTGTCTTGCAGTTTCAAGATTATGGCGGCAGCTTCGTCGGTTCCAAACTGTTGCTTAGCTTGGTCTATTGTGATGTAGACGCCTGAATCTGAAGGCCCACCGATACTGAACCCGCCAATCTCGCCAAGCACTCCAGTGACGGTGCCAGTGTAGGTTTGGTTGATGAAGGGAACCTTCGTAGTCACATTGAGCACATCGCCAGATTGGACAAATAGGGTTCCGTTGAAACGCAGATTGCTTAAACGGGCACCAACAATGATGTCAGTGTCTGCAGGGTTAGCGGAAATGGTGCCAGACTCAGCAACAAATGTGGTGGGGTAAGCCGTTTGGTATTCAGTGAAGTTAACGCCTGTTATGGTAACTTGAATTAGGCTTCCCGTGCTGTTGATTATGTATCCAGGCTGCTGGATAATCGGAATAGCCGCCACTATGTCCCCTGAAATTGACGGGATAGCTTTGATTTGGTCGCTGTAGTTAGCGTAAAGAACTATGCTTGCACTGCTACCTGTTAAGCCGCCACCAGCATTTCCACCACTCCCGCCTAAGGCATTGGCACCAGGAATCACAATCAACGTGTCAGTGGATAGACCCTGCTCAAGCTGCCCCGTTATGGTAGTTGAGAAGCCCTGAGTGATAGACAACAAAGCCACAATTGCCGTTATACCGATAACTATGCCTAGGATGGTTAAGCCTGCACGAAGCTTGCGCAGTTTTATAGCACTAAAAGAGTACCCAAAAACGTCTCGTGTCCGCATGTTAATTCACCATATCCGAAGTTATTTTTCCGTCAAAAACGGTGACCGTGCGTTTGGCTTCTTTTGCCAACGTCTGATCATGAGTAACCATAACGATTGTTACCCCATCAGCGTTAAGTTTTCTAATCAAGTCCAGAACCTCTCGGGCAGTTTTGGAATCCACGTTTCCTGTAGGTTCATCCATAAGCAGAAACCGCGGCTCATTTGCCAAGGCACGCGCAATGGCGACACGTTGCTGCTGCCCTCCACTGAGTTCTGCAGGTTTGTGGTTCATGCGATCTTTTAGCCCAACAGCCTCCAAAAGCTGCTCCGCACGCTTACTACGCTCGTCTTTGCTTACGTTCGCGATGTTTAAGGAAAGTTCCACGTTGTCTTTGGCGGTGAAACGGGGAATGAGATTAAAGAATTGAAACACAAAGCCGATGCGTCGACGAATGTCAGTAAGTTGGTTATCATTAAGAGTTAAGACGTCTACGCCGTCGATGAGCAGTTTTCCTGAGGTCGGCTTGTCTAAAGCCCCGATGAGATTAAGCAGGGTAGATTTGCCACTGCCTGAGGGGCCCAAAATGGACACGAATTCACCGCTCTTTATTTTCAAATTTATGCCCCGCAGCGCTTCCACGGGGATTTTACCTAGCATGTATGTTTTTTTCAGGTCTGTTATTTCAACTACTGGGGTTGTCAGAGCCATAGCTCTCACGCTCACTTACGTTAATTGACAACACGGTTACTTCTTTTTAATAAAGAGTATCTCACAGGACATATACACCAAAGGTGAAACTAGACCGTTTACGTGGTGTCAGCCATTTTTTCTGTCATCAACTTTTCTTCCAAGCTGACAATCTGCTCCATGCGATGTCCCCATTTACGGAAGAACCGATACTGGATAACCATAATGCGTATGCTGTAAACCAAGAATGCCGCTAAGCCTATGAGGAAAAAGTAAGCAAGCAAATCCCATTCATACCGAATTCCACGGATAAACAAAGGAACAAACGTCGCCAGCATTATGCTCAAAAACACCAAACTCACCAAACTGCCCCGCTTAAACCTGCGCCATTCCTTGTTTATCTCCGACAAGAAATCATGTAACGATTTGACGGGGTAAACGGCTTCGGATTCTTTTTCACTCATGTGCGTCCAACTCAACTTTCTTTATGGAGGTTATATAGGTGGTGCACCAAAGGTGCAGTCAATCTACAGAAGCGAAGGCAACGAGTCCCGCAAGCTTATGTAAATTTTACGTCCATCCCCGCTTAGCATCAAAAGCCCCTCAGGAGTTTCGTTAACAAATTTTTTCTCCTGAAGATACGTTAAATGCTTGAGGAAGTCGTCGTAGGAAACGTCAGTTGCTTTTCGCCAAACATGCGTACGCAGCTGCGGCTTGTCTGCAAAGAACAGATACTCTAGGATTTCGAAGCGTATCTGCACGGAGCCTTTTCGCTTGTAAGACATTTTGCCACCGTCAAGCCATCACTGTGTACAGTCAAAGGGGTGCTTGATTATTGTTGTAAGCGTATTTAAAATGACAGGAAAACAAAAAGAAAAACAAAAGGGGTTACTTGTTTAGGTACCGCCAAGATAAGGCAATGCAGATTGCAGTGACAACTACCGCGAAGATACCAACGAATGCAAAGTCAATGGATAAGGGTCCAAAGCCATCACTGAAAATCATGAGACGACGAACAGCATCAATGGCGTAGGAGATGGGGTTGGCGCTTGCAATTGTTTGGAGCCAGCTGGGCATGTTTGAAATTGGGAAGTATGCACTGCTTGCGAACATAAGCGGCAATGTGACTAGCTGTATGATTGCTTGGGGGGTTTCCATTCTGGTTGTGCGCAAAGTGATGGCAGTGAACAACGAGGCAAGACCAAAGCTGATGAGGAACACCATGGCAAACACGCCAAACACGCTAAATACAGTAAAGTTGGCGCCTAACTGTAAGCCAATCAGGTATGCTAAGCCAGTGACTATGCCTGCTTGGAACATGGAACGTATGCTTGCCGACAGCACTTTTGAGGTTATTATGACTGAGCGTGACACTGGAGTGCTTAAGACTTTGTTCATGAAACCCAATCTGCGGTCAAAGACAACGGATATGCCAACAAATGCTGATGTGAACACTGTGGTGAAAGCTACCATGCCCATAGCCATGTAGGAGAAGTAGTCGGCGGTGCCAAACGTTGAGGTCATCATTTGTGTCTGTAGACCAGCGAAGTAAATGCTAAGTCCTTGAAGTTGGTCAGGTGAAAACGTGGATGCCAACTGTGCAGGCATTGCAGGAAATGAACTGGTCGAAAAAATTGAGCCGATGTTCATTGCTTTGCCAAGTAAGGTTAACCAGAGAACTGGCTGAATGATGCCCATTACGAAAACAACGGGGTTTTGGTACCATTTTTTGAGGTCACGATTCGTCAGTGCCCATAAGCCATGAAATTTGCTTTTAGAAACCTTAAGTTCATCGCTCATTGATGGGCCCTCCGCATGGCAACTCTTTGGCGAAACACGTTTTCACGTGATTCTTCTGCATCCCGCATGGATCTTCCAGTGTACTGCAAGTAAACCTCGTTTAAGGTCGGCTTTGTCAAAGAAAGTTTAGTGACAACATGTCCACTTTTTCGCAACGCTTCAATTATGAGTGGGGCAGTGGCTTCGCCGTTAGCTGATTTTATGGTGTAGCCGCCGTTTTCTTTTTTGACTTCTTTGACGTGTTCGATTTTGCCGATTAAGTCGGTGATGTCTTCATCTTTTTGGATAGATAGCGTTATGATGTCGCCGCCTAAGCTGTCTTTGAGATCTGTTGGAGTGCCGATGACGACGATTTTGCCGTGGTCAATTATGGCAATGCGGTCACAGAGCGCGTCCGCTTCTTCAAGATAGTGAGTGGTCAAAAACAAGGTCATGCCAAACTCTTTTTTGAGCATCTTCACATAGTTCCAAGTGGCTGCCCGTGTCTGCACATCCAAACCCAAAGTTGGCTCATCCAAAAACAACACTTTAGGGCGGTTGATTAAGCCGCAAGCAAGTTCCAATCTTCGACGCATACCGCCGCTGTAGGTTTGAACCCGCTTATCCTTAAACGCCATCAACTCAACCAACTGAAGCAAGTCCAAGGCACGTTTCTTAGAAACAGAGCGTGGGATGCCATAGAGGTCAGCGCAGAGCAGAATGTTTTCGTAGCCAGTTAAGTCTTCGTCTGCAGTGTACTCTTGAGGGACAACGCCGATGGCGCTTCTAACGTCGAGGCTTTGTTTGGCTATGTCGCCGCCAAGTATGGTGGCTTTGCCGCTGGTGGGTTTGAGGATGGTGATTAGCATGCTGATGGTGGTGGTTTTTCCTGCCCCATTAGGACCTAAAAATCCGAAGATTTCGCCGCGTTTAACGCTGAAGTCTATGTGGTCTACGGCGGTGAGGGAGTGGTTGAAGACTTTAGTTAAGCCTTCAACTTCAATCACGTCCTCATTTTGGCTCATGCTTAGGTTCTCCTTTCAGGTTGCTGTTGATTTGTTCGAGTTTCGTTGCGGTCTCGTCTATTATCGTTAGGGCTTCGTCTATGGCTTGTTCAGAGTAGTG
>CAZTRN010000016.1:0-50952 GCA_964616775.1 uncultured Candidatus Bathyarchaeia archaeon
TACTATCTTTTAGCTATCCGAGTAGGCGACCCTAATAATTATGGTTATGATCAAACATCTGTTACAGTTAAAGCAGGAACTATCGGCGACATACGGCTTGGACAAGTTGATATAGGTTCAGACACTGCAAGCATAAGCCTTATACCCTCAATTAATTAAATAACATAACCTCGAGATCCATAGCCACCCTTTTTAGTATGTCAAGTAAAAACATTTTTTCATAACTGATCTTCTGGATGGTTATTTACTCATTATCAGTGCTGTATGAAAAATGTATTCGTGTTCTTACCTAAAATGTAAGATCATTAAATTAGTGTCTTCCGTTTGGTGAGGATTAAAACAACTCCTATTCAACAATTTGAATTTTTTATACTTCTTCTCTTGTTTTCTATTTACACTCGTTAAATTAGCCCTTTTTTATGAGTGAATCTCTGAAAGGGGGCTGTAGCAAATCTTAAATATGAATTCCGTACAAATGAAGCTTTCGAGGTTAATATCGTGGCAAAGAAAACAGCAAAGAAAGAAGAAAAGAAAGCGGCACCTGCAAAAAAGAAAAAATAAATTCTCCTAACAAAGGCACTTAGCCTTCTCATTTTTTCTCTTTCACGCGAGCCAACTTCCTCGCCTTTTTCCCTCCGTTTCCCATGACAAATCTTTTATATCCTACTCACTTAAGAAATAGCAGAGTGGATTTGTATGGCAGCTAAAACATCCCCAGAGTATCTTAAACTTCTAAACCAGGCAGTTTCAAGAGAAATTCAGGTTTCGCTTCAGTACATGCTTCAACACGCAAAGATGGAAAAACTCATGACCAAAAAGCTTCCAGAAAACGTTCTTCTGGACAAAACCGTTTACGACGCTGTTGGTCAGTTTTTGCGTGAATTTGCCATCGTTGAAATGAAGCATGCTGCACAAATAATTGAACGCATTTACTACCTTGGCGGGTCTGCAACTACGAAATCAGACCCCGTTGTGGTGGGCAACTGTTTAAGTGAGTTTAACAAGTTAGGCGTTAAAGCCGAAGAAGAAGCCCTTGCTTTGTACCGCCAAATCATCGACGAAGCTGGAAAGCTGGGTGACTGGGAAACGCGGGAAATTTTTGAAAAAATCTACAGCGATGAAGAAACCCATCTCTTCAAATTCCAAGAATACGCCAGCATGCAAGACGAAACTCAACCAGTTGACGGACCAGTTTCAGAATGGCGCCAAATTTTCACCCCTGACTACTTTGAGTTGCTAAACAAAGCAGTTGCCTCCGAAATCACCGCAATCATCCAATATACCAACCAACACGAAAAAGCCTCCTTGCTTGCCTTGCGCCAAAAACTCACTCCATTGGAAGTTGTCAAAGACACCAACAAAGCCAAAGTCATCAGCGCTCTTTTGAAGCCCGTTTTCCTCGCGGAAATGGATCACTTAGAGAAAATTTCTGAACGTATCTACCTGCTGGAAGGTGAAGCGGCAATTGCTCCTGACCCAATTCCTGTTATCGGCGAAACGGTTGATGATTTCTTAAAGCTTGACCATGAACTCGAAAACGACACTTTGGTGCTGTACCGTAAAATCATTGCAGAAGCAGTCAAACGTGGCGACACCGTTACCAAGCGCATGTTTGAAGATATTGTTGAGCAAGAAGAAGCGCACTACTGGACTTTTGATGACTACGTTAAGTAGTCTCTCTTTTCCTTTCTTTTATGGTAACTTGGTTAGGTTTTGCAAATAATTTTTAAATCAAAGCAACCGACAGTTTAAGCGTCAAGACATGACTGCCGAAACTATCCTCCAACAAATTCTCCAAAAACACCCTGAGTTGACAGAAGACCAGATTCGTCTGCGCTTATCTGCAGCCAGAGGCATGACAGGTGGCTTAATCGCGGATGAGGCGCTTCTGCGGATGATTGCTGCGGAACTTGGCGTGGACGTGGCTAACGAGGATGGGGTGGTGCGGCGGCTTTCTTTGGGGCATGTGGTTGCAGGCTTAAACAACGCAACTGTCCTTGGACGCGTAATCGCTGTTTATCCCGTTCGAACTTTTGAAGGTGCAACCAAGTCGGGCAAATTTGGAAGCGTAACCATAGCCGATAACGATGGCACCTTGCGTGTGGTTTTGTGGAATGAACGTGCTGACGTTTTAGAATCTGGCGACCTCAAGATGGGGCAGATTGTGCGGTTTGCGCATGGCTACACCAAGGCTGACAAAACTGGTGTGCCTGAATTGCACATTGGTGAACGAAGCAAAATTGACCTTGACCCCCAAAACGTGCAAAGCGACGACTTCCCATCTCTGGGCAAGTTCGCTACCAAAATCGGGCTACTTACGCTAGAGTCTAAGTCAGTGACGTTGCAGGGGCAGATTCGGGAAGTTTATGGCGCCACAACTTTTGTGCGCAATGACCAAACGCCCGGCAAAGTTCTGCGCCTCAAAGTGGGTGACGACACTGGCGAGGTTATTGTGGTTTTCTGGAACGAGAAAGCGGACGAAGCCGAAGCCAAAGCCCGCCGAAACGCTTCCATTGAAATCGTCAACGCACGCGTAAAACCCAGCCAAAACAACGATGTGGAAGTGCATGTGGATTCAGGCACCTATGTAGATATTGCAACTGCGGCTCGGTGCATGATAAAAATCGGGTCCTTAACCGAAGATTTGGGCGATGTGTGCGTGGAAGGGGAGGTGGCGACGTTGCCTGTTTGCCGTGAAGTTCACACTGGTAAGGACGAGGTGGTGAAGGTTACGGCGTTTGATTTGAAAGACGAAACTGGCTTTGTGCGGGTGAACGCTTGGCGAGAACATGCGGAAGCCGCAAGTAAACTGCTCATGGGCGAAAAAATCGTGTTAGAAAACGTTTACGCCAAAAGGGGATATAGGGAAAATGTGGAGCTGTCCACTAGGGCAGCTAGCTCGATAACTCGGGCTTTAAAGTGACCGCACTTTGTCTGCGATGGCTTGCGCCATTTCTTGGGTGCCAGCGGTTCCGCCAAGGTCTGCGGTGCGGGTTTTGCCTTCGCGGAGCACTTCAGTGACGGCTTTTTCAATTTTTGCTGCGGCTTCTTTTTCGCCTAGCCAATCCATCATCATAGATGCGGCCATGATGTTGCTGATGGGGTTAGCGCGGTTCATGCCTGTGTATTTTGGTGCGCTGCCATGTATGGGTTCGAACATGCCGTAGTTGTCGCCGACGTTTGCGCCTCCTGCCATGCCTAAGCCACCAACCACTTGGGCGGCTTCGTCGCTGATGATGTCGCCAAACAGGTTTGTGGTGACCATGACGTCGTAGAGTTCGGGTTTTTTGATGAGTTGCATGGTGGCTGCGTCGATGTGTAGTTCGTCTACGGTGACGTCGGGGTATTTGGGTGCGAGTTCTTTGACTGCTTCTTTGAAGATGCCGTCAGTTATGCGTAAGATGTTGCCTTTGTGGATGTAGGTGAGGTGTTTTTTGCGTTGCTGAGCAAGCTTAAACGCGAACTCCACTACTTTTAGGCAGGCGTCTTTGGTTATGATGCGTAGGGCGATGCCAACGCCGGGTGCTAAGAGGAATTCTGCGCCGCTATACATGCCTTCTGTGTTTTCCCTGACCACGACAAAGTCCAAGTTAGGTTTGAGGGCTTCGATGGTGGGGAAAGTTTTGCATGGGCGAACGTTAGCGTACAAGTTGAAGATGCGTCGAAGCGTGACGGCGACGCTGACGGGTGCCCCTGTCTCTTCGGGGGTAGTCATGGGTCCTTTGAGGCAGGCGTCGGTTTGCTTTATCATCTCCAGTGTTTCTTTAGGCAGATTGGTTCCGAATTTTTCGATGCAGTGGTAACCTGCCTCGCCGTAAATGAGGTCAAGTTTGAAGTTTGCGTTTTGTTGAACGGCTTCTAGGACTTTGACGGTTGCGTCGATAAGTTCGGGTCCGATGCCGTCTCCGGGGAGAACTGCAATCTTGTAAGTTTTAGGCATGGATGATAACCGCCTTTGGTATTTGTGGGGTTGTAGATATTTCTTTCTTGCCGTTTTGGGTTGTTGGGTTGTTTTTGTGGGTGTTGTTGATGCTTTTGTATACGGCTGTTGCTCTGTAAAGGCTAGACCCCCTCTAGTTTTTTTTAGCGTTTGAATTGGGTTGATTTTTGATTTGGGGCATGAATTGGGCTTAAATTGGGGGTTGAAAAGGGCGTAAATGGTCTAAACGGGGATTAAAGGGGCAAAAGGGGTCATTTGCTGTTGGGGCGGTGGTTGTTGTGTTTTACCAAAACTAACATGCATACCACGACCACTACCACAATACCAACTGCCAACAACCCGTAGACAACCCCACTATACCCTAAGTTAGTAGCTGGCGTTGCGGTAAGCCCATTTGAATCCAAAGCCGAAATTGAACTTTTCACCGAAGGCATAGGAACCGATGCAATACCGTTGCAAATCGCTGGCGAACGATAAATGTTCACCTCCGATTCTGCGCCTGTCACCTCAAGCCAACCATCAGCCAAACCCCTCCAACCATCCCCCAATGTACGGTTTGTTCCGTCAATGGTTACCGAAAAGTTAAGTGCCTCTGTAGCCACCGCGTCTCCCTCAAGGTACCCATAGTGAAGATTTACTTTTTGCACACCGCCGCCGTTAACCGTGTAGTTTAGCCAAGACGCAACATTAGCTGCTCCCGTCAACCCCCCTGCATTGTACGCAGAAATGGTCATGTTACAGTTTTGGACAGAGGCTGCAAAGTTCCACATTACACTGCCTCCGGGTTTTGACCCGTTTATGGATAGATTCTGAAAACTCCACGTATCGTTGCTTAAGGCGGGTTCGCCCCAGTAGGTTCCGCTGCATGCAAAGTTGATTGCGCCATTGAGGTCTGGGATTGAGTAAGTGGCTTTAGTGGTGAAGTCTATTATGGCGGCTTGGGTCCACTGGATGCAGGCTTCGCTTGTTGCACCTGTAACGTTCAGCCACCCATCAGCGGTCAATGTCCAGCCATCCCCTTTCTCTTTAGCCTGTCCATCAATGCAGACTGTCCAGTTGATGAGTCCATAGCGAGAATAGTGTAAGTTAAACGCTTGGCTGCCCCCACCCGACACCGAATATTCCAGCATGCCTGGCGCAGGAGGAACCATATTTAAAACATCCAAATGGGTGATGATGACCTCAGAGTTATCAGCAGAAACGCTGAAACGCACTCCATTAGTGTTAGGCAATAAACTTAAGCCGCCGTTAACAACTAACCCCTCAAAATTCCATGTGTCCTCTTCTAAGGTTGCGTTGGCATAGGAACTGCCGGGTGCAAACGTCACCAACCCATCGATATTTGGGATAGCGAACTGGGTGGTTGATGTGAATTCTGTATTGGTTTCAGGCGGAAAATCGTATGAACCAAGCTGTCCGCAAACTGCAAACCCACATGGAGACGTTAACAGAAGTGCCCAAAGAACCAAAGTTAGTGCGACCTGTTTATTCACGGCTTTTCCCCATCACACTAAGGGTTTGTGCGGTACTTAATGCGATGCTTTAGAACATTTGTTCGGCTTTTAGAACAACTTGCGTTTATGCGTCTTTGTTGAGGCTCTTTTCTGAAAAGAACAAACAAACCACCAGCACCGCCACCACCAACGCCGCCAACCCAAACAAAATCGGCGTCAAATCCAAAGCGGCAGTTTGTCCAAACGCGTTTTCTGGTTCAGTTGAAGCCGTTACTTGATAGTCTGCTCCCGTGCTTGGTATTGCGGACGGAATTGGATCAGACCTTACAGTGGTGGGCGCTGGGGTCGAGGGAACAGTGGGCTGTGAATCTCCCGCAGGCTTCTCAGTCGAAGTCACTGTGGGCGGCTGTGTTGTTGAAGCACTGTCTAGCGTTGGTTCTGGGGTCTGGGTCAGCTGGGGGGATGCCTGCGCCTGCAACTGCGCCTCACTTTGCGTAGTTGGCAACGGCGAATAATAAATCGAGCCAGTCAACAACAACGCTAAAACAACCGCAAGCACAGGTGCCATGAACATTTTCTTATTTAACAGCTTACAACCTGACCTAACCGTTAATTTTTTCTACAAACTAACAGCGTAACCCGTTATTTAACACTATATTTTGTCTTTGCCGTTCTAATTTCTGGACACCCCCGCGGTGGGATGGTAGTTTTTAAATTGTTGGAACGCGCCTGTTTGGGTGGGAAGGACATGGCGGCAGACGAACCTAAAGACGTGTTACGAGGAACCACGCTGGACGTTTACCGGTTTCTGCTGAAAAGCAGCAAACCCGTAGGCATACGCGAACTCCAACGCGCACTAAACCTGAGCAGTCCCTCCGTAGCCAACTACCACCTTTCCAAACTAGAAGACGCTGGGCTTCTCAAAAAACAAGAGGGCGCCTACACCGTCTGCAAGTACCTGCTAGAGAACAGCATCAAAGTCAGCCACTTCTTGGTTCCCCGATACTTCTTTTACTCTATCTTTGCGGTTGCCGTTTTGGTCATTGAGTTGACGTTGATGCGTCCTGTAACTCTTACCCGTGAGTACGCGTTTTTTATGGCTGCCACGGGGGTTTTTGTTGTTTTCTTCTGTTATGAAACCGCAAAAACTTGGCGCCGCGGTACCCTGTAGCGGGTTCTGATTCGAATTTCACAAATGATTTTATCTGCCACATCCCCTCAAACTAACTGGTGAAAACTGTGTTCATGATGCTTGCCAAAAAAGAAGTCCTCAACTGGCTGACGGAAGGCAAAAAAACCATCGACGTCCGCAAAGGCAACCCCCGCAGCACCGACTCAACTGTAGTTTTCAGGTCTGGACCCCACCAAGTCACCGCCACCGTAACCAAAACCGTGACGGGCAAACTTTGCGAAGTCATCACCGAAGCGAACTATCGCCAAGTTATCCCTCCAGCGCAAAAGCTGCAAGACGCCTACAACTACCTAAACCGACTCTACCCCGACTGCGAAGATGTGTACACGGCTTACTACTTAGAGAAGATAAGAAAATAGTTCTACAGGCTGCGTAGGACAATCATGGTGTTGGTTTTCATGATGCCTTCGACGCGGCGGATTTTTTCGATGCACTCGTTTACTTCAACTACGTTCATGCCGCCTATGACGGTAACGATGTCGTATTCGCCTGTGACTTCGTAGGTGGTTTCGACGCCGGGGATTTTTTGGATTTTTTTGGAAACTTCTTGAGTGGCGTAGGAGGGGCTGACGGCAAGCAGGGCGATGGCTTCGGCGCCTTCAGCAACCCCGATTCGGACGGTAAACTTGCGGATTACGCCGGTGTCAGTGAGGGTTTTGATGCGTTTGCGGACGGCGCCTTCGGATAAGCCGACTTTTTTGCCGATGTCTATGTAGCCTGCTCGGGCGTCGTCTTTGAGGATTTTGAGGATTTCTTTGTCTAAATTATCCATGCTGACTCGTATTTGTGTTGTTAAGAGAAAAATTTAACGGTTTCTGCAGTAAACTACATGTTTAGGTGCGTTTTTCGCTCTTTTTGAGGGGTAAAAGTTGTTTTTCCGCGGTTTTGCCTGCGGGGGCATGTTCTGTTTGGAACATTAGCGGTTCAAGATGTTGCAAATAAGTCGCAATGTTTAAAAGAATCGCGAGTACCTCACACTGATATTTCCAATAAAATAAACGTGAGATAAGTAAGATGAGTAAGCAAACAACCAATTTAACTCAAGAGGCGAAGGCAATGAAAGCCAAATGCCCAGATTGTGATGCAGACCTCGACGTTCCAGCAGACACCGCAGAAGGAGAAATTCTAAGCTGCCCAGGCTGTGGACTAGAACTCGAAGTCAAGCAGATACACTGCGGATGCGTTGACCTTCAAGAACTCACCCTCGAAGGAGAAGACTGGGGAGAATAAACAGTATCCTCTCACGCTTACTGAAAAAACCTTTACCAGTTAACTCATCTCCCAATCCTTTGTTCTATATTTTTTGTTGAGGCGACCGCTGACGGGCATAGGTCTTTTGTATGAACGTTCTGAAAACGACGAAAACGGCATCAAACAAACCGCTGAACAACTCGGCATCCCCCTAACCTACATCCCGTTTCGCAAAGTCGCCGTATCAATTGACAAAACAGGTTACAAAGTTGCCAGCAAAGGCAAAGACTTCACAGCCACCCTCAAAGACCTCACCGTCGTTTTAAATCGGGCACAAAGCAAAAACCGCCGCCTCTACGCCTCCCACACCATGGAAATGCTAGGCAAACACGTCATCAACCCCTCCAGCGTAGAATTCGAATGCTACAGCAAATTCCGCACGTTGATGATTCTGTGGGCTGCAGGTCTGCCAATTCCGAAAACGGTTTATGTGCCCTGTGACGCTTTTGACACGCTTAAAGGCGGCAAAAAAATCTCCAACCAAATCGACATCGCTGACCTGCTCACCCAACAGTTGGGACAAGAGGTTGTGATTAAACCTGACGCAGGTACACATGGCAAGGGGATTGTTCTTTCCAAAGACCGCTCAACCCTACTAACAAACATAGCTGAAACCACCCCCTCCATCATCAACCCCGTGGGTATTGTGGCGCAGGAACTTGTCGAAAAATGGTTCTACGACCTGCGCATAATCGTTTACAAAGCCAAAGGCAAAGCGCCCGTTTGTTATCCTGTGGCGATGGCGCGTGCAGGATTTAGCGATTTTCGAACTAACACTTTTCTGGGCAACTTGGTGTTTGACGCCAAACTGCCCCCATACATTTGTGCGTTGGCAGCTAAATGCGGCACAGCCCTTGGCAAAGGGCACGAAGCATGGATAGTTGCCATGGATGCCATGATAAATGTCGGCGCCAACAAGAACGCAGACGAAACCGAACTCAAAACAGAACTAACCAAGGCAGCGGAAGAATTCAAACCCGTCCAGAAAATCAAAAAAGACGACCTCCGCTTAACCGACTTCAAAACTTGGAACACCCAACTGGAAACCGCCTTTAATGCCTACAAAACGTCTGCGCCTTACGCAAAAGTTAAAGCCGTTATTGACCAAAACGTGGATGCGAACCAAACCAGCATTGTATTTCATGAGGCGAACAGTTGCCCAGAATTTTGGGAAAACACCCGCCTTGTTACAGGCTTAAACGTGGCTGAACCGCTGCTGCGGAGTGCCCAAAGCCTACTCTCATAGTCATAAATCAAGGAGATGAAGGAAGATGCGTGTTGGAATCATCGGTGGAACTGGATACGTCGGCGGAGAACTTCTCCGTCTGCTCTTAATGCACCCCCAAGTAGAGGTAACTATGGTTACCAGCCGCCAAAGTGCGGGCGAATTCGTTTTTAACATTCACCCCAACCTGCGGGGCTTAACCCAGCTAAAGTTTGTTCCGCAAGACCTAGCGGAGCTGCAGAAAAACTGCGATGTCATCTTCACCGCCACACCACACGGGGGCTCTGTGAATTTGGTTCCTAAACTGCTTGAAACAGGGCTAAAGGTGGTGGACATGAGTGCAGATTTTCGTCTCAAAAACCCCGCCGACTACGAAACCTACTACGGCTGGAAACACGCTCACCCTGAACTGCTCCAAGAAGCCGCTTACGGGCTGCCTGAGTTGCACCGTGAAGAAATCAAAAAAGCCCGCCTCGTTGCATGTGCGGGTTGCATGGCAACTGCCACAATTCTTGCTATGGTTCCCATCGTTAAGGCAGGTTTGGTTGAAACTAATCGTTTGATTGCGGACCTTAAAGTGGGGTCCAGCGGCGGAGGCAGCAAACCCACCCCGGCTTCGCATCATCCTGAACGCGCAGGCGGCGTCCGTCCCTACCAAGTCGTTGGGCACCGACACATCGCCGAAGTTGAACAGGAAACCAGCGCCGTTGCAGGTGAACCCGTAACCATCGCATTCACGCCACACGCAGTGAACATGATTCGCGGCATCTTAGTGACCGTTCACGCTTTTCCCAAAAAACCTTTGGAAGCTAAAGACCTCTGGAAAGCACTACGCGGCGTATATGGCTCTGAGCCCTTCATCCGCTTAGTAAAGTACCAGAAGGGGCTTTACCAGTTACCCGACCCAAAAATAACCATGGGCACCAACTTCTGTGACATCGGCTTCGAACTTGACCCCCACAGCAACCAACTGCTCATGTTCAGCGCCATCGACAACATGGCTAAAGGCGCCTCAGGCCAAGGCGTCCAATGCCTTAACCTCATGATGGGCTTAGACGAAACCACGGGGCTCAAAAGCACTGGGTTCCATCCGATGTGATTGCCATGCTAATTGTTATCAAAATGGGCGGAAGCATACTCAAAGAAGGCGCAAGCGGAGACCTCGTCACCGACATCAAATCCCTCCTAAACGAGCACCAAGTGGTGTTGGTTCATGGGGGCGGCGCTGAAGTTACCGAAATCAGCGGCAAACTGGGCAAACAACAACAATTCATCATGTCACCTGAGGGCTTTCGCAGCCGCTACACTGACAAAGAAACCATCGAAATCTACACCATGGTCATGGCAGGCAAATTGAACAAGCAAATTGTGCTTGCCTTGGACGCGCAGGGGGTTCCTGCGGTGGGGCTTTCGGGTTTGGATGCTGCGATTTTGCAGGCGGAACGCAAAAAACGCCTCATCTCCGTTGACCCTGCGGGACGTAAACGGGTGATTGACGGCGGCTACACAGGCAAAATCACCCAAGTCAACACGGATTTGCTCACGTTGCTTTTGGGCAAGGGCTACGTGCCCATAGTTACGCCCATCGCCCTAAGCGAAGAATACGAACCGCTAAACGTAGACGGCGACCGCACCGCAGCCATAATCGCAGGCGCCATAAAAGCCGACAAACTCATCCTCTTAACCGACGTGGAAGGCTTGATGCTTAAAGGCGAACGCATAGCCAAGCTTGGCGCAAGCGAAGTCAAAGAGGTGCTTCCCAGCATCGGCGCGGGCATGAGCACCAAAGTCCACGCGGGCATGGAAGCGCTCAATCAGGGCGTCAAAGAAGTCCTCATAACCTCAGGCACCGCCAAAAACCCAATCACCTCTGCATTGAAACATGAAACAGGTACCGTGATAACTAGTGAATGAGCAAGAAATCATCCAAGCCGACGACCAGTTGATGGCGAATGTCTACTCTAAAAAGCGCCTTGTCATCACCAAAGGGCAGGGTGTTTTGGTTTGGGACATTAACGGCAAAGAATACGTGGATTGCACTGGCAGCTACGGCGTTGCCTTGCTTGGGCATAGTCACCCTAAAGTGGTTGCCGCCGTATGCGAACAAGCCCCCAAACTCATCTCCTGCCACGGTAGCCTCTATAACGATAAACGTTCAGAATTTCTCCAAAAACTCATCGCCATCGCCCCAAACGGGCTTAACAAGGCGTTTCTTTCCAACAGCGGCGCTGAAGCTGTCGAATGCGCCATGAAACTTGCCCGCAAATTCACTGGCAAAACCGAAATCATCGCTGTTATGGGCGGCTACCACGGCAAAACCATGGGCGCCCTTTCGGCAACGTGGGAAAAGAAGTACCGCGAACCCTTCCTGCCCCTTGTGCCAGACATCAAACACACCAGCCCCGATAACTTAGATAAGATGCGCGAAGCTATAACCGAAAAAACCGCTGCCGTCTTAGTGGAACCTGTCCGCGGCGAAGGCGGCATCCGCGTCGTTCCTGAAGGTTACTTAGCGGGACTGCGCCAACTTTGCACTGAAAAGGGGGTCCTGCTTATCTTGGATGAGGTGCAGACCGGTTTTGGGCGCACAGGCACGCTGTTTGCTTGCGAACGCGCAGGCATAATACCTGACATCATGTGCCTTGCCAAACCTGTTGCTGGCGGCTTGCCCATTGGGGTCACTTTAGCTAAAGAGCACATTATGGCGGCGTTCAAAGGCGGCGAACACACCACCACCTTTAGCGGCAGCCCCTTGGTTTGCGCCGCGGGATGTGCCTCCATCGACGCGCTCTTGGAAGAGAAACTTGCCGAAAAAGCTGCCGTCAACGGCGCATACTTCAAAGCTAAACTCGAAGAGCTTCAAACCAAGCATGCCTCAATTAAAGAGGTTCGCGGCTTAGGCTTAATGCTAGGAATCGAACTCCGATGCGACGTACAAGGCATAATCGCCAAAACTATGGCACGCGGCGTGCTCATCTTAAACGCGGGACGAACCGTCATCCGTTTCCTGCCCCCGCTGGTCATAACCAAAGCGCAAATTGACCAAGCCATCGCCGCCGTGGATGCAGCCTTGGAGGAAGAAGAAAATGCAAGATCAAACCAAAGCAGTCCGTCTACTAACTAACCTGCTGGGCATTTACAGTCCTTCAGGACAAGAAGAATCCATAGCCAACTTTTTAGGCTCAGAAATGCGCAAAATGGGCTTTCAAGTGGGCATAGACGCCGTCGGCAACGTCATAGGCGTCATAGGCGAAGGCGAACCAACAATCTTTCTGTGCGGTCACATGGATACAGTAGCGGGGCATATTCCGTTGCGGATAGATGAAGGCAAAATTTACGCCCGCGGATCGGTAGATGCCAAAGGTCCCTTAGCCGCCATGGTTATGGGTGCGTGGGAAGCTTCCAAAGACGACGCGTTTAAGGGCAAAGGCAAAGTCCTCATCGCCAGCGTGGTGGAAGAAGAAGCCACCAGTAAAGGCGTTCGCCACCTCATCACCCAAGGCATCCACGCCGACTACGCCATCTTCGGCGAACCCAGCGGCGCCGACAGCATCACTATAGGCTACAAAGGTCAAGTTCAAATCAAAGTTATTGTTAAAACCGAAACTGGTCACGCTTCTACGCCGTGGCTTTATGATAACGCTATTGAGAAAGCTTACGAGTTGTGGATGCAAATCAAAAACAGCTTCCCCCTCAACCATGGCGAAAGCCCCTTCAATGCCGTCACCGCTTGTTTAACCAAAATCGGCGGCGGCAACGCCACCTCAGTGATTCCTTTTGAGAGCGAAATGTTTCTTGACATCCGCGTTCCACCCCAGTTAACCACTGACCAAGTTTACGAGTTAGTTTCTAAAATTATTGCTCAGTACCAAGCTGAAAACCCCAAAGTGATGATTAAGAGTTCAGTGCAGGACACGGTGGAGCCGTTTGAGGTGAATCGTTCGTCGCCGTTGGTGCATGCGTTGTCTTCGTCGGTGCGTCGGGTGCTCAATAAGCCTGCAACGTTGCTTCGCAAGACGGGCACAGGCGACATGAACATCCTCGGACACGCCATGAACATGCCCATTGTGACTTATGGTCCTGGCGACAGCCACCTTGACCACACTATAGACGAACACATCGAAATCGACGAATACCTCGCGGGCATTCAAGTGTACAAAGAAACCATCCTCAAACTCTCCGAGTTACACCAACGCAAAACAGCAGCCGCAAACAGCAACTAACGGCTGCGTGCTTTTAGCAAACGGTGACTGATCAGTTCCCCTAAAATCGCCAAGTCTTCCGTCGGCAAATAGCTGCTGGCAGACTCATAAAAAAGCACGGTTGCAGTCGCAGGAAACTCGCTTTCTTCCCAAAGCACATAAACCAGCGGTATCCCCCTTAATGTTTCAACTTCTACAGACACGTCACCAAATCTGCTCTGTTTTCCACCTAACCGTTGCCCCGCGTCCACCAAAGCGTGGGGGTTTTTGCCGAATCCTTCCACGATTGGTTGCATTGCTCTCTGCGCGAACGCTTTTCCATAGGACTGGCCACCTGGCAAATCCTCAAACTTAACCAACCTGCCCTGCTGGGCGACGGGCGCTGCCTGCAGATAGTGCCTAAGCAAAACTGTGATGACAAACATATCTACTGCGTTGCTGGCGTCTTTTTCAAGCAAATCTGAAAGTTCGCCTGTTTCTAAATTCAGGCTGTAACCCAAAAACTCATAGTTGCCTTTGACATTTAGGATGCGGCTTAGTTTTTCCAGTTCATCCACTTCTAGATTTAAGGCTACCAAAAATAGTCCTCACAAAGAAAAGGGAGTGGATGAAATTATACTTTGTCGAGTTCGAACTGGTCATGAATTGCCTTAACCACGGCTGCCCCGTCTTTTTCCTTCACCACAAAGCTGATGTTAAGTTCGGAGCTGCCTTGGGCAATCATGCGGATGTTTATGCCCGCGTTAGCAACGGTGGCAAACACTTTTGATGCGATGCCCAGTGTGCCTTTCATGTTGGCGCCCATGACGGCGATGACTGCAACGTCGTCTTCAGATGAAACTTCCCTAACTATGCCTCCGCGTTCCAGCAACGTAATTTCCAAGTTGCTAATCGCGCGCCCCAAAAGTGAGCGTTTGATTACCATTGAGATGTTAGCTTCTGAGGCAGCAGTAGATATCATCATGACGTTTATGTTGCTTTTACCCAACACATCGAAGACTTTGGCATAGCTGCCAGGGGCACCGACCATTCTTGGGCCGTTCACGTTTAGCATGGCAACGTCTTTTATCATGGCTACGGCTTTGACGGGTCGTGTTTCTTGGGCTTTGGGTTCTTTGGTTATGAGTGTGCCGCTGTTGTCGGGGTTGGCTGTGTTGCGGATTCTAACTGGGATGTTTTCTTTCATTACGGGTCCAAGGGCTCGGGGGTGCATGGCTTTGGCGCCGAAAATCGCCATTTCCGCTGCTTCTTGGTAACTCAGCTGAGGAAGCATGCGTGCGGACTTGACAAGTTTCGGATCCGTGGTCATTATGCCGTCCACATCAGTCCATATCCAAACCTCATCAACTTTCAATGCAACCCCCAAAATGGTGGCTGTGTAGTCTGAGCCTCCGCGACCAACCGTTGTCACGGTGCCGTCTTGGTCTGCGGCAATAAACCCAGTGACTACTGGAATGACTCCTTTCTCTATCAAGGGACCTACTCTTTCTTGGATAAGGTGCGTGGTGAAATTCATCAAGGGGTCGGCGTCGCCAAAATTGGAATCCGTAACGATGCCTGCTTCTTTGCCCGTGAAGCATTGGCTTTCTAGTTTGCGGTCTTTTATAGCGCCCCAAACAATCGGTGCCGACAAACGTTCCCCAAAGGACACCACGTAATCTTTGGATTTTGGGGTGAGTTCCCCAAGGTAGTAGATGCCTGTTAAGGCTTTTTCAAGTTCAGCGATGGTTTTTTGGGTAATTTCGGTGACTTCTTTTTGAATTTGTTTGCTGGTTATGGCGGTTGCTATGGCGTCGGTGTGTTTCTTAAGCAGTTTCGCCGTGAAGGCTTGGATGCGTTTCTCATCACTTTTCTTTGCTTGACACCCAACCTCAAAAAGCTCGTTTGTGACGCCTGCCAGTGCCGAAACCACAACCGCAATTTTGTTGTCTTCTTTGGCGTATTTTGCAACCAGGTCAGCTACGTGGCGGATGCTTTCGCCAGTGCCCACGCTGGTTCCACCGAACTTCATCACTATCTTCATCAATTTTCAGCTCTTTGTTTTAGGTAAGTAGTTTAGTTGCTAACTTATGTCTTATGTCTAAGAGGTCTCTTAAAACCGCCCCTGCCGTCTCAATTGAACCTGCGCCTCTGCCGATGATGGTTTGTTCCGCGGCGAATTCACATTGGAAGGTAACGGCGTTAAGCACTCCACTAACGCACAGCGGACTGGTTTTGGGCACTTCCGTGGGTTTTACCACTGGTTTGCTGACGCCGTCTAAAGCGCCGATGAGTTTGAGGGTGTTGCCTCTTTTTGCAGCGTCGTTAAGCATGTCTAAGGTGACGTCGCGGATGCCTGTGCGGTCTACGTCTTTTAAGGTGATTTTCTGGTTCAAAATCCAGTTAGCCAAAATGACCGTTTTGCACGCCGTGTCAAATCCGTCAATGTCCATTGAAGGTTCCCGCTCCGCGTAACCAAGTTTCTGGGCGTTGGCCAATGCATCTTGGAAGGTCACGTGGTTCTGTCCCATCTCGGTGAGGATGTAGTTGGTTGTGCCGTTCAGGATGCCTTTTATGCCCAATATGCGGTCGCCTGCAAGACAGCGCTTAGCGAACTCTAGCATTGGGGTTCCGCCGCCAACGGTGCCACTGAAACGGAAATACACATTATTGTACTCCGCAAGCTCAGTCAACGCTGGCATGGCAAGGGCAAGCGGTCCTTTGTTGGTTGTGACGACGTGTTTGCCAGTTTTGAATGCGGTGGTTATGTGTGAAAGGGCGGGTTCGGCGGTTTGGATGTTAACGGGGGTGACTTCAACAACCACTTCCGCTTCAACTTCTTGAATGACCTCCAGCGCTGTCATGCCTGGATGCCCATATTCGGGGTCGGCAGAAATAGGGTAGCCTCGCTTCTTAATTTCTTCCAGCTTTTCGGGGGTTAATCCGCGGGGGTTGATGACTGCGCCGTCGATGTCGGCTATGGCGACGATTTTTGGGTTAAACCCGTAATCTTTGCTTTCGGTGGCTCTGCGGGTAAGAACACTGGTTACTCCTTTACCCACTACTCCGTAACCAACTAGAATAATTCGCATTTTGTTCACCTGATTATGGGCGCCACTTGGCTTTTCAAGCCTAAGGCGTCTTCTATAGCTTTCATTTCTGCGTCAACCTCAATTGGTTTCTCACTCATTTTAACCGCCGTGTCAGGGTCTTTAAGTCCATGTCCCGTCGTTACGCAGACCACTTTCTCATCTTTACCTATAACCCCATTGTTTACAAGCTTAATTAGTCCTGCAATGCTTGAGGCGCTTGCGGGCTCCACGAATATGCCTTCTTCACGAGCTAACAGTTTTTGGGCGGCAAGGATTTCGTCGTCGGTGACTGTTTCGGCGGTGCCTTTGCTGTTGCGGATGGCGTTGACGGCTTTCTTCCAGCTTACAGGCGCCCCGATGCGAATGGCGGTCGCTACGGTTTCTGGGGTTTTAACGGGCACTAACTCGTTGCTGCCGCTTTTTATCATCTGAGCAATAGGCGCCGAACCTGCCGCTTGGATGCCTGTCATTTTGGGCAGCTTCTTTATGAGCCCTAATTTGTAGTATTCAGTGAAGCCCTTCCAGATGGCGCTGATGTTGCCTGCGTTGCCCACGGGAACCACGACGCGGTCAGGGGCTTCGCCGTCAAGTTGGTCGCAGATTTCAAATCCCAACGACTTCTGCCCTTCCACACGGAACGGATTAATGCTGTTTAACAGGTAGATGCTTGGATGTTTCTCGGAGATTTTGAAGACAAAATCTAATGACTCATCAAAGTTGCCTCGCACTTGCAAGACTTTGGCGCCATAAATCATGGCTTGCGACAGTTTACCATAAGCGATTTTGCCTGACGGAATCAGCACGGTGCATTGCATGCCTGCCTTCGCTGCGTAGGCTGCTAACGAGGCGGAAGTGTTGCCTGTGGAGGCGCAAATCACGTTTTTGGCGCCTAACTCGTTGGCTTTAGAGACACCAACAGTCATGCCGCGGTCTTTGAAGCTGCCCGTAGGGTTCTCTCCCTCATTTTTCACGTGCAATTGGAGTAAGCCAAGTTTTTTGCCCAACTTGTGGCAGGAATGCAGCCCTGTACCCCCCTCGTTAAGTGACACGATTTTGCTGATGTCATTTATGGGCATGAAGTCCTTGTACCGCCAAACTGACAGCGGCACGTCTCGCCAGTTGCTTTTTTCCAGTTTCTCTGATAATTGTTTGAAGTCAAATTTGACTTCGAGGATGTCTCCGCATTTTCTGCAGAAGTAAACGATGTCGTTTATGTCGTATTTGGTTCCGCAGTTGATGCATTCTTGATGTGCCATACCTTTCTATTTCTCCGTTAACGTTACGCCTTTGCCAGGTTTGGTTGCCAACGCGGTGGATTCAAACCCTGCTTCATTGAAGCCTTCTTTCATGGCTTCTGCAACCGTGGCGGGGTTCACTTTTTTCTGGTTCACCACAGCTAACAGTGCTGGACCTGCCCCACTTATTGTTACCCCGCAGGCGCCTGCCTTCAACGCTTTCTCCCGAACTTGGCTATATCCAGGAATTAAAGGTGCTCTTGCGGGCTCCACAATTTCGTCTGTCATGGCTCTGCCAATCAAATCCACATCCCCTAACGCAAACCCGCTGACCATAGCTGAAGCGTTTCCGACGGTGCGGACCAGTTTTTCCATAGAGATGGCTAGCGGCACCACGGAGCGCGCTCTTTCTGTTTTTCGAGGTGGCGTGATGATGTGGGGGAAAGCTGCGCAGACCGCCATGTTGGAGGGCGCTTTTAGGTTAATGATTTCTAAGGGGTTGTAGGAGCGAAGTATGACAAAGCCTCCGCATATCGTGGCGGAAACGTTGTCGGCGTGTTCTGAACCTGCCGAGGCAACTTCGCCTTTGGCTGCTAACCGAATAAGCTGCTCTTTGCTAAGTTTTAGCCTGAACATGTGATTTAAACCAAACGCCACCGCCGCTGCGGATGCTGCACTGCTGCCTAAGCCTTTGCTTGGCCAAATTCCTTTTTCGATGCTTATGGTTAAGCCGGTTTTGAGGTTGAATTCTTTAATCATAAAGTTCGCCACAACGCCGGCGGTGTTGCGTTCGGGCAGCAGCGAGATGGTTTCGGCTTGTAAACCTGCAACTTGAATACGTATGCCTTTTTCGTCGGTGGCGGTTAATGTGACTTTGTCCGCTGGGTGTTCTAGGGCTAAACCAAACACGTCAAATCCAGGCCCCAGATTGGCGCTAGTGGCAGGGGCTTTTATGGTGACTCGGTTTAGCGGCGACATAGCTTCAACTCTTGATTGTCTGTTCCAGTTTTGCCATTATTAACATTGCTGTAATTGGAGGTCACCTTGTTTATCCTACAAGATTGGTTAGGGCTTCGTATGCTTTGAGGCTGTCTTTCTTTTCCACCACAAGAATGGTTTCTGTCCAACAGGAAACGAACTCAACGATGTTCACGTTTGCTTCCGCCAAGAGCGTCGTCAAAAACGCCACCACTCCAACGGTTGCTTCTAGTTCTTCAGGTGAATTGATGACAATCATTGTGCAGTTGTCGTGTTTTACTAGTGTGCTGATTCTTTCTGGCAAGTCCGCGCGGTCTAGCAGGTAAACGAATTTGTCTGGCAAATCCACTTTTAACCCGTTTTTCACTGACACTTCGCGTGTGGTTATGATGACGCTTTTGCGGTCGTAGACGGCGATGCCGCTGCGTTTGAGTAGGTTGAGGACTTTTTCTTCGCGTTTTTGTTTGCGTTTTTGGAGTTCTTCGGCGAAGCGGCGTAGGGCGGCTTTGGTGGCGGTGGTGTTTTGGGTTTTGAGTTCGGTTTGGATTTGGCGGCTGAGTTCGCTGAGGTTGACTATGCCTTTTTCGAGGGCTTCTAGTAGGTAGGGCTTGTTTTTGAGGTATGTGCGGACTTGTTGGGCTATGGTTGTCATGAAACAAAAATGTATCATTTAGGACATTTAAAGCTTGTTATGTTACAAAAAAGTCGTAAAGTTTAAAACACGCTGTCTTGAAGGATAGAAGAAAGCCAAATTTCCAAAACGGGGGAACCGAACATAACAGAAAAATTCGTCCTAGCTTACAGCGGCGGACTAGACACATCCGTCATGATAAAATATCTCCAAGAAAAATACGACGCCCAAGTCATAACCGCCACCATCGACGTTGGCCAACAAGAAGACTTGACAGGCGCTGCTGAAAAAGCAAAAAAACTCGGCGTCCTCAAACACTACGCCGTAGACGCCAAAGACGAATTTGTAACCGACTACATTTTCCCCGCCATCAAAGCTAATGCGCTTTACGAAGGCAAATACCCCATCAGCACCAGCCTTAGTCGTCCTCTGATAGCGAAAAAGATGGTTGAAATCGCCCAAAAAGAAGGTGCCACTGGCTTAGTTCACGGATGCACCGGACGCGGAAACGACCAAGTCCGCTTCGACATAACCTTAGGTGCACTGACTTCAGATATGAAAATCATCGCTCCCGTCCGCGAATGGAGCATGACCCGCGACGAAGAAATCGCGTACGCCAAAGAAAAAGGCATCCCCGTGTCTGAGTCTGCCAAAAAATTCAGCATAGATGCCAGCGTGTGGGGACGCGCCATCGAATGCGGCTTGCTGGAAGATGCCAGCCAAGAGCCACCTGCAGACGCCTACGAATGGACTGTGGCGCCTGAAAAAGCCCCCGACAAACCCCAATACGTCACCATAGGCTTTGAAGCAGGTGTTCCTGTGTCGGTTGATGGTAAAAAAGAGAAACCTCTCAAACTTATCCAAACCATAAACGAAATTGCGGGCAAAAACGGCGTGGGTCGCATTGACCACATCGAAGATCGTGTGGTCGGCTTGAAATCCCGCGAAGTTTACGAATGCCCTGCTGCCGTCGTCATTTTGGAAGCCCACAAAGATCTCGAAAAACTGGTCATGACCCGCCACCAAGTGCTTTTCAAGCAGCAAGTGGACGCTGAATGGGTCTTCTTAGCATACACGGGGCTTTGGGTAGACCCCCTAAAAGACGACCTAGACGCCTTCATCAACAAGTCCCAAGAAAACGTCACAGGTGAAGTGCGCCTGAAACTTTTCAAAGGCAGCATGCAAGTCGTCGGACGCAGCTCCCCCATGTCGCTATACGACAAAAACTTAGCCAACTACAACATCAAAACCAGCTTCAACCAAGCCTACAGCAAAGGCTTCATTGAACTGTGGGGCATGCAAACCCGCATGTACAGCGCCCTGAAACGCTCTGCTGCCGCCAAGAAGCCCAAAACCAAAAAACGTTGAGGAGGCTGTTGCGTGTCTAAAATTTTGCACGGCGGTAGACTTGGGGCAATGCGCATAGACGTCGCTAAATTCACCTCCTCCATCAAAGACGACGCGCGGCTGCTGGATGCGGTTGTAGCCATCAACAAGGCGCATGTGGTTATGTTGGCAGAACAGAAAATCATCGCCAAACCCGACGCCGCTGCCCTGCTTTCTGCGTTGAACGGGCTTGAAGACATGCAGTTAGACAGCAGCATGGAAGACGCCCACATGGCAGTCGAAGAAGCCGTACTCAAAGCCGCGGGGTCTGAAGCAGGCGGAAACCTTCACATAGCCAAAAGCCGCAACGACCAAGTCGCAACCGCCATACGCATGGCACTCCGCAACGAGCTTTTGTCAATTATGCGTTCTTTAGCTCACGTGCAGGAACATTTGGCAGAAGTTGCCGAAGAACACTTAGAAACTGTAATCTTAGAGTATACTCATCTGCAGCCTGCCCAGCCAGTTACGTTTGCCCATTACTTGTTGTCGTATGTGGATGCGTTGCAGCGGGACATGGAGCGGCTTCAAGGTGCCTACCAACGTGTGAATTTGTGCCCGTTGGGTGCAGGGGCATTGGCAACGACCAGTTTTCCGATTAATCGTGACCGAACCGCAGCGCTTTTGGGCTTCAAGGGCTTGGTCGAAAACTCTATCGATGCGGTGGGCAGCCGAGACTTCATCGAAGAAACCCTAGCAGCCTTGGCGCTCATATCGGTTAACCTTAGCCGATTAGCAGAGGACTTCATCATCTGGAGCTCCCCAGACTTTGGCGTTGTTGAACTTCCTGACGAGTTCACCAGCACCAGCAGCATCATGCCTCAAAAGAAAAACCCTGAAGTCCTCGAAGTCATCCGTGCCCGTGCCAGTTACGTGTTGGGCAACTTTGTCACTGTAACTGCCGCTGTCAAAAGCTTGCCCTCCACCTACAACTTGGACTTCCAAGAACTCACCCCCAAACTGTGGGAATCCATCGAAATAGTCCGCACCTCGCTGGACATGATTCACAAGTTGATGCCCAAAATCAAAGTCACTTCGGATGTCTCTGACAAAGCCCTCAAAAGCTTCGTCGCCGCCACCGAACTAGCCAATCTGCTGGTCCGCAAATACAATGTTCCCTTCCGCACTGCCCACAAAATCGTCGGCGCAGTCGTCAAATCCCTGATTGAAGCTAAGTTGACTTTTGCGGATGCTACTCCGCAAACTTTGCAGAAAGCCGCCCAAGATGCAGCCAGCGTAACCCTAAACGTAACTCCTGCCGATTTGGCGGGGCTTGTTGACCCCTTGAAACTGGTGGAAGCATGCAACGTGAAGGGTGGTCCAGCGCCAAATCAGGTAAAGGCGGCGGTTGGTGACCGTGAAAAAATGGTTCTGGCAACCAAATCAAATATATCTAAGATGGACAAGGAACTTGGAGACGCCGAAACAACTTTGGCTCAAACAATCAAAACATACGTTTCTGATGGGAACGGAATGTTTAAAAATAATCCTTGATAGGTAGAATAGGGCTTTGGTCCAACAACTTAACTCCTGCAAAAGCAAGAAAGCGGCTCTGGTTTTAGAAGACGGCACCTTTTTTGTTGGAAATGGTTTTGGGGCATCTCGTAAACTCACTGGCGAAGTCGTGTTCTCTACTGGCATGGTTGGCTACCCTGAATCGTTAACTGACCCGTCTTATCGCGGTCAAATTCTTGCGTTAACTTACCCGCTTGTAGGAAACTACGGCGTTCCCGCATACGACCTCAACTTGGGGCTGCCTCTGTATTTTGAGTCTGAACGTATTCAAACTTCAGGGCTTATTGTTCACGAACTCTGCCGCGACCCGTACCATTGGGCGTCTACTCGCACTTTGGATAAGTGGCTTCAAGACGAAAACATCCCCGGCATCAGCGGCATCGACACCCGTCACCTCACCAAAAAACTTCGAACCCACGGAGTCATGTTGGGCATCATCAAAGTTTGTGAAGAAGGCGAAGACCTCAACATCGACGCCCTTGTTAAAGAAGCCAAAAATATCCCTGACCCCAACGCAACAGACTTGGTGAAAGAAGTCTCAGTCAAGGCACCTGTCGAATACAAAGTGGACGGCAAACACACCGTTGTGCTCATTGACTGCGGCGTCAAAAACAACATCATCCGCAACCTGCTACGCCGCGGCGTAAACGTGGTCCGCGTCCCTTACGATACCTCCGCCCAAGACATCCTCTCCTACAACCCTGACGGCATATTCCTAAGTAACGGACCAGGCGACCCAAAGAAATGTGTCCAATCTATCGAAACCGCCAAAGACCTCGTGGAGCGGTTGCCGTTGATGGGCATTTGTTTAGGCGCGCAAATTTTGGCTCTCTCACAAGGCGGCGACACCTACAAGATGAAGTATGGGCACCGTAGCCAAAACCAGCCTGCCTTAGATCTGAAAACTAACCGATGCTACATCACCACCCAAAACCACGGATACGCCGTGGACTTTGACTGCTTCTCTAAAACCTCGCTGAACTGCTGGTTCATAAACGCCAATGACAAAAGCGTCGAAGGCATGCAACACAAAACCAAACCCGTGTTTGCGGTGCAGTGGCATCCTGAAGCAACCCCAGGACCCTACGACACAGATTTCCTCTTTGATATGCTGATAAAGAACATGGAGGCTAAAGCTTAATGCCCAAGTTTGACTGGATTAAGAAAGTGCTGGTTCTGGGAAGCGGCGCCATCAAAATCGGTGAAGCCGCCGAATTCGACTACAGCGGCAGCCAATGCCTCAAGGCGCTTCGCGAAGAAGGCATAGAGACCGTTCTCATTAACCCCAACATAGCCACCATCCAAACTGACCCCCGCCTTTCAGGGAAGGTTTACTTGCTTCCAGTTACCCCCGAATATGTTGAAAAAGTCATCGCCAAAGAACGCCCCGATGGCGTCCTGCTGGGCTATGGCGGCCAAACTGCGCTGAATTGTGGCATCGAACTTTACAAGCGGGGCATTCTGGAAAAGTATGGTGTTAAAGTTTTAGGAACCCCCGTTAGCGCCATCGAAGACACAGGCGACCGTGAACGGTTCCGTGAAATGATGATTAAAGCGGGTGTACCCTCACTGCGCAGCAAAGCCGCCACCACTGTGGAGGAAGCGCTTAGCGTCGCTGCAGAAATTGGCTACCCCGTTATCGTGCGTGTGGCTTACACGTTAGGCGGTAAAGGTGCAGGTGTAGCCCATAACGTGCGTGAACTTAAAGAAATTGCAACTTTAGGCATCGCCCAGAGCCGCATCAGCCAAGTTCTCGTTGAAGAGTACGTGGGGCACTGGAAAGAAGTCGAATACGAAGTTGTCCGCGACTACAACGACAACTGCCTTACTATCTGTAACATGGAAAACTTTGACCCCATGGGTGTCCACACAGGCGACAGCATCGTCGTTGCCCCTTCCCAGACTCTCACTAACCGCGAGTACCACCTTATCCGCAGCGTCTCCATCAACGCCATCCGTGCCTTGGGCATTGTGGGCGAATGCAACATCCAGTGGGCGCTGCATCCTAAGAGCGAAGAGTTTCGTGTTATCGAAGTTAACAGCCGCATGAGCCGCAGCTCTGCGCTGGCAAGCAAAGTCACTGGATATCCGCTTGCTTACATAGCTACGAAGCTGAACATCGGCTACACTCTGCCTGAACTCATAAACAAGGTCACCGAAGTCACAACCGCCTGTTTTGAACCCGCGCTTGACTACATCACCGTCAAGATTCCCCGTTGGGACTTGCAGAAGTTCAAGAACGCCGACCGACACGTTGGACCCCAAATGCGCAGCGTCGGCGAGGTCATGTCTATTGGGCGTTGCCTTGAAGAAGCTCTCCAAAAAGCCGTCCGCATGCTTGACACGGGCAAACTGGGCTTAGTTTGCAACCCTGAAGACTCAGAACCCGAATCCATCGACCGCATAAAAGCGGTTCTGGCAAACCCAACCGACGAACGCCTCTACAAAATCGTCAAAGCCCTCAAGATGGGGTTAACCATTGATGAAATTTACCAAATCAGCGGCGTAGACCCCTTCTTTTTGTATAAAATCCAAAACATCATCGACATGGAAACCAAGCTACGCAGCTTGCAACTTAAAGATAGCACAGCTAAAGAAACCATCCGCGAAGCCAAACGCCTCGGCTTCTCTGACGAACAAATCGCCATCTGCACCGACAACAGCGAACCTGAAGTGCGTCAGTTCCGCAAAACTGCAGGCATAATCCCTGTGGTTAAACAAATTGACACTTTAGCTGCGGAGTGGCCTGCCAAAACCAACTACCTCTATATGACTTACGGTGGAGATGAAGACGACATTGAATTCAGCAAGGGTGCCAGCAAAGTCCTTGTTTTGGGCGCAGGCGTCTTTCGTATTGGTTCTAGTGTAGAGTTTGACTGGTGCGGTGTGAACACGGTTTGGGCACTGAAAAAGTACGGCGTCCAAGAAGCCATCATGGTGAACTATAACCCTGAAACCGTCAGCACCGACTACGACGTCTCCGATAAACTCTACTTTGAAGAACTCACGCCTGAACGCATCTTAGACATTTACGATAAAGAGCTCCCGCAAGGGCTCATAACCAGTGTGGGCGGCCAAATTCCCAACACTTTAGCCATGAAACTAGCACACAGTGGCGTGAAATTGTTGGGCACCACCGCTGAAGACATAGACCGCGCAGAAGACCGCTCCAAATTCAGTGAACTGCTCGATGAGCTTGATATTCCTCAGCCACCCTGGAGTCGCCTTGCAAGCATTGAAGGTGCGAAGCTGTTTGCGGAAAAAATCGGCTACCCTGTTATCGTTCGTCCCAGCTATGTGCTTTCAGGGTCCGCCATGCGGGTTGCCTACGACGAAGTCTCTTTAGACAACTTCCTTAAGCTTGCCGCCAAAGTTAGCCGCGACCATCCAGTGGTCATATCCAAATTTATTGAAGGCGCCAAAGAAGTCGAAGCTGACGGCGTCTCAGACGGCGAAACCTGCCTTATCGGCGCAGTTATCGAACACATTGAAAATGCAGGCGTCCATAGCGGCGATGCCACCATGACCATCCCCGCCCAAACCCTCTCAGATGATGTGCTCAAAAAGGTTGAAAGCGCCACCAAAAAAATTGTCCAAGCCCTCAAAATCAAAGGACCCTACAACATCCAGTACCTTGTCAAAGACGAAGAAGTCAGCGTAATCGAATGTAATTTGCGTGCTTCTCGAAGTATGCCTTTTGTGAGCAAAACCCGCGGTGTTAACCTAATTGAACTTGCTACCCTTGCAATGCTGGATAAGAAGTTCACTGTGGCTTTGAAGACTTGTGATTTGCCGCCGATTCATCATGTTGGTGTGAAGGTGCCTCAGTTCAGTTTCATGCGGCTTAGCGGGGCTGATCCTGTTTTGGGCGTGGAAATGCTCAGCACAGGTGAAGTTGCCTGTTTGGGCGAAACCTTTGCAGATGCTTTCTCTAAGGCGTTGCAGTCCGCTGAGTTCTGTATGCCTCCGCCAAATGGCTCTGTGTTGATAACGGTGGGCGGGCAGGAACCCAAACGCCGCGCGGTTGCGTTGGCAAAAGCCTTTGAACAGATTGGCTTCACCATCTACGCTACCAAACACACTGCTGAAGTGATGCAAGCCGAAGGTGTCAAAAGTGTCAAGGCACTCTACAAAGTCAAAGAAGCCACTACTAACCCAGATAACATCTTAGACTACCTGCAGAACCGCAAAATCGACTTAGTCATAAACGTACCCATGCCAAACAAACGCACCAACTACGCTGATGTGCTTACAGACGGCTATGTTATCCGTCGCCAAGCAGTTGAATTCAACATCCCTGTCATCGTGAATCTGGAGTTGGCTTCGACGCTGGTTAAGGTGTTGCAAGAACACAATGGAACCACCATACGCTCACTCAATGAGTATATGGATGCGTTAGTCTGGAAGTTCTGGTAAACGCCGCGCCCTTCTTCTCTTTTGCTTTTCTTTTCTAAACTTGACTTGGTTGTGTTTGACTGAAAGCGTTAGGTAGATATTCCAGTTGTAAATACCACTTGCACATACTTTAGGCGTGTTTGGTGGATGGACTAAGTGAAGTACCTGCTTATCGTCGGAGACGGGATGGCTGATTACCCCATTGCGGAACTCGGCGGCAAAACCCCCCTGCAAGTTGCCCACAAACCCAACATCGACTCTATAGCCGCCAAAGGCAGATGCGGTCTAATCAAGAACGTGCCCGACGACATGCATCCAGGCTCTGAAACCGCCATCCTTTCGCTTCTGGGTTATGACCCGCACCTTTACTGCACAGGTCGCGGTCCTCTTGAGGCGCCTGCCCGCGGCATAACCCTTGCCCCAAACGACGTTGCCTACCGATGCAATCTTGTCACCGAACAAAACGGCACCCTCATTGATTACTCGGCAGGACACGTAACCACCCCTGAAGCGCAACAACTCATCGCCGCTGTCAAAGAGGCGTTTGAGCAGTCTGGCAAGTTGGAGTTCTTTTCGGGACTGGATTATCGTCACTTTTTGATTGTGCGCAACTTCCCCTACTGTCGCGACATTATCTGCAATCCGCCTCACGACGTGATAGGCTCTCTGATTGCTGATGTGTTGCCACAAGCAAAAACTGCGCAAGCTGAACCTATGGCTGCGCTTTTGCGGGAAAAAATTCTGCAATCTAAAGCAATCTTAGAACAGTATCCCGTTAACGTTGCCCGTGCCAAGGCGGGAAAGCGACCGGCGAACATGATTTGGCCTTGGGGTGGTGGACCCAAGCCGTCTATGCCTAGCTTCCAGCAAAAGTATGGGTTGAAGGCGGCGGTTATTTCTGCCGTGGACCTAGTAAAGGGCATAGGCGCTTATGCTGATATGACTGTGCTTAAAGTTGAGGGCGCCACTGGATTAGCGAACACCAACTATGAAGGGAAAGCTGACGCGGCGTTGGCTGCGTTAGAAAGTCACGATTTGGTGTTTGTGCATGTGGAAGCCCCCGACGAAGCTGGACACGTAAAAGACATCGACTTGAAGGTCAAAACCATCGAGGACTTGGACCGTCGCATGCTGGGGCACATCTTGCAGCATCTTAAGGAGCCCTGTGCGGTCGCCGTTTTACCCGACCACCCCACCCCAATCAAAGTCGGCACCCATACCCGTGACCCTGTGCCCTTCGCCATTTACAACCCCACTATAAAAGCTGACCCCGTCACAAAGTTTGATGAAGACTCCGTCAAAACAGGCTCTTACGGGCTGGTTACTGAGCAGTCGCTCATGGCCCTTTTCACTGCTTGCTGTAAAACAGCAAACTTCTAAAAGGCTCTAATTCTCTTTTTCAATAGAGCAAAACCTAAAACCTTTGTTAGCCTTAACGCACATGCCTCTTGGTGCCTTCATTTGACTCAATCTTTCCGTCAGCAATCTGACTCTTCTGCATTGCCCCCGACGGATACGCAAACGGGGCTTTCCAGTCACGATGCTGCAGAGCGGCAGGCACGATTTGGCGCCAACCGGCTGGTTGAAGAAACCGAAATCCGCTTCCTGTCCATTCTTCGTGAAGAAGTCACTGAGCCCATGATTTTGCTTTTGTTGGCTATCGGCGTGCTTTATGGGGTGGTTAACCGCGGTAACCTCACCGACTCCTTCACAATCATAGCCATTGTGGCAGTGTTGGTTTTGGTGGAGGTCTGGAACGAGTACCGCGCCAAAAAATCCATAACCACCCTCAGAAAACTTGCCTCCCCCACAACCACAGTGCTACGCAATGGACAACCCACTGAAGTCTCCACAACCGAAGTTGTTTTAGGCGATATTTTGTTGCTTAAACCTGGCGAACGGGTTCCTGCTGACGCGAAGCTGCTGCGGGCAGTTGGGCTGGAAGTGGATGAGTCTCCGCTTACAGGCGAATCCTCCCCCGTTGTCAAAGACTCCGCCGTAATTTTGCCCATCGATGTACCCTTGCTGGAACGCAGCAACATGGTTTTCGCAGGAACCGTCGTAACGAAAGGGCATGCTAAAGCGTTGGTAACGGCGATAGGGGTGCAGACAGAATTGGGGCGTGTGGTAGGCATCGCCAAAGCTACACGAGAACCCAAAACACCGCTGCAGATCAGCATGAAGCAACTTTCCAAAACGCTCATGTGGATTGCACTGTTCTTTAGCGTTCTTATTCCGTTGTTGAGCTATCTTCGGGGACTGCAACCTAATCCCGCCGACGCTGTCTTGTATGGTTTGTCGTTGGCGTTTGTAGTTATCCCTGAAGAACTCCCCATCATAATTACTATGGTTTTGGGTTTAGGCGCCTACCGGCTGTCGCAGAAGAATGCGTTGGTGAAGCGGTTACGCGCCGCTGAAACTCTGGGCAGCACCACCATCATTGCCACCGACAAGACAGGCACCTTAACGGAAAACAAAATGCAAATCCAAAGCCTCTTTTTCGACGGCAAAATTACCCCCAAACAGGCGTTTGGCGTCAACGAAAAAGAAGCCCTCAAAACCGCACTGCTAGCCAGCGACTCCATAAAGCAACTAGCCGCCGACGCGACCTTAAGCAACCCCATGTCCCAAGCCCTACTTGAATTTGCCAAACAAAACGGCGCCGACCTCAAACGCCTACAAGAAACATGGACTTTAACAGACGAATTAAGCTTTGACAACAAACGCAAACTTGCCTCCTACATTTACCAGTTCGGCAACGGCTACATCCTGCTCAGCAGTGGCGCCCCTGAAAACATGTTTGCGGTTGCCCAAAAGATGCTGGTGGAGGGGCAAGAGGTGCCGTTGACTGAGGAGTTGTCTGCCCAGCTTTATTCTGCTACGTCGCAGCTTGCCCGTAGTGGTCAACGTTTGCTGGCGTTTGGCTATCGGCGTCTTACTCGTGCGGAGAGCGAACTGAAAAAGAACCTTGAGCAATCGTTTGTGCTGGTGGGGGTTGTGGGCTTTTTTGACCCACCCAGACGCGAAGTCTCCCAAGCCATCCGCATCTGTCAGCAGGCAGGTATCAAAGTGGCTATGATAACAGGCGACCACCCTGAAACCGCTGCAGCCATAGCCCAACAAGTCGGTATCAACAGCGCCAAAGTGCTCACGGGACGCCAAATCGCCAAAATGACTGATTCTGAACTGCAGTCGGCGCTGAAAACCACTTTTGTTTATGCGCGAACTACGCCTGATGATAAACTGCGTCTTGTTCAGTTGATGCGTAAAAACGGCGAAATCGTCGCAGTCACAGGCGATGGCATCAACGATGCCCCCGCGCTTAAAGAAGCTCACATTGGCATAGCTATGGGTGTCCGCGGCACAGATGTTGCAAAAGAAACCGCCGACATAATCTTAACTGACGATAACTTTGCAGGCATAGCCACTGCGGTTCGGGAAGGACGAAAAATCTTTGCCAACCTCAAAAAAGGCGTCCGATACTACTTAGCTTGTAAGATTGCGTTGGTCGCCAGTTTCTTGTTGCCTATTGCGCTTGGGGCTCAGTTGCCGTTTGCCCCCATCCAAATTATTGTGCTGGAGCTTTTCATGGATTTGGCGGCTTCCGCGACGTTTGTGGCGGAACCGCAGGAAGCAGGCGCCATGCGCAAGCCGCCCCTAAAATCCGCAGAACAATTCATGGACCGCGCCATGCTTAAAACCATGGCTTTAGGCGCCGTAAGCCTGTTCGCTGCCGTTTCCATCTGCTACCTGTATACTTGGTATTCGTCTGGCGATTTGGTTTTGGCGCAGACAGTAGCGTTCGCCACTTGGATGGTTGGGCACATCTTTCTTGCCTTGAATTTGCGCTCTGACAATGAACCCCTGCTAAAGCTGGGGTTGCTGTCTAACAGGTTGATGGTGATGTGGGGCTTAATTGTCGCTGTAACCTTGCTCATCGGCACCAATGTTTCGGTGTTTCATGATTCGCTACGCATAACCAGCCTCGGCTTAGGCAACTGGGCATTGGTGGTTGGGGTTTCGTTTGCTGCCACGTTCTGGATGGAACTACGCAAGTTTTTGGCACAAAGACTACAGTAAACTTAAGCAGGCTAGCGCCAAACAGTAAACAAAGCTTTAATTCCACAAATAAAAATAGGAAAGGCAATGGGGAATGAGGGGTCCTTAGGCATGCCCATAAAGTACTATGACGCGCCAGAAATCAAACGCCAAGTCGATCAGCTAGCGCAGGAATGCGAGTTTTACCATGTTGTGCCCCAATACGTGTACTGCATTCGCAGTCGAGGCTCCAAAGCCAAACGCACCATTGCCCGCATCCACGGGTTAGGTAAAATTTGGCAAGACGTCTTCAACATCCCCGCCGCCTACACCATCGAGGTCATCTCCGAAATTTTTGATAAAATGAGCGATGAAGAGAAAGAAAAAACGCTCATCCACGAACTCATGCATATTCCCGGCGGGTTTTCAGGTGGTTTTCGTCCCCACAAAGGCTATGTGGAACGCAGAAACGTAGAAGCCGTTTACGCAAAGGTGAAGAAGGCACGGGCTGCCCGCAAGACCCAAATCCACTTCTAAAATAAACGGCAGGTTTTTACGTCAAGTTTTTAAGCTACTTTTAACCAACAAATGGAAAGCGACAAAGTTTCCACTTTATAATTGCAGACGAGATTGACCCGTATGGCAGACCCCTCACCTGACTCAACCCCCAAAAAAGCTAAAACCGCAAAGATTTGCAAGCCTGCAAAACACGTCCTGACAAGCCTCAAACATAATGGCATCTACGTGCCCCCATACGACTACAAGGGCTTTTCCATAAAAATCCAAAATAGTACAATAAAGCTGGCTTCTAAAAGTGAGCAGATGGCGGTGGCTTGGATTCGGAAACGCCAATCTGAGGTTTCTCCCCCTGACAAGGTGTTCATGAAAAACTTCATGACCGAATTTTTGGAACAGCTCAAAAAAGAGAACCCTGCGTTAGGGTTTCTTGAGGGTTTCAGTAACCGTTACTTAGAAAATATTGCCGCCTACGGCGGAACTGATGTTGCTAACCCTGCGGCGCCTATCCACAAAGAAATTGATTTTTCTCAAGTTGCTGACTACGTGGAGTCTGAGAAGCAAAAGAAGCTGAACATGACTAAAGAGGAAAAGAAAGCCTTAGCCGCAGAACGTAAAGTTAAACGCGAAGAGATGCGCCAAAAGTACGCTTACGCCGAAGTTGATGGGCAACGGCTGGAAATCGCCAACTGGACCGCCGAACCTTCATGCTTGTTTGCTGGACGCGGCGATCACCCGCAGCGGGGCAGATGGAAAGAAGGTCCCTGCCAAGAAGACATCATTTTGAACTTGCCCAAAGACAAATCTGGCAAGCTTCTCGTGTCACGCCCAGAAGGTAACTGGAAAGACATCGTCTGGGAACCCACTAAAATGTACGTTGCCAAATGGCAAGACAAACTCACAGGCAAAATCAAGTACGTCTGGTTCAGCGACACCGCGTTTCTGAAGCAGAACCGTGAGATGGCGAAATTTAAGAAAGCTGAAGTTCTTGGCAAACAAATCAGCAAAGTCGAAAGCCACATCCTAAATCCCAAAAACTTAGCGTCCAAAGACGAAAGCAGACGTAAAGTTGCCACGGTTTGCTGGTTGATTTTGAACCAGAACATGAGGGTTGGCGACGAAAAAGACCCCGACGAAGCCGACACCGTAGGCGCCATCACGCTACGCGCGGAACACATCAAAGTTGATGGCAACACGTTAAACTTTGACTTTTTGGGCAAGGACTCAGTACGCTGGGTTAAAAGCGTCCAAGCACCCCCCGAAGTCGTCAAAAACATCGCGCACTTCGCTCAAACCAGCAAAGAATACCTCTTCGAAGGCATAGACAGCAAAAAAGTCTCCCGCTTCCTAAGCGAAAAAATGCCTGGGTTGACGGCGAAGGTGTTTCGTACTTGGCGATGCACAAAAACTGTCAAAGAAGAACTTGAAAAAAGTGGTGTCACCAAAACTGACCCTGACTACAAGAAGACTTATGCGGCTAAAATGGCGAACCTCAAAGTCGCCGAAGTTGCCAACCACAAAAAGAAAATCCCCGCCACCTACGAGCAGCGGTTAGCTAAAAAAGAAGAACAACTCACTCAGCTTGAAGCTAGTTTAGAAGCTAAAAAGTTGGAAGGCAAAAAAACTGACACCCTCGAAACCCGCATAGCCAAAGCTAAACTTGATATACAACTCACCAAGCAAACCCGCGAATACAACTTGGGCACTTCACTCAAATCCTACATTGATCCGATGGCGTATGTGAAGTGGGCAAAAAAAGTCGACTACGACATAGTTAAGCTGTATCCGAAGACGTTGCAGCGTAAGTTTAGTTGGGCTTTGGGTGTTGAGTGTGCACCGACTTGAAGTTGACTGAAACCAAAGACGGCATTGTTCTTGAGGTGTTTGTGAAGCCTAACTCCCCACGCTTTTCTCTTGCTGTTGAAGGCGACGAGGTTGTTGTTCGCTGTACGGACGAGCCAGTGAAAGGCAAGGTCAATAAGGAGTTGGTTAAGGAGTTGGGTAAGCTGTTTCGTGCGCAGGTGGAGTTAGTTTCAGGGGCAACCTCAAAACAGAAACGCCTCCTCATAAAGGGCACATCATTGAATGTAGTGGCTGATGTCCTCAACGAATCTTAACTTCTAATTTGGTAATTGTGCAGAAACAACGCACGGTCTAAACCACAAAAGTAAAAAACCCACCCACCCCAATAGCTACTGTGACCGTTATGCTCAACTTTTCCACCACCAAAATCATCCCACCCCCAGACGTAAACCTCATTTTAGGACAAACACACTTCATTAAAACCGCCGAAGACCTCTACGAAGCCCTCGTCAACGCCGTTCCCAACGCCAAGTTCGGGCTATCTTTCTGCGAAGCCAGCGGACCTTGCCTTGTACGCTCCGAAGGCAACGATGCAGAACTGAAAGCCTTCACCGAAACCAAAGCCTTAGAGTTGGCTTGCGGACACAGCTTCCTAATTGCCATGCGCGGAGCCTATCCCATCAACGTGCTTGACAAAGTTAAAGCAGTTCCCGAAGTTTGTAGCATCTACGCTGCCACCGCCAACCCGCTTGAAGTGGTTGTGGCTGAAACCGAACAGGGCCGCGGCATCATGGGCGTTATTGATGGCTTCAAAAGCAAAGGCATCGAAACAGCCCAAAACGTTGCGGAGCGTCGTGGCTTTCTGCGCAAAATAGGCTACAAACTTTAACGAAACCCTTTAATTTTCCAACCTCTTCAAAATCAGTTGACCAAGAGGATGTTTTTTGATGGGTTCCCCAATTGATAACGAGAAGTTAATGGCAGTTCGACGCCAACGGCTGCTGCAGCAGCAAAAGCAAATCGAGCAACTCCGCGCCCGCATGAGCAAAATCAAACACAAAATTGCCGTCATAAGCGGCAAAGGCGGCGTAGGAAAAAGTACCGTCACCGTTAACTTGGCAGCGGCGTTTGCCAAAATGGGCATGCGCGTAGGCGTGTTAGATGCCGACATTCATGGTCCCAGCGTGCCCCGCCTGTTGGGTGTTTCAGGCGCGCAAATCCAAGTTGGTCCTCCCGGGGCCTTTCCAATTAATGGACCGTTAGGCATCAAAATCATGTCTATTGATTTCTTCATGCCTGAACAGACGCCAAGCATTTGGCGAGGTCCATTGAAGATGACGGCTATTCGCCAGTTTTTGGAAGAAATCGTTTGGGGCGACTTGGACCTTTTGCTTATCGACTTGCCGCCGGGAACCGGTGATGAACCTTTAACTGTCGGTCAGTACCTGCCGGAAATGGACGGCGTAATTGTTGTCACCATGCCCAGCGAACTGAGCAGCAGCATCGTCAAAAAATCCATAACCTTCGCCTTAACCCTAAACCTACCTGTCATCGGCGTGGTGGAAAACATGAGTGGCTTTGTGTGCCCCCACTGTGGGGTTCGCACTGAAATTTTCAAGTCAGGCGGTGGCAGAAAAATCGCTCAAGCCGCAGGCGTTGCCTTCCTAGGCAGCATCCCCATTGACCCCTCTGTGGGCGAAGAAGCTGACCGAGGTCACCCCTTCGTGATTGTTAACGAAACCTCCGCAGCTGCCAAGGCGTTCAGCGAAATCTCCCAAAAAGTTGCCGCCTACCTCAAACAACGCGAAAACCCCCAAGCTTAGCTTACGCTAGCTTTTGCGGGGGAAAACATTTGCGTTCTGTTTTTTAGGGTTTTGAGAGGGCGATTTCTATCGTGGAAACCATGCGGGCTTTGGCTTCGCCTTCTCGGGGCGGCATCTCTACTGTTCCGATGGCTATGCTTTTTACTTTGAGGTCTTTTAGGAAGCGGCTTCGGGTGATTTCAGCCACGTCCACTGCGGTAGTTATTGCTTGGCCTCGAGCTTTCAGAGTTATTTGTTTGACGGCGCCTGAAGAAAGGGCCGTGATTATGGCTAGCACATAGTTCATGGGTGGTTTGTTTCCGACGAATATGACGTCTTGTTGTTTATCCAAGTTTTATCCTCCATAATGTAGTACGCCCTGTGGCTAAAATTGCACAGAACGCTTAGCTTAACTAGAGATAGAACTAACTAATAAACAAAAGCAGTGACCAAAAAGGCTCCCCACCCTTTACAAATGTTCAAAACATCATCCAAATGCCTCTGGGTTTGGTGAATTGGCAAAACCCATTTAAAAAGGCTAAGCACGACTATTGGCTAGGCGTTATGTGTAAATGGGGAAACCGAAGGAGGAAAAAATGCCTGAGCAAAAAGGCAAATTCGACTACCATTCCTCTAGGTTTTTTGCCCTTCTCTTCCCCGCCATATACACGGTAGCCTTAACCGTTTTCTGTCTAGTTTATGAAATCATTCCTGGTCCAGAATTTTTGGTTCTCATATTCCTCATTTACGCAGCTTACAATAAGCACACTTGGCGTTTCTTGAAGGACTGGTTGCCCTTCATAACGGTGTTTCTTTCTTATGAAACGATGTATGGTGTCGTGGGGACGGTTGCTAAAAATCACCTGCACATTGGACCTTACAACATGGATATGACGCTTTTCGGGCAGCTTCCCAGCTTGGTCCTGCAAGAAACCATAAGGCTTCCCGTGTTAGACTACATGGGTGCCTTTTTCTATTCGCTGCACTTTTTTGCGCCAACTATCTTTGCTTTCATTCTCTGGAAAGCCAGTCCGAAAAACTACTGGAAATATACGGTGGCGTTTGGGGTTTGCACTTACGCGTCTTTGCTTACTTTTTTGGTTTACCCCGTTCCACCGCCATGGTACCACTTGAACGCTGCCTACACCCCCAGTTACACGGGCACCACAGTCATCAGAATCCTGACTGACTCGGTAGACACCAGCCTAGGCGTCCCCGTGTACCACACTATCTTTGATTTCTTAAGCCCGAACCTGTTTGCCGCTTTCCCCAGCATGCACTCCGCCTTGCCTTGGCTCATTTTCCTGTTTGCCTACAAGATTTGGCGAAACAAAGCTCTCCCTGTGCTCCTCTTCCCTGTGGGCGTGTGGTTCAGCGCTGTCTACCTTGGCGAACACTACGTGGTGGACGTGTGGGGTGGAATTGCGTATGCTACGCTTGCTTTTGTGGCGGTTGAGAAGCTTTTGCCTTGCTTGTCATGTCGCGTAGGGTTTCTCAGGAAGCATGTTCCTAAATTTGAGGACGTCGGCGACAAAGACAACAAATAACTGCACGTAACGTGGGTTACTGCTAGAAATTAGTGCGTGAACCTTAAATGTCAGTTTCCGCATGCCGTAAACATTAAACCTAACCGTGAAGGCAGAACCTAATGGGCAGCACGTTAGCAGAAAAAATCCTCACCTCCCACATTGTCAGCGGTCAAATTGGCGCTGAACAAATCGGCTTAAAAATTGACCACACCCTCACCCAAGACTCCACTGGCACCCTAGCATACCTCGAATTCCAAGCTATGGGCGTGCCCAAAGTGCAAACCAAACTCAGCCTCAGCTTTGTTGACCACAACATGCTGCAAAACGACTTCCGCAACGCCGACGACCACCGTTACCTGCAGAGCGTCGCCGCTAAATACGGCATCGTCTTCAGTCGTCCAGGCAACGGGATTTGTCACCAAATTTACCTTGAACGCTTTGCTCGCCCTGGCTATACCCTGCTGGGCAGTGACAGCCACACCCCCACTGCGGGCGGTATGAGCATGATTGCTATCGGTGCAGGTGGCTTAGATGTCGCAGCAGCCATGGCAGGTGAACCCTTTTTCCTTGATATGCCCCAAATCGTTAACATCAAACTCACTGGTGCACTGCAACCTTTTGTGTCCGCTAAAGACGTCATATTGGCAGTGCTGCAGAAAATCACCGTTAAAGGCGGCGTTAACAAAATCCTCGAATACAGTGGTCCAGGCGTCAAAACCCTAACCGTACCCGAACGTGGAACCATAACCAACATGGGCACCGAAACTGGCGCCACAACCTCCATTTTCCCCTCTGACGAAGTCACCCGCGAATTCTTAATCAGCCAAGGACGCGCAGACCAATGGGTACAACTAGAAGCCGACCCAGACGCAGTTTACAGCGAAACCATCGAAATTGACCTCTCCAAAGTTGAGCCGCTACTTGCGTTGCCTCATAGTCCCGACGCTGTTAAAACCGTTCGAGAAGTTGCAGGCACTCCCGTAGATCAAGTCTGCATCGGCAGCTGCACCAACAGCAGCCTGCGAGACCTCAAAATGGTTGCCGCCCTGTTAAAGGGTAAAAAAATCAGCGACCGCGTTAGCCTCACCATTTCTCCTGGTTCTCGGCAGGTGCTGGAGCATTTGGCTGTTTCAGGTGACCTTGTGGACCTGATTCGGGCTGGTGCTCGCATAATCGAAAACGCTTGTGGTCCATGTATTGGCATTGGACAAGCGCCATCCAGCGGCAGTGTTTCGTTGCGTACGTTTAACCGCAACTTCAAAGGACGCAGCGGAACCAAAGATGCCCAAGTCTACCTTGTCAGCCCCGAAACCGCAGTGGCAGCCGCCTTAACTGGCGTCATAACTGACCCCCGAGACCTCAAAAACTACCCTAAAATCAGCCTTCCCGACAAATTCCTCCTAAACGATGCCATGTTCATATTCCCCGACCAAGCACGACAAGGCGAAATCCGCATGGGCCCCAACATTAAGCCTCTGCCCAGTTTTCCGCCTCTGCAACCCCTCTTGTGTGGGGAAGTGCTTCTAAAAACTGGCGATAACATCAGCACCGATGACATTTTACCTGGCGGCAGCGAAGTTATGTCGCTGCGCAGCAACATTCCTGAAATCAGCAAATATACCTTCCGTCCCATAGACCCCGAATTTGCTTCTCGTGCTCTGGCAAGAGGTGGCGGGTTTATTGTGGGCGGCGAAAACTATGGGCAAGGCAGCAGTCGTGAGCATGCCGCGTTAGCGCCGAAGTATTTGGGTGTGAAAGCAGTGCTGGTCAAGAGCTTTGCTCGCATTCACCTCGCGAACCTCATTAACTTCGGCATTGTTCCGCTTACGTTTGCTGATAAACAGGACTATGTGCACATTGCTCAAGGCGATATGTTGGAACTGCAAACTGCAAACCTACAAAAGGACCTCGTTGTGCGAAATGTCACCACCGGCGTAGCTATCCCTGTGGTTTGCGACCTTACCGAGTTGGACCGAGAGCAAATCCGCGCCGGCGGCAAACTTGCAGCCATAAAACAAAAACAGAAACAAAACCAAGCCTAAGCTTGGCTTTCTTTTCCTCTTCTTCTTTTAACCGCCACCAATATCGCTATAGCAATCACCGCCGCCAGAACAACCACTATCCCCAAAACTTCTCCTGACAGCACTGAGGGCACCTTTGGCAGAGTTAAAGTGTTTTCCATAAGCGGGTAGCGGTCTTGGTTTTTGAGGTCAATAACATAGGGGCTGTCGCCTAAGCCGTCCCCGTTGCTGTCGGCGCCGGTGTAGTCGCTCCAAAAGTTGCCTTTCACGCCGTTGTCCCAGTTGTGCATTTCTTCGGTCATGTTGTATTCTTCGCAGTAGCATCCCGTGAACTGTACGTCATTGTTGATGAAGCTGTTTTCTGTTAACGTGATGTTCAAGGGCGCGGTTCCTACGTTGTTGACGCCGAAAAAGACGCCTTCATCGTTGTCTGCCACGTAGTTGCTTTGGATGGTGTTGCAGTCTCCCGACATAAGCACGCCAACGATATTGTTGGTTATGGCGTTATCTTCAACTAGATTGTTAGGGGTCCACACGTAGATGCCGATGTAGAAGTCTTTGATGACGAAGTTCTTCACGTGGACATTTCCGGGGTGCAGTGCAGCGTTGAAGTCTATGCCTATTGTCCAAAGTAACGTGTCAGAGGTGCTGTCAGGTCCCGTTGGGGGGCCGTCGCCTATCATCCAGGGGTCTTCTTTGGTGCCGTTGTAGGCTCCGTGAAGCGTATAACCTGCCCCATCAAGCACAATTCCACTTTGCTCAATCACTATGAGTCCATAGAGGTTTCCTGTCAACGTGTACGTGTCACCAGAACGATGAATCGGCGCATTCGCAGGGTCGATGGTTCCGTCTTCACATATGCGAACTGTCATGATTTCTGTGTTTTCACAGTTAACAGGCACTGCCAATATCACACTACAAAGCAGTGCTACCACTATGGCTGTGAGAAAAAGTTTTGGGCTGCTTCGGTTTTTCATATTTTTCACCTTATGGTTTTTCAGTCCAGTCACGGCTTCTACAAACCGTTTTGCCTGCAAACTTGAACTGCAAGCAGTCTTTTTCAGGGCACATTTCAACACATCGCAGACACATCAGGCATTCGGCAGTGGCAACATCGCCGCCTTTTGCCTCATAAACATTGGTAATCTGGGTAGGACAGACACGTTTGCAGACGCCGCATTTGGTGCATTTCTCTTGAGCCTTTTCCAGCCTAACTGCTGAAATCCACTTAAACGGCGGAAACCGGTTAAACAGAGCGATGAGTGCGCCCAGTGGGCAGATGCGGCACCAGCTGCGTCTGAAAAAGAACGCCGCCGCCACAACCACCGCAAACACTGTCAAATTCAACGACGTTATGTACTGCCCTAGCTGCCAGAACTGGCCTGTGGTGGTGCCTATGGTCCAGTCTGGTTTCATTAGCCCTACACCTGTTTCGATTAGTATGCAGAGGGGTTTCATGGGGCACACTTGGCAGAAGGGCGCTGAGAAATAGGTGTAGGTGAACCCGCCCAGTTCCGTTCCCGGAACCAGCTGCGCGCCCACTATAGATTGGGATGCGAAGATGACGCATATGATTATGATGGCGGCAAGCATGACATAGCCTAGTTGATGGAGTTTTTGGTTTGCGCTATGAGAGAGGTTGCGGTGTTTGATGTGTAGGGCTTTGCGCAGGCGGGTCATGAGGTCCATGAATAAGCCAAAGGGGCATATCCAGCCACACCAGAACCGCCCCAACAAAACCGCCGCAGCAATCACGATGCCGACCACGATGGCGAGACGTTCTATTCCGCCGAAGTCATAGTTTACACCCCACCCTCTACCTGCATCAAAGAACGGGTAAATGTAGGTCTGCATCTCCCACAGTGGGCATGTGAAGGTTCGTCCGCAAGCGTAGTAGCAGCCAAAAACTGGCAGTGGAATCCCATCAGGAATGGCGCTTAGTTCGTTAGTGCCTATCAAGAAATCGTGTGGTGCTAGTTGTTCGGCGGGGACGGGTATGTTTTGGTGGTCTATGAACACGCCGAAAAACAGCAAGAACAGCATGGCGATTTGTATGAAGAGGCGGAAACTGCTGATTTTGCGGGTTTTGCCTCCTCTTGTACCCACCACCAACGCAGCAACCGCTACCACTGCCGCAACAACCCCTACACCTATGACCACTGGGTTTGGTTTGGGCGCAGGTATGTTTGGCGTCGGTAACGGGGCGTCGGGGTTTGCGGGGTCAGTTACGTTCACGTAGAGGCGGTCGTTTATGTGTCCGTAAACGGGGAAAATGTTCCAAAACCCTGCCATGTCCAGTTGCTGCGTAACCACAAATTCGCCTGTTTGGTTATCTGTGGGTATGTCGGTGAGGTCTATCCAAGTGTAGTCTGGTCGAGTAAAAACCACTCTGACTGTGGTGTTGTCTGCGGGGGGACAGATGCGTCCCATGATGGTTACGGATTCGCCGATGTTTGCTTGGGTTTTGGTTATGTTTGAAAGAATGCACGGTCCCGAGCAGGGTAATGGTGCTGAGACGCTGAAGTTGGGTTCTGCTTGCGCCGTCAAGTCTACGTTGGCAAACAGAACAAACACTGCCAACGCCACCAATGCAGGTGCGAGCATAAACTTGCAGTGTTTATTCATGTTCTTTCCCTGCAGCCAAGACAGTTAACGTGCCACTTACTGTCGTATAAATCTCTGTTTTGAGTCCTTAAATGCTTTAGGTTTGAGGACGATTCTCTGCTGCCTGTTTTGGGAGCAGCGGGTGATGCGACAACCCTTATATCGTTTTTTCACGTCTATACCCTGAGGTTCTGTTTATGGGGTTCCGGTCATATGGTGGTTCTCGTCAAACTCGTAGTAAGTCCCAAAAATCTCCCCGCAGCAAAGCCAAATCTAAAGCCCCTAAAAGCAAAACCGCCAAATACGTTGAAGAAACCCCTCAACCCACTCTGCAAGAGGAAGCCCAAAAAACCTTAACCAGTCTTCAACGGCTTGGAACCCAAACGTTTGCCCTTTCTCCTTTTAGTCAGTATTTTGATGATTGGTTGGTGAATTTGCGGCAGGTGCTTTCCGAGTTTGAAACCAATCCCGCCGTATCTGTTGATGATGTTTACACTAAAGACCGTGCCATTGCCCTTCAAGATCTTGAGGGGGCTCTTGCTGAAAGTCGGCTCAAAGAGGCTGCTATGGAAGCTTCCGCAAAGAGCCTCGCTGACCAAAACCATCTGCTGGTGGAAACAGACGCTGAATATGCTCGCCAAACCCGCGAGTTATCTGAAAAACGTAACAGCGAAATCGAACGCTTAACCAAAGATGTCAACCAGTTTGAAATTCATTTAGCTACGGTTCAGGCTCTCAAAACCAGTTTTTTTAGGTTCACTAAAAAAGCTAAGGCTAAAAAGGAAGCGGAAGCCACCGCCAAACTAAACGCCGCGAAAACCGCGTTGGAAGTAGCCGTTGAGAATTTTCGTGTGGAGCAAGAAAAACTGCACGACCAGTACGAACGCAAAAAGCAAGAAACCATCGCTGAGGTGCAGCGTTTAGAGCAGGAAATCTCCGACATCGAGGAGGACCCGTCGGTTGCGGTTCGGAAATCTGGTTGTGACGCGTTAGTTTCGGTAGTGAATGCTTTGGTACAACGTAAGACTGTCCCAGCAGAAAACACTCCTGCATAGGTTTCTTCTTTTTTGTTTCAGCTTCAAATTGGCGGAGTTTTATCAGAGGTTTAATATCTTACACTTTTGTATTCTTCTTTATCGATTACTAGGGGACTTACTCTGGCAAACCAACCCTCCAAAGAACCTTCCTTAGCCTTCGGCGGGCAAGCCCTCATAGAAGGGGTCATGATGCGTAGCCGTCGCCACATGGTTCTATGTGTGCGCAAACCTAACAAAGACATAGTTGCCCAAATCGAACACCTCAACCCCTTAGCAGACAAATACAGAGTTTTAGGCATCCCCTTCATCCGCGGGGTTGTTGGATTGTTTGAATCCATGTACCTAGGCATTAAGGGGCTCATGTTTTCCGCCAACACTTCATTAGAAGACCTCGGCGAAGACGAACCTGTGAAGCTGGGATATGGCACGTTGGCTTTGATGGCTTTGGTTACTGTGGGGATGATGGCGTTCTTTTTCGTGGTGCCTTTTCAGGCGGCAACGTGGCTTGGGTTAAGCGGTTGGCTGTTTAATCTTGGGGAGGCTTTGATTCGGCTGGGTCTGTTTGTTAGTTATTTGTTGATAGTTTCTTCTTGGGGCGAATTTCGCCGCGTCTTGCAATACCATGGCGCCGAGCACAAAGCCATCAACGCGCATGAAGCAGGCGTGCCTATGGAAGTCGAGTATGTTCGTAAGCATTCGCGGCTGCATCCCCGGTGCGGAACCAGCTTCCTCTTCATAATCTTAATCGTGAGCATTATCTTGTTCACGGTTATGCCTAGCTATGGGTACTGGGTAAATTTGGCATACCGCATTGTCCTCATCCCCGTCATTGCAGGCGTATCTTACGAACTGTTGCGACTTAGCGGCAAGTATCATCGTTCTCCCATCGTGAGAGTGCTGGTTGCGCCGGGGCTGGCATTTCAGTTCTTAACCACCAAAGAACCAACTGATGACATGCTTGAGGTTTCCATAAAAGCCGTAAACGAAGTCACCAAACTTGCCCACGTCTAAACCTTGCTTTTTCGCAGTGCCCACGCAATTTGCCCCGATGAAACCAACCCAAAGAGTCCTGCAGCAACAAAACATGCCGTGTGCAACTCCACAAACGGCAACAGCAACCCCAGCAAGATGCAAACTAACCGTTCAAAACGCCCAAACAACACGTAATTGGTGTTTAACTTTTTTCGGTAGCTTAAGATGCGTAGCCCCAGCAGAGAAACAGAGCCAACGATAGCCAGCAAACCCAGCGGTCCAATTATTCCCGCTGCCAACGCGCCCAGCACAACGGCGCCTTCAGTGATGCGGTCGGCGGCGGAGTCAAAAATTAAACCTCTCTTGGATTCTCGGTGAAATTTGCGTGCTAACGTGCCGTCTAAGCTGTCGCAGAATACGCTGAGCACGCCGAAGGTGAGGGCTGCGGCGAAAGCTTGGGATGCAAAAAGAACGCCGCTTGCTATGCCTAACGTTAAGCCCATTGCCGTAACCATGTTTGGGGTGAATCCTACGTTGTAAGCGGCGATGGCGATGCGAAACATCAGGGCGTCTTTGCCTGAGCGCATGCTGTAGGTTCCCATGGCTTTTCCTTCACTTAACGGTGGGGGTGGCTTGTTTTAAGCCATTCGTATTTGGCATCGCCGCTTTTAAGCAGTCTTATGGCGAAGAAGCTACAATGCCTGCTTGTTGTGGTTGTATAGTGCTAGCAACAAAACTTAATATCACGCCACTTAAGCCTCCTAAATTGGAGGTATATTTTTTGACTGCCGAAGAAAAAAAGAAAAAGAAACACTACTATGGCGGTAAAGAAAAGAAAGCAGGCGAAATCAGCAAAGCCACCCCACCCCCTGAACCTATGGCTCCCTACACCTTGGGGGATATTCAACGGGACTTTGACCGTCTTATGGACCGTTTCCAGCGGGACTTTGACGACTTTTGGACTGCCCCACCACGACATAGGCATGGTCATCGGGGCTTTGGCATGATGCCGTTTAGGCAACTGGCTTCCTCAGTGGATTTAGAGGACCGCGGCAAAGACTTTCGCATCACTGCTGACTTGCCTGGATTTGTCAAAGACAACGTTGACATTCAAGTTACTGACGACGCTGTAACTATCCAAGCCTGCAAAGAAGAGTCGGGCGAAGAAAAAGACAAAAACTATGTGCGCCGTGAACGCAGCACTCAAACGTTCTATCGTCGCATTATGCTGCCTGAACCTGTACAATCTGATGATGTGCAGGCAATGTTGGACAATGGCGTGTTGGAAGTCGTTTTGCCCAAAGTTAAGCCGAAACAGAGCAAGAAAGTCAAAGTCTCCTAATTTCCCTTTTTTTGATATATACTTTTTCTGTCGATAATCAATTAGTTTCGTGGGCATCCTATAGTTGCTTTTTGAGTTATGTTGATATGCCAAAAAAGTTCCTGTTTGCTGCCAAAATGATATGTCGCATTTCCAAAGAGAACTCAAATTATTAAGGTATAAAAGAGAAGGGACTGAGAGTCATCTGTTCTTTTTTTTATGCCTTGCACTTAAAGTAGTGATTATGGCTGATGCTGCTAATAGACCCGCTATCGCGGTTATCCCCATCTCAGGTACCTCAGAAGTTTCTGAATCTTCCGAAGTGCTAGCTCCGCCAACGCCTATCTGTTTGCACAGGAATACTTCTCCTGTATCTGCCCAGATTCCCACTTGAATGGCATAGATGCCTCCTGAATAGATTCGGTCTAAGTATAATTCTACATTCCAATAAGGCGACCACGTTAGATTGTCTTTAGAGCGGGCTCTTAATTCAACAATTCTGGGGTCATCCACTATACTGAATTCTGTTACCTCCATTGCAGAACCATTCGTAATTATGGTCCATGAGAAATCTTTGACTCTGTCAAGCGCGAGATCAATGGCTTGTTCCTCTGAAATGTTCACGGCAGTATTGCCTATTGGGTAAATGCTTGTATCGTCACGGAATATAATGAATACCTCTCCGAAAGTAACGCCAAGCCCAGTGTAATCTGTACCATTAAAACTGTACTTCAAGTTGACTGTTGTATGGTCAGACATAGTAACCGTTTCAAGTTTTACATTTCCAATCATTTTCACCATGTTTCCTTGTAACTCGCTTGCATTCACCAACTTTACAGTATTAGCCAAGTCTGACTGTTCATCGATTGTATATCTCTGGAGAAATTCTTTTGCCCTTTCAAAGACGTTGTCTGGTTGGGGCTGCATATAAATCAGTGCCCCAGTTTCCGCATAGATGTAGCAGTAGGTCAAATTTTCATCCACAATTTTTAAACTAATTGCCACCTTGCTGTCCTGTGTGGTGAGGGTATAATGAATATTCTCCTGAGGAAGCCCTTTTAGGGTGCTAGGGTAATCAATTCGGTCTTCATCCAACTCTATGTCGTAAGCCGTTAGGTCTATTTGCGCAATGTCAGCTACAAAAGTGAGCGCTTTCTCTTTGGTAGTTGGTTCAGTTGCACATGCACTGGGTATAATTGCTGAACTCATTAACGATAGAATAATCACCAAAATCAAAGCATGTTTAGTTTTAATTGATTGTGTCATGAGATATCCTCCTATGGTAATCCTAAGTCTCCATTGCCGTAGACACGTAACGAACTAGTCAAACCACCAATATCTATACCGTTGCATAGGTCTGTATCTCCAAAGTATTGTGCGCCTAATGTGTCATCAGATGCTGCATTAAGGGCTTCTTTTACCGTGTAATTATTTTCTAGTAGATATCCATAGAAGCGAACAGCAAACTCGCCGTAGTTGCAACTATCATATCCTGTTTCAGTAGTAAAGTCAAGTGACCAATTAATGAATCCTAGAAATACCTCTGTATCGCTATCTGTCGTTTCATTGTGACCAAAATCGGCTAAGGTGTTATCATGAAGCCAGCAATAAGGCATTCCCCGACCATAGCCACAACTGCAGTCTCCTCCTTTAATCTGAGCGGTTCCGCATGCCCATAGAAAAACGAAATCGTGCTCATTTGCTGTTGTATTTCCAAATATAATTAGCGAATCCTCAGCGCCTTCACTATTTGAGTCTAGGATTTTGTAATGCGTGTTATATCCGCAACTCCAAGGGACATCATGGTCTTTAAAGAAGACAGTCGCGTAGCTGTATGTGTCTTCACAATAGTCTGCATTTGAACCTATTTGATCCCTAGTCACAGAAGCACCTTGGCAGTTATAGAGATAATCAAAAGAACCGTAATTGTTCATGTAATACATTATCATATTGTTGATGTAGGTTGAATAAGTGTATTCATCTTCGTCGTATGGTTCAGCTGAAGAGCAATAGAGTATTCCTGAGTTGCTCGCTTGAACAATGGTAGAAAAAACGGTTGTGCTTAGCCAGTAGCATTATTATGCCAAACGTGATCAAGGTTGTTTTTTTCATGTTATACATATTTATTTTAATAATGTTGAACAACCTCCAAATATATGGTATAGTGATAAATGATATTTAGTATTTTCGGGAACTCGTCAAATTTGAATTATGCTTTGGGTAACATAATCCTTAACTGTTCAGAGCCGCTACCTCTTTAGAAGACCTATGGGCACTACAAGGCACGATAACGGGTTGCTTCTCAAAGGTTGCCTTGCCCTCTTGCGCCCGATGTTGTATGCGAATTCACCGTTTTTGGCTATGACGTTGCTTTCGCTTTACGGGTTTGTTTTAGGCGTTGCATTGGTGCCCCGAAACCGATTAGGCGCAGTTAAAAGCCTGCTGCACTATGGCGCGGATGTTCTACGGCATGGGCTAGGCACTTCTCTGCAAATTTCCGCGGACCCCCACTAACGGTCTTTTAAGAAATAACTGCCGCTATACCAGCTACTTTGCAGCAGTATTGTAACAGTTTTTCAGGCATACCCGAAAAATTTCACGGAATGCAAAAGTTTTTGCTACGCCATATCTATAGGGGCGCAAGTTTTTTATCACGTTTTTCTGTATTCTCTTCTGGAGGCAAACAAGGCGCCAAGCCATATTTCTAAATGCGGCATCGACTGCGGCGCTTGTCCTTGGGGACCTTACCCACGGAAAGATATTACTGCTGAAGAATTTGAACAGTACCGAAACACTGCCAAGAGCCTTCTTGGATACATGCCGATTAAAACCCCCTGCGTGACCTGCCAGACCCCCGACGCAAAACTCCCCAAAGAATCAAAATTGCCTAACCGAAACTGCCTCATACGCCAATGCGTAGACAAAGCGGGCATCGCGAACTGTGCTTACTGTACCTCTTTTCCCTGTGACACCTTGAAAGCAACGGCGGATGCTTGGAACCGAAAAACCATCGAGGCAAAGGTGGGTCCTCTTTCTGAAGAGCAGTACCGTTTATTTGTAGCTCCCTTCGAGGGATTGAAACGTTTGGAGGTTATGCGTGCTTCTTTAGCTCCTGAGGTGTTTGTTGAACCTGCAAAAGTTTCTGCGCCTAAGCCACGAATTGCTGCTTTTCCAACGACGCTTCCCTTCTCCAAGGCTGAAGTGGCATCTTTCAAAGCTGTTCACGACTTGCTTTCTGCCTTAACGGTGTCTTCATTGGGGTTGAGCTGTACTGACACGTTTGCCCAGCAACATAAACTTGAAACCTTAAGAGCCCATGCTTTGCGGTTTCTGTGGATATTTGGGAGTTGCGGCAAATTCGAGAACCCCCAAGCGCTTGTTGTTGACGCGGAAACCTATCTTGCTAATCGGGGGAGCGAGAAAACGTTGGCGATTTGGTCTTTTGTTGAAGACACCATCTTTACGGTTTTAAACGGGTTCGGGGTCTGTTGCGCACGTGTTGCAGTAAAAGGAACCACGGTGGACGCTTTAACAACGGGCACAGGTTATCTCCGAAACAAAGGTTGGTTTATGAAACTGGCGTTCAAAGAAAAAGTCGGCGGCGCGGCAGCTCTTAAGGCATTTCAGACTTACACACAAAGCTTAGATAAAAAATATAGCAAAGCCGCCTTCAAACATTTTTCCAATGCTGATATGCAGTTTTTGGTTGGTGCTGATTCTGGAAAATGAACCGTTAGTGCAGAAGACAAATTCAATCCCCCCTAACGGTATAGCTGGCTTTTAGCATTTGTTCAGTAGTTAAGTGGCTTATCGAGTTTTTCTGGTCAATTGTTGTCCTTTTTAGCGCGAACCACATTCCACGGCGAATCTGGTTTGGTGATTACTTGGACGTCTACAAAACCAACCGTGGTCAGTATTTTTTGGATTTCTTCGGGCTCTATAAGGTGGACTCCTGTTTGGGCAAGCAGCTTTTCATACTTCACATCATAATTTCCGTCCTTTATCATTTCACTAATAATGAGCAAGGTGCCCTTTGGTTTGAGCACCCGTTTTATTTCTTGTGTCGCTGCTTGGAAGTCAGTCCAGAAATAGTAGGTTTCCACCGCCGTCACTAAATCAAAGAAATTTTCTGGAAAACTCATTTTTTGCACTGAGCCTTCGGTGATTTCTGCGCGGTTTTGGGCAATTAACTGTTTGTTAACTTTTTTTGAATAGCTTACCATGTCTGCTGAGTGGTCGATGCCGTAAACTTTTCCTTGAACTGCTTGTTGGGCTAGTCGGTTGACTGTTTTTCCTCCTCCGCAGCCAACATCTAAAATGACCCATTTTGGGTCAATGTCTACATAAGATAGTCCCCACGTTGTTAGTGTTTTGTGGCCTCGGTTCATGATGGCTGCTACCAGTCTGCCGCGGCGTCCGGTGGGGCGTTTGAATTGTTTCATCATGCCGAAGTTCATGTGTGTTCAGATTTTTAGCAGAAGATAAACCTAATAAGTATTGCACAGCCATTCAGTTTTCGTTTGCTTGGCGTGCTGCGTACCTGATATGGAATGCTGAAAATTGTGGCATGCTCGGTATGTCAAAGATGTGTTGGTGCTGTGTGAAGCTGTTTTGGTGCGGGGCGTCGTGCCCTATGGATTTTGTAGTATAAACCGTGCACTAATGAGTTTTACTTGCCCTTGCTCTATTGACACCGCTTCACAAAATAGGTCAAGCGCAAGTGTCATTAGTTACAAATGAATTTAGTGGCTGAATTTTACTCTGTGAGAATAGTGGCACTGAAGGGTAAACCTAAATTCAGTCATTAAAAACATATCTAAGTTAGGCGTGAAATATGTTATAGTGTGGGTGGCATCAATAAATTTCTTTATTATGCTTCTTTTTCTTTCCGCAAGTTTTTTATATGCTATCTTGCTACAATAGAGTTGAACTATAAGTAACACGATTGATTTAAGGAGGGCCGGTGTGAAAAAACTCGGTGTATTGTTCTCTTTTCTAACAGCGGCACTTATTGTTAGTGTCTGTTTCTCGTCTTTTTCTCCAATTAATCTTGCAAATACGCCAAATGTTGTAAACGGTTATAAGTTGTTTGAAGAATGGGGTTCTTTGGTTAGTCCAGTTGATTATGATGAACAGGCAGTTGATAATTCTGTGGCGGACTGGATTGAAACTTACAGTTCCTGCTTGAATTATCCGTACGGTTCCGATCCGTATTATTGGAGTACTTACAATAACTGGTGGTCCTCTGGATACGGAACATATCGCAATAGTATACAGAATTTTTTGCAACTGGGGCGGGCGTCGAACAACATAGAATTTGTGGCTCAATTTTGGACTGGTGATTTCTCGCCGATAACTTTGGAATATGATACAAATCCTTGGCATTATGGGCTTCACACGATGGATGGGAATGTTTCTGATAGTGAGGTGTTCCAGTGGAGTGGCGGCGGGTTTAGTATGAACTGTTTTTGTATGATTTGGACATGCGTTAATGGTGGTTTAGAGTGGGACAATAATGGTTTGCACCAGAATGTTGCTGCAATAATCGGAAATTACACTCCTTATGGTTGGTACGACCCACAGCCAACTCATTTTCCTACTAATCCAAATACCCAATATGGCGCTTACAGTGTCACAGGATATTGTGGTGTGCCTTTGGGTTTCACTGGCGCGAGCAAGGATTCTTTAGAGAGTTGGGGTCGTTGCTACATTGGTTTCTTGGATCATTCTCCATGGTTGAAAGATAAGTGGGTTGGGAACACAGAGCTGGGGTATTTTGTTACAAGTTTCTATCAACATTTATGCGGTTATAATGATTATGTTCATCATACAATAATAGAAAGCCTTAATCGTGCATCTGCAACATATTTCGGTGCTGGTACGGATTGGACAGACACACCGCTTTACACAGGATGGTGGGAACGAGTGTCGTTGTATGGCTATGGAACTGACGGCTGGTATTTCCATCAGATGAAGCTTTATGGTGATGATGAGTTGAATTTGCCATCTGGTGGGGCGTAATGGTAATAGGAGGACTGAAGGTGAAGATACTGCGTGAATTATGTTTCCTTGCTCTTGTTTTGTTGTTGGCAATTGCTCCATTTTGTACGGTTGCAACCATACAAGCAGTAGACACTAATTCAGAAGATAAAGTGTTTGAATTCATAAACGATGTCATGGGTATTGACCTATCAAAATATGAAATTACCAGTCATTCATACAGCACTGGTCCTTCAAACTTGGGCGGTTCTGTTATACGTGAGAACGTGTATATTGTTCTAGATTCGAGCGACGGCAGTTCAATTCGAGCGGATGTAATGTTTGATAATGGCTACATATATTCAGCTAACTTTTATCTGTCTGGTCAAGTTGTCAAAGACCAACAACATGATGTCAATACGCTTGAAAAACTAACCAGCATAATGAACCGTTATCAAAACTTTTCTGAAAAACTAGACGTTTACAATGACGAGCTTCCGTCTGCTTTGTACATGTTGTCTTCCGTCACCAATTTGTCAACCACGAGCAGAACAGAGGGTAACATGAAAATGCAGGTTACTTGTCTCCAACCAGAACTTTACCCTGATTTAGATTACAGTACTAAAGTGTCGTGGACATACATTGATAATGGTGTAGATAATACTTGGAAATGTTTGAAACTTGGATTTAGCCGAGTCTATGGAACCACCCAAGTTTCGTTCGCAGACACTTGGGGGCTTTTTTCAGTTAATTCAACAGAGTTGCCCTGTATTTCTGAAGCTGAGGCACAAGACATTGCTTGGAACGTTGCGAAAGACTATGAAATTAAACTCTTGAACGCGGAGGATAACTCGA
>CAZTRN010000017.1:0-39795 GCA_964616775.1 uncultured Candidatus Bathyarchaeia archaeon
TTTTTCTTGTAAGCGCTTTCTACTTTATGCTCAAAAAGCCTGATTTGAGAATCCTTATACATTTGGCACTCTTTATTGAATATTGGTTACTGGTTCTATACTCCGCTGGATGGCATGGCATTGGTGGTATTGGCAGGTGCGGACATTTGGCAACGCACAGCATATAGGTGAGAAATTGAAATGAAAACGCTTGAACGAACAATGTTCGCGATGGCCTTCTTGATTGTACTATCCCTTCCTTTGTCGGTGCCTTGTACGACATTGGCTGCTGATTCAACTCCTACCGCCAAAGAGAAACTGCCCGCTTTCTTAACCGATATCCTATGCATTGACCTCTCAAAATATAACATAACCGCCGAAGGTCATGGCGTAAGCTATCCTTCACAACTTGGCGGCACTGTAAAAGAGGAAAACAGTCTTATTCGCTACAATTCAACAACAAGCATGCTCTCGGTGCAAGCAATATTTCGTAATGGTTACATTGACTGGATTTACGTCAAATCTATGGACCGACCGATAATTTACAGTCAACAACCTTCCAACAGTGCAGTTAATGAAACAAGAACCATCCTCGAAAGATATCAGATGTACGCCCAAAAATACGGTCTATCAACCAATCACATCAACTTAGCCTTAGATATGCTCAAAGATGTTTCAGATGCGCCATCTACCGATGAAACAAATCAGAATTTTGGTAATGTAAGCAACTTCCAATCCATAGCTGAGACCTCAGGCAATATGCAGATGTCCGCTTCTGAATCAAGCATTGGATTCGCCTACACATTTAACGGAATAACCCTGCCAAATAGGGTTTTAGCGTTTGGCTTTGATGAAGGCAACTTCGTTTTCACGGATACATGGGGACTTTACACTGTTGCATGCAGCAGTGTCATTGATGAAGATGAAGCTGCACGTCTAGCTTTAGACGCTGCGAAGGCTTACAATTTGACTTTAATAGGGAGCGACAATGCCACTTTCGTGGTTACACCTGACTTCTCAAACGTAACTACCGAAATAGGTCTAAATATGATACCTGGCCAAACATTTAACACAGCTCTAAACAACGCCCTTAACTATGCTAATTCCAGCAAAACAAGAGTCCCCTTAGGGCTGTATCCTTTTTGGCAGGCAACCATCTACTTCAGCGAAACAATAGGCAACATTGGCGGTATACAAGTGGGCATTTGGGGTGACACTCAAGAAATCGCTTACATCAACACTTATGGGCACCACGGGTCAGGGCTTGAAAGTACTCCAACCCCGCAGCCATCAGCCTCAGCATCGTTCCAATCTCCGTATGCTGAATCTCCATCACCGCTACCTTCGACGCCTTTTCAATTTGACCTTGCTATGCAAGTCCTCACTATTGCATTCGCCCTCGCTTTGGTATTGCTCGCAGTAATCGTTGTTAGAAAACGCCGTAACTAACACCTACCTTTCTTTTTTTGGGAAACTGCTTAGCTGGACCCCATTTGGAAAACAACACTAAGAAAAACAGTTTCTTATGCTTTCATTTCTTCTTTGAAAATTTCCTCAAACATACACTTGTCGATGTGCAGTTCTTCAGCTAAATTCTTGACCATCTTGACATAGATGCGGAACAGGTTCTGCATGATTTCGGTTTTTTCTTGCTCACTGAGTTGTTCTTCGTCTGCCATGAGCAGCGCGAACCATTTGCCTAGGTCAGTGAGTTTGTAGGCTTTAATCCAGATGATGCGACCGTCTTTTTCGTTTTTCTCCATGGATTCGTCGAGGACGCCGAGTTTGGTAAGGACTTTGAGGTTTTCGATGATGGTTTTGTTGCTGTATTGGAGTTTTTGGACGAGGTCTTTTTGGTAGATGTTTTTGGCGATGCCTTGTTCGAGGCTGAATTTGAAGAGGTCCACGGCGGCTTTGCTGCCGAAGATGGCGCTAAGTACCTTGTTTTTTTCTTCGGAGGGAAGGAAGACTACATAGGGATATAGTTCCGCGTTCATTGGAGGGTCGTGTGACTACATTGGAGTGTTGTGCTTTTAAGATTTATGTCGCCGATTTTTCACTTGTATGTGCTTTGTCTTCCGCTTCTTTTCCCCAGATTACAACCCTTTTTCTGTGCTTTTTCTTCTAACCTGTCCTTATGAGTCCAACAAAACTTGCACCAAACCTGCCAATCCTCCAATTCTCTGCCCCTTTTCCCTTCCCTGAAGCATGTGCAATAGGTTTTTTAATGCTTAATCCGCTTTCAGTAGGCGGTGCATAAATTACGGCTTCAACATCTGACTGGGTTCCCAGCGACGGAGACACCTTCGTCACCAAAGAAGGCTTCATCATGAACACCCTCGGCTACGAACACCCCGACGGTCGCGTGTTTGCATTCCTCAAATACATCCCAGCTGAATACCAAGAACTCTTCCACGTAGAAATGCTCGAACGCACTTGGCAGTTCGGTGGCAAAAAACTGTTCCGCGCTGAAAAACTCTACACCGCAGCCAACTATCAATCCTTCATCGACACTTTCCGCAGCAACTTCCCCGAATACCTCTACTTCTGTCCGTATCGTAACAAGGAACTCATCAGCGCCCCAATAAAAAACATTGACCGCGTTTTTGTCCCCAAAGACTGCCTCCAAACCATCCTCAAACTGTCCAAACACGACCGCATCCAAGCCCTAGCAGTGGAACTTATCAAGATGCTTAGCAAAGAATCAGGCGTCGAATTAAGCCACTTTGGCATGCATGGCTCCATAGCGTTGAACATGCACAGTGAAGAAAGCGACATAGACTTTGTCGTGTATGGTACTGGGAATTTCCGTGTGGTGGAAGACACCATCGCGCGGCTGGTGGAAGCGGGCAAGATGCGCTACATTTTCGGCAACAAGTTAGACCGCGCCCGAAAATTCAAAGGCAAATACCAAGACAAAATCTGGATGTTCACCGCCGCCCGATTGCCCAACGAAGTCACCGACAAATATGGGCAGTACCGCTTTTTCCCAGTTAAACCCGTCAAGTTCCAAGCCGTCATAAGCGACGATAGTGAAGCTATTTATCGTCCTGCCATTTACCGCTTCAAAGATTTCACGCCCGTGGACGAGCAATCCAAGCTGTCCACCGACGAAATGCCCACCCGTATTCTTAGCAACATCGGCTGCTACCGCAATGTTGCCCGAAGCGGCGACAAGGTGAAGGTTGCAGGGTTGCTGGAAAAAATGGAAAACACCCACACAGGCACCGCCACCTACCAAGTGGTCGTTGGCACTGCAACCACCGAGGAGGAACAAATATGGCCAATGTAAAACTGCGTGACCGCGACGGCATAGTTACTAAAGAAGGCTTAATCTTTCGTGTCTTAGGTAACAGTCACCCTCGTGGCGTTTACTTCTGTGATGCGGAGTATGGGTCGGAGAAGATTTTCCGCTCCAAAGACCCCCGCGCCCTCCGAAATGGGGGTGGCAACGACCGCATCTTTTACAAGTTCTACGACGACGAAGGCTACAAGTTTGTCAGCCAAAAGTACCCCCAGTACTTGGTTCCCAACAAGATGCTCAAAACAGACATAGTCGGCATCAACAAAGCCGACATCGCGGAGGTTTACAAGCCGCAAAAACGCCTCAAAGCCCTCCTCAAAGAGCGAAACGCCGACAAACTCCGCAACGCCATGCGCCGCGTCCAAGCCAAAGTGCAAAAGCATGCGGGATTGACGGTGGAGGATTTCGGGGTTTTTGGTTCGATGCTTTATGGCTTTGACCACCCCGACTACAGTGACATTGATTTACTCGTTTATGGCAGTAAACAGATTGCCAAGGTCCGCGAAACCCTCAGCGAGCTGTATTCGGATGGGCTTTCAGGGTTCTGCAACGAATTCGAAACTGATGAACCCATACGCGACAAGCGATGGCGTTACAAGAACCTCACCCCCAAAGAGTATGTTTGGCACCAGAAACGCAAACTCATCTACGCCACTTACGATGACCACTTAGCCAGCGGACGAACCATCAAAGCCGAATTCGAACCCGTCAAAGACTGGAACGAAATCATCAACGAATACAACTCCAAAACCAAAGTGGTGCGCAAGGACTTTGTTAAGTTGAAGGCGCGTATAACTGAGGATGCTGATGGTCCTTTCATTCCGTCCATTTATGGTATCCAGCCGCTGGAACTCATCAAAGGCTCTAAGAAGACTTTGGAGGTGAAGCGGGTGGTTTCTTACATGGAAGAATTCAGGCTGCAAGCCGAACGCGACGAAACCGTTTTCATTGCAGGCAACCTCGAAGAAGTCACCAACCCCGACGAAGGCAAATTTTACCAAATCGTGCTAACTTACGGACCAAAATACTACGACCAAGTCCTCAAAGTTGCGGACCTAAAGCTGTAAGTGTGCGAAGTAGTCGCGGGGCTGATTGCCAATTATCACGCGGCAATGCTGCCTCCCCAACTTTTTGTTTGTCACTTTTTCAAGTTTGCCTTGGACAACGATTCTCTGTCCAGCGGGAGCTTGTTGGCAGAATCTGCCGCGAAAAGACGCCACTTCCTCAATGTTTCCCATTTTGGGTCCTTCGAGCACTTGGACGTCGGCGATTCGGTAGCTGCACGGCGTAAACAGAGCCTCAGAGTCATCGGTAACCGTCGCCGAAAGCTTCACATAACCCACAGCCTCGTAACAAACATCACCATAGGCTTGGGTTTGGTCGTTCCAGTCTTTCACAAACCGCACAAAATAGTCCACGCCTTTATACATGCCCTGGAATGCTTTGCTTGATTCGACTTTTACGAAGTCGTCAAAGGTCATGATGGTGTCTTTAACGCGGAAATCAAACAAATTCGCCAATTCCCCGCGGGTGTAGGGCTTAAAGTTTGAGGTGCTGGTTTTTTGTAGAGTTTGGAGGGCTTGGTAGGCTTTGCGGCTGTTTTCTTCCCCATAAACCAGTGGGTCTAGGTCGCTTTGCAGCGTAAACAGCCCCGCCATCACGGAGCCCGAAATGCCTATACTGCTCCAAGGAATGTTTGCCTCGGCTTGCAGTTCTTCGGCGAGGTCGACGGCTTTTTGTTCCAGCGGCGCAAGCTCAGAAGCAGCACGGAGTTGACGCATCTTCTCCACCGGATCAAAATGCTTGATAATTCGGTTAATTGGCACTTCACAAAGCGTTTCCCCAAACACAGCGTCTGCAACCAGCAGGTCGGGGGTCTGTTTCTGCAGGTATGCGTAGCGTTCGGCGAGGTTGTAGATTTTGTTGTAGCTATCGCCGGGGCGTCCTCGGGCGCCGTTGGGGCTGGGGATGTAGCGTGGAAACGCGATAACTCGGGTGGGTGGGTGGATGGTGCCTTTCACGTCGAAAAGCACATTATCGCTGGTTTGAATAAGGTCGCCTTCTCGTGCACGCATACTGCCAACTAACCTATGCTGTAAAGGGGTTCACTTGTTTGTATTTTTTTACATAACGTTAATAAACCTTTTTTGGAACCTCAATAGTCTGGTGCCTCATTCGTGCCTCACTGTGACAAGGCCAAACACATATCCAAATGCCTAACCATGGCAATCCTCTTTGAAGTCAGCGCCAACAAACCTGGCAACGTCAACTTTGTCGTAGGCTTTGAAGGCACCCGCGTAGAACATTTTCTGGCTTCAGCTGTTGCAGCTTCCCCTTCTTTTGAAGAAGCCGCCCGCCGTGGCATAGCCATCGCGGAAGGCAAACTGAAACTTGAAGACGCCGAAATGGGCAAAATCATGAAAACCTGCGTCGCTGACATAGACGCATGGCAAACTGGCGGCAACACCTTACTGGGCACCGTTTTGCTGTTCATTCCGTTGGCAGTGGCAGCTGGCATGACGCCCATGAACGAAAAAGGCCACTTTGATGCCTCTAAACTGCGCGAAAACATGAAACTTGCCGTACAATCAACCACCCCCCAAGACGCCGTCAAAGCATACGAAGCCATAGCCATCGCAGACCCAAGCGGCTTAAACAAAGCCCCCGACCTAGACGTAAACAGCGATGAATCCAAAAAACGCCTGCTTGACGAAAACGTTTCTTTGATGGAGGTTTTTGAAATCGCTGCCGACTACGACGACATCTGCTACGAATGGGTCAACGGCTTTCCAATAACGTTTGATTTGGCGTTTCCCTATCTCATGAACCAACTCAAAATTCACAAACTTAACTTCGCCATCGTGAACAGTTTTCTTAAGGTTCTCTCTGAACGTCCAGACACGTTTATTTCCCGCAAGGTCGGCGTCGAAAACGCCCGCGAAATCAGCGTTGACGCAAAGCATATCCTTGATTTAGGCGGTGCGGAAACTTCTGAGGGTAAAGATGCCATCGCCCAGTTGGACAAGAAGTTGCGGGAAAAAGGCAACGACTACAACCCAGGAACAACCGCAGACATTATTGCGATGACTTTGGCGCTGTGCACGTTAAGCGGTTATCGAGCATAACTCTGGCTTGTATGGTTTGAATGGGCAAGTCAAACAACCTTCTGGCTATTTTTTAGATTGATATCGGTCTATTTGCCGCACGTTTCCTGCCGCCCAGTTTTCACACCACGCCTTATCTGCCCACGCCCGCTCCGCCAAAAACCTACACCGATTCCCTAAATGCAACTCTGCCTCCCCACAGTAATCTGCCACCGCAACCGTAAACGCGTTTCTTCCTTCTCCATCCAAATCCACCGCTGCCTGCGGCTCAGTCTGGGCTGCTGAATACGCCAGCAAAGCTCCAGCTTGGTTTTCACGGCTTATGGCTGCCCAAAAGAACGAATGCGCTTCCTCCAGCCTCTTTGCCACAGACGCAAAGATGCCTGCAGCTTCAGGCAGTTTATCTTGGCGGCACAACTGCGTTGCCTCTTGCAGTCGCTGTAACTCAGACCCCATCAAAGGTCCTAGGTGGGCTTGAAAACTTTGCGTTATCGTTCCATGCACGGGGCGGGTTTGCAGTTTGCCGAGGTCTTCTTGGCGGTTAATGTTCACGAAGCTTTCAAGCTGGGGGTCAAATGCTTTCAGGGCTCCTGTGGGTGAAATGAACTGGACGGTTTGGGCGCCGCGGAAGATGTCGTCGCTGCGTGGTCGCCTAAGCCAGCACAACGTCTCCACAATCTCCAACCCTCCACGCCGTTTCAGAACCATAACCAACGTTTCAAGCCACCCGTTAGGCCACATTGGAACCGCCACCTCCCCCTCACCTGCAGCTTCAAACATGACCTCTAAAACTTTAGGCTTCATTAACGGCACATCACACGGCACTGTTACGCAACACTCCGCCTCTGTGGCTTTGAGTCCTGCAAAAATCGCCGCGTTCGGTCCACTTATTTCGCAGACTTGATTATCCAAAGTAAACTCTACGTCGCCTAATCCGTGGCTTTCTAGAACTTCGGTGTACTTGGCTGCTCGGGTTTGGTCGTTCACGCAGACCACCACTTGGTCTACAGCTTCACGGGCGTTCTTGACAGCATGAACCAGAAGTGGCTTGCCCTTCAACAGCGCCAACGCTTTATCTTGCCATTCGCCTTGGTTCTGTTGAAATCGGCGAGCTTTTCCACCTGCTAATATGAGTGCCGCCCGTTTAATCATCAGCTTTCCCCTACTGTATTTTGGATTTAAGGTGCCTTTTTACCAAGTTAACCAATTGGTTACCATCTTTTTCTATGTTTATGACGGGGATTTTGAGCCACGGCATGTTAGGTTTATTTTCAGAGATGACGCCCGTAACTGCCAAAATTGGTTCCACCATGCCCTCAAGTGTCTGTTTAAGGTTTTCTTCATCATCGGCAGTTACAATTTTGAGAACATTAGGGTTCTTTGCTATGAGTTTGTGAAACCCTTCGATGAAGATTATGTCAAGTGGCTCTTGTTCTAGGAGTTGGGTGATTTGGTTGAGGTCTTTTGGTTCGGAGTGGGTTCGCTTTATTATGGCAGTTTCGTCAGGTGAAACTGCGACAATTACCTTCGAGCCTGCTTGTGCGTACCGCCATGTGTTGGTACCTTCCGTGTCCATGGTGAAACCTTCATGATGCACATGTTTCACGGCACCGGCGTTGTAGCCTTCTTTGGAAAACCGAGAAATCAAGTACTCCAACGTGGTGGTTTTGCCTGAACCGCTTGTTCCCACTGCCGCAATAACTAAAACCATGCGACGTCTCCCGTGGAAACCATCCTGTTGATTCTAATAAATAACACCGTCAAATTGCACCCAACAGCATATTACCTTCTCTGTTCCTTTTAGCCGTGGTGTACCCTTCATGCCTAAGCTTGTTGCAGTCGTCGGCTCCAAACACGCTGGAAAAACAACCATAATCGAAAACTTGACACGGCAACTCAAAAGCCGTGGCTACCACGTAGGAACAATCAAAGAAATGGTCCGTATCCCCACCTTAGACACGCCCGAAACCGAAACCGACCGCTACACAACTGCAGGCGTAGAAGTTGTGGTGGCTGTTCCCCGCGACGAAACCGTCCTTTTTCTCAAAAAACGCCTGTCCCTCAATGAAACCTTGGTTTACCTTTACGGCTTAGATTATGTTTTGGTTGAGGGTTTTGAGTCGGATAAGACGGTGCCAAAAATAATCGCCGCCAAATCTGCTGCCGACGTTGCCGACTTTAATGATGGTTTAGCCATCGCGGTCTCGGGTTTAGTAACTGAATCCAACCAAGAACTGGCGCAAGCTCCTCAAGGCATCCCCTTCTTTAATGCAGTAACCCAAGCCGCAAAACTTGCCGACCTTGTCGAGCAGAAAGCCTTCGAGAAACTGCCCGATTTAAATCACTGCGGCGAATGCGGCTACCCCACCTGCTACGACCTAGCAAAAGCCAAAGTCCAAAAACCCGCAGAAGTTCAAGGTTGCGTATTGCCCAAAAAAGAAAGCTTAGTTTTGAAAATTAACGGCGTGCAGGTTCCCCTCAAGGTGTTTCCCGAACAAATTATCCGCAGTACATTAGAGGGTATGCTCTTGTCGCTGGATAATGTTCCTGCCATAAAACAGCTAAGTATAGAAATAAAAAATTAGGGCTACGCGCCGTCTTGTTACTCTGCTGACACGTTCACGTCGTCTGCACGGAACTGCACATACACCTGCGTGCCCGGCTCAAATCCCAACTGCCGAAACACACTCGCCAAAACCCTGCACCTCACTGGAAAACCAACATCCACCGTTAACTGCGTTGTGGAACGCATTTGCACAACTTCTGTGATGGTTCCTTTTAGCGAGTTGTAGGCTTCGCCTTTCCAAGCAGGGTCCACTTCTGGCGTTAACGCCAGCTGGATGTCGTCTGGTTTAAGCGTAACAACCACCTTGCCCTTAGCCAATTCAGGTATGGCAGGCGCCAAAACCTTGCCCCCTTCGATGTCAACTTCTAACGCTCCTTCGTGGACCTTTTCTGCTTTGCCTGTGTAAACGTTCAGCCCCAGAAATTCCGCCACGTACCGCGAGCAGGGGCGGTTAAAAATGTCTGCGCGGTCGCCAATCTGTTCGATGCGTCCGCTTCCCATGACGGCGATGCGGTCAGACATCATGAAGGCTTCATTTAGGTTATGCGTCACGTAAACTGCTGTAATTTGGAGCGTCCGCAGATAGTTTTTGAACTCAAACCGCAACGACTCCTTCAAATGCGGATCCACCGCCGACACAGGTTCGTCTAAAAGCAAAACTTCTGGGTCCATAGCCAAAGACCGCGCCAACGCCACCCGCTGCCGCTGACCGCCACTGAGCTGATGTGGATACGCCGAAGCATACTCACGCAGCCCAATGAAATCCAGCAGCTGGCTGGTTTTGGCTTTAACTTCCTGTTTGGGTCGGTGGCTGGCTTTTAAGCCAAACGCGATGTTGTCTCGTATGCGCATGTTGGGAAAGAGGGCTATGTTTTGGAAGACGTAGCCGATTTTGCGTTCGGAAGGTTTGAGGTGGACCACTTTTTTGCCGTCGTTGCCTTCGACAAGTTTTTGGTCTATGTATATTCTGCCTTCGTTTAGTTGCGACAGTCCCGCAATAAGATTCAGTGTGGTGGTCTTTCCGCAACCGTTGGGTCCAAGCAGCGACAAAATCTCATGATGCTTCACCTCTATGTTGAGGCTTTCCAGAACCGTTTTTGGACCATAACGCTTTGTGACGGCTTCAAGGGTAATCATGTTTGGGCGCCTCCAAATTTCTTGTTTCCTAACACTTTCACCGCGATAAGGATGCTAAACGAGATGGTAATCATAATCGCGGAAAGCACGATGCCTCCATAGAGGTTTTGGGTCATCAACGTATAAATTGCAAGCGGCATGGTTTGCGTGATGCCTGGTAAGTTGCCTGCGAACATGATTGTAGCGCCGAACTCGCCCATGGCGCGGGTCCACGTCATGATGGTTCCTGTGAGAACGCCGCGGGCAGCAAGCGGAAACGTAACCGCCAAAAACACTCTTAATCGTGAACCTGACAGTATGCGGGCGCTGTTAACGACGTTTTGGTCTACATTTTCAAATGCTGCTTTAGCAGCGCTTAAAATAAACGGTGAAGCTACAAACATTTGCGCTAAAACCACGGCGATGGTGTTGCCGGGTATTGTTAAGCCTAACCAGTTCAGGAGCGGTCCTAGTATGCCTTTGGGGGCAAAGGCTAACAGCAACGCCACACCTGCCACGGCAGGCGGCAAAACAATGGGTAAATCGATGATGGTGTTTATGATGGCTTTGCCGCGGAATTTGCGGGTCGCCAAAAAATACGCCGTTGGCACCGCAAAGACAAATGATGCCAACGTTGCAATGACGGAAGTGAAGAGCCCCAAGGATATGGCATCTAAAATGCGGGGGTCTTGTAATTGAACAATAAGTTGGTTAGGGTTAATTCTGAGAAAAACCGCCAAAATAGGCAGAGCGATGAAAACCAAAAACAAGGTGACAATTATGCCCAAAACTACGAGCACAACTTTATTGGAAAACTGTTCGAAACTCATCCGCTTAGGCTTGTTTGAGGTAAGCTTAGCGTTTATTCTCTTCATTCCCCTATACAATTCTCAATTTGCTGGTTAAATAAAAAAGTAAGGGGAATTACGGTGTTTGGATTTGTCATTAAAGTCCAAACCCGTAATAGTTCAGTAAACTTTGCCCTTCGCTGGACAACCAGAAATCCATGAATTTGGTGGCTAAGTCCACTTGGGTGGTTGAAGCAATCACAGAAACGCTGTAGGTGCCTATGGTGTTGATTTCGTCAGGAATCTGGACGTACTGCAGGTTTGAGCCTTGTGCAGCTGAATCAGAGACAAATGCAATGCCTGCATCTGCGGTGCCCAACTGAGATACAACCTTGCCCACTACATCTTCCACTTGAAGTTCATAGGACACGGTGTTGTCGGCGATTTTAGCTTTAAAGTTCTCCCATTCAGCACCTAAATAGGCTGAGCTGTTGGGGTTGCCCCAGGTTTGGTCAATTTTGGTCAATGTCTTGTTAGCATAGGAACCTGCAGGGATGGAGAAGTCAGGCATCACAATTTTTACGCCAGACTTAGTTAGGTCTTGTAGCGTGGTTATGTTCTGGGGGTTGTCTTTGGGCAAAATTACGACTAAGCTGTTGCTGGTGAAGTTCTCGTAGCCGTTGTATAGGAGTCCTGCGTCGTTGAGTTGTTTGCCCCATTTGAAGTCAGCAGACAAAAAGGCATCACAAGGCACACCGGAAGTGATTTGTTGGTAAAGGGTGCTGGATCCAGCGGAGTTTACGATGAGGTGACAGTTGTTGGCTTGTTCGAATTGTTGGGTCATGTTTTCGACTGCATAAATTAGGCTTGAGGCGATGAAGACGCGTAGGTCTTGGGGTTGAGCGGTGGCTATGGGGGTGGCTGTTGGTTCGGTGGAAGCTGACGGTGATGGGTTGGTGGAGTTGTTGAAGGCTCCGCTTACGTAGAGGTATCCAAGTGCTGAAGCACAGACTAAAACGACAATTAGTGTTACGGCGACATATTTTGTGTTGATTTTTAATCCACTCCTCGATAGTATAATAAAGTCACTTCGGGTTATTGGGGAATATAAATCTTATTGCGCAAACGCCTAACTTCAAGATAAAAAACCGCAAACTCGCTCAACTAAACCCCTAAATCTTAGCTAAACGTAGACCCCTCTTCTCAGCGCATCTGCTTCAAGACACCCTCAAGATCTGCCTGCGCCTTCCGATAACGCTTCACCAACTCTTTCCCATACGACGTAACTTCCGAAAACCCACCGCCCTTAGCACCACCACGGCTGCGGTTAACTAGTAACTGGTCTAGGCGTTTTTCGGCAAGCGTGATGCGGTGCAAAGCATACCGGTAGGACATTTTGAGGTTCTGGGAAGCTTCAAGCATAGAGTTGGTTTTGTCGATTTCTTCTAAAAGCTGTGCTAACCCATCGCCAAACACTGCTTCGTCTTTTTCGTTTACCATCCAGAGCTTAATCTGGTAACTCAGAGGACACATACCGCTCACTATCTTTATGTGTGATGTTTGTGGACTTAAGTTTAGTGTTTCCTGCGCTGTTTAGCGGCGAGAAGCGGGCGATATGTCGTTTGTTGTTGTGGGTTGTTGCAGCTAGCAAGGCTTTTATAGCATATATATTGTATATACGATTAATATTAAAAAACGGGTCAGCGTGTTAGCGGAGAGAACACCTCAGTGTCACAATCCACCATGCAAAATAAACCAAAAATCAACCAAGTGGTCGAAAAAAAGATCCTAAATTCTGTAACCAAAAAAATCACAATATACGCCCCAGACATCGCCGCAAAAGCCCAAGCGGGACAATTCGTTATCTTCAAAATACGCCAAGACAGCGAACGAATACCCCTAACTTTATCGTCTTGGGACAAAGAAAACGGCACCATTTCTAACATCTTCCAAGAAGTCGGCTACTCAACCATCGAGCTAGGTTCTCTAAACGTCGACGACAAAGTCATGCACATCGCCGGTCCACTGGGCAACCCCAGCGAAATCAAAAACTTCGGCACCGCAGTCGTCATATGTGGCGGCTTAGGAACCGCAGTTGCTTATCCAGTGGCTAAAGCCCTCAAAGAAGCCGGAAACAAAGTCGTCTCCATCGTGGGCGCAAGGTCTGCCGAACTTTTCATTCTGGAAGACGAAATGAAGGCAGTGTCTGACGAAATTTTCTTCACTTCTGATGATGGCACAAAAGGGCAAAAAGGATTTGTCAGCGATGTCCTAAAATCGTTGATGGCAAAGAACTACAAAATTGACATAGTCTTCGCCATCGGGCCCCCAATCATGATGAGTGTAATTGCAGACATCACCCGTCCCTGTGGAATCAAAACCATAGCCAGCCTAAACCCAATCATGGTAGATGGCATGGGCATGTGTGGCGCCTGCAGAGTCACCGTTGATAACAAAACCCAGTTTGCCTGTGTCGACGGTCCAGAGTTTGACGCACACAAAGTTAACTTCAAAGAACTCATGCAGCGGCTCAAAAGCTACTGCACTGAAGAGAAAAATCTCACCCAATATGTCCAAAAACAAGGAGGAAAAAGTTGTCAATGTCACGGCCGCTAAATCCACCCCCAAAAGGCCGCTTTAAAGCGGTTGAAGTTCCCAAGCAGGAACCCTCAGCTCGAAAAAAGAACTTCAAAGAAGTCGTCTTGGGCTACACAGAAGAACAAGCAATAGCTGAAGCCTCAAGATGCCTAAACTGTGCCGCACCCAAATGCGTTGAGGGCTGTCCTGTCGGTGTGTCCATCCCTGTTTTCATTAAACTCATAAAACAGAACGATTACACCGCTGCCATTAACACAATCAAAGAACGCAACAGTTTACCTGCAATCTGTGGTCGGGTCTGTCCACAAGAAGAACAATGCCAAAAATACTGTGTCATAGGCAAAAAAGGCGAACCTGTTTCCATCGGTAGACTTGAGCGATTCGTTGCAGACTTGGAACGTGAACGAGGCATTACTGTACCAGAGCTTCCAGCTTCTAACGGCAAAAAAGTTGCCGTCGTCGGCGCAGGTCCATCAGGTTTAACAGTTGCTGCTGACCTCGCAAAGCTAGGCTACAAGGTCACCATTTTTGAGGCGCTTCACAAAGGTGGAGGTGTCTTGGTCTATGGTATCCCTGAGTTCCGCTTGCCAAAACAGATTGTCCAAACCGAAATTGACTACATCACAAAATTAGGTGTCGAATTCCAACCCGACTACCTAATCGGCAGAGTCTTTACCATTGAAGAATTGTTCAAGAAAGGCTACGAAGCCGTCTTCATCGGAACCGGCGCAGGACTACCCAAATTCCTTTGCGTTCCTGGCGAAAACCTCAACGGCATCTACAGCGCCAACGAATTCCTAATCCGCGTTAACCTCATGAAAAGCTACAATTTCCCGCAGTCTAAGACGCCCATTCGGGTCGGCAAGAACGTAGCTGTAATCGGCGGCGGCAACGTCACTCTTGATGCAGCACGGTGTGCTTTACGTTTAGGCGCCGAAACCGTGTCCATAATTTACCGTCGAACACGCGATGAAATGCCCGCTCGTCAAGAAGAAATCGAAAACGCTGAAGAAGAAGGCATAGTCTTCAAGTATCTAACTGCCCCAGTCAAATTCATCGGCGATGAACAAGGAAACGTTAAATCCATGGAGATCATTTCGATGAGACTTTGCGACCAAGATGACTCAGGCAGACGCCAAGTTGCCCCAATTGACGGTTCAGAAGCAGTCATGGACGTCGACACCGTGGTTGTTGCCATAGGACGGACACCTAACCCAATCATACAGGGTACAACTCCGGGACTGAAAACTCAAAGTGGCGGAATAATTGCTAGCGACGAAGACTTCAAAACCAGCTTAGCAGGCGTCTACGTTGGCGGCGACATCGCAACTGGTGAAGCAACAGTCATCAGTGCCATGGGAACTGCTAAAATTGCAGCAAAAAGCATACACGAATACCTAAGCCACCCCCACGGCAAAGGCTTAGTTGTAACTACTGAAGACTCACGGTCCGAAAAATAAGCAGCCCTTTTTTTAGGCTGTTATTTTTTGTTCTTTTTCTTGTTCTTATGTGGACGCTTTAAAGGCGCGGTTTACCGTTATCTCGGCAATGCTTATCGCGCAGTGAGATAGCCGTTTTATGTTGTCTCGTATTGAGCAGATGGCGCATACAAGTTCCGCGGGTTTGGGTGCCCCCGTGAAGGCTTTGGAGGCAATTTCGATTTCCAGTTTTTCCATACGTTGCTCGTATTTCATAATCTCTACGGTTGCGGTTACATCTTTGGAGAAGAAGGCAGCGAACGCTTTCACGTAGAGGTCTACCACTTCGGTTCCTGCAGTTACCATCAATGCTAAGACGTCGTCGGGGATTTTTTGTTTGGTGCCATTGAGCATGATGAGGTGACGGGCGATGTCGGCGGCGTAGTCGGATGCATGTTCCATGCGGTAAACTAGCATTTGGTGGTCCATGCAATCTATGGGGTCAACGTGGATGCCTTGGGCTAAAATGGGGTCTTGGGCGGCGTTTCGCAGGATGCGCAAGATGAAAAAGGCAAAGTGGTCCACGTCGTCGTCAAGCGAGTATACTGTTTTTGCCAGCGCGGTATCGTTGTTTTTTAGGGCGTTAATTGTGTCTTCACACATGGAGCGTGAAATTAGGTGCATTCGCTGAATTGCTTGCTCTAGGGAGGCTTGGGATTCGTCCATGATGCTTTGGATGTAGACGCTTTTGGCGTCGGCTTCCATGACTCTTAGGTACAGTTTTCGGGCCGTGTTTCGGATGACTTTGGTTTGGGGTACGGTGAAGATTTTGTCGGAGTTTAGCAGGATTCCTGTGTAGCCGTTGAGGAAGGCGCCTAGGATTTTTTGGCTTATGAGCAGTTCTTCTTCTTTTTGGTCTATGGTTAATGTGATTTCTTTTGGTTCAGTTTTTTTGAGTGTGCTTGGGTAGATGACTAGGGAGCGGTCGCTTTGGATGTTGAAGGCTATGCTGTCGCCTTTTTTGAGTTCGTTGAGTTGCATCCATTCTTTGGGCAGTGAGACAACAAGTGAGGATTTGCCTAAGGACATGATTTTTCTTTCCATGGTTCCTCGCCACATAGAACTTGTGTATTAACAAGTTAATGCATGATTAATACAATATATACTATACTGCCTGAAAGCGCAATCTCCTTTCCGCGCCTCTTTGCAGACATCACCAATAAATACGCCTACCGCTGATATGTTTTTGAGGCGAATGTTTTGTCAGACCTTGTTTGGAAAAAACCCGTAATCTGCCTTTTCAAGGAACGTAATGTGAATCCTGATGTTGAGCCGTTTGCCGTAATCAAAGCCAGCGAAATTTCAGTCACCAAATCTCAAGACGGAGCAATCAGTGGGCACATCAAGGACTTCTTTAGCCTCATGGGCGACGTCGACTGCATATCCACCCCCGAAGGCTTAGCAGACCACTACGTGATGTGCTGGTTTGACGAAACCGAACCAGACCAAACCAAAGACTTACGTAGGCTTCGCGGCGTAACTTTCCCCTCCAAAGCCACCTATACGCTGACTGAAAGTGGCAAACGAACCTACAAAGTTGATTTCAAAGCAAAACAGGGCAAACTCACATAATCCTTCATGAGAAAATGAAGAAAAACAGGTAGGCTGGTTCGGAGGGTGCCGAACTAGTTCTTCTTTTGTAAGTTGCGGGTGAAATGTGCTCGGATGAACGCGTTAAAGCCTGTGTTGCCTGATAATGCTGCCATGATGAAGCTTATGACCACGATTTCAATGAAGGCTTTGATCATGACGGTTGCGATGGCGGCTGATCCTATGTTTTGGTCTAAGAATAATGGCATCAAGAGCGAGAAGTATGCGTAGGTAAAGATGCCTTCGGGAATGTATGAAATTATGACTGAAGGTATGGTTATGATTGAGGCGTGGGCGTGTTGTTGTAGTTTAAGTCCTTGGAAGAACAATCCTGAGGTTATGCCTGTAAGGGCTTTGCCTAAGGGTAATCCGATTAGACCTAGTGCGCCGCCGCTGCCCATGGGGCCGAACATTAGACCGGGCATGAGACCTGCGATGATTCCAGCGATGGCGCCTGTGATTGGACCGCCGTATATGCCTGCTATGAACACGCCGACTAAGGAGAAGTCTAAAGCGATGCCTGGTGCGATTTGTCCTGTGTAGTAGCTGATGAGAAAGAGAACGTTGCCTAGCGCGCCCATCATTATGGCGAATGCGAGTTTTTTGGTGTCCATGTGAGTCATCTGCATGAATGGCAGCCTGTTCTTATTTAAGCGTAGCTACCCAGAAATAGGTAAAACTTCAGTTGAATTGGGAAAGTCGATAAATACCACAAGACACACTTCACTTTGAGTGAACGCGCTTGTCACAAACCACGCTCACCCCCAACGAATTAAAAACATGGCTTGAAAACGAAACTGGCTCAATTCTTAACCCCGTTCAAACCCAAGCCCAAAAACACCTAGATGAAACCCGCAACGCGCTGCAAAACTTAACTGAAGCCAGCAAAATGCTCCAAGAAGTTAGCCAAAAAGAAATCGACAAACGCAACAATAAAGTTTTCAACCGCGCCCGCGCCCTCAACAAACTCTCAGGGCTCTTTCTTGACCGCCTCAAAAAACTGCGGGTGCCCGACCAAATTTCCTATGACCTTTTTAGCGTATTTGGCGCTGAAGCACAAAAAACAATTGTGGTTTTCGATGTGGACATACGGAACTGGTTCCCCCGCATCAGTCCCTTCTTCATCATGGACCGCCGAAAATTCCAAGCCGCCTTTGAAAAAAGCCGCTTCATCGTCAATGCGTTTAACGATTTTGTTAACAAAGAGTATGTTAAATCTAAAACTTTGGAGAAAACCTTTGGGCTTATAGAGGATTTGCAAACGTTAGAACGGCAAGCATCCGACTTAGAAACTGAGAAGCTGAACTTGAAAAATGAGCGTTCGCTTGTGGAGAACGAAATCGTTGGCTTGGAAGCCCAAGTTTCCGAGTTAAAAAGCAAAGCTGCCCTAGATACGCTATCTCAACTGGATGCCGAACAAGAAGCCCTAAACAACGAACTCAAACAGGTCACGAGGCATCTGCAGAAGCCTCTGTTGAAAATGCAGGCGCTGGCAACCAGCGGCGGAGGCGGTGGTGTCACGCCTGATGAGCTAAAAATGATTGGGCTCTACATGGATAACCCCTTTGAAGCAATATCCATCGAACAAGCGGATTATCCGGTGCTTCGGTCGATTTTGGAGAAAATGTCTGATATGTTAACTGAGGACAAGTTGAAGCTTAAACCCGACAAACAACGTAAAGCTGAGCAATCCGTCGCGGAATTTCTCAAAACTGACGCGCTTGCGGAGTTACGCGATAAAAGCGCGGTGGTTGCGGCACGTAAAAGACGTCTTCTGGAGTCGCCTGAGTTAGAGGAAGCTAACCGCAATCTGGGCTTGCTTGAGCAGCAGATGGAAGCGTTGAAAACGCGTCACACGAATCTTGAAGCTGACGAACGGGTTAAAGAAAATCAACTGCAAGACTTACTTACCAAAACAGTCACCCTCAAGAAAACCATCCAAGCAAACGTTGCCAGCTTCACCAACAAACAAATCCAAATCCAATAGTGCAACAAAGATGGATTTGCAGGCGCTACCCTCATAGTGCAGCATGAAGGTTCGAGAACACCAGCCACTGATGCCGCTTATATTCCAACTCTAGGTTTTCTTCTCCGCATCATAACCAACGCCGCAACGATAGCAATGATGATGACGATTGCCACAACAGCAATTACGATATATAGGACTAAGTCAGTTGGAAATTCTACAAAGTTTTGTTCCGCTGTTGCTTCTGCTTGGTTTCCGTTGGCATCGTAGGCTACGGCTCGGATAGTGTGTAAGCCTTCGCTGTAGTTGTTGGTGTAATAGGACCATGCGAAGGGCGTTTGGGTGTCGTTAAGTTGAAGTTGGTCGTCGAGGTAGAATTCTACACGGGTGGTGTCGCTGGAGGTGTTGGCGTGGGCAGTCCAGTTGCCTTGGGCGTCGTTGCCAAAGCTGCTGTAGCCGAAGTCCTTGTGAAGGCTCAAGGATATGGTTGGCTCTGCGTTCACCTGAACCGTACAAAATATGCTTGCGACAAATAGAACTGTGAACATGGTAAGGGCGATTGCGTGTGGTGCCTTCATGGTTTTTCCTCTGGCTATAGTTTTGGTGGCTGGTTATAAAATATTGCTGTAGCCTATTTTGAGCATGCGAACAGAAAACCGCCAAAACATGTTTTCTATGTTATTTCTTGTTCCTTTAATGGTTTTTGAGCTGTCCTTCCACGGAAACTTTAAGAGCGCAAACCAAATGCATCTTTTGCACAAATGCAAGGTGTCGTCCTTGAAAATTGGCATCGCAACCCGTAACATGGAAGCTTGGAGCAGCACCCAAGTCCGAGAAGCTCTCACCAGACACAACATTCCCTATGTCTGTTTCACTTTTCCCAAACTTATCGCGCAAATCGCCCACAAACCCTACTTTAGGGTCAAAGACGTCAACATGCAAGATGTCGACTTACTCAAAGACCTTGACGGCTTAATCATTCGCCCGATTGGTCGTGGTAGCCTCGAAGAACTGGTTTTCCGCATGGACATGCTTTACAAGTTGGAACGCGAAGGCTTCTACATCATAAACCCTGCCGAAGCCATTGAGCACTGCGTCGACAAATATGACATCCTCTCTAAACTTGAAGATGTCGGCGTGCCTGTGCCCCGCACGTTTGCCACTGAAAGCGCTAACGAAGCCGTCAAAGCCTTCCAAGAATTAGGCGGTGACGTTGTGGTTAAGCCACTTTTTGGCAGCCGCGGAATAGGCGCTACCCGAGTTAACGACCCCGAAATCGCACTGACCGTCTTTAAAGCAATCACCTTCCAGCACGGTGTCATCTACTTACAAGAGTTCATTGAGCACGGAACCACTGACATCCGCGCGTTTGTTGTTGGCGGTCGCGTAATTGCGGCTATGCGTCGTGTAGCAACGGGCTGGAAAACTAACTATAGTCAAGGCGCTCGACCCGCACCCACAACCTTAAGCAAAGAGTTTGAAGAACTTGCTGTTAAAGCTTCAAATGCGGTGGGATGCAAAATCAGCGGCGTAGACATCCTTGAAGGTCCTGACGGTCCAAAGATTTGCGATGTAAACAGTCAACCTGGATGGAAAGGTCTCCAAGTCGTGACCAAAGTCAATGTTGCTGAGGAAATTGTTCAGTTCATGATCTCAGAACTGAAAAAGTAGCCTTATAGTTTGGTTGCCATTATTTTGGCGTAGGGGTCTTCCGCCGTCTGCGGGAACGGCTCTTTCTTTCCCCCTTTCACTATTGTTCGTTTAGGTGTTTTTGTGAGTTTTCCGATTACGGTTGTGTTTAAGTCCAGTTCTGCTAGGGCTTGGGTGGTTTGGGTTTGGGCGTTGGGGTCTACGGCGGCTATTATGGTTCCTGTCGACGACATTGCCATGGCTTGCCAGTCAGAAAACCCAAAATGCCGCTGAAGCCTAATCGCTTCTTGGGGAAACGGCACCTGCTCAAATTCGATTTCAAACCCCAACCCCGAAGCATCCGCCAACTCATTAAGTGCCGAAACCAACCCGCCCTCAGTGGCGTCATGCATCGAATGCACCCCCCTTATCTGCGCCAGCCTAAGCGCTTCTCGCACACAACTCTGCATCTGCACCTGCGTGGCTAACTGGGCGGTTTGCTGTTTTCCAAAGATTTTCTCGGCGGCGGACGGGTGGGTTATGGCAAAGTTGGTGGCTGTTTCTAGCCCGACGGGTTTGGTGCAGACGAGTAAGTCGTCGGGTTTGGAGTTGGCGGGCGTTCGCAGTTGTTCTGGGGCGACGGTGCCGTAGGTGGTGCATACCCCGATGAGTTCGTCGATGCCATCATAGGTTGCAGTGTGACCTCTTACAATGGCGATTTCGAGGTCGTTTGCGGCTTGGCAAGTTTGCTGCATAAGTTCTTGGAACGTCTCAGGTAGGGTGCTGCGGGGGCCCATCAAGGTGATGGTGCAGAATTCGGGTTTAGCCCCAAACAGAGCCACATCTGAGGCGGAGTAGTTTATGAGCAAAAACCCAAACCACTCTTTGGGGACGCCTACGCAGGGATCTGTGGCGACTGCTAAGTACTGGTTGCCCAAGCGGTGGACGCCTGCGTCGTAACCGACTTGAGGCGGAACCAGCACTCGCGAATCCGCCTTGATGTATCGCAACATTTTTCGGAGTTCGTTTGGGGCAAGCTTGCCCATGTGGTCGCCTCAAAGATAGATGTTTAGGACTTTGCTTCTCTGCAGCACATAGATAAAGACAGCGCTAATCACCAGTTCTGGTAGCATGTAGCTTCCGTTGTATATTGCCGAGTAAAGCCAGTAGTCCATTCCTGCAGGTGCGTAGAGGGCGGCGAAGAAGACTGCGCCCGAAATGAGGTGCATTATGAAGCGTCCTGTGACTGCAACGATGGTGCCGACTATGGGCATTTTTTTGAAGAATCCTGCCAAGCCTATGCAGCCGAAAGCTAGTGGGTAGTCAAGTAGGATTTGTGCTGGAAAATATACTTGTGGCATTACGGCGAGTTGGACAAAGCCATAGACGACGCCTGTGAAGATGCCGATTTTTGGTCCCCGTCTTATGGAGAGCCATATCAGGGGCACCATTGAGCCCGCTGTAACGGAGCCGCCTTCTGGAAAGACAACAAACGTTACAAAGCTTAGCGCGGTCGCCAGTGCAACAAAAACCGCGATTTCAGCCAGAAGTAGTGTGGTTTTAGAGTCTCTATGTTTATGATTTGGGTTGTTTGGATTTTCCACTGTTTTTTCCCTCCGCCAGTATTATCTGGTTCAGGTTCGGTGGGTCGACAGAAGGAACTGTCCTCTCAGCCGGGTCATTTCCCAGCTCCCCAGAACTAAAACACAATGCGCGAGGGCGATATTTAGGTTTTTTGAAGGGCTGGCAGCCGTGGATTTGCCACTTATGCTAAAATTCGCGCTGATTAGCCCAGTGGCGGTGGCATTATGTTTCTTGGTGGGGTATTTGGCGCGGAGGCCTCCAAAGGCAAACAGGGTGCTCTAGCGCTGGGTTAGGCGAGCTGTTTTTTGTTTGTGCGTACCGAAAAAAACCGCTAAACCCCACTTTTTAGAACCAAATGAACAAGCAGTTACTCTGCGTAGATGGGATAATGTTTTTAGGTGTTTTCATTATTTGCTAACCCATCACGTTAACCTGAGGAACAATGCATGCAGCCTCTGCCAAAAGAATACAACTTTACTGAAATTGAACGCAAATGGCAACAGAAATGGGAAGAAATGGGTCTTTTCCGCTATGACTGGAACGACACTACTCGCCAGCCGTACAGCATCGACACGCCCCCTCCCTACCCATCAGGCGAGCTCCACATGGGCAACGTCTTAAACTGGACCTACTTTGACATGGTTGCCCGTTATAAACGCCTGCGCGGCTTCAATGTCCTCTTCCCACAGGGCTGGGACTGCCACGGCTTAGGCATCGAAATTCAAGTGGAAAAAGCCAACAACATACGCAAACGTGACCTCCCCCCCGACCAGTTCCGCAACATGTGCATGGCACTGGTAGACAAGTACATTGGTATGATGAAAGACGGCATCCTCAAACTCGGCGCATCTATCGACTGGACGACCGAATACAAAACCATGGACCCCGACTACTGGCGTAGGACCCAGTTGAGTTTCATTCAGCTTTACCATAAAGGCTACATGTACCAAGGAACACACCCCGTTAACTGGTGCCCACGAGACGAAACCGCCATAGCCGACGCCGAAGTTGACCACATAAAACGTGAAAGCATGCTTCATTACATCAAGTTCCATTTGGCAGGCAGCGAAGAATACCTCCTCATCGCCACATCCCGCCCTGAATTCATTCCCGCCTGCGTAGCCGTCGAAGTCAACCCCAAAGACGAACGCTACGGCAAGTACGTGGGCAGAAAAATCTCCGTTCCCCTCATGAACCGCGAAGTCACAATCATAGCTGACGAAGCCGTCGACCCCGCTTTTGGCACAGGCGCGATGCAAATCTGCACCTACGGCGACAAAGAAGACGTCAAAACCGTCCTTAAACACAAACTCCCCGTCATCCGCCTAATAACCCAGACTGGGCAAATCAGCGAGGCAGGCTGCAAATACGCTGGCTTATACGTTAACAAAGCCCGCGCCGCCATTGTTGAGGACCTTCAAGCCGCTGGGTTGCTGGAGAAGAGCGAGAAAATCCAGCAGGAAGTGGGCGTCTGCGACCGCTGCAAAACGCTTGTAGAAATCCTCGAAGTTAAACAGTGGTTCATGAAAACCATGGAGTTAACCGACAAGGTGGTTGCGGCGGCGAATGAGGTGACGTGGTATCCTGATTTCATGAAAAACCGCCTAATTGACTGGGCAACTGCTTTGGATTGGGACTGGGTTATCAGCCGCCAACGCTTGTTCGCCACGCCCATTCCAGTGTGGTACTGCAAGAGCTGCGGCGAACTAATCATAGCTGAAGAAAGCTGGGTGCCCATAGACCCCAAACTGGAAGGTCCACGAATCGAGAAATGTCCCAAATGTGGCGGCACCGAATTCCGCGGCGAACAAGACGTAATGGACACTTGGATGGATAGTTCTATAACTTGTGCTGTTCACGCTGGCTGGCCTGACCGCGCTGACTGGCACAAACTGTTCCCTGCAACCATTCACCCCAGCGGAACTGACATCATCCGCACTTGGGCATACTACCTTATGGTGCGTCACCTTGCCCTCTTTGATGAACCTGCCTACAAGAGCGTGCTCATCAACGGTATGGTGCTGGGGCAGGATGGGCGCAAGATGAGTAAATCGCTCAAAAACTATGTTGCTGCCCCCGAAGCGCTGAATAAGTACGGCGCTGACAGCATTCGGCAATGGGCTGCAGGTGGCGGCGCAACAGGTTCTGACATCCCGTTTCGTGTGCAAGACGTCGAATACGGCAGACGCTTTTTGGTTAAACTCTGGAACGCCAGCGGGTTTGCCTCTAAACTGCTGGCTGACTATGCCCCCAAAGCAAACGCCCCCATGGAGTTGCAGCCGCTGGACCGATGGATGCTAAGCAAAACCGAAAGTGCAGTCAAAAAAGTGACCGATGCCTTCGAAAAATGCCAATTCAACCTTGCCGTAGAAGAAATCCGCAACTTCACCTGGCACATCCTCTGCGACTCGTATCTTGAAGCCGTCAAAGACCGCCTGTACCGTCCTGAAGTACACGGCCAAGCCAAAAAGGTAGCCGCCCAGTACACGCTTTACGAAGTACTCTACAAAGTGTTGCAGATGCTTTCGCCTGTGGTGCCACATGTGACTGAAGAAATCTACCAAACCATGTACGCAGAAGAGAAAGGCGCGGGTAGCCTCCAGTTCACTGGTTGGCCTGTCTTTGATGCCTCGGTGGTTAATGAGCAGGCGGAACGTGAAGGCGACTACGTTGTCGAAATCATCGGTGAAGTTCGCCGCGAAAAAGCCGAAAAACGCATGTCCCTAAACACTCCAGTGACCCGTCTTGTCGTTTATGCTGGTGACCCCGTTATAGCAAACGCTGTTGAAGCCGCCAAAGCCGACATCATTGGCGCCCTCAAAGTTGACGGCTGCCTGCAAATTGTACCAACCGACGGAGATGGCAGACAACTCACCCAGTTCCCTAACATCCATGTTGCCGCTGAATACCAACCTGCTCCTCCCAAACAGTAGGTGACCTGAAATGAAAACTGTGGGCTTAATTGGCTGTGGCGCTATCGGCACCGTTTTGGCAGACGCGATTGAGCGCAAAATTGTGGTCTGCGACGAGTTAGTTGTATTTGACATTGACGCGGCGCGGGCTGAGCAATTAAAAGCTGCGCTCAAGTTTCCTGTAACAATCGTTTCCAGTTTCGAAGAACTGCTTAAACGCGAACCCGCCGTTATCGTGGAGGCTGCTTCTCAGCAAGCCGCTAAAGAATACGTCCCCAAGATTGTCTCTGCCTCAAAAAGCAAAGTCATCGTTATGAGTACGGGCGCGCTGCTTGATTTTGATGTTGACTTGTCTCGTGTGTATGTGCCTTCGGGCGCCATCGGGGGCATCGATGCGATTGGCAGCGCTGCTTTGGCGGGTATCGACGAAATCACCCTCACCAGCCGCAAGCCGCCTCAAGCCTTCAACCGCACCAACACAAAAGCAGAAACCGTCTACGAAGGCACCGCTGAAGAAGCCGCCCGCAAGTTTCCCCGCGAAATGAACGTCGCCGCCACCCTTGCCATAACCGTCAAGCCCGCAGTCGTTCGTGTCCAGGTTGTTTCTGACCCCGCCGTGACCCGCAACACCCATGAAATCGCCGTTAAATGGCGCTTGGGTGAGATGTTTTTGCGGTTCCAGAACCAGCCTCACCCGGATAATCCGCATACGAGTGCGTTGGCGGCTTGGGCAGCAATCAAACTGCTTCAAAACCTGCTAAACGGACACTAAAGACGCGACGCTTCTGCGCCGAAACTGCGAAATTAGCTGGCACCCCACGCCGTGGGCTTTGCTCCCAAACATATTTAGCTTAACCGTACTCATATTTGGCGGGCAGTTGGTTTCGCTTATGGCGGTGTTTACATCATGAAAGGCGTTTTGGTAGTGATTCTTGCTATTATTTTGGGGGTTTCCGCCTTCGGTATAGCCCTTACCTATCAAGTAACTGACCCGCCGAAGCATCAACCTTCAGTTTACATAGGTGCCACGTTTTGCGGCAATACAACTGCCGAAGGCAGACTGTTAGCTGACCGCGTCCAATCCTACACCAACCTCTACATAATCGACTCTATCGTTGTCAACAAAAACCAAACAGCGCTTGATGAACTCTGTGACTATGCCATCGGCAAAGGTTTGCATGTGATGGTGTTTTTTGGTGACTTTAGCTTGCCTTGGCAACTGAGCTGGGTTAACAGCACTAAACAGCGCCTTGGCGATATGTTTCTAGGCGTTTACTACTATGATGAGCCTGGTGGTATACAACTTGACTATCATTGGTACAATTACACTGGTGCAGTTCCTAACCATATAAATGAAACACGCGACTACGACGTTGCTGCGGCTGACTTCATACGCAGTTTCAATAACTATCACAACTTTAAAGCCCTCAAACAGGAACCCGTAACCGTATTTACCTCTGACTACGCGCTTTACTGGTGGGATTACAAGGCGGGGTTTGATGTGGTTTTGGCGCAGTTTGGATGGAATAATAGTGTGAATCAGCAAATAGCGTTGAATCGGGGTGCGGCAGAGGCGCAGAACAAAAGCTGGGGGGTTATCGTCACGTGGACCTATCAACAGGCTCCATACTTGGACACAGGCGAAGCCATCTATAACCAGCTGCTTACCGCTTACCAGTCAGGCGCCCAATACCTTTCACTTTTTAATTACCCAAACTACCCCGAAGACAACCAATACGGCATCATGACTGACGAACATTTTGACGCACTACAGAAACTCTGGAACTACGTTGTTGCCGACGAGTCAGGTGCCAACTCCCAGCTAAACAGCGCCCAAGCGGTGTTGGTGTTGCCGCGTAATTATGCGTGGGGTATGCGTGACTCAAACGACCTCATTTGGGGTTTTTGGCGTGTTGACGAAAACTCTGCGCAAGTCTGGAACGTGACTCAAACGTTGCTGTCTTTGTATGGTGCTCGTTTGGACATAGTTTACGATGACCCCGCCGTTCCAGTCAGCGACAGCTACGCACAGATCTACTACTGGAACCAAACAATCCCCTAACCAATATTTGCGGGAAAATGGTTGCTTCTCAGGCTTAAGTGAGTGGATGGGTGGATACATTTCTACTTGAGAGTGAAGTTGCTTAGCAATTGTTTGGTTTTTGGGCACTTCTCTGATAAAATTGATGCCCTGCCTCTAAGGCTATGTGTTTAAACGTGTTAATTGAGCAACTCTGCTTGCTCTTTATAAAGGGTGGGTTAGACAGAAATCTGCAACTCGGAAAGTGTTTCTCCATTATTTTTTAACTGTTTAATGTTATAAATGGCGCAGCTAAAACTACATTTTACATACATACACTACACTTTCAAAGCTCAAAAATCCCATTTTAACTGTTAGCGATATATGTGCATATTAACAAAAGTTATCTGTTTTTCCACCACTACACACGCATAAGGTGCCTAAAAGTGATTTCGTGGAAACATTCCTTTAATCGCTTAAACGAAGAAAACGAAATAGCCAAGAAAAAGAAGCAAGCTCTCGATGGCTTGTATGAGAAAGGCAAAATCTCCCAATCAACCTATGACTCATTTAACGGAGAAATCGCCGCCGCCCTCGCAGAAATCGAAAAACAACAAAACGCCCTAATCGCAAAAATGCAACACAAAACCGATGAACTTCAAAGCCAAATCAAAACCCTCGAAGTTTTACTCGCCAACTATGAAATTCAATTTGTCGCCGGAGAAATTGACCAAAGCACTTACAACCTGGAAATTAACTTGCTCAACAACGCTCTTGAGGTTTCCCGACACGAACTAGAAAACGTCCAAATTGCCGTGAACCTGCTTTGCAACCCAATCGCAAAACCAGCAGCTGAACCCGCTGCTGCTCCTGCTCCGATGGAAGAAATTGTCCCAAAAGCGACTGAAGTAACCGCTGAAGCTGCGGTTACTGCCCCCCAAATTGAAGTTGCTCCAGAAGCCTTTGCAGCCCCCGAACCAGTTATTCAAGAAGAACCTGCTCCAGCAATTATCGCTGAAGCTCCAGCACCAGTGGAGGAACCTGCCCTAGTAGCAGAAGCTCCAATTGCTGAGCCTGCACCTGAACCAGTAGTTGCAGAACCAGCCATTGAAGAACCTGTAGTTGTGGTTGAAACTCCAGCAGTTGTTGAAGAACCTGCACCCGCAATTGTTGAAGCACCAGTTATCGAAGAAGCTCCCGCTGAAGAAGCGCCTGCAGTTGTTGAAGCTGCACCATTGGAAGAGGCAGTGGTTGAAGCTCCTGCACCTGAGATGGAAGCTCCCGCGCCAGAGGTTGCTGAACCAGCACCAATGGAAGAAGCATTTGTTGAGGCCCCTGTTGAAGCTCCCATGGTTGAGGCTCCTGCCCCCGAACCTGAACCAATCTTCGAAGCTCCAGCAGCACCTATTGAAGAAGCCCCAGCAATCGTCGAAGAGACTCCTGCTCTTGTGGAAGAAGCTCCTGCCATAATTGAAGAGGCTCCTGCACCCATAGAGGAAGCCCCAGCTTTAGTCGAAGAAACTCCAATTGAAACCCCAATAATTGAAGAAGCACCCGCCGTAATCGAGGAAGTACCTGCACCAATCGAAGAAGCTCCAGCAATAATCGAAACACCTGCAGAAATCGAAACTCCAATTGAGGAAGCCCCAGCCGAAATAGAAACCCCAATTGTTGAAGAAACAACAATGGATGCACCCATAGAGCAAGCTCCTGAATCTGCCATCGAAGAAGTCACCCTGCCCGAACCTGAAGCTGAGCCTGAACTAGAATATACTGAAACTTCAGATGAGATCGAAAAGCAGCCTTTGGATGAGTTTGTCGTCAGCGAACCTGATGTAGTACAGAGAGAATTGCTTCAATCTGTAGAGGAGATCGCGGAAAACCCTACTATGGCGCCTCAAGAGGCGCACGCAGAGGACACCGCCGCTCCAACCGAGACCGAGGCTTACGGAGAAACGCCGCAGGTATCAATGCATATAGCAAAAGAGAACTTGCCCGAAGCCTCTTCAAATGAGAGCGAACGCGAGCAGTAAGCGCTGTTTCGTTTTTCCTTTTTTTCTTTTGTTTTGTTGTTTGGTTTTGTTTGTTCTCTTTGGCTGCATGCATGTTTGTTTTGTTTAAACATGTGAGTATTTGTATAAACTGTGGAGTCGGAATTAGAATATTAGTTAAAAGTTTATATCCGAATTCAACCAATTTGTGCCAGGAGAAAGGAGAGTTTACCTAATGGTAATAGCCATGGATAAATCAGAGGCACAAATCATATCCAAAATGAATGAACGTATCATTAAAAATTTCCTCGACCTCATCATCATGAACGAACTCAGAAACGGCCCCTTCAGCGGCTACGACATAATCAGCTACATCCACAACAAATACCAACTTCTCATAAGCTCTGGAACCATCTACAGCCTACTTTACAGTCTTGAACGCAGCAACCTCGTCTCTGGCGTCTGGACCGAAAGAAAACGAACCTACCAACTTACCAAACGCGGCGAACATGTCATCGGAATTGTGCTCACTGCGAACCCTGATATCCGAAGCTTTGCCTCTAGTTTTCTTAAAATCCAATAGCCCCTTTTTCCCCCAACTTTTCCCTCCCAGCCTCAGCACAAACCAAAAAACCTGTCCACTAAACCAAACCCTGTCTCGCAAGCTACAAAACCCACCTAAACTTACTCAACAAAACAGAAACGCTAAAAAACCCCTATGTTGTTTCTCCTATCTGCAGCGTTTAAAATGGTGGGTCCGTAGCTCAGTCAGGACTAGAGCATCGGACTTTTAATCCGAGGGTCGCGGGTTCAACTCCCGTCGGACCCGCCACAAAACTTTGTTTTTCTTTGTTCGTGGTATTGTTGGGGGAGGGTTTGTTGTTTGTATGGTTTGTTTATACATTTCGCTTTTTGGTGCGCTTAGGTGCGGGACGATTTAGTTTGAGTCTTGTTGTCTTTTTTTCAACCTTAAAATCCTGCTTAAGAACACGAAAGGTTTGCGAAATCCATATTCACGCAAGAGACGATGAGTTATTGGAGAGTTGCCTAAAGGCAGTTGCCGATAGCCATGGTTTAGCAATGGCTAAAAAAGGCGACCTTGTAATAATCTAAAGCCATCAACCTTAATTTAGTGATCATAAGGCATCCACAATGTCTTATTATCCGCAAGACCGCAGCAAAATCACACTACCGTGATCTGGCTTGTTTGGAAAGTTTTAACTTCTCATTCTAGCTATATCCTAAGAAGCTAATCCCATGCATGGGAGTTGACTAAAGGCTGCCAGTTGAAATCACCTTAGAAATGCACGCTGAAAAGCCTGTGGTGCTACCGTTTTTTACAGGCCACGTCGCTAGGGGGTTGTTGCTACATTTTATTAGGCTGGTTGACCCCGCCGCTTCAGGGTTGCTGCATGAACTCAACGTGTCCAAGCCCTACAGCGTAACGCCCCTGCGCTTCAAAAGCAGCAACCGCACCGAAAACGGCTACGTCTTGGACCCCCAGTTTCCCTGCAAAGTCGGTTTCCGTTTCCTAAAAGACGAATACTCAACCTATCTACTGAGCTTCTTTCAGAAACAGAACAGCGCCCTAATCTTTGACACCACCTTCCAGATTGCCTCCATGAGTATAAACTGCAAGAGCTATGCGGATTTGGAGATGGAGGCGCAGGCGGTTGATGGGTTTACGCTGGATTTTAGGACGCCCACTTATCTTGCTAATCTGAACAGCGATTATCACTGGATGTTTCCCGACCCTGCCAAAGTGTTCTGCAGTCTGATGCGGTGCTGGAACCAGTTCAGCGACGGACGCCGCTTCAGCAAAGAAGAATACGTCGCTTACAAGGCGTGGCTGACAAAAAACGTGGGCGTGAGCCGCTATGAGCTGCAGACGCGCGTTGGGGCTGTGCGCAAAAACCAGAGAACTGCTGGATTCACCGGCAGCGTAACCTATGAGTTGGGCGACAAAGAAAACCCCTACAACAAAACCACCCGCATGCTTGCACACTACGCAGAATACGCCAACATAGGCGGAAACAAAACAGCAGCATACGGACAAACAAAAATTATGATTTGAGGTTTACCTAAAAAGCATAAATAGCTCATACTCTGATTTCAGTTTCATGAGCATCTCTCTTACAGGAAATCCCTTTGTCGACACTGGGCTTGCTGTTTTAGCCTTCAAAAGTCATTGCGAAAGTATTAATGAATTAACGTTAGAAAAAATGAAAGCTGTTCATGGCGATGGAACTGAGCTTGCTCGTCGTAACTCAAAGCTTAAGAGCACCAGCATGATTTTTACGATAAACTCCCTTGCAACTCACCCACAGAAATCTGCTGAAAAAAGGCTTCAATTATACAGCGCGATTACAACTGCCTTTTTGAATAGAATAGGCTTTGAAGATGTTCATGAAAGATGCGAAAGTTGCGGTAACGATTACAGCTTGAATCTTAACAAAGTATTTTGCGAAACTTTGGTTCCGCTAGGCGAAAAAAAGAACGAGACAAGATACACAGGTAGAGACTGGTTCCCACTTGCTGGAAGCATCGGCAGTGACGCTCAAGCGTTACCTGCAGGGTCAAGAACGCCTAACCTTTGCGCTAAATGCCTTTTCGCAGTGCATTACCTGCCGCAAGGCGTAATTTTAAGAGATGGCCGCTTAGCCGTGTTTCAATCAACTTCAAAAGAATTTTTCTACAACTATGTTAGCCTAATTGTACAGGACATTGATAATAGAATTAGCGCTGACAATTTTCAGACATGCGGTTCAAAAGAAGGCAGCGCGGCAGTGATTAAAAAAACTCTTGACACTATGTCTCAAATTAAGGTTCTTGAACCGGGAACAACCCTTTTTGTCTGGCTATTTACCAATTCTGGAACAGGCCCGGAGTGCTCAATCGATGAAATCCCCAATGGTGCCCTTCAATTTCTCTTTGAGGCAAACAAGGAACCCCTTCAACGAGAAGAATTATTGCAACTCGTAAGGAAAAATAAAAATCCTGAATATTCGTTCATGAACAGCATAGAAAAAGGCACTGACTATGGCGGATTGTATCCACATAAAAAATATCTTGGGGTGTCACCTAACCTCTTTGCTTTATATCAGATTAAAATTCGTAAAGTAACCAACCGCAGTTTGAGTGTTGCTTGCCTGATTGCAAAATACTTGGAAAAAAATTTTGTTGATTCTAAAAAATTTGAAGAATTCCGAAAGGACCTAAAAAAAGACTTTGCCAAACAAAACCGTGCTAAAAAATGTATTGCTGAAATGGTGAGCAACGGAGAACTAACATTTAGCGATTACCTTACTCTCTTTGCAAAACACCCCCAAGACGCTACAACCATAAACAGTGACGCTTGGAAGTTTATCTCCTATTACCTATATCATACAGATTGGCAAAATCCAGATAATTCTCAACCGCAATATGAAACTGCTAACAATGACCTTCTTACATATGCGGGCGCTATTTTATTTGAAGACGAACTCGCACGTCTTGGAACTGAAAGATTCAAAAAAGAAGTTATTGATAAATTTACTTTAGAAAAAATAACTCCCGCTTGGCTGAAGCGGCAATTTCTAAAAAGTGCTATACGCCATGAAAGTTTCACGTATGAAACTTGGAAAGCGTTATTCTTGACTGAACAAGGTAAGGAAATGCTGTATGAACCGCTTTTCAGATTCAGACTTATGTGGACTGAATGGCTAAGGACAAATGCCTCATTGCCCGAAATTGTTTCGCCAGATATTAAACCACGCCTTTCAACCGGAAAAGAGTTGCCTGTCGATACTGAAAAAACATTAGCCTGTGTTGCTCAAGACTATATTGATAGACGTGGCTTGGTCCGTTTTAAAAAGGATGTTATTGACGAATTGATGGGTGGCGAGAAGGACTTATATTGGCTTAGAAATCACCTATCACGTTTTGATGATGTTTATTCAGATGATTCCTATTGGGAGCAATTTTGCTTGAATGATGGAGACCCGATTGCGAGTCTGCGACTATTTCAATTAAAATTAAGTTTAAATAACTACTATAGGGCGCAAGCTTTTAAACTCAAACAGACATAATAGCGTTCTATGTCAACCTCCAAAAATCTTACTCACATTGCAGGTACGTTTCTTATTGAGGCACCTGCCTCTTTCCTAAATGGCGCTGGACTGGGAGAAGGCGAAAATCGAAATGTCACCGTTCCCAAAACTTTCAAAGATGGTTCTAACAGAGTGCCGTATGTTTCCTCTCAAGCATGGAAACGCTGGCTAAGGAACACCTTAATTGAAGAGACAGGCTGGCCAGCTAGCGAATTAACTGCAGTTGGTCAATCAGAAACTAAAACTACCAATAAAATCGCAGGTGCACTAAACCCCGTAGAATATCCAGAGGACGATATTTTTGGTTATATGTACGCAAAGAGCGGTCAAGGAAAACGAGGGGCAGACGACGAGGAAGCAGATAATTCAGAAGCACCTGAACCCGCCGAAAAGAAGGGCAAAAAGATAAAAGCTTTGATTCGCGCTTCTCCATTTTGTGCGTCAATTCTCTGTTCGCTTAGAAAAACTGGTTGGCAAGGAAAAGATGAAGGTTTTGTGCACCTAAAAGAAGGAACGCCCCTACCGTATACCACAGAGTTCTACAATACGCACTTGCAGGGAGTTTTCTGCCTAAATTATGCTCGTCTGGGCGTTTTTTGGAATGTCGGTGACAGAGTTGAGTTAGACGAAGCTAAAGTGGATGGTTTTCTCCAAAACAAGCAAATCAAAATAACCAAAGACTTTGGCAAAAGCGGCAAAATATATGAAATGACCGATTCACAAACGAAACGTAAAGACCGCACTTCCGCTCTATTGAAAGCCCTTGCTTGCATGCGCGGCGGCTCAAAACAAGCTGCCTTTGGCACCGATGTTGCGCCTAAAGTTATGATTCTGGCGGGAACAAGCTGTGGCAACCCAATTTTCAACAGCCTTTTCATTGACGAGGGAACTGGACCTGTTCTGAAGATTGAAACCCTTAAAGAAGTTGCACAAGATTACTCAAATAGGCTGGTAACGCCTATCTATATTGGCATAAGAAAAGGCTACCTGAAAAATGAGGCTGAAGTATCACAGCTCGAAAATGTTACTGAGAACGGGGTGTCCTTCAAAATTACCACGCCCATTGACTGCGCAGAGCAAATATCCAAAGCTTTGACCTAAAATGCCCGGCATCACCGCGCTCCACGTTCAAATGGAAGGGTTCACCGCTTTTTTTAAGCATCCCCTAACAATTACAGGAACCCAAATATCTCTACCTTGCCCACCTTACAGCACTCTACTGGGTATGCTAAGCGCCGTTGCAGGCAGATTTGTTTCACATACGGAAACTAGAATCGGTTTCGAGTTCCATTGCTCTTCCCAAGACGTAGAAATTGAGAAAACCAACCGTTTAGCCCTAAACAAAGGCGTGCTATCACCTCACAGAGAAGGTCAAGGTGTTCTAAAGAGGTACGTCTATTTCCAACCTAAACTTGACCTCTACCTTACGAACCTTGACTTTGAACAGGCTTTTCAGTCCCCAGTTTGTACGCCGTCTCTTGGGCGGTCTCAGGATATTGTGTGGATAAAAAAGGTTGAAACAGTCGAGTTAACCGAGTTAGCTTCTGGGCTAATAGGTCCAACTTTAATTCCTGAGATAAAAAATAACATTCCATCTTTGATAGTTCGTTGTCCTGAATGGTTTGAAAATAATGTTGAGGGCAGAACAAGAATATCGGGTCCCTTTGGCTTCTATCAAGGGTTTTTGCCGACGGCAAAAGTGCGTTTTTCTCTCGCCATGAAAAATCTTTATCATCCTTCAAATTTGGCTGGTCCTCAAGATTGCATTTACCTTCATGAATGGGTATCTTAAATGGCTCTGGCCCACAGGATTTTGGCTAAAGATAATGGTGAAACTTTAGCTCAGCATACAGTGCACTGTTTGGAAGTTGCAAAAAGTGTTGTTAAGAATCTTCCCTTTGATGAACCTTTTTTAGCTTCGATAAATGCTGACCTTCAGGATGCCCTTGCAGTGCATGACGTAGGCAAAGCCGCAGCGGGTTTTCAAGCAGTTTTGATTGACAATTCAAAACGGTGGGGGAAGCGTCACGAAATCATTTCTGGATCATTCGCATCTTTTCAAAAATTAAAAGAAGAAATAGTTTTTGCCGTCTTAACGCATCATAAAACTATACCTGGCTATGGGGTTCACAACAGTAAAGGCTGTTTAGTCTTTGAGGATTTGCCTTTTGATTCTGACTCGGTTTGGCTTAAAACGGCTGAAGAGTGGGAAGCTAATAAGCCTGCTTTTGCTGTTGAATGGAGCGAAATACTGGATAGTGTTAAGAGCAAAAATCTTGACCCCAATGTAGGGCTAAACGCGCTTAGCCTGTCGGTTGCTTGGGTAAGCAGTTTGGTTCAGACAAAGAAGATTCCTTATGAGCGCCGCTTTTATGCTTCGCTTTTACGTGGGCTTCTCATGTCCTGTGACCACGTTGCAAGCAGTAACGTGAAGCTTGATTTCCCTAACATCCCTGATTTAGCAAACATAAAAGGTAACATACCCAGTTTATACAGTTACCAAAAAAGAGCACATGCCTCAAAGGGAAATTTAATTCTTCAAGCTCCAACGGGCTCTGGCAAAACACTAGCAACCCTTCTTTGGGCTGGACAAAATCAGAAAAGAAACGGGCGGCTCTTCTATTGTTTACCTAACACTGCCAGTATCAATGCAATGTATCTTCGGCTCGGCAAGTATTATGGTAAAGAAAACGTTGGTCTTTTGCATTCACGGGCCATGTCTTCTTTGTACTCTCTTTTGGAAGAAGACGAAGTTTCACCTTTCGTCCGGCAAAGAAATGCCAGTTTAGGCAAGTCCTTAGCTAAGGAGATATGGTTTCCAATTCGAGTTTGTACTCCCCATCAAGTCCTCCGATACACTCTGCAGGGGAAGGGCTGGGAAATGATGCTCTCAGAGTTTCCAAATTCCTGCTTTATTTTCGACGAAATTCACGCATATGATCCAGTTATCACTGGGCTTGTCATAGCGACAGCAAAATTCCTAAGCGAAAACAATGCTTCTTGTCTTTTTCTATCGGCAACTATGCCAGATTTTATAAAAAACATGTTAGCAAACGAGTTGCCTGCAATTAATTTCATTGCGCCATTGCCTGATGACCCTGATGATAAACAATTAATTGAAAAACAGAGGCATAATTTGCAGATAACTGATGGAACTATTTTATCAAATCTTGACAGAATTGTTCAAAGCATTAGTGCGGCTAATTCAACACTAATTGTTTGCAATCATGTACCAACAGCGCAGATAGTTTTTGAAGAAGTAATAAAGAAAGGTGTAAGCGATGTTACTCTTCTTCACAGTCGCTTCTGCCGCAGAGACCGGGACAATATTGAGAAAAAAATTCAAAAGAATCTACCTAAAGTTTTAGTGGCAACTCAAGTTATTGAAGTTAGCTTGGATGTGGATTTTGAGCAAGCATTTTCTGAACCAGCTCCCATTGATGCCCTAATTCAAAGACTTGGCAGAGTAAATAGAAAAGGCAACCGACCACCAGCAAATGCTATGGTGTTTACAGAACAATTCAACAAGTTCCAAATTTACAATAGAGACATAGTTGAGCGTTCCCTCGCTGAGCTCCAGCGACTATCAAATCCTTTACGCGAAACCGACCTTATTGACGCCGCAAACCGGGTTTACCAAAAAGGCTACTACGGTGAAGATTTAACACGTTATAATAATGCCCTGAATCATCGGCTAATAAAAAATTTCAAAGAGAATTTGCTCGCTGGTTCTCATAATGATTGGACCGACGATGTTATTGATCGATCGGATGGAACAATAGAAGTTCTTCCACGCTGTTTATCTCCACTATATGACAAGTATCAATCCGACGGTTTATGGCTTGAATCAAATTTGCTACTTGTTCCGATAAGAACAGGCAGCCTGTCTTATTTATCTCAATATATGGATAAAAAACATGAACCTTGGATTATTAATAAACCGTATTCTGAGTCTGTGGGTCTTTTCTTAAATGCAAAAGACGAACTAGAGTAAACTCAGGTTAGGTTTGCATGTTTGTTTGTGTCCACATCCGCCTTGGCATTTATGCTTAGCTACTCGTATTGGCGGCAGTTCTTCGGTTTGGATTATTCTTTTTATGTGCCCTATGACGCGTTTGTCGTGGGTTTTCATGGTGGGCGTTATCTCGAACTGCAGAATTAGCCCTTCGGGGAGGTAGTTTACGATGCCGCTCTTTACGGTTGTGCCGTAGGTTTCTTCGATGAGTAGGGCGTATGCGACGAGTTGGTATTTGTGGTCCATGCAGACTCTGCCGCCGTCGCTGTTCATATTCTTGTACTCGACGGGTATGAATTCGTCTCGAGCGGTGTGGATTATGAGGTCAACGTTGCCCTGCAAGCCCAACACATCCGAACACAAAGAGGCGAACAACAGCTTCTCTGCCCCCACAAACTCAGACGAATAATAAACTGCATCCTTCCGTCGAAGCTCCTTAGCCACCTGCTCCTCATGAGACTCCTTGCCCTCTTCCTGCTGCGAACCAAAAACAGGCGTTGCATGCAGTACGTGGTCAAAATAGATTAGCCGTGGACAGTAAATATAGTGCTTGACATCAGTTACTGAGATAAATGACTCGGCGATGTCTGAGACGTGCAGTTTCTGCTGGTTCTTCAGCCACTTATTTTCCTTCGCCGCTTTTGCTTTCATGCCAGCTCTTCCTCTTAGAAGTATAGGATTTTGTCTTTGCCTTCTTTGAACTCGTACTTTTTGGGTTTACCCACCATCTTTTTACCCTTCAAGCAGCTGTCACACATGGGGAAAAGCTGCACGTTCTCCACTAGTTCCTTGATTAGGTTTTTGAGGTCCACTAGAAGGCTGTTTAGTTGGTCGCGTCTTAGGTCGCCCATAAAGCCGCTGTACTGAATCCGCTGCAACCCATAATCCTTGAGCGTCTCAGCAACCTGATTACGCAAGTTGTCATCGGAAACATCATAAATAACCACATAACGCAAGGCATCTACCACCCCAAACAGAACGGCGCATACTCCGCCTCCTTTAGTAAGAAACGAACCATACACCGAGGCTGCAAATGAATAAAACTCTTCATCGACCCCTTCTGACCGTTAAACATAACTTCGCTATCCAAACGCTCCTGCAAGCTAGCCAGTAGCACCTTGATGACGTCTTTGCTCAAAACCCGCCCCTCTTCGACAGAATCAGCGGCGATGATTTCGTTGGGTTTTATGACGTTCTTGGTGATTAGCCCGATTAGTGTTCGGTCTACGAGTTGCTGGCGAAACTCCTCCATCATGTCTAAGACCAGCGACGGCTTCCCCGAGCGGTCGGCATGCAAATATCCCGCATAAAAGTCCAGTCCCGCATAACTGACTGCTTTCCAGACTTCAGGAAACAGAACGGTTTGGTAGCCAAAATTTAGCATAGCATTAAACGGGTCGGTGGCACCTCGGGTGATTCGCCCCGTAAACTTCAATTCGGTAGGCAAAATCTGGCGCACGCAGTCCCAGTAGTACCGTGCTGCTTCTGCTTCTAAATTCATTATTTGTTGCCTTTTTTCTTCTATATTGTTGCCTTGTTCTCTGCTAATTCGGTCGTTCGCATCATCAATCAGCTTGCCTGATTCATACAGTTTCTCAGACAGTTTCGGGTCGGTTTGCCTTCGGTTCTTTGCCATGAGCTTTAAGAAATTTGCTTGGTTAACAAGTTTTCCTGCAATGAACTTCTTGGCAAGAACTACGCTGCGTTCGTCGTTGTAGGCGAGGAATTGTTCTCTTCTTGCCCTAACAGAACCTGTTAAGGATGCAGGCATTAAAACAGCATAAGGCCAACCACGATACTTGGCAAAAACCACCTGTATGTTATTTTCTGTAGCCAACTCCAAAGCGCTTGTTGAGATAGCTACGCCTGAGGAGCAGCAAATTATTGAGTCAACGTCATCTGCCACAATTTCTTTAACTTCTCCATTCTTTTTAACGCTAAAACGATTCCTTTTCCGTCCCAAGAAAAGTCCGAAATCATCTAAAAACACATTCATACCCAGCACCTAACCATAGCATACGTTGTAGTATTGGCAGTACTCTTTACACTGTGAACGCTCAGGCTTACCTGGGTCTTTCCGCTGTGCTACGAGTTCTAGTTTTTTGTCTCTTTCTTCAAGCCACCACTGCCGCAACTCGTCATTAGCGAAAAATAGGTCCTTCTGAACGCTAATTTTCCCATTTTCAACGCTCAAGTAGACAGTGCAGCAGATGTCTACGGGCACTTCATGGATGCTCTCAAATACAAGCGCATAACCAAGCGAGTAGAGTCTATGCCAGTCTTCTTTTACACTGGTTACTTTGAGGTCAAACATGATTGTTCTAAGATAATCAAAACAGTCAACACTGAGAATATCACTTAACCCTAGCAGCTCGCCAGAAAGCTTGTGCTCAACCAAAAACGGAACCGCCGTTCCCAGCAAATCCATCTCGGATGCATAAGGTTGGCTACATGAAAGCTCTGCCAGCTGGGCATCACACATTTTATGCATTAACTCCCAGACTTGCCTGCACTTGTCAATTACATTTTCTGGCTTTTCTGCGATTTCTTGCCATCGAATCTTTTGCCACCAAGTGTCGAAAGTCAAGTTTTGTCGCTGTCGAAAACTCTGTAAACAGTCGCTCACTATGCCATGGAACAGTTTGCCTAAGGCCATTCGTGAGTTTGGCGCCCGAAACTTTTTCTCGATATTGCGCAGGTAAATATCGCGGTTTGTGGGACAATATTTTGAACATATCTGGTACATGGGCAGTTTGACGTTGTCAAAATATGGCTTTAGGGGTGGTTGATGCCAGTTCCAGCCTCTTAGCTCTTTACTTACGCCTACTTCTCGGGCAGTTGGCAGAAGTTGATAAAGTAGCTGTTTTTGTTCGATGTCTGATAGAAAGTACAAGACAAATCTACCGATGGTGATTGGTTTATCCGATTATCTTTATAAATTTAATTGCGTTGCAATAACAATCGGTGGTACATCTAAGAGTCATGTAGCAAAATGGCCTCCAATTGGTAAAATGAGCTAAAATTGGTTCGGTTTCAAAGATAAATCCCAACTAGCGGGAATTGAAAG
>CAZTRN010000018.1:0-39689 GCA_964616775.1 uncultured Candidatus Bathyarchaeia archaeon
TTGTTAGAGTAACCAACGAACAGGCATACGAGAAGTTGGAAAGCGTTATCAGAAGGTTCCTGCAAACTGAGCGCAAATCCCGTATCAAACATAGCAATTACGGCAGGGTAAAAGCATTTTGGAGCACTATCCAAGTTCTAACAGATTAGCAACTTGGAAATAACTAAAGAAAATGGAAGAGACTTTTGAGCAAATTAGGAAAAAAAAGACTATTTAGCGAAAAAAAGAGTTTAAAAAAACATAAAAATTTGGGTTTTACTGGAACGATAAGTACAGAAGATGCAAAAACTTAAAACTCAATTGACTTCTAATCTGAAAGGAAGAACCGATGGAATATAGACCTCAAGGCTATCTAAAAAATATTATTAGTTATGCTTTACTGGGGGTTATTCTTTCATTTTCCTTACCTTGGATAGTATTCCTTCTTTTTGGCGGAAATCTTCAAAAAGAGGTTAACCCAACAATTGTTAATGGACTTTTGACTGTTACCTCGATAGTTTTTGGCTTTGCAGTTTTTGAATTAAGAGAAACAAGAACGTCAATTCAAGAAAAATTTCTCATTTCATTTCCATTACTATGCTTGATGTTCATTACAGTGCTAATGATTGTCGCTGGGCTTGTCTTAGATAACGTCAGCATGGCAGTAACATTAGAAGTCGCAGGGAATTGTCTCTTCAATATATTCTATATTTTCCCAGTGATTATTGCTAAAGAGAAATATAATAAAAAAGGTTGATGCAAATTTCCAAATCTCGAAGAACATTGCAGACGCACAATGAATCGGTATGGCGTAGAAGGTAGAGATATTCATTCGTGGATTGATGAGCCTAGTAAAATGTATACTGGTTCACATAGGGAGTTTAGACATGACACTGAAACAGTCAGGTTTGTTGGAGAACTTTTTGGTAAAACTTATGGGAAAGCTCTTGCCGAGAACATCTGTCTCGACCACATTATGCTTGACCACCAAGAGGAAATTCAGCGAGATAACGAAGAAAGAACCGAAAATGTTTTCCAGATTGAAGCAGAACAAAGGGAAAGAAAACTTGAGCTGGAACGTATGAGGCTTAGAAATCAAAAGAAGCTTCAGAAAGAAGAACTGAAATTAGAGCTAATACACAGTGAAAAAACGCCTGTGCAAAGAATGAAAGACCTTGAGTTTTACAAACGATTGAACACAACAAGGGGACTCTTTAACAAGGATATACAGATACTTGAAAGGCTTGTAGCTGAAGACCTAAAGAAGAACCCAAATTTGCAGACCGAAGTGAAAAATCAATTAGCATTGGAAGAAGAGCTAAGAATACAGAAGGCTGCCAAGACCGCAAAAAAACGAGGATGTTTCTTTTTGTTTGCAACTCTAAGTCCTGCGGTAATTGTGGCTATTTTGGTACATCCATTTTTCGGTGTTTTTTGGTTCCTAAGCGGTTTAACAATCACACTATTTATAAAATAGAATCAAAAGACGATGCCCCTCAGAAAAATGACCATTTTGCACTTTCACTAATCTAGGTCATTATTTATTATCTTTGTATCGATCACTGTTTGGTTGCATAGGTCTAGTAGATAGTTGCCCCATGTTTGGTTGCCTTTCCTTTTCTGCAGCTCTGCTTTGACTTCGGCGGGGACGCGGATTTTGGCGTATTTACGCATGCACTACCTTCAAGGATAGAGCTTTATAGTGTTTATCGAAAAAACTGAACATACTGTTTTTGCAAACATTCGTTTAATGTCAGAGTTATGGTAGTAGTTGGTGTTTTCTTAGGAGTTCTCGGATGGCGTCTTTTACGGCGTCGGATACGCTGACGTAGCCTGCTTGTTTGGTTTCTACGAGGGTTTCGAGTTTGGTGTAGAGTTCTTCGGGTATGCTTACGTTGCGGTATTTTTGGGGCATGTGGGTTCGCATGTAGTTAGCGTGTTGGCTCCATAAGAGCCTAATCAACCATATATACATGATAAGTACCAATAGACTGTTAAGCGCAAACAATGAAACGCCCAAAACAGACACACCCCCAAACCAAAACAACAATAAAGCGAATCGATGTAACAGACCTAACACTAAAACAGCAAAGACAAATGTTTTGGCAACACAGTAGCCAAGAAGGCTTTGTTGGCTTTGTAAAAGAGCAGCAACATAACCGAACACGCTTCATCTTCTATTACTGTACAACGCATGTACCGTGAAAATAAGCGACTTGTAAATTTATGAATTTGTGAATTTCGTGAGGTTTCTTTAGGGGCGCTTGTTGGGTTTGGGTTGGTGCAGTTGTTGTTGCTGCTGCCATGTGAAGGCGAAGCGTCAAGAGTTAGTGAGTTGTTTAGCTGGGGCTATTCTGAAAAAGTGCCCGTTGCAACTGGTTTCACGCGTGGGTTGAAGTCAGGCTTGAATCTATTTATAGGGGAGGGGGTAGGCTCCGCAGAGCAACAGTGCCCAGTTCCCGCTTTAAATAAGGGGGGCTATAGACAACCCCACACACAACAAAACCCCAAACCAACACCACTTTTATCAACACATACAAGCTGAAGCCCCAAGCCAGCAACCTTTTAAGCGTTAAACCACCCTACCTTTATAGTTCATTCGCGAAGGAGACAGGTGCTTTGGAAATTAGCCGCAAAAAACTCCGAGAAGAAGTTTTAGACCGCATCAAATACGTGCGAACATGCGTCATGGCCCGCGAACTCTGCCTTTTAGTCCGCACCAACCGAGCCGTCCTCGAACCCAAAGATGTCCAAGACATCTGCAAACACATCAGCACCCTGTGCAAAGAAGAAGGCTGCACCGAACCCAGCGGACTGTGCCAAAAAGCCGCAGCCGCCATCGGAAACAAAGACGAAGAAAAATACCTCGAACTCTGCGCCCAAAGCTGCATCAAATGCGGCGAAGCCAAACGCCCCCAAAGCAAAAAAGACGCCTACGTCGCCTAACACAAACCCAACCACCCATGAAGGAGAAACTAACACTTGTTCATCGCCCCCTTCGTCCCCAGCCCCATCCCCGTCGTCCGCCGCATGATTGAACTCGCCCAACTCAAACCCAACGAAACCTTCTTTGACCTCGGCGCAGGAGACGGACGCACCGTAATTATGGCTGCCAAAACCTTTGGCGCACACGCAGTCGGCATCGAAATGCGCGAAGACCTCGCCAAACGCGCCCGAACAGTGATTGAAGACAACAATCTTTCCGACCGCGTCACCATCATCAACGGCGACCTCTTCAAAGTCGACCTCACAAACGCCGACGTCATTTACCTCTACCTCACAACAAGCGCCAACGAAAAAATCAAAACAAAACTAGAAACCGAACTCAAAAGCGGCACCCGCATCGTAAGCCACGACTACGAAATCGTCGGCTGGAAACCCCAAAAAATCGAAAACTTCATCGAAAACCCCCAAGTCGGCTACCCCGCCCACACCCTTTACCTCTACAAAAAACCCTAATCAGAAACACCCCGCCCCCACACCACAAGCCAAACCACATGCAACAACGCCACCGCAACCACCGCCGCCACAAACAACTGCACCGCAAAAAACAAACCCAACCCCTGCTCAGCCACACCTAACCCAATAATGGGCACCCCTAAAGCCACATAAGCAACAGCATAAAACGAAGAAGTCACATCCCCACGCCTGTTTTCAGGCGCAACCGCATTTATCACCGCAACCGCACCCAAAAACGTCGCCCCATACGCAGCCCCAGAAACAACCGCCCCCAACACCAAAACCCACAAAGAAGACACAAACTGCGCCCCCACAATAATCAACAACCCCAAAGCCAATCCCAACTGACCCCAAACAAGCAAACACCACGCCCGCACACCCCCAAACAACCGCTGAGAAAGCATGCCAACAAAAACCATAATCGACGCAACACTCCCACCTAACAAAACATTCTCCAAACCCAACAAAGTCTTAGTGTAAATTGGAGCCACACTAAAATACAAACTCGACATCGCAAAAACTAACGAAACAGCAAGAGACGCCGACCAAAACGACCGCCGAACGCCCGCAGGAACATGAGGCTTGCGCAGCCGAAACGGCTCAGGCACACGCACCCTTCGAGGCTCTTTAACCAAGGCAAGCAAACCCAAACTCCCAACCAACACCACAAAATCCAAAACAAAAACAAAGTCCACCCCAACCCCCAAATACTGCACCAGTGAACCCGCAACAAGCGGACCTAAAACTAAACCAGCAAACAACGAAACCCCCGCCACACGCCCCGCCCGCCGACGGTCACCATCGGGGTCAAGTTCCACCAACGCCGCCGTCGCATTACCCATTGCCGCACCTACCGCTGCACCTTCCAATGCACGCCCAACCACAAGCCACCAAAAACCCCCCGCAAAAACAAAAAAGAAACAACTAACCATAGCCAACCCAACCGCAACCACCAACGCCAACTTTCGCCCATACCTATCCCCTAAAGGACCAAAAACAAAAAACACAGGAACAACCGCTATGGCATACGCAGCATAAATCAAAGTCACCTCCACAGGTGCCAAGCTGAATTGGGTTTCGTAGAGGTGGTAAAGAGGAGTTGCCAACACGCCCGTCATCAACAAAACCATGTTAACCACCGCTACAACGAAAAAAGAACGTTGGCGATGTTTGTCGTCGGCGGATTTCACGGGGATTCCTCAAAACTGCTGGAACCGAAGCTAAAGACAGTATTTTAAGTTAATGATGCCGCCACCAAACCAATTTACGTGTTAAATGCAACCTGCTTTACCATAAACTAATATGGAAAATTATAAATCAACGCAATTTGTTATTTCGCCCGTTGAACTTGAAACCCAAAGTTTTACTTGTCGGTTACAACGGTGCAAACAATACAGGTGCAGAAGCAAAACTTCTCGCCGTAATCAACGAAGTACGTTCCGTCATCGGTCCCGACGCAGTCCTAACAGTACCAACCCTTAACGAAAACAACCTTCGTCGATACCTCTCCGAAGGCCCAACCTTGAAAATTAAGTCAGTTCGACCGGCTTTTTTCTTTTTAGATATTCGAAAACTGGTCAAAGCCAACGACTTAATAATGCTTGTTGAGGGAAGTTGCTATATGGACACTTGGAGTCCTGCATTGTTGTGGGCATATCTACTTGCGACACGGTACGCACATGCCATGAAAAAGCCCTGCATAGCATACTCGGTGGATGCAGGCAAAGCATCTCGATTCAATCGGTGGCTAATTCGCCGTGAAGCCAGCAAAACCGACCTCATCTTAACGCGAACCCAACACGCAGCCAACCGACTCCGCCAATGGGGCGTTACGGCACCCATCGAAGTTACGGCAGACAACGCGTTTGCCTTCAACCCTGAACCTGAAGACGAGGGATTGCTTGAACGAACTTGGCCTGAAGCAAAAGATGTGGTAGGCGTTGCCGCTGAAGATGTTTACAAGTGGCCTGCCGTGATTCGCCTTTGGGGTCCCAAACAGTACTGTTACCGCTGGCCGTACTATTATACGCATAATCGTGCCAGCTGCGAAAAAAGCGCGTTGTTGGCGGATGTTTTGGCGGTTCAAGCTGACGAAATCATCGAAAACTACGGCAAGCATGTGGCGTTGCTCAGCATGGAGGGGCTGGACGCCGAGTTTGCCAGTCAAATTCAAAGCCGCATGAAACACCCCGACAAAACCAGAGTTTTCACCTCAATTCAGTATAATGCTTCTCAGATGACTAGCATTCTTAGGAGTTTAGAGTTGTTGGTGACGTCTCGTTACCATGCAAGCGTACTGTCTTTAGCTAGCTATGTTCCTCAGACTGCCATCGGTCATGACCTGCGAATCCGCGACCTCTACGCAGACTTGGGCATAAGCAGCCTATTTGCAGACTACGAAAACCCCGACCGATACAAACTCCTCAGCAACAATGTGGCTGCACTTTTTGACCAGTACGACGCCATCAAAGCCAAACTCAAAATAGGCTACCAACAACACTTAGAACGCGAAAAACGCAACAGCCAACTGTTAAGAGCGTTTTTGGAAAAGAACTATTCGGAGTGGGTGGCTTGAAGGCAGTTTTGTTAACTGGGGCAACTGGGTTTTTGGGGACCCAAATCGCCCGCCACTTGATTGAAATGGGAGATGCGGAAGTTTGGGTGCTGGTTCGAGCTTCAAGTGCGGAGGAGGCAGAGCGGCGGTTGCTTCGGAACTGGTGGGACTGGCCCCAACTCACTTCAGTTGTGGGTTCGAAGGTTAAGGTGGTTTGCGGAGACGTTTGTTTGCCCCAGTTAGGCTTAAGCGCGGAAGCGTACCAGAACCTCACCGAGCACATCACGCATATTGTTCATTCGGCGGCGGATTGGCGGCTGGTTCCGTTAGAGGAACTGCGCAAAACCAACGTTGCAGGCACTGCGCATGTTTTGGAGCTGGCCCGAGCCATCAATGTGCACCACGGTTTGGAACGGTTCGCTCACGTCTCCACCGCGTATGTGGCAGGCGCAAGAACCGGAGTCATATCCGAAGACGCCTTAACCGACGAGTATGGCTTTTTTACGGCATACGAGCAGAGCAAATATGAAGGCGAGCTTCTGGTTCGGCAGGCTCAGGCAGAGTTTGCGGTTTCGGTGTTTCGTCCGCCCATGATTGTTGGCGACTCAGAAACGGGCGCCATCAAGACGTTTAACACGGTCTATTTTCCGCTGCGACTTTATTTGACGGGCAAAATGCGCACCATGCCTGTGAAGCGAACCCAAAAAATCAACCTTGCCCCCGTGGATTATGTTGCTAAAGCAATTGTTCAACTTACATTTGAGGCGGAGGCAGTTGGGCGTACGTTCCATGTTGTGGCGCCCTATGAATCGTTGCCTACCATTGGGGAAATGTTGAATTATGTGCAGGTTTGGGCGCAAACTAATTTGGGCGTTAAGTTGCCTAAACCGCGCTATGTGAGCATATCGGCGGGAAACATGAAACGCTTGCTTGCGCTTCAGCGGGTTTTGCAGCCTAAGAGTCGCCGTTTTTCTGACGCATTAGCCTCGTTGGCGCCGTACTTTAGTGAAAAGCACCAGTTTCAACGCCAAAACGTCGACCAACTGTTGGGCACCTACGATTTCAATTGGCAGGCGGTGTTGCCGCATCTTTTGGAGTATGCTGTTTACTTCAACTTTTTCCACCGCTCTGAACGCACCGTGTATGAGCAGGTTCTGTTTCGGCTGGAAAGCAAAAGCAACCCTGTGACCTACTTTGATGTCATTGAGGGGCAGATTGTTCCTAAGTCGGCGGAACAGGTGCGAAGCGACATTTTGGCTGCTGCGGGGGCGATGCAGGTTTTGGGGGTTAAGGCAGGAGACCGCGTGGCGTTAACGGGGCTGAATTCTACTAAGTATGTGGCGGTGGACATAGCCATAGGCATCCTTGGCGCGGTCAGTGTGCCGCTTTATTACACGTCGCCGCCCTCGGAAATTGACCAAGTTCTGCAAGCCAGCGGAGCGAAACTGCTTTTTGTGGGCATCCCAGGGCTTTTGCGGCGGGTGGATGAGTTGAAAGCGGAGGTTTTGGTTGTTTCGTTCTGTCGTGAAGCTGCGCCTGCTAATGTGAAGGGTGTGGTTTCTTGGGAAACGTTTCTTGCCAAAGCTCCAAGTAATCCTGTGTCGGAGTTGGCTCCTGTTGGGTTTGGTGATATTGCGACTTTGCGGTATTCGTCGGGCACCACTGGCAAACCTAAAGGTGCCATTTTCCACCACGATAATCTGCGGTACATGGCAGAATCCACCGCTTTTATCACGCCCTGGCAGGCAAGGAGCCACAAAAGTTCCTACCTCTCGTTTTTGCCTATGGGACATGTGGTGGAGGGCATTTTAGCTGCCTACTGCCCCTACTACATCGCCACGCCCATCGAAATTTACTTCTTAGAAGACTTCCGAAAACTCCAAACCACCCTACCCCAAGTCAGACCCAACATATTCTTCGGGGTTCCCCGCCTATACGAGAAGATATGGGAAGGGGTGGAGAAAAACAAGCTCGGCAGAACCTACATACATATGAAAAAAGGGGCGCTTAAGCGGTTACTGGGACGCTTAGTTAAGAGTGCGACGTTGAAACGGGCGGGGCTTAACCGTTGCCATCAACTTATCGCGGGCTCTGCCAGTTCAAACGAGATACTGCTGCAGAACTTCCGCGAATTGGGCATCGAAATCTATGATGCGTATGGGTTAACTGAAGCGCCGCTGGTGACGTTGAATCGGTTGGGCAGAAACCGAATCGGAACCGTAGGCGAACCCATGCCGTTCACGCAAGTCAAAATTTCTGCAGACGGCGAAATCATGGTTAAAGGACCCCAAGTGATGGCGGGGTACTTTGACAAAACCGTGGCGCCACCTTTCAAAGATGGCTGGCTGATGACAGGCGACATCGGCAAACTGACCAGCGAAGGCAGCCTCATAATCTTTGGACGCAAAAAAGACCTCATAAAAACCTCATACGGCAAATGCATCTACTGTAGCAAAATTGAAGGGATGCTTCGCGAAATCACTGGCGTTTCGGATGTGCTTTTGGTTGGGGAATGTAAACCGTACTGTGCGGCGTTGCTTTGGGTGCAAACCGAGCAGTGGAACCCAGAAACCATCAAAAAAATTGACGCCGCCATTGAGGAGATAAACAAGCGTGTATCGAATCCTGAAAAGGTGAAGCGTTGGGCACTGCTCAAAAACACGCTCAGTATAGAGGCAGGCGATTTGACGCCGAATCTGAAGCTAAAACGCAACATTGTTACTCAACGGTATGCAAAACTAATTGATGCCCTCTATGGAGGCGAAGCCCCGCAAGGGGAGGTTCATCTTGGGGGCGTCGAGAAACCCGAGTGACCGCTATGGGCTTAAAGCTTACATCGGTGTGGATTTGGACGCCAAGTTGGGTCATGAGCAAAGAGTTAACCAACGTTGCGGATGTAACGTCGGGTGCGCTTTTGCAGGTTCTTCGAACTTATGCACCTGATGCCGCCGTAGCTTTAGGCAACTCGGTTCAGATGCCCAAGGGGTTGGAGGCGAAACGTGTTGCCATGGCAAAAACCCACACCACACTGGTTGAAGCGTTAGTGGCTGCGGTTGGGAAAGAGCAGGCAGTAAGGTTGGGTAGGGAAGCCATGTTTAAAGCGGGACAAACGTTGGGGGAGCAGATTCGAAAGCGGTTAGGGGTGCAGTCGGCGTCAGATATGTTTAGGGCAGCGAAGGTTCTTTACCGCGTCCTTGGCATAAGCTTTACCGTCAGACAGGTTGCATCTAACGCGGTGGTCATGGAAGTCCACAGATGCGCACTATCCTCTGAGTATTCGGAGATAACCTGTGAGGTGTTAAGCGCCGCCGACGAAGGCGCAATCCACGGACTCTACCCCAAAGCACACATGACCTTTAAAGACAAAATCACAGGCGGCTGCAGTCGATGCGTCGCCGAGATAAAATTTGATGAGGAAAAACCATGAAAGCCATCGTTGTCGGTTCAGGCGCAGGTGGCGGTGTTGCAGCTCGTCAGCTTGCCAAAAACGGGTTTGACGTTTTGGTTTTGGAAGCGGGCAAACCATTCAGTCCGTTGACGCACAAGGTGGCGTGGTTTAGCGGCTTACGCGGAACATCGCTGCTTAAAGATGAGCGGTCCATTAAGCGGGTGTTTTCTCATTACGAGACGACGCGGGGCGAGGACGAGTTGGTTATTCTTCGGGGCGTTACAGAAGGCGGCTCGACGTCTATTAATTGTGGGAACATGGTGCGTGCCGAGCGGGGGTTGAAGGAAATTGGCTTAGACCTCACCGCCGAATACGACGAAATCGAGCACAACATAGCCATAGCGCCTGTGCCGCAAGAACGGTGGCGCCCGCTTTCACAACGCATGTTTAACCAAGCTGCCCAAATGGGTTACACGCCGATATTTACGCCTAAAGCCGTGGACTTGGAAAAGTGTGTGGGGTGTGGCTACTGTGAGTTGGGTTGCGTAACAGGGGCAAAATGGGACAGCCGCCGCCTCTACGGCGACCTGTTGGGGAGGGGTGTTTCGGTGGAGACAGGCAGGGCAGTCCAAAAGGTTGTGGTTGAGGAAGGTCGGGCGCAGGGTGTGCTTGTTGCTCATGGCAAATCAGTTGAGCGGGTAGATGCGGATGTGGTAGTTTTGTCGGCTGGCGGCATCGGCACAGCCCAAATTCTAAGCGCCTCAAACCTGCACCCCAAAGACAGCTTGTGGGTCGACATTGTGCTCACCGTCGGAGGCATCTCCAAAGGCGCCAAGATGCTAAACGAGCCGCCGATGGTATGGTACATAAAGCAGGAAAACTACATACTTTCACCGTACTTTGATTTACTTTCGTACTGGTTCCATAAGCCTTGGAAAGATGTTTCCGCAGAGAACCGCGTAGGAATGATGGTTAAGTTGGCTGATGTGGAGCAGGGTTCGGTGGCGGCGGATGGAACGGTTACGAAGCGCCTTACAGATTTAGATAAGCAACGTTTGGCGGAGGCAAAACGCAAGGCAACAGAAATCATGGAAGCATCCGGGGTTACAGGTCCGTTCGTGGACGGCATGCTTAACGGCGGACACCTAGGCGGTACCGTCCCCTTAACAAAGGCAGATGTTGAAACAATGCATCCTGCGATGCTTCCAGAAGGGCTGTGGGTTGCGGACCTTTCGCTGATGCCCCGCTCGCAAGGCATGCCAACCATGCTCACCACAGCGGCGTTGGCGCTTAAAGTAACTAAAAACATAAAGGTGAACTAGATGCGGTTTACAGAAGACGGAAAACGAGACTACTCAAACTCTGAAATGCTAGCAGGAAACGCGGCGATTGCTGTGTGGATTTTGCTGGGTGCAGCGTGTGTGGGGTTGTTTAATGTGTTTGGGGCGGTGGCATTTGTTTTGGTATCCGCGTTTCTGGTTTTCTATGAACTGGGCAAGAAAGGGTGCTTGTCGTGTTACTACTGCAAAGCCTGCAGCATCGGCATGGGCAAACTGCCAGATTTGTTCTTCTCGAACGAGGGCATCAAGAACCTCAACAAGAAAGGCAGGCGCCTGTTGCCGTACGTGTTTTTGCTGCTTAGCATCGTGCCCCTTGCGGTTGTGTCGGTTGCCATGTGGCAAGAGGTTTCCGTGCTGAAGGCAGCGTTGCTGGTGGGGGTTGCAGCGTTTTCGGTGTTTAGCGCAGTGGCTATGCGGATTCGAAGCTTACGATAAACCCATTTTAACCCCCAGCAACCCGTTTAATCCCTTTTTATCCCCCGCGATAAACCCAAATGGGGGTCTAAAACAAAAAAGCAACCCAACAGACGTTTGCTGCATAGAGAGGGGGGTAGACTGTTTAACGCAGCAGCTTTAACGCTCAAACAGGGGGTCAAGTGGAAGATTCTAATTTGAAAAGCATCCAAAAAGGTAGAACCAAAAAAGGAGAGTTCAGGTATTTTTACCTGAAGGCAAACTATTCTAAGCTAGCATTCTTTCGCTTAACCGCTATCATCGCCACGGCTATGGCGCCAAGCACAAAGAACAGCAAGAACCATGTTGGGAACTCAGGAATTGTTGATGTGGGCGTTGGCTGTTGCGTGGAAGAAGGCGAAACAGTTGCTGTTTCAGTTGGCGAAGCGGTTGTTGAAGGGCTCGTTGTTGGCGAAGGAGAAAGCGTTGGAGTTGGAGTAGGGGAAACGACCAATGCTGCAACCGAAACTGATGCCACATCAGAGTTCACAACATCACCTGTCGCGTCAGTAACCTGAACCTTAAACGACCACACACCCGTAACAGTAGTAGACGTTGTTACAAAGCTGTAACTTGATGAAGTTGCACCACTAATCAGCGAATAAGAACTTGTACCAGGCATCATTGAATACCACAAGTACGTGTATGAAGGTGTTCCCGTCGACACTGAAACAGTCAGGGTTGATGAATCGCCTTGCATAATTGAAGCAGAACTTGACATGGGCATAGGTGCAGCTAACGCGGGATTAACCGTAACCGTCACCGTTGCAGACTGCGCTGATGTCACGCTAAAACTGTCCGTTACGGTGGATATCACAAGGTAAGTACCTGTAGACAGAAAAGAATAGGTGAAGGTGGAGCCAGTTTGACCTGCCTGAACTTGCCCATTCACATACCACTGGTAAGTGAGGTACACGCCTGAACCGCCGCTAGGTGTAGCCGTAAACAGTTGCGACTGCATAAGGTTGAGTGCCTTAGAGGTGGGGGAAACAGAAACTGTAGGAAGCACATTCACAGTAACGGAAACAACATTAGACGCTGCAGTTCCAGACACAGTAGCACTGTCGAGAGCATTCACCTGAAAACTCCAAAGCCCTAACGCTGTAGAAGTAGACGTGACAAAAGTGTAACTATCAGAAGTTGCCCCTGAAATAGGCGAAAAACTGCCTCCCGGCGCTTTGGCAAACCATTGGTAAGAATAGGGTGGTGTACCTGCTGAGGAAGCAGTAGCAGTCAAAGTGAATGATTGCCCTTGATCGACCGCAATGGTAGAAACGGAAGCTACAGGCGCAACTAATGCAGGGTTCACAGAAACCGCACCAACACTGGATAGAGCCCACAGTGGAGGATTAGCACTGTCGGTTAGGTTGACATAAATTGTGTGTTCGCCAAGCATTGCTGAGTAAGTGTAGGTTGAGCTATCATCACCAACTGCAAGACCATCTAAAAACCACTGGTAATGTAGAGGAGCAGAACCCCCACTTGGGGTTGCTGTGAAAACTGCATTGGTACCAACATCCAAAGTGGCTGGTGCAGGCGCAACTGAAACTGCTGGTGGTGCATTCACAGTAACAGACACCAAATTAGAAGCAACAGTAACTGGCGAACTGGCGTTATCTGTTACATAAAGTGCAAAACTCCAAACGCCAAGAAGGGTAGAATTAGAAGTAACGAACATGTATGAAGGGGATGTGGCGCCGCTGATTGACTGAAAAGAACTGGCGTTTGGCGCTTTTGAATACCACTGGTACAAATATGGGCTAGTCCCTGTAGAAACGGCAGTGGAGTTCAAAGTAGCAGTCTGTCCCAAATCTATCATAGCATGAGAAACAGAAGCGTTTGGAGCGCCCAAAGCAGAGTTCACAGTGATATTGGAAACTGTGGATCTGTATGAAGTTGCACTTACATTGTCAGTAACTACAGCGGTTATTGTATAGGTGCCAGTGGCTGTAGGTGAAAAGCTAAATGTTGGAGTAGTTTGAGTGCTTGTAACGACATCGTTCACGTACCAAGTGTACGATGTGTAATTGCCTGACCCCCCTGTTGGAGACGCAGTAAACTGTTGAGTTTGCCCTATATCCAAAGTGGCTGAACCAGGCGTGAAAGCGGCATCAATCAAAGTGATGTTTTTAAACACTGTACCATTGGCAACAACATTAGCTTCGGAGTAGCTTATGCCTGTTCCATTTATGCCCCGTGCGAACAAGGTGTAGTTTCCATCAGGAACCTCAATAAGGTAGAAACCAACAGAATCAGACCAGCGTCCAGACGTAAAAAGTGCCCCGCTGCTGTTCGTAAGATAAGTGGAGACCCCGGAAACAGGTTCTCCAGAAGCATAACGTACATAACCTGAAACGCTAGACCCAGAAGCCATAGTCACGTTTTTAGTCATATTTGAAGTAACTACAAGCGTATCTTGATAGGAGACTAAGTTGGCGATAGGTGGCCACATTACAAACGTGTAAGTTCCCGCAGGCGCATAAATGGTGTAACGACCTAACCCATCTGTAGTTGTAACTGGAACAGACCACGTGGAGTTATGTACGCTTGAGATTGCTCCAGCGACGGTGTGACCAGATGAATCAAAAACGTAGCCTGATATCGCAAAGCTAGGCACTAAGGTAATGTCTTTGGTTATGTCGCCGTTAAGGTAGATGTTGACCTCGGAGTAAGTTAAACCGCCAGCAGAAGCACCGCCCGCAACTATTCGATAAGTGCCAACGGGAGCAGTCATGCTGTAAAACCCGAAGGAATCGGAGGTGGTTGTGCTGCCAAAGCTTGACCCCGTGCTATTAATGAGGTAAGTAGTGACTCCGGAAAGGGCTGTTCCGTTTGGATTGCGTATGTATCCGGAAATAGTGTAAGTTGTTTCTGCTTGGGCAGTTTCAAAATTTGCTGAAAAAGCAAACATTAATGCAGTTAGGATTAGGGCTGCTAGAAACGTAGCGCCAAGTATTTTTTTGGTCAATGCAAACACTACAAATCTTTGTTAGTTGTTTTGCTTTTAAGCTTTGCCACCTTATCAGAATGGTATAAAAACCAAGTTCAAGCTTTAAAATTCAAAAATTGGCAGCAACAAAAAGGCGTCTCCCAAACCGCTAAAATACCATTCCAACGCCAACTGGCAAATGGGGGATGCAGTTTTTATACCCTGCCCAACCACTATAGAGCAAGGTGGTAAACATGACTACTTTTCTCGTCTCAACTTATATCGTGAAACCCGACAAACTTGCCCAACACACAGCATGGGGCAAAAACCTCGTAGCTTCAATGAAGCAGAACCCAGACCAATTCAGAGAAGTTAAATCCCTAAAAGTCTGCCACCAAAAATCCAAAGACACCCCAGGCAAATTCGTTGCCCTGTGGGAATTCGAAAACCCAACCAACCGCAAACGATGGGAAAAACGCTTCCACAAAAAACAAATCGCCCTAAGCAAAGACTTCACCGAGCTTTTGGTTCCAGAAACGTTTGCCACGCAGGTTTGGACACCAATTAAAGACATGCGACGCACAAACAAGCGTTCGGCGCGGAAAAACAAAGTTTAATGATACATGCCTAACATTTTGCTATAGGTTTTGCAAATAATCGATTAACCGCTGAAACTCTTCAGTTCGCCTCATCTGTCCCCCTTGAAGCAAGTCCTCGATGTTTGATTTCATGTAGAGCCCGCCAGCAGGATACATTGAACGAGCAACTAAAGTGAAAACCTTACAGTTCTGTTTCCCTATCGCCGCTTCTTTAAACCGCCACTTGTAGGGTCCTTTTGGCGGCAGCAACGTTTCAGAAAGAACAACAACCGCAAAGTTACGCACGTTTGTCAACGCTTCAAGTTCATTGAACCGTAACCGCAACGTCTTGTTTGGGTCTTCATGCTTTCCGTTCTTCAAAACCTTACTCCCAACAGAGTTGTTTTTGACCTCTAGAACCATCTTTACGGCGTCTGGCGAGAAGACATTCTGGTTTGGGTCTACCCCGTTCTTCAAAAAAAGAAGCCCATTTTTGATTTTGGAGCCCTCAATTAGGACATCAGGATTCAGAGAAAGATTCAATTTTCTTTTTAAAAGGTGGTTGCGCACAACTATTTCAGGTGCGCTGCCAGATTTTGCGCGGGCAGTTTTGTCGGTTTTTTGGTTTTCAAATTCCTCGCAGACTTCGAGTAGCATGGTGTATTCTTCGTCGTTAGCTGTCAAGGTTGGCTTTAGGGAATAGTTGGGCATGAATAGAACTACGCGGTATTAAAATAAGAAAATAGTGGCAGTAGTTGGGAATTTGGCCAGTTCATCGAATAATGCAGCTTTGATTCACATGACAGTTTACTCAACCAAATCAAGTCAAAAATAACTTAGTTTGGGGTAGTTTTTTCGTTTTGTAGACGTAACAACTCTTTTTTTCGTCCATTCCAAATGTCTGCCAAGAGAATCAAACCGAAAGATAGTGGAACCAAAAAAAAGGCAGCTAAGGTCATGGCCCAGAATGATAAGGAGGATATAAAATCCGAATAATTCAAAAAACCAAATGCTGCTACAGCGAATAGCGAATAAATTACGGCAAAGTCAGTAAATGACAGCCCACCAAAAAAGATCAAAGGACGCGCGCCATCTCTATCATATTTTATGCTTTGTTGCGTGGCAGCAATTATTTTGTACACGTAAGGTCGATTATGACGCCAATTCACAGGATGCGGTGCTCTTTCGTTATAGATTTGGGTTTTACAGTCTTCAATATACCAATAACCAAACTGTTTTTCTGTTTCCTCCTGAATAATTCCCATTACAATATTAGCATACAATGTCCAATAGACGATTCTTTTAATCATATACAAGAGCGCGCCAATAACTACGAGCAGCACTATCAAGAATAAGGAAGTAAGGTTAAGCTCATAAAAACTCTGATAATTGCTAAACAATGCAGCTAAACCTACGCTTAGCGCTATTGCGTATCCTGCATGCGTTTGGACATAAGAATGAGTGAGTTTTAACAAACAGCGTCTAGCAGATTCAAAATCGTCGCCTTCAGCCATGAGCATATTATCAAGGGATTAATTTAAAAATTTTTACAGATAATAGGCATCAGTACCTTTCACCTTTAGCCCAGTAATAAAGAAACAAATCCTTAACCCAGTTAAGAAACGTTGGATCACTTCCAATGAAACCCGCATAATCTATGCGTCCATCAAGAAAACGCAAACAGAACGCCGCCTCTTAGACTACAAAGCCGCCTAATCTGGATATCTTGCACGATTTTTGATTTGGATACAATTTGGAAAAAAATAAGGTGTAATTTTGAAAAATAGTTTATTCGGACAGTGTAGGCGTTAAATTTGACAACCAAGAACACGCCAAGGAAACGTCTTGGCTGTGTTGTTCAACAAGGAAAAAAATTGGAGGTGTAGTAAATGGAAACAAACCAAAAAACAAAATCCCGCTTGCCAGCGATTCTTATGGTAGTGATAATTATTGTTAGCTTAATTGGTGGAAGCGTCGTTGGCTATGCTATAAGTTCAATGGACGTATCTTCCAGCATAAGCGACCTCAAAAGCCAAATATCCACTTTGCAAACTCAAATAAGTAACTTACAAACAGCACAAAACGAAACAACCCAAGACAGCAGCATCCAAACAACCACGGTTCAAACAACCACCAACCAAAGTGACAGCCAGTCTCTTTCGGAGTTATATGAAAAAGTCAAAAACTCGGTGGTTATCGTTGAAGGAGTAACCGAATCAACAAGCATGTTTGGACAAATAAGTTACTCTGAAATCCAAGGCTCAGGCTTCGTCTACAACTATTCAGGACAAATGGTAATCATAACAAACAACCACGTTGTCGACGACGTAATGAACATCACAGTGACCTTCATAAACGGCAACACATACCCTGCTGAACTTCTCGGAGCAGACCAATACGCAGACTTAGCGGTACTCTCCACAGACGCACCAGAAAACGAATACTACCCACTTGAAATCACCACATCCTCAACACTTGAAGTCGGCGACCCCTTAGCAGCAATTGGTGGACCCTACGGCTTAGCAGGAACAATGACCACAGGCATAGTAAGCGCACTAAACCGAACCATAACCGAAGAAATGTCAGGCAGCTACCCCATCTCAGACGTAATACAAACAAGCACACCAATCAACTCTGGCAACTCTGGTGGCCCACTAATCAACTATGATGGGCAAGTTGTGGGCATAACCACTGCCATTGTAAGCGACTCAGACAACTTGGGCTTTGCCATACCCTCAGACACGATACTACGAGAAATTAGCTCACTCATAACCACTGGCACATACACTAACCACTCAATGATAGGCGCATACGGAACAGACATGACCTACCGATTAGCCCAAGCAATGGACACAGACGTAACTTACGGATGGTTAATTACCAGAGTAACCAACGGTGGAGCAGCAGACACAGCAGGACTGCAAGGCGGTACAAAACAGACAGTAATTTCAAGCACAACTTATGCAATTGGCGGCGACATCATTGTAGCTTTTAACGGTACCCGAATCAGAAACATAGACGACTTGTCAACATACCTCGAACGGTGCACTGTACCAGGTGAAACGGTGATAGTGACGATAATACGCGATAATCAACAGATGGATATTTCGCTAGTGCTGAGCGCACGACCCGCACAAACCTAACATACCAAAAGCATCTTCTTTTCCCTTTTTCTTTTTCCCAAAACGCCGACTATGCGTTCCAACGTGAAAAGCACAAAAATGTGGCGCGGGATGTGGGATTTGAACCCACGCGGCCTTTCGACCACAGACTTAGCAGGCCTGCCCCCTACCAGGCTAGGGCAATCCCGCACGCCAATTAAACATCAGCCTTTCCAATACCGCCCTCATCAATTAAAGTTTTCCGACCCTAAACCACCTGCAGTCTAGTTCAGTGTCTTAAAGCCCCACAGGCTCAGCCTTCTTGGGCACCTTTTCGCCCAAATCCAGCATCCGATTAATCAACTGAACCGCGCGTTCCGCACCTTCCTTGTCAGGAAACTCTAAGTCCTCTTCAGGTGGCTGTGTACCCGCAAAAAGACAAACCGCCTCAATACCTAACCGCGCTGACATGCCAAACACCAGCCCCGAGAAACCCATAAACGGACCTTTATAGCCTGTTCCAATGTCGTATTTTTCTTTCATCTCCGTCAGCTTCTGCAAACTAGTTGCTGCACAAACGACGTTTTTCTCTTTTGACCCATAGCCAGCCACAACAATCATCTGTTTCACCCCCAGTTCATGGAGGAAGTCAGCGATTTTTTCGGCAATCACATATTGCCCATCAAAGTTGGCGTGGTAGCCGCGCACCAAAATCAGGTTAGGAGCAGAAACGTAGAATTGTACCTTAGGAAAATCCAAGGCACCTGCCTCAACCATCGTGCCACCCATACCGGGAAGCGATGGATGTGCAGCATACGAGGGTGTGGTTTGGTAAATGGTGGGCAAATGCGTCGAATACAACTCGGCCATCAACTCAGCACCTGTCTGTGTGATGAGAAGGTCAACGGCGAGTTTGCCGATGCTTCGCAGCCCTGGTGAACCTACCACAGCCACTGGCGCTTCAAGTTTGGGCTCACAACGGCGTTTAATCCAGATTTCGGCAGCCATCCCTGCATCACCGTTTATGTGACGTAGCTGGGACGTTTACCGGACTGAGCCATTTCATCTCGGACCCGACGTTCAATTTCAGCCATCTTGGCAAACGCTTCGTCCATCTCTAAAGCTTGCTTTTCCATAGGCTCCATATCTACCTTTAAGCCCAAAATCTTGGTAAGAACATTTAAGGCAGCCTTCGCAGCGCGAGGGTCAATGACGTATTCGCCTGTTGGGGCTTGGTAACCGTGCGTTTCAGCCAAAAGGCACGTGGCGTCAAGATTCTTCTCTTTAGCCAAGCCAATGATTAAGCCGTTTTCGCCGCCAATTATGCCATGGTCTAGTTGTTGGGCGCCGTTAGTTTTGGCTTGTTCGAGCAATTCAAGAGAGGTCGTGGTGGCAAACACGTTGGGAACATCAAATTGGCGGTCCGTAACCAATGCAGCAATGGAGTAGACGCGTTTTACACCGTTTTCGATGGCCCATTCAAGCACTTTCTCGGAAAGTTCGTATTGACCTTCAGGAGAGAAGGCTTGCGAGTTGCCAGAAAGAAAGAGCAAATCTTGACCAGACTCCATCTTGTAAGTGTGCAACTCGTTACGCATCAGCTCTACGAGCCCATTTTCTTTAATTATGACGTAAGGGGGAAAATGTTTAGAGTAAACTTCACCGATTTGTTCTGCCTTGAGCTGCTGAATTAGATAGTCAACAGATAGTTTTCCAATGTAAGCCATACCAGGTAGCCCAACAATGAGGATGGGTTCGTTGGGGGTGAAGGGCTTGAGAATTTTGATCTCGGCGTTCATGAATTATGAAGTCGCGTACACATTATTAAGTTGCGTGCTTGCCCCAGAAACAGAATTCAGCGCTTGTTTAGCTGTTGTTGCTCTTTATTGACAATTCTAGTTTTTTAGGTATTGTAGAATTCTCTGTTTTACGTCCAAAAGCGCCTTAAAATTTGCAGCCAGTAATACATTTTTTACTTTTTACCGCCATAAGTGTTGATTTTGAATCATAAGGTAATGATAACTTTCAGTGCCACTGCTTGAACACCAAAGACATAACACCGGAAGAGAGACAATGAGCCTAATTCTCAAACGCATACGACCAGACGAAATCTTTGCTGCCGCCCACACAGTATGGTTCGACAAAAACACAGCAGACAAAGTTGCTCAAAGCGCCATAGAAATCATAGAATACACCCACCAAAAGAGATTTGCATTCTACAATGGAAAAACCTCCAAAGGCATAGTGGGGGGATTGTTTTACCTTTTAGGCTACAGATACAATGTCGTGAAACGGCAACGAGAGCTTGCCTGGAAACTAGGCACTAGTGATGTCACAATCCGTACGTCGTATAGGCAGTGGCTGCAAGAATTTCCAGACCTGTTCACGGACGTGATTGCCAAGTTTACCGAAGATAAGGAACTTCGGTATTTCGTGCTTTTGAACTTGAAACAAAAAGTGGCGTTACCATAAAGTAACGCCTAATTGGTTATTCCACGGCAGAGAATATCAGTTGCGCTGCCAATTCTTCTTCGGGTGCTTCTGCAAAGGGACTTAGATCCATTTTCTCCCAAGCAAATCCCACGGTCACTTGCAGGTTAGTTGCGCTGTAGGATTCCATAATCTCGGTGATGCTCTGAATTATTGGCCCCTCGTTGCCTTTCGGACAGAACAGAACCATGAAAAGATTAGCGTGTTCCCCGTAACATCGCCAAAGCAGTTTCACATAAGGATTTGATTTCAAATCCGCATAGGCACGTTGCTTATCTGCCTGCGCTATCTTGGCACTTATGCACAAAGTTGAAAGAGCAAGCTTTTCGTAGTCTAAAGAACAACGGATTGTGTTGCGTATGATGCCCTGCTGCTCGAGAGCCGCAATTCGACGGTAAATCGTATTGCGGGTAACATTGCATTCTCTGGCAAGGTCTTCATAGGAATATGTACCGCGGCTGAGATACTGGATGATTTTTTTATCCAGATTATCTACGCTCATACCACCCGCCCCGTACAGTCTCGTAAGATTCTATTGTTCAGTTTACTTATAAGGTTTGTCATACCAAGCATTTTTAAAAAATAATATTCAAAAAAGCACAACATACAAGAGTTGTAAACAAGTTACTCACGATATGAACGACCGTTCATTTCACTAACAAGCAAACATGCTCACCACATCATATTAAAAATCCAAAAAAGGGGCGGAACGCTTTTATCACCACACACCCTTCAAACCTAACCAACAAACGGTGTCACACATGAGTGAATCTCTTCAAACAAGAGTTCAAAAAGCACTAGACGAAATTCGTCCAAACATCCAAGCCGACGGCGGCGACGTCCAACTCGTAGCTGTCGAAAATGGCACAGTCAAAGTCAAACTGCAAGGCCACTGCGTAGGCTGCCCAATGTCAGCTCTAACGCTAAAACAAGGCATCGAGACACACCTAAAAAGGCGCGTCCCCGAAGTCAAAACCGTTGAAGCCGTCCGATAAAACCGAATAAAAATTTTCTTTCTTTTCTATTTTTTCAAAAATAAAAGAGATTATGGAGGCAGAGCTGCGCCTTCCGCATCTGGATAGAAAATCAAATCCTTCTCTTCTAGGATTTTTTGGATTTTGTCCACGGCAGCGTAGACTTGTTCTTCTTTCTTGGCGCCAACACAAACCAGTTTACCTGCGCTGAAAATCAAGAAAACCACCTGAGGCTCATCCATTCGGTAGACCGCGCCAGGGAACTGTTCAGGCTCATACATTACGCGCCCAAGCTTGTACACCAAGCTTTCTAGGTCAATTTCGCCGCCTAATTCAGCGGAGGCAACAATATTTTGGATGTTAACGATGGGTTTTTCAGTAATTTGGATACCTTGACCGCGAAGTTCTTTAACGACCTTTTCAACTGCAGCGCGGGATTCTTTTTCAGATTTCGCGCCAGTGCACACCATTTTGCCCGTGCCAAAAATCAAAGTCGCAGTTTTCGGTTTCTTGAGGCGGAAAACTAAGCCAGGAAAGACACTGGGGTTGTATTCGGTTTGGGGAAATTTTTCCACAATTTTCTGTAGGTCAATCTTTTGGTTTAGTGAAACTGAAGCAACTATGTTTTGGATTGAGATTTTTGGTTGACGTTTGCTCATTTTCGAAACCCGTTTCGCCTGTATTTATATATACAGGGGTATATAACATCATGCCTTTATAAGCACTTTCTAATACGGTTTTAGGCGTTTTATGATGAAGTATCGCGATACAAGGGGAATCTTAGCAATGCTGCCACTCCGCCCAACGCCAACAGTTTGTTACCGGCTTCGTGTTCAGTGCTGACGACGGTAAGGTTGCCTGCCCTGTGCTCGACTTCTTGCATTATCTTTTCAATTCGCAGTCGCTGCGCATCATCGGATTCACGAATCAGGCTGTCGGCTAAAATCAAAGTCTCTATGGCACCCACCTGCACGGCACGTTCCACATCATCTAAGCCATAAGTGATTGTGTTTTCACCTTTGCCCAGCCGCTTCATCGCCTCCTCCATTACTTCCGTCTCTTCCAGCACCCGCATTTTATGCGCCGCCTTCAACAAAACACCCGAACGAAGCGCCTCGTAGATACCTGCGATGCCGCCATTGTTGACGCTTTTCACGTCGGCAAGCGATTTAGCCATTTCGCCCGCGTTATCTCTAAGATAGTTGGCAAATTCGGTTTTAACAAAACCCACCCCAACAACAACGATGGCGTTGTGGTTTTGGGTCCACAGTTGACTTAGGCTGGTAAGGGCACGTTTGTAGTATTCGTTGGTGGCACCTTGCCGCTTTTCTGCTTCCTGCTTACCGGGCAACTTGACTCGCTCTTCCACTCTCACTTCCACCCCATACTGCTTAGTTTCCGCCACAGCATAACCCTCGTCATCTATGGCAACAATAAGCAGGGGTTTTTCGGCTTCGCTAGCTCGTTTCAAGCGGTCCAGATGGTGTTTTTGCCAGTTAGCCTTCACGATAGTTACAGGCTGGTTTAAGCTGACGCTAATGGTGTGATGCGCCCCCGAGGGCATGATTTCAGGAGCATGAATAATTATGCCATGAACACGCAATTTGCCCAAAAACTTGTCCCAAGCCACCGACTCCACCTTGACACCCATGAAGGCGGAAACACGTTCGGCGCTTTTGGGGCGGCTAGCTTCCGTATCTGATTTGATGGCGCGGCTGCTCATGGCGTAGACTTCGTCGCCTTTGTAAATGACGTTGTAGAGGTGCCACAAGTCGTCTTGAGTGTCGGGAACGACTTTAACGAAGCCTTGGTGTAGGTTAGTTTCGATGATTTTCAACGTGAAGCATCTTCCCAGTAGTGTTAGGGTTTGGGGTAGAAATATGCTGTGGAATCGCGGCAAGCTTCTACAAGGCTAAACTATGGTGTTTGCCAAGCACCATGCGCCCACTTCCAAATGTGGCAGGGAACAATTTTGATTATGGGAATTTCGCCCTCCCGCCAACCCCCGTCTATTGTCCGATATTCTGGAAACTTGCCCTTTAACAGTTCATGGGCGTAACGGTACTCTGTGCCTTCCCACAGAACACTAGCAGCGCCTTCAAAGCGGATGCCACGCAAATTTTCCCAGACCGCTATATCATAGGCGTCAAAAACAACCGAAACCGTAGGGTGAACGCTGATTTGTTTCAGCTTGGGTGTTTGGTCGGACGCAAAATAGAGGGCTGCGCCGTCGAAAACGTGCCAAACAGGACGCACCATAGGTGTGCAGGCTTCAGTTACAGTTGCAAGATGGCAAACAGGCAGTTCCTGGATGAACTTCACGTCGGATTCTGAAAGCTTAAGCAAATTCTCACCAGTTAGCTGTGGGGTGTGCGTATTTCTTATGCATTACGCAAAACCAGCATGCTTGCAGGGTGGCTAGAGTTATTAGGCACAGCCAGACATTCAACGCATCGAGGACCAAAAGATGGCTCAAGCAAAATTCGGCTTATCTATGCTTTATGTTCTTAGCAAGTCCTTCAACAGAATGACCACCGAGCTTGGCAAAGTAGAAACAGACATCATAGAGTTAGTTGACGACGGCACCCACGCGCTTAGCCGCCAACGTGTCCAAATCTTAAACGAAGTCGCCAAAAACTACAACCTCAAATACTCAATCCATGCTCCATTCGCAGACATCAACATAGCATCACCAAGCAAAACTATGCGCAAAGCAGGACTGAAAAGACTACGCCAAAGCATGCAGTTTGCACACGACTTGGATGCATACTTGGTGGTTTTTCACCCTGGCGGCAGATCAGCCATCAGCGACTTCTATCCAGGCGCAAACTGGAAACAAAACCAAGAAAGCATCAAACAACTTCACAAATGGGCAACCGACTTGGGCATAAAACTTGCCATGGAAAATTTGCCAGAAAAGTATGGGTTTCTCATGAATACGCCGCAGGATTTTATTCGGTTTTATGAAGAAACGGGCTTAGAAGACATCGGCATTGTGCTAGATACGGGACATGCACATTTGGAGGGGCAAACATTGGCGTTTCTGCAAAAGCTACCTCAAAAAGTGGTACATATCCACATAAGCGATAATCATGGCTTAGTAGATGAGCATTTGGGTCTAGGAGATGGCACCATAGACTGGATCACCTTTGCCAAAGAAGTAAAAGCCGCTAACTTTTCAGGCACAGTGTTAACCGAAGCCGTTTTTAACGCCAAAGAAACCCTACGCAAAGTCAAGCAACTATTCCAGTAAAGGCAAATCCAGTTCCAAAAAATCCTCCGCCACCAATGAAGCTGGAAACACACGTTGTGCCTGCTGCAAAAGCAACGCTGTATCCGAGTATCGAGCACTGATGTGAGTTAAAACAAGTTTTTTGACATTAGCCGCCTTCGCTTGTCCTGCAGCCTGACTTGCCGTCGAATGACCGTCCCGATTCGCATTCTCCACCAACGCATCATCGAAAGTGCCTTCATGAATCAACAAATCCGCGTCTGCCGCAAAAGCAGCAAAGGTTTCGAAGGGACGAGTGTCGCCTGTGTAGACGAGTTTTCTGCCTTTTCTTGGAGCGTCAGTTACGTCTTGGGGATGGACAGTTTTTCCGTTGGGTAGTACCAAGGTAACTCCGCGTTGCAGTTTACTCCACGCCTCGCCTTGAGCCACGCCCAATGCGCGGGCTTTTTCAGGGTGAAAGCGACCCATCCGAGGCTTCTCTTCAAACGCATAACAGAAACTGGTCACAGCATGATTAGAAGGCAAAGCAGCAACAGTATACTCGATGTCTTCGCATATTGTGCCTGCTGCTGTCACTTCGTGAACAGTTACGTCAAAGGTTAACTGAAACTGCAGGGTTTGACGAAGACACTCTAGCAAATTTGCCAGTCCAAGTGGAGCGTAGATGTCCACGGGTTTTTTGCGGTCTAAAAGAGCCATCGTCTGCAAAAGCCCAGGCAAACCCAACATGTGGTCGCCATGCATGTGTGTGATGAAGATGGACATTTTTTTGTGAAGGCTAATTTTGGCTTTAATCATCTGGCGCTGGACGCCTTCACCACAGTCAAATAAGATATGTTCGTTGCCTCGAACCAGCAGCACAGCGGGCAAACTGCGGTTAGCCGTTGGAACCGCGGCGCCTGTCCCCAAAAACACCACACACATACTACTCATGGTTATGCCTTCTTGAAAACCGCCACTTCCCGAGTTAACGTCCGATGTACATATGCGAAATGCGACTCCAAATGCACAAACCCCAGTTTTTCTCCAACATCGACGATGTTTAGTGTTTTGGGAGCCGCGATACAAATCCGTTGCTCCTGCCCCAACAATGGATAAACTGCTGCTAAAACGCCTTCCACGATGGTTTTTGTTCCGCTTCGCAATGTGGTGGATGATTTGCCGTATGGTGGGTCAGTGACCATGCAGTCAACATGAGAAAGGGGAAGCAAGCGGGCGTCAGCAATCAGTTCGCCTTCAGGCTGTAAACCGAAGTGGCGGACATTTTTGAGGGTGCCGTGAGCCATTTTACGTTGCACATCTATACCGACGGCTTTGCAGCCAATCAAAGTAGCTTCAATAAGCGTGCTACCTGTCCCGCTAAACGGGTCCAACACGTAGCTGCCTGTTTTGGCTTGGGCAAGGTTAACCATGCAGCGGGCAAGTTTGGCGTTCATGGCAGAGGGATGGAAAAAGGGTTTTTTGCGGGCACGGCGTTCCACAAATGGCTTAGGCACAACTTCACCCAGTTTTATGCCAAAGACCAATTTGCAGCTGGTTAAGATACCAAAGAAGGTTTTGTTGGGTTTTTTGAGGTTAACTTTCGCCCAAGGTGCATGATCGAGAATTAGGCGACCGAGTTTGCGTTCGTAGTCCATGGTGGCATCGATTTCGGCGTATTCTTTGATGCGTCGGATGCGTACTTCAAACGTTTCACCCTCCGCAAGTACGCCACGAAAGTCCACGGTGGCTACGGCTTCGGCGACTGCTTGGTCGTTGGCTTGGCAGGTGAAAAGTTCTTGACCACAGATTCGCGTGTAGGAACTTCGCCGCAACACCTGCGATACGCTTTCGATGTCGGCTTCGAGCCGTACGGTTTGATCCAGCTTCTCCACGTTACCATACGGGTAGCATTCGGCTTCTAAGATTGCTTTGAGTTCTGAAAAGGAAAGGGATTCAAACTCTCCCGAAATCAGGAAGAAGAGGCGGGTCACGCTAAAGAGCCTTCAACGTGTCAGCAATCAACGGCGCCAGAGAAACCTTGCTGTTATGAGAAGGCACGCTATCAGAGGCGACAATTTCTTCCACGCCTGCATCCAAGATGCGTTTCTCAGCATCACCAATCAGCAAACCATGCACGCATGCCGTGTACACATGTGCTGCGCCTTGTTCGCGCAGAATTTTAGCGGCGCCCACAATGGTTCCCCCCGTGCTGATAATGTCATCAAAAATTATTACCGTTTGCCCCTTCACGTTAAGGTGCGCGGCGGTTTGGGTGGTTTGCCCAGTGTAGCGGTCGCGAACTTTCTCTAAGTGCCCTACGTCTCCGCCGAGAACTTCTTGGGCTTGCTTAGCAATGTACATGGCGCCTTTGTCTGGAGAAAGTGCAAACGCTCCTGTGATGCCTTTTTCGGTGAAGTGTTTAGCTAAGAGCGGGATGGCGCTGACGGTTTTTGCTGGAAACGGAAACAGTGCCAGTGCAGGTTCCGAGTGCACGTTAATGGTAACCAGTTGGTCTATGCCTGCAGCTTTGAGCATAGAAGCAACCACTTCAATGCTTATGGTTTCACCTGAAAGGAAAATCTTGTCTTGCCGCGCATAACCCAAGTACGGAGTTACGGCGGTGACTTTGGCTGCGCCATTACGTTTAGCAGCACTAGCCAAGAATGCGAGCTGCATAAGGCGTGTATCTTGAGGGGCACAAGTGGTCTGTATTATGGCGACATCTTCGTCTTTTACGTCTCCTTCGAGACGAACATAGCTTTCACCGTCTGGGAAGATGCGGCTAGCAACAGAAACTCTGGAATAACCAGTTAATTGGGCGATTTTTTCGCCAAGTTCAATGCTTGCAGGTCCAGGTATGATTTTCATGCAGATTCCTCTAAGGAGCAGTCGCTATTGGTGTGAGCCGTGAAACATTTTAACTTATCCATCTCTAACAGCGGTTGAGAATAGACTGGTGTCGAAAACAAATCTGAACAAGACAAGTAGAAGTAACAGGCTTTAGCGTGTCTTCCATTCACGGTTAAGACCGCTCTATCACTTCTACATAAGCGCATGAACAAAAAAGACAGCCAGTTTAAGTCAACGCCAAGTCATCAATTACCTCAGGCAACTCACTTAGCTGAGTAATTATTTTGTCGGGCACATGAACCTCAAGCTCTTTTTGAGGTCGACGATCAATGTAGACCGTTCTCATGCCTACCTGTTTAGGGCCTTGAACATCCGCATCCACCGTATCACCAACAAAGACAGCTTCCGCAGCAGAAACCTGTAACTTTTCAAGTGCGCAATGGAAAATTTCTGGACACGGTTTACGACTATTAACAGCCGCAGAAACCACAATCACATCAAAAAGACAGTCAATATTTTCTTTCTGCAGTAGTTTTTCGACGCATTCGGGAACGGCAAAATTTGAAACCAACGCCAACCGATAACGACTGCGAAGCTCAGACAAAGCCGAAAATGCATGTTCATCGATAACTACGTACTTCATGAATTCGTCACAGAATGCGTCAGTGGCACCCTGAACTATAGAAGGATTCAGGTTTGTGTAGCCTAAAAGAGCAAGGGCGTTTGTTACTCGGACGTTAAAGTGTGGTTCTTCGAGATTCTTGTCAGCTTCCTCATAAATGGCATCTCTTGCCTTGATGTAGGCGTCCCTGAACATGGGAAAGGTCACGTGTACGCCGTTTTGGAAAAGAAAGTTGTACATGCTTTTAACTGCAGGACTGTAAAATGCATGTTCTTTCTGTATAATCATGAGTGTGTCGAACATGTCAAATAAGACAGCTTTTATGGGCATGGCGGATTTCCTTTTAGTATTGGCTGTGGGGCAGCTTAAAACGTTTTGTAGCAGAATCCCGTTTTGTCCCACGAAACTGTCTAGTTATGCCTCGACGTAGGCTCTTACTTTTTCTTTCAGTTCAGGGTACTCATCAAGTAAGGATTTAACTACGTTCCAGCGAAACTCGTCGAATTCTTCTGTTGCCTTAAGTTTGTTAATCACGTCAATTCCTCACGATTTTTAAAAGAACGCCCGCTTGCGGTGGTTTCTTTGCCAGTCTACACAGTTATGCGCCGAGGTGATATCAGTCTTAGGGCTTTCTTCTGTAGTTGTGTTCTATATTTTCAATATTAAGCCATGTTCCTCTAGCTAAATTATATCGAAAACAGGAATACCCTCAGAGCATGGAAATGTTTTTGTGAAATCAAGAACCACATCAAGTGGAGAACCAACATGAAAATAGGCGTCATAAGCGATACCCACGACAATCTACCTATGGTGGAAAAAGCCATAACCCGACTAAACAACGAAAACGTCAACCTAACACTGCATGCAGGCGACTACACATCGCCCTTTGTTATCCCAAAATTCATAGCCCTCAACTGCCACTTAATCGGAGTTTTCGGCAACAATGATGGCGACCATGAGCTTTTGAAAAAACGGTTTAGTGAAACGGAAAACTGTGAAGTTCGGGGCAGGTTTGCCGCGGTAGAAGTTGAAGGGTTCAAGATTGCCTTGTTACATGGGGATGAAACGGAACTTTTGGATGCGTTGGTGAACAGTCAAGGGTTTGATGCAGTTATTTGTGGCCATACACACATTCCTGTGAACAAAGTGAAAGGGAAAACGTTGATTTTGTGCCCTGGTGAAGTTTGTGGGTATCTTTATGGAAAGGCAACTGTTGCTTTGCTGGATACTGTTGAACGCAAAGCAGTCGTTGTTGAGTTGTAAGCCTGTGTTAGTTAAAGTCCACTGATTACATTCAGTCTGTTCTGACAACGGTTAGCAGGGTTTCAATTCGCAGTCGTCACATTTGCCGTCCCCATGGCATTTCGGATTGTCAGATTCACCACACGTTTGGATGACAATCACATCGCGTCTACGCCACCAAATAAGCAAAATAAGCAACAACACCAAAAACAGAATTAGTAGGGCGATTATGAGCCACCACCATGGAAACTGTTCCACTGTTTGCGTTGGAGCCACAGAAACATTGACCACTTGAGAAAACAGATCTGTTCCTGCAGCACTAGTCACCGTTAAAGTGACTGTATAGTTTCCAACTGCACGATAAAAGTGGGGGATAGCGACACTGCTCGAGTTAGTTCCGTCACCGAAGTCCCAAAAATATTCTTCAATTAAGGAGGAACTTTTGCTGCTTGAACCATCAAACAAGACTGTGTTGTTCACAACGGGGTTAGAGGGTGTAAACGTGAATCGTGACGTTATGTATGGTTCAGTGTCGTTGCGTACAGGTGTTGGGGTTGGGGTTTCAGAGGGTGTACCTGACGGAGATGGGGAAGGTGATGGGCCGCTATAGGGCTGAAGAACTACTACGGAGCTTGTTGGCTCAATAAATGAAACCTCAGTTGTGCTTGTCGAATAGCCAGGCGCCGTTACCACCAACGTGAACGGGGCTAAGTCGTACATTTTGTCTCCGCCCGTGCTATTGTAGTAGCCTCTCGAAACAGCAGTGGTGGGCAAAAGACCGGTTACATTAGTTAACTTGGAAAACACTTCCCCTTGATTATCCAGTAGCGTAACGTTAGCGCCTGAGATTGGGTTACCGTTACCGTCTACGACTTTTACATCATAAGTGTATTGCCGGTACACCGTGTTAAAACTTGATTGCCAATCAAAGGTCCAGTAATCAGCATCAACGTTAATCAGGTACTGGGAAATTGGGACAGTCACAGCCTGATTGCAGAAGAGATAGGTATTGTTACGGGCATAGATGTTAGAGAGTGTTAATCCGTTGCCCTGACCATTGGCATAGTTTCTAATTGCGTATGTGTTTCCAATTAGCGTTATATTGTTCTCATGCCCATAAGCTACATCAGCGTAAAGATACATTCCATAATAGGTACCTAAGCAAGTCACGTTATAGAAGTCGCAATTCCAAGCCGTCCGAAAACCACTAAACCCAGAACCCCTAGCTTCAGTATTCCAGATGATGTTTGCATAAACTATTGCATGAACTGAACCTTCAGCGGCAAATACACAACTGTAAAAATATGCTCCACCAGTATTAATCCAGTTAAAGTAGTAAACTGTTGGAGGTGCATAGAGGGTACATCCGTGGCTGCTGGTTTTAAGTATGGGATCCTCAGCACGACCTAAAACTATGACTCCGCCACCTTTTATGATATTAACACCGTTACTTGAAACGATTCTTGAGTCAAAGGTAATGTATGCGTCTTCGGCGCGCAGATAAGTTCCTGTCTCTAGAGAGATGTAGCTGTGAAGGACATATTGATTCACACCTGTTGTTGAAATGGCGCCCCATTGATTTTGGATGAGTTTATAGCTCAAGGTACTGATACCAGAGCCTGAACTTGTAAACGATACAACTTGGCTGCTGGTCAAAGTAACATAATAATTAGTTGAATAGTAAACGGCAATTCCAGTGATATCAAAGTATTCGCTTTGGCTATCACCGTTTGAGTCTGTTCCAGTTATAATTAACAGAGCGCTTGTGAGCCCTGAAAAACTTGTTACGTTCAGAAATAGTTGGTTGCCGCCGATTAGGGTTGAGCCACCTAACCGCAGGGCACTGCTTAAAGCAACTGGATTTGGGTCTGGCGTTGCAACGGAGCGAGAAGTTAAAGTTAACGTTCCAGCTTGGTCAGCAGCAATCAGGTCTTCAAAACTAGCTGGAGCACCAGAAGGGTACCCTGAAACGGTGAGGGTATTGGTGCTTTGGTTGAAGGTTATTGCTGGGTCGGCGGCGTGTACGGGCATAATGGTGGGGAGCAGGCTAAAAATAGCTAGAGTAACTAGCAGAATCGCTATGGCTCGCTTACCGAGAAAGCGCATCTATAATCTCCCCAACGGATTTAAGCTAACTTGCACGTATAGGACGTTTTAATCTTTTCGGTAAATGCGTGGACTTCACAATCAAGTTCACACAGAATTATGTTTCCACCACCAAGCAAACAACCCAGTACCAAAAGTACCGATGGATGCCACCACAAAAATTACAATAATCCAAAACAGAAAAGGGTCTGAAAAGGAAGGCATCTCAGGTGAAGAACTCGGTGTTGATAAAGGTACACTGGATGTTGCTGATGTAGTAGCTGTTGACGAAGGAGAAGGGGATGGGGAGGAACTTGCAGTGGGTGTTTGGGTGGGGGAATTGATTGTAGGTGACGGCGCATCTGATGTAGGTGGGGTAGGCGTTGGGGTTGCGGGAGGAACAGTAAACGTTGGCGAGACGGTTATTTCGGCTGTCGGAGTTGGCGTTGGGGATAGAGTTGGGGTTGGTGTAGGAGGGGGCAACGTTGGAGTTAGGGTCGGTAACGGGGAAGGCGACACCGTGGGTGACGATATGGGAGTTTGAGTGGGCTGTGTGGTTGGAGTTGGAGCAGCATCGTCATATTTTACGTCAACTGTTCTCGTAGCACCCGTCACGGTTAACGTACCATCTGCATAAGTCCACCCGTCATTTCTGTGTCTTTCCAGACTGTCTAAATACACTTCGCTGGGTTGAACATCAGACACAAGCACCTGCTGTCCAATACCGGCTGTTGTATAATTTATCCATCCGTTAAAGTTGACCCAGTTAATGGTGACGTTTGCGTTTATTGTGCTGATTGTAAGATTCGATGTTACGCCGTTCAGAGTTAAGTCGATGAAATGCCAAGTGGAGCCGCCTGTCCTAAAACTTGACGTTAAAGTACAATCTTGACTAAAGGAGAGGTACGTTCCGTAATTGGGTAAGTCAAACCTTTGTCCCGCAGGAACAACCACTAATCCGAGAGCTAACAGAGGAGAACTGACAAGAATCACCAAAAATATGGCTGTTGCAAGTAATGACAGTTTTTTGCCCATTTCTGTGCCTCATAGCTATTCGTTATTGCCCCATAACGGTGACTGTTGGAGGGGTGGTGAATGTGATGTTGAAAGTTTCGTTTGGCTGCAACATTACGCTGTAGCTGCCTGCACCGGTGAAAAGAGTTTCACCGTTAACAGCAATTGTTTGTATACCTTCACCAGTGATGTAGAGCATTTTTGGCGACTGCGTGTTAGTGTAAGTGACTCCAGAAAGCCAAGTGGAGTTGCTGCCAGAATCTACGATGTTCTGTGTTGAGCCAGTTATGGGGTTTGCTATGTAGCCGACAGGATTGTAGCCTTGGTTGTTACGTATCACCGTTCCTGTGCTGGTATCGATTATGGTTGGTTTAGCGCCTTCAAAGAGGTTATTTTCAATTTGGGAATTTTGCGAGTTTGTAATCGTTAAGGTTGCGCCGTGATTTATGGGAAGTACGATTCGGTTATTGCAGCAACGGGTGGCAATACAGTATCCAAGTTCGATTGCTTTTTGTGCAACATTTGAAGCGGGATACAAGGTGTTCTCTGTGAAATCTATATCAACATCACCTTGGAGATTTACCAAAGCGATCGGTTGATAGCTTGTTTGAATTAAGGTGTTACCTTGGATTTTTACCCCAGCAACATTGTAGACAGCGATTGGAACACAACTTCCTTCAACGATGTTATTGGAAAATATAGAGTTGGACCATAAGCAGCTCTTACTTGACAAACTAAAGCCCACAGCGGTTCCTGCTCCGCCGGGATTAATTTTCGGATAAAGGTGATTTCCCGTTACAATCAGTTGAGTTGGTACATTAACTAAATCTGAAGAAAGCCAAGTTGTTGCGTAAATGGCAACAGAACTATTATAAACAAAATTGTTGCTGATGGTTATTTTTCCTAGTGATGCGCCGTTGCAGTCTAGTTTGATTCCGCCGCCAGTGACATCATTATGAAAGATGTGATTATTTGTTATCAGAACACTTTGGGCATAGCTGGTAGTCGAAATTGCACCGCCATTTGCACCATTTATATCGATGCCGTCATCGTAGGTATTTTCGATTATGTTGTTGTCGATTATTATGCCGTATGTTCCTTGTTTACTTGACATGTTTATGCTAAGTGAACCTTCAATTTGGACTCCGACAATCATGTCTTTGAAAACACAGTTTTGTACTTTAATGCCTGTGCTGTTGCAGCCGTTGATGCCCCAGCCATAGTTTTCGGTTGTAACATGATCTACCGTTAAGTCCGTTATGCCGCCAAACCCTATGCAAGCACTCACTGTGTACTGCTCTGGTGTGCCAGTGCCGTCTCCTACAGTCCACCAGTTCTGTCCTGTGCTGCGCCAATGGTGACCTTGAATCTTCAAGTTGCAGATCGTAACATGTGAAGCTGAAATCCCAAAAACGGATGTTGTCTGCCCTGATGGAACATCAAGTATCGTTGAGTCGCCTTCCCCCTCAATTATTACTGGGTGAGTAATGGCTATGCAACTGGTTATGGTGTATGTGCCGCTTCTGAGAAAACATTTGCTTGCAACTGAATTGCGGATTAAGGATGCAGCGTCAGTGCTTGTGCGTATGATTTGGCCGGTGTAGTTTATTTCTGCGTACCATCCGGTGTTGTCGGGTGCGATGAATACGCCGGAACTTGGAAAACTTTGCAAATATAGATCAGGTGCTGTGTAGGGGTCATGTAAGGTGACTGGGAGTGCATAGCCGTAGGAGCCAGTAACGGTTGATTGGACGCGCAAAAACAAGACCACGGTTTCTTCGGAGGCTACTGTGAAGCTAAAGTTGAGGGAGGCAGCATCTGAAAGGTACCCTTGCCCTGACAAAATGTGTTGTTCACCATTTACGTGAACTGTGACGCTTTCGTTTCCTGTTACACTGTAGGTCCAATTGTATATGTAGGGGGCGTAATTGACATCGCTTAGTATGTTAGTGGAGAGGTTTTGAGTTTGGTTGACGGATAAGGTTATGTCACCTGATGGCGTAACTTGAACCTCGAGAAACTGAGGGGTGGCGGAAACCGACAAAGGACGAAACCCCCAAAAAATACTACCCACAAGCATAACTGCAAGAATAACTGTAGAAATTTTCCAAAAAGCTGAGCCTTTTTGATGGGTCAAGCCAAACACCCCTCTCTCCAAAAGGGGATGCACAGTTCAGACATTTAAAGAATGCTCCCAATAGGCGAATGCACACTTAGCCCCTTAGTTTACCGACGCAACGCAGAACTGTATTTTTGTAGTTCAGTAAGCAAATAACGTTTATTAATATTTCATACGCGGAAATATTTGAGATAAATGACGACAGCAAAAAACCGCAATAAAGTAGTATTCGCTCTGTTTCTCATAGCAGCGGTGCTGACGTCAACAACCGCCGCAACCTTAAGCACCGAAAACACAATCCCATCAAAAGGAACCATAGTTTCAGCCCCACAAACAATCACCCTATACACTTCAACAAACCCCACCAAACCCACCACAGCCATTCTAATTTCTGGAGAACTAAACACAACCACAAACCAAGCTCAAAAAGTAACCATCGAATACACAAAGAACCCAAACGACTGGAACATGATTGCCACCGTTGATACAGACTCCAATGGACGCTTCCAGACAGCAGTTTCGTTTCCAACATCAGGCATTTATACAATTAGGGCAACTTGCGGCAACACAGTAAACACCTTCACTCAAACGGTCACCGACCGCGTTGTAAGTCAAAGCAATGGAGACTACTCAGACATCCAAACAGCAATCAACTCCCTTCCACAATCTGGGGGAGTAGTATATGTTAAGAGCGGACTTTACGAATTAAATGGTAAACAAATAACCTTGAGAAGTAACCTGACGCTTCTTGGAGACGGAATTGACCAAACAATAATCAGACTTTACCCTGTAAAGCACGATTTTTCGCCTGGACTGCAAGCTTGTGAGGATGCCATAACTTCGGCTTCAGACGGGATTATAGAGAACGTCTTGCTGGAACAGTTTACACTTATCCAAAATGTTGTCTCCGTTAACCATCATGGCGGAATCAATATGCGGGGAGCAGACACCAATGTGACCATCCGAAACGTGAAGATAACGGACGTTTCAGGACCAGCCATCGGCGGTGGTCTTAATATAAATCTCACAATCGAAAACTGCATAATAGAACGTTCGTGGACAGGAATTGCCCTTGCATCCACGACCAACGGTATAATCAGAAATAACACAATAAGCGATACTAAAGGGGATGGAATATTTCCAGTATCTGCCGCGTCTAATTTGCTCATTGAAAATAATCGACTCACTAACATTGGTGATACTGCAGTAGACATTACTTCTCCTGCGTCTGCTGGAGTTCAAGGCGAAAAAAATGTAACTGTTAGAAATAATATTGTTGTAAATGGAACAATGCGGGTAAGCAATGCTGCCGACATACAAATAATCGGTAACATCATTTTCAACGGGAAAATAAGCATTGACGGTGGGCAAGGTACACCTGCAAATGTCAAGATTATAGGAAACACGATTGTCTCTTCGTACAGTGTTGGGATTGGATTTTATGGCGCTTCAAACGCTATTGCCAAGGATAATGTGATAACCATGACGACTCCTGCTGCGGGTGTTACGCAATCTGGCATTGCCGCAGCCATCTGGGGTACGGGTGTCATTCAAAACAATACCATCTTAGCTGCTGCTGACTATGGAATTGACTTTGGAAACTGGGCGCTGGGCAACGGCAACAACATCACCATCACGGGCAACTTGATTCAAGATTATGGAAAATACGGAATATACGACGACAATAAACACACCGAACCAGTATATGTCAAAGGAAACACGTTTTCGTCTAGCTTGCCAAATACCCTTGCGGTTTACATTGCAAATTCAGGAAACGACTGGGTAATAGAAAATAACATCTACAAGTAAACCCAAATCAACGAGCATTTTTAAGAGAGTTAACTAAGCGGATAAGGTGCCAGCCGCGTTACGCATTTAAGCCGCGAGTGCACTTGGAGACGTGAAGGAAAACGCATGCCACTATATGATGAAGAAGCACTTCAAAAGTTTCGCCTTTCAGGCAAGATTCTTCGAGAAACCCGTGAAGAAATGCGCAGCTTTGTGCAGGAAAATATGCCCATAATTGAGGTTTGTGAACACGCGGAAGGGTTGATTCGCAAGAAGGGAGGGAAACCTGCTTTTCCGGTTAATGTTTCCATAAATGAGGTTGCGGCGCACTATACATCTCCGCCAGGCGACAAAAACTTGATTCCGCCTAATTCGGTTGCCAAGGTGGATTTGGGGGTTCATGTGGATGGTTATGTAACGGATACGGCGTTTACTGCTTGCTTTAACCCCGAATACATCAGCATGGTTCAGACCGCTGAACTGGCGCTTAAAGCCGCCATTGAGCAAGTTCACAACGATGTTTCTCCATCCCGAATCGGGGGTGCGGTTGAAGACACTATCAGGAACCGCGGTTTTAGACCAATAGCTAACTTGACTGGGCACTCGGTGGGACGTTATCTTATTCATGCAGGCACCAGCATACCTAACGTACATCAAATTACCGTCGGCAAGCTTCATACGGGCGAAATCTACGCCATTGAACCCTTCGTTACAGTGCGTGAAGCTGGCGGCATAGTTGAAGATTCACCCCTGAAAACTATCTTTCGCATGGTTAAAGCTAAGTCGGCTAAAACGCCTGCTGCGAAACAGTTGCTTAAGTATATTGAAGAAAACTGCTACACTTTGCCGTTTGCAGAACGTTGGATCCAAAACGTTATTCCCAAAGAGCAATACAAGGAAGCCTTCAAAGAACTGCTCAAAACCAAAGCAATTACGGCGTATCCCGTTTTTGTGGAGGTTACAAGAAAAGTGGTGGCTCAAGCTGAGCATACGATATTAATAAAAGAGGATGGTTGTGACGTCTTAACTTAGAAGAAGTATTCTGTACTACTGTTATCATTATGTTAGATGTTAATTTTTTTGTTATTGCTCTCCGAGACCCAAACTGAACAGAATCGGAAGTTTGACGCTGAAGATGCCCAACTACGTGCAGAACTAAAAGGGTTCTTTGCAGACACTTAACAGTAACTTTTTTTGGTCACAACAAAAGTGCTGTTATAAACTTTAGTTGCACCCAAATAGTGGTCATCGTCCTTCGCGTCAGACAAAAAACCATACGACGGGTACGCAGTAAACACACGTTTAATTTCAGCTAAAGCAGCCTCCCGCAACGCCACATAAGCTGCAGTAGACGAATACGGCGGCTGCTCAACAACCCACACGTCCACATCTAAACGTGCCCTAAAAGTGTGGCTAACACCCTGCAAAACGCGGCTAAAACCGCCCCCGTTTCTTCGGACACTAAACACCAAATCGTATTGCTTGTTACAGTTCACCAAGTATTTTTTGATTAACTGCAACGGCGACTCATACGATACCACTACATAACGGGCGGCTTCTTCACCAAGCAACAACGCCGCAGGATTCAAAGTAGACGTTAAGAACGTTACAGTGTCTGTTTGGTCACCCACACTTTTACATCTCCGTTAACGGGTCAACGGCGAGCCACCGCGAATCAGCCACTTTAGCTTTAGCAACTTTGCCGTCAACAAATTTTTGCCACTCCATTACACTGTAACCCGCAATTGATGGTCCACCAACATTGTTTGCTTCGGTGCGTTGCTGCTGTCCCGCTGCGATTGCTGTGAGTCGCATACTGCACGCCTTCAATAAACTGTCATTCATTACTGCACCATTTAACGCGTCATCTAATTCGGCGTCGCTTAACGCAATTAAACTGGTTAACTGTGCATCTGTTAAATTGGTGGTGACTAACATGCGTACATCGCTTGCGGTACAGTAAGGCATAACTTGTCCTCTTTAGATTCGGCTATTTTCTGTTTAAGCAACAGTAACCCACCGCAGGTTTTAGCGTCAAATGTGCATCGTTGAAAAGCAACATCTGTTAACTGTTCCAGTCCATGTACTTGTATATTACTTAGTTGCTCTGCGTACCGTTTAAACTCGGCTTCCCGTTGCTCTGCTGCCTCCTTCAACGCGTACCCCAACCACAAATCGTAGTATGGATCAGTTTCGGCGAGGTAACGTAACACGCCAAAAACGGTGTCTATTAACCGTAAAAAGTTGCGGTCTTGACGTTTATTTTTTCGTTCCGTAATCAACGCGTTTTCGGCTTCAGCCAAATTATGAAGATTCAAATGCATGCCAGCAAGTATTCTTGCGTTGCTTTTAGTTGGCACCCCCACACCTCTTTTGGGTACGAAGCGGCTACACAAGCGGACAGTCAAGTTGAGGACGCTTTTAGTGAACCAAAGTTTAAGGTTGTCCGCTGGGTTTGGATGCAGCGCCATTTCCAAGAATGCTTTAAAAGAAGTCAACGTGTTTCTCCTAAACTGGCAACTGGTGCCCCGTTGCCAACCAGAAAACTAACCCTAACACAGTAACTAATGTGCCACCGCTGAAAACTACTTCCACCCAGTAACCCCGCTTTAACCACCCCACGTCTGTTTCTACTTTTACGAGGTTCTCGGTGTGGCGGTTAATCATTGTTACGTAGGGACATTTGGGGTTCTCGTATGCAACTTCGCATTCTTTTGGTTGTTGCTGCATGTTTTTGTCCTCTTCGTCAATAAAAAAAATGGAGGGGGTTAGTCGGGTTCAACTATTTGTTTTGCGTCTGCAACAATTTTTTGGAATTCTGCTTCGGTGACTTGGTTGTCTTGGGCGGCGTCGATGACGTCGGTTAAGAGTTTCGCGACTGCTGCAGCTTTTGTCTTTGCGGTTTGGTACGCTGCGCCTGCCGTTAAAGAAACAATTGTTAGAATCAAAGTTGCTACTTCAAGTAACAAGTTTACATCCATGTTTGTTCACTTCGTTAAGTTAGGTTTTTTTAGCAACAAATCCAGCGAAACGGACGCGCCCCATAACGCGAATCCAAAGCAGCCTGTTCAGGCGTAAGAAAAACGTTGGTTTGCGGCTCCACAATCCAAAGTTGTTTAGCATCATCGATTAACCAGTTAAAAGCGTGATTCTGGCTCCAAGCAACCCCAAACGCAAAAGACTTGAGGCTGTCGGACCAGTAGCCCATCAACCCAAAACTGAAGTTGTCGCAGTCATGCGCGTTAGCAGCGTATTGACCAGACGCAATTTGGGTCTGTTTCGTGAAACGTTCAGCTTCGGTCTTGCTGCAGAGGTCAAAAGCCAAGTCACTTAGTACAAGCGTCTTAAGTTCGTCAGTGGTGAGGTTGAGTTGTTCGCGTAGAATCTGCACTACCTCAACCGCCGAAATACTACCACTAACCACAGGCACAGCTAGTTCTTGTACATGTCCCGGCTTTGATTTGAATAATCCAAGAAACCAATCCAAAAATGTCGTCATCACCATTCAAC
>CAZTRN010000019.1:0-36052 GCA_964616775.1 uncultured Candidatus Bathyarchaeia archaeon
GCATAGAGGCCTGTGGAGCCTTTCGCCAGGGTTCAAATCCCTGCCCCGGCCCCATCACACCTTTCACCTTGTCTCCATAGATTCCATAACCAACCCTTATATGCCATTCAACCCATCGTCTTGTAGGTGGCTTTGTGCCTAAAACTAAAGTCCTGTTCTTATGCACACACAACTCCGTCAGGTCCCAGATGGCTGAAGGCTGGCTCAAACACTATTACAGTGAAACATACGAGGTTTTCAGCGCGGGAACAAACCCCACACAGATTCATCCGCTAGCCATCAAAGTCATGGCTGAAGCCGGCGTAGACCTTTCGAATCAGCAATCCAAGGGCGTGGAGCAGTTTAAAGACGTTGATATCGATTTGGCAGTTTCGGTGTGCCAGAGCAGTGCAAAACTTACCTGCGCGCTTTGTTCTTCTCCGATGGTTGGCGACCGCCCTGAATGGGTCACGGTCAAGTTACCTAAAGCAAAGCGGTATGTGGTTCATGGTTTTAGCGATCCCTCTGAAGTAGAAGGCAGTGAAGAACGGCTTGAGGCTTTTCGTCGGACTAGAGACGAAATTAAAGCGTGGATAATAAGCTACTTTGGTCCGCCTGTGACGACCGAATGACTTAATTGTTTGGCTTCGTCTTGGTAGGTGGTGAGGTTTTTGCGGATAGCTTTTTTTGAGGTTCAAGACTGGGAACAACCAACTTTAAAACATGCCTTCGAAGGGGATGAAGTGCTTTTGCGTCCTGAAGCCTTAACAATAGACAACGTGGACGAATTCAAAGACTTTGAAGTCATTTCAGTTTTCATTTACTCGGAAGTTAATCAGGCTCTTCTTTCTAAACTGCCACAGCTACGTTTAATCGCTACCCGCTCCACAGGCTACGACCACATCGACCTCAACGCCTGCCGTCAACAAAACATAACCGTCTGCAACGTACCCACCTACGGCGAAGTCACCGTTGCGGAACATACGTTTGCGTTGATTCTTTCGCTGTCAAGGCTTATTCATGATGCGTATGAGCGGAGTCGGCGGGGTGACTTTAAGTGCCAAATGGTTCAGGGCTTTGACTTACACGGCAAAACCATTGGCGTAGTGGGCACGGGGCGTATTGGTCGAAATGTCATTGAAATTGCGAGGGGTTTTAGCATGAAGGTTTTAGCGTTTGATAAGTATCCAAACGCGGATGCAGCTAAAACTTTGGGATTCGAGTACGTGGATGCGGCGACGTTGCTGAGGGCGGCAGATGTGGTGACGCTTCATTTGCCGCTTTTAGACGAAACCTACCATTTCCTAAATCGGGAGTCGTTGGCGACCTTGAAGCCATCCGCAGTGGTTATCAATACTGCTCGGGGCGGCTTGATTGATACGCAGGCTTTGGCGGAGGCACTTGTTAAAAAGAAGATAGCCGGCGCAGGCTTGGACGTGTTGGAGGAGGAGACGTTGATTCGGGAAGAAACCCAACTGCTTTTTGACAGTGTGCCGCGGGAACGGTTGGCGAAGGTGCTGGAAGCGCACATTTTGTTGCGGCTTAGTAACGTGATTATCACGCCTCATTGTGCGTTTAACAGTCGGGAGTCGCTGCAGCGGCTGTTGGACACGACGGTGGAGAACATTTTGGCGTTTAAGGCAGGTAAACCGCAAAACCTCATAAAATAACCTCTAAGCACCTTCAGCTCTTCAAGAAATGGGTACTTTAAGGGAGCAACTTAAAATCAGTCGCTCACGCTAGTTTAGGTGTCTCATGAAATAGAGCAACCATGACGACGGACTTAACAGAGGAGCAAGCCTGAAATCTTGCACCCAGTGACCATTGAGTCCACCCAATCGTGGATACAATGAGACGCGGGCATAAACTCCCATGCCAGAGAGAGCTTAGCTTAGAGGAGCGTACGCTCCGCTGTGAAGCTACAGTGTTAGGTTACATGGGAAACAACTCCGCCCGTTTTAGCCCCTTAGGACCCGTTTTAACCCGTTTCGTCCCCCAAGAAAACTTGTTTTCACACCCTAAATCATTTTCAGAACCCAAAACACGCCCTTTAAGAAAGAGAGGGGGCTAGCAATCAAAACAGCAAACCAAAAGCGTCCCATCGTTGCGGTTGTTGGGTTTAGAAAGAGTAACTTCTTAAATGCCGCCCAACACACATAGCCATACAATTCAGGCTGATACCCTTTGGACATCGAAAAGCAACTTGAACTCATCTGCAAAGCTCCAACCGAAGAAGTCCTCACTCCAGAAGACATACGTGCCCTTCTAGAACAAGACCCCCACCCAATTGTCTACAATGGCTTCGAGCCCTCAGGACTGGTGCATTTGGGAACTGGCGTGATTTGTGCTTACAAAATGAAAGACTTCGCCGAAGCAGGCCTCCAATTCAAAGTGTTCCTCGCCACGTGGCACGCATACTTGAATAACAAGTTAGGCGGCGATTTGGCTCTAATTCGCAAAGCTGCGGACCTGTTTCGCCACAGTTGGATTGCCCTTGGCGTGCCCGCAGATAAGGTTGAGTTCATTTACAGTGACGAATTGTATGATGACTTGAAGTTTTGGGCGAAAACCATGGCAGTCGCCAAAAGCTTAACCATTGCCCGCACCACCCGCACCTTAGAAATTGCAGGTCGCAAAGAAGGCGAAGCCCACTACGTCAGCGACTTCCTCTACACCCCAATGCAGGTCGCCGACATATTCCACTTAAACGTAAAAATTTGCCAGCTTGGCATGGATCAACGCAAAGCCAATGTGGTGGCACGTGAAATTGGCGAAAAACTTGGCTACTGGAAACCCGTCTGCGTCCACCACCATCTGCTGCAGGGATTAGAAAAACCCAAAGTTTGGCCCATCCCCGAAGGGCAAGAAAAAGAAACCGTAGCCAGCGCGAAGATGAGTAAAAGCAAACCTGACACCTGCATCTTCATCTACGACCCCCCCGAAGAAATCAAGCAGAAAATGAGCCGCGCATTTTGCCCTGAAAAAACCGTCAAATTCAACCCCATACTTGACATCTGCCGCTACATCGTATTTCGCGAAAAAACCTCCTTCACCATTGAACGTCCCGCCAAGTTTGGTGGGTCTGTGACGTTTGGCAGCTTCGACGAGTTAGCCTCCGTTTACCAAGAAGGCAAATTACACCCGATGGACCTCAAAAATGGCGTCGCCGCCGAACTAGGCAACATCCTTGAACCCGTAAGACGCTACTTCGCCAACAACAGCGAAGCCAACGACTGCTTGGAGACCATCCGTAAAGCCAAAGTCACCAGGTAAACGGCGTGTCAACTCGGCTCAAAGAAAAGCAGGACCTGCTGGAGCAGCTTTTAGCTGAGCTTGCCGAGAAATCCGCCAAAGGCATCCCCATCATTGTGGAAGGCAAAAAGGACGCCGATGCCTTGTGGTGCTTGGGCGTTTGTGGTCCTGTGTTGACTGCCAAAACAGGCGGGAAATCGTTTGTGCAAGTTGTGGACGGCATTGTGGCTGGTGGTTTTGGGGAAGCGGTTTTGTTGCTGGATTTTGATCGCCGCGGAAAACAAGGCACAGCCCAACTTAAAGTGCAGTTAGAGCAGGCACATGTGAAGGCGGATTTGCGGTTCTGGACTGGCTTAAAAGCGCTTGCAGGACGCGACGTGCAATGCATTGAAGGTTTAGCTTCATATTTAGAGACGTTAAAGCAAAAGACAGCTAAGCTGTGATTGTGTTTTTACAGTCACATAGTCTTAAATTTTTTTGAAAATGAATAGTTGCCGTGCACCCTTAGGTTGTGAGCAAAACGAGTAATCCGCAGTTACATAGGTCGGTTTCAGTTCGTAGACGGCGTCGTTGGGTCGTGGTAGCGGGATGCATGAACTTTTTGGGTGGTTGGATGCGGAGGTTTGAAAACAACAATGTTCTTTTTTGCTTTCCCCACCTTATCCACAGTTAAACAAACCTCTAAGTCCAGCCTAACACTGCAGGGAGGCAAAATTGTTGGTTATGGCATATGTGCTTATGAACACAGAGATAGGTTCTGAACGGGCCGTTCTGCGTCAAATTCGAAATGTGGTTGGCGTGCAGGATGCCTTTTGCTTGTGGGGCATCTACGATGTCATTGCACTTGTACGCGCTGACACGATGGAAGAACTTACCAACATCATTAACAATGATTTGCAAATCAGCAAAATTCATTCTAAGTTAACTGTGGTTGTTACAGAACCCGAGGAACCTGCTGTTCTGGCTGAACCTGTACCCTGCTAAACCCCGCATGGCGATTGCGTCTTCTTTAAAAGAAGATAAAGTAAAAAGGGAAGGTTAAGAGTTGAGCGCATTCACTATGATTACGCGCCACTCCGTACCATACGGACCAACGGTTGCCCAGTATGCTTCTTTGCTCACTAACTGTCCTGCTTGCCCATCTTGGTAGGCTATGTATCCAGCGATTTCGTTAGCCATCTGGTGGACCATGGTTTGCATTTGGACGATGCTTGTGTAAGTTGGGTCAGTGAACAGGTTTACGCCTTGCATGTCTGGGTTCATGTCATAGATTACTAAACCATTGGGTTGCAATGCCCACGCCGTGAACGAAGTACCCTCAACGGCATCTGCTACGGTTTGGTTAAGCAACCCATTGTAGTCGATGACAACCGAAATCGAGCCGACCAACACATCGGTAGCGTTGAATATAGGCGCAGATATAACGACTCCGTCAAAGCCTTCCACTAACGCAATCACCCTACTCATGTAGGGTCGAATTGGCGATGCAGGAATGGTGTTGAGGTATTGTTCGCCGATGTAGGTGCCTTCAAACTGCTGATACGCATCGGGAACAACGGTTACAAACGTGTTGGAAAGGTCTACTGTGGAGGCGTCAACAATGTATGTGCTGTTGGCAGCTAAAGCATCCAGAACTTGGCGTGCTTGGTCACTGCGCAAACCCAATATGGACAACTGCTCACAGGCGTACGTGACGCTGCAACCGATTTTCTGAAGCTCCATATCAACCTGAACCTGTACCTGAGTCAAAGCGGAAACCATTTCGGTTCGGGTAGTTAACAGTTGATTCTCACTAAGCAGGCTGGTGTTGTCTTGGTTCAGCGTCGTGTTTTGAGTCGCTAGATAGACGCTGGCAGCAACCGACACGACTAACGCTGCACAGAGTATAATTGCAAAAAGGTTTTTTGTGTTCATTATGCCATCTCTTTTAAGTGGCATTTTGGTTTTTAGGCTTATAAATTTAATGAATGAAAACTCGATTTCAGACAAGAAGCTGCTAATAGTCACCGTTTAGGGTTGATAATGTTTTTAGCGTACCAAGGCGATTCCAATTGCAGGGACAACTTTGGCGCAAAATCAGCTGCAAATGCACATAGGCATAGATGACACGGACTCAACCAGAGGTGGCTGCACAACATACATCGCAGCGCTTTTGGCTGCAGAGCTTGAGCAGTTGGGCGCCAAGTTTTTGGATTATCCAAACTTACTTCGTTTGAACCCAAATGTGCCATGGAAGACCCGCGGCAACGGCGCTTTGTGTTTGCGCGTCGTATTTGACGCTGAGTTGGAAGCACAAGTGAAAGAAACGGCTGTTCACTTGGTGGAAGAATACTCGGATTTATCTTGCAAGGGCACGGACCCAGCAATTGTTTTCCTCAAAGCAGTGCAGGTTCCTGCAGAGCTTACAGCATTTGCGAAACGCGCTGAAACCACCATCGTCACCCCCAAAGAAGCCCTCACACTAATCCAACACTTCAGCGCCGAAGCCTTAGCCTACAACACCCAACAAGGACTTGTGGGCGCGTTGGCAGCCATCGGCGAAACATTAACTGACGACTACACCTACGAGCTTATCGCTTACCGCACCTCCGAAAACGTGGGCACCAAACGCCAAGTAGACACACAATCCATCGTTGACATGGATAAGGCGCTACAGCCACAAGTTTACAATAACGTGGATGAAGAAACGGGGCGCATAATCATTACGCCACGTGGTCCTGACCCGATTCTGTTTGGCATCCGCGGTGAAACCCCCGAAGTTGTCCGCGAAGCGTTTGGATTGGTTAAACCATTAGAGGTTGTTGAGCGCTGGGTGATTTTTCGGAGCAATCAAGGCACGGACATGCACCTGCAACCTGTTATGCGGCTTAGTGATTTGCAATCGTACACCTCAGTTGTCACTAAAGGGGTAGTTTCGCAGGCGCCACGGCTGGTTCCTGTCCGCCACACAATCTTTGCCCTCAAAGATGCGTCAGCAGAAGTGGATTGCGCAGCATACGAACCCACAGGCGACCTACGCAAAATCGCCCTGCAACTTGCCGTCGGCGACAAAGTTGAAGTTACAGGCGCCGTGCGCTGTGCCAAGGGTAAGCCGTTGACGCTGAATTTGGAAAAAATCCACGTTCTCCACCTCACACAACAGACTTGTACCGAGAACCCCGTGTGCCCTGTATGTGGAAAGCGGCTTAAGTCGATGGGCAAAAACCAAGGACTTCGCTGCGAAAAATGCAAAACCCGCTATCCCAACCTCAAAAAAACCGAGCTTATCCAGCCCCGAAGCCTGCAGGCAGGGTTGTATGCAGCGGCATCACGCAGCCAACGCCACCTAACCAAACCCCTGCGGCGAATTGGGCTAGAAAAACATGGCACCATACCTAACGCTCCAACTGGGCAGTGGCATTGGGAACGCTCCTGAACAACAGGTTTAGGCGAAATGCTTTAAATCCCACCTTTCCGTAAACCCAACAGAACCTAGGTGCATCCTATGTCCAAACAGTTCCCTCCTGACGCTTACGCTTTGCCTTTTTTCAAAGAAGGCGGTTTCGTACGTAAGTTATGCCCAAAATGCGGCGAATACTTCTGGACTCAAAACTCCGAGATGGAAACCTGCGGTGAAGCAGGCAGCGACGAATGCGGCTACTACTCGTTCATTGGTAATCCTGCAGCTAAAAAGCCGTTTTCGTTGCCCCAGATGCGAGAAGCCTTTTTGAGCTTTTTCGAAAAGAACGGCCACACCCGCGTCAAACCTTACCCTGTTGTGGCAAGATGGCGCAGCGACATCTACCTCACACACGCAAGCATTATCGATTTTCAGCCTTACGTGACCGAAGGCATTGCACCTCCACCAGCAAACCCACTGGTAATTTCCCAGCCCAGCATCCGCTTAACTGACATTCCTAACACGGGACCCACTTTTGGCAGGCACCTGACCATTTTTGAGATGGGTGGTGCACACGCATTCAACACCGCGGATAAGGAAATTTACTGGAAGGACCAAACGGTTCGCTATCATCACCAGTTTGCCACTGAAGCTCTTGGCATTCCCAGCGAAGAGGTCATTTACAAAGAAGGTGTGTGGATTGGTGGCGGCAACGCTGGACCTGACGTGGAGTGCATTGTGCGTGGTTTGGAGGTTGGGACGTTGGTGTTTATGCAGTACAAGGTGGTTGGCGACGAATTCGTGGAACTTCCCATCCGCACTGTTGACACTGGATATGGCATTGACCGCTTTGCCTGGATTAGTCAGGGTACGCCAAGCTTGTTCCAAGCCATCTACGGCGACATGCTTGACAAGGTTTACGCCTTTGCAGGAATCACCAAAGTCGATAACGAGTTTTTGGCTCGCGTCGGCAAATACAGCGGCTTAGTCAACGTCGACAAAACCGCAAACCGCATGGTCTTGCGCAAGCGGGTTTCACAGCTTACAGGCATAGACTTGCCCACCCTTGAACGAGAACTCATTCCAATCGAGAACGCGTGGGCACTCACTGACCACACCAAAACGCTTTGCTTTATGCTCAGTGAAGGCGTCGTGCCAAGCAACATCCAAGAAGGCTACCTTGCGCGGTTGCTGTTCCGTCGAGCTTACCGCTTGATGCGTGGCTTGAACATGAACCCTGAAAAAATCTACGAAATCATCGACTTGCAAGTGGGTCACTGGGGTAAAGACTTTCCTCAAATCAAGGAAATGCAAGGCGAAATCGTCGAAATGCTCAAGGTCGAACAAGAAAAATTTGAAGACACGCTTAAACGCGGCGAAGGTATCGTCAAACGCATCGCTGCCGACCTCAAAGCCAAAAACGACTGCGCAATCTCTAACGAAACCTTGCTGGAACTTTACGATTCACATGGATTGCCGCCTGAAATTGTGAAACAAGCCGCTGAAACCGAAGGCGTCCAAGCCGCAATTCCTGAGAACTTTTACTCGATGGTGGCGAATCGGCACATGGCAGCTAATAAGCCAACTGAAGAAGAAACCGTCGCCGAACACAACCTCGAAGTAGCCGTACAGGGCTTGCCGCCAACTGAACTTACCTTCTACAAGGACGCTTACATCCGTGAATGGGACTCCAAAGTGCTCAAAGTCGTAAACGGAGAGTACGCGGTTTTGGACCGCACCTGTTTCTACCCTGAAGGTGGTGGACAACCTGCTGACCGCGGTACACTCAGCTACGACGGCGTTGTGGCTGAAGTGGTGGATGTGCAGAAAATCGGTAGAGTGGTACTGCATAAGCTTAAAGTCGAAAAAATGCCCACTGAAGGTGCATCTGTGAAGGGTAGTTTGGATTGGGAACGCCGCTACTCGCTTATGAAAGCCCACACAGGTACCCACCTAATCAACGGTGCAGCACGCCGTGCACTAGGCAACCACGTTTGGCAAAGCGGCACCCAGAAGGGTCTGGAAAGCACTCGCCTCGACATTACCCACTATCGCCGTTTAACCGCTGACGAAGTTCACAAAATTGAAACCTTAGCTAACCAAGCTGTGCTCGCAAATATGCCAGTTGAAACCACTTGGTACACTCGCAATGAAGCTGAAGCTCGCTATGGTTTTCGCCTCTACCAAGGTGGCGCTGTGCCCGGCAAAGATATCCGCGTCGTCAAAACGGGTGATTGGGATGTGGAAGCCTGCGCAGGTACTCACCTCAAAAACACGGGCGAAATTGGCTATGTTAAAATCCTCTATACCGAACGTGTCCAAGACGGCGTTGAAAGGATAGTTTACGCAGTTGGCATGGCAGCAGTCAAAGCGGTCCAGAAACAGGAACTTTTGCTGCAGAAAGTCGCTGAAACCCTCAACGCACCCCTCGAAAAACTCGACAAAACCGCCGAACGCGTCGTCAAAGACCTCAAAGATGCCAACACCGAGAAAAAGAAGCTGCTCAAAGAGTTAGCTGCCAAAGAAAGCGGCGCCTTAACCGAATCCACAGCCGAAACCGAAGACGTTGCAGGCATAAAACTGGTGAAACGCGACTTCGGAGCCGACGCAGACGCAAACCGCATGGTACAAACTGCCAGTGAAATCCTCAAACGCAACGACGCAACCGTTACCCTGTTCTATGGAGCTGACGCCAAATCCGCCAAACTGTTGGTAATGGCAGGCAACGCAGCAGTCCAGAAAGGCGTTAACGCAGGTAACGTGGTTAAGTTGGCTGCGCCAGTTTTTGGTGGTGGCGGTGGTGGACGACCCAACTTTGCGCAAGGTGGCGGGACTCAACCCGACAAACTGCCCCAAGCTGTAAAAGCTGCAGAAGATGCCATCCGCAAGCAGCTTCAACCCTAACTTTTTCTGTTGCGGTTTTTGTCTATCCCCTTTCTTATTTATCGGTCGTTAACTGAGCCAGTTTTGTGTCTGGGTTTGTTTTGTTGGGTTGCTGTTTGGGGTTAGGCGTTTGTGGGTGGATTAGTTTTTGCTTTCTATTTTTGGGTGTTGCTCTTTCGGAGTTTTCGCTTAAGATACCCGCCTACCCTAAAAATATCTGGTTTGCCAACCGGTTTGACTTCGATAGCGCCGTGGCTGCAGTTTATGTAGCATTCCATGCATTTCGTGCATCGGTGCAGTGAGCCGTTGCCGACGAGGTTTATCTGTGCAGGGCAGCTTCGCAGGCACTTGTAGTTGTCTTCCACGCGGCACGCAGTACAGTAGCCTACGTGGCTGTCTTTGCAGTCATCAGGGCAGCCATTCATGACGCATTTTTGGGGGTTCAATTTGGGTTTGATGAAGGGGTTTAGTGACGCAGTTAGATTTACTACGGCGCCTACAGGACAGAGTTTGTTGCACCAAAAACGCCTCTCTTTCAAACTCACCAAAACAGCAATAACAGGGAAAATAAGCAATTCAAGATAGAACGGTCCACCATACTGCAAAACCGTAAATTTGGGGTCATAATTAACTGGACCAAACTGCCGCGTCACATAGTAGGTTGATTTTAGGTGAAATAAACTGCGTGTAGCTATTCCAATGGGGCAGATTAGGCAGAAAGCGTTGAACCCCAAAATGGATGCTGCGCCCACTGAACCTACCAAGACACCTGTTGCTACGACGCCGTTTTTTGTGACAAGCTTAGTTACGGGGCAGGCAACGCAGACTGAAGGATTGGACTTTTTCGCTTCTTGTTCAGTTACGAATGTTTGTATGTTTTTGTCTACGATTTTGGCGCGTTTTGCTTCGATTTTAGGGAGAAACCGCCCCACAAAACTATCAAAACTATCTACAATGGTGCCTAGCGGGCAGACCCAACTGCAAAACATGGCACCAACCAGAACTACCAAAACCAGCGCAATGGTGAGCGCAATTAATGTGCCCATGAATGTGACGTTGCTTACTTCGGTGGTGACAAGTGCTTGTAGAGCGCCTAGAGGTTCTACAATCCACATTCCCGGATCCAGATTACACCAGCCATTGACCCAGATGCTGCAAGGCGACTGAACCATAGGTACATAAAAGAACGGCATACCTGGCTGGGCAATGAAGCTTGTCACCCCCGTGTAGGGATCAGGGTAATACGGCGGATACGGGCTACTAGCCACGTACGCGATGGGAATCAAGAAAAGGATAAGAAATGCAAGTTTGCTAGTCCACCGTAAGTATCGTATGTTTTTTCTTCGGCGGAGCTTTTGCGTCAAATGTTCCCTCGCTTCCCCAAGTAACCTGAGTTGACATGGCAATTAAAGTTATTGCGAAAAGCCCCGCTAACCTTACCCTTCCATTTTAGGGACATTTTTGGGGCGCATACTTACGCAGCGGCAAAAATGGGTGCACATGCAGCTTGTAGTGTTCAAACGGTTTGCCATGCTTTTTAGCCAGTAGCTTGGTTTCTTTGTTGGCTAAGTATGCCAGAAAGCCCATTATGTATGCCATGCAAACGCCTGCAGTTATGGCAAGGGTGGTGTAGGCTTGCCAGTCCGCGTGGGGAATTATGGTGAAGAAGGCGCCTAAAACCACAACATAGATGCCCGTGTAAAGGGGGTGGCGAATGTAGGCGTAGATGCCGTTGGCGGTGAACTTGGTGGCGGGCAAACAGTAGCCCACCCACGTGTGATGCGCAGCCAAGTCCCGTTTAGCCCGAATAATCAACGCCGTCCCCGCCACCGTAGCCGCAAACGCCATAAAATCAAACACCACCAACGATTCCATCGTCAACAACACATACACATAAGCCACCAAAGGCAAAAAATACGACGCCTTCAAAACATACGTCCACCGCTCCCCAATAAGTGGCACCATGCCTTTCTTGCGGCGAAAATCCGAAATGTAAACCACAAACAACCCCAAAACCGCGAGCTGTATAATCCTGAAAGCCGTGAGGTAAACCATCAAGCCTGAAACCTTTCCTTGATGTTGATTTGATGTTATAAAAACCGTTTGAGCCTAAAACTGAAAAAACGTTCACTCCTGCAGCGAGGAGAAACGGACAGTTGGGTTATTTTAGGGCGGCTTTGAGTTCGATGAGGTACTTCATGACGTCGCGGGCTTTGGGTTCAGACATGTTAAGGGCAAGTTCTATGGCTGCTCGAGGATTAGGATGTGCGGCAGTGCGCATATTTTCTAAGGCGTTGTTTAGGTTGTCTATGAGTGGCTGCCAGGTGATTTTGATTCGTTGCCCCTTAAGCTGGTAGAGGGTGAGTATGTGTCCGCTGACGTTGTTTAGGTTGTCTTTGAAGCCTTGTAGGGTGCTTAGGACTTGTAGGCGACTGTATTCGTGGCCTGCGAGGTAGTTTGTTAGGATGCTTCGCTGTTGTTGAAGTTCTTCGATTTCGGAACGGATTTGTTCATAGAGCAGTGCGTTTTGAGGTTGTGTCATGTTGTCGCCTCATCAGGCTTATGAACGGGCAAATAAATAAGACTTTTTTTTCTGCAAACAAGAAATAAGACTTAGAATGAACGTAAAAACTAAAAAACGCGTGTAATTTGCCATAACTACTATAATGGACCTTATGTGGGGCTCTAAAACGGTTTGCGAAGGAACAGCAGCGCACAGAAAAAGCCGTCCTACTAACCAAACTCTGCTACACCGCAAAAATCTGCAAAACCACAACAACCACCCCGCAGCGAATTTAGCTAAAGTTGACAATTCAGCAACCCAAAAACAAGCTAAAACATCCAGAAGCCCACAACCAACCCGTAAAAGGGGCGCCTCTCCTCTCTCCATCATAGTTTTTCTCTGCAAACGTTAAAAGTAGTGTTTCTATCAGCGCAATATGTCGCAGGTTAGAGTACGATGTTTTTTAGGTATTTGTTCCACAAGTACGAGGCTGCGTAGCCTGCGGTGATGCCGCTGCCAAACGCTACAAAAAGCACCAGCCCCGACATCATCGGCGTAAACTCCGACGGCGTAAGCTCGATAAGCTGCGGGTAGGGATTAACCGCAATTATGTAATAGCTCAAAAACCCGATGATTGCGGTGCTTAGCGCCATTGCCGCCATTACCTTTTTTGTGTTCACTTCGCCTTTTGAGGAGTCAACTCTGAAAACCAAAAAGAACACATCCACCAAGACACCGAACAAAAACGTAAACAAGAACGTAAACGGTCCAAACGCAGGGCGCGAAAGCGCCGACAAAACACCTCCCGTTAGACCCACGTATGTGGCGCCTAACTTGCCTACAAACAGAGATGCCAACGCCAACATGACGGCTTGGACAACGATGAGCAGATTGCTTATGGGTGGGGGCACAAAAAAGTTCATGATAAATATGATTGAGCTGAACAGCGCTGTGATGAATATGCGTTTTCCTCGTTGCACCTTTGCCCCAGTCCTCATCAATTACTGGTGCAAGAAGCTAAAAAACGTTAACAAAAACCCAAAAGAAGCAGGGTTACTGAGGGGAGCCCTGTGTTTCTGATTTAGGCGTGCCCTGCGTTGAGGGTGCTTCGGTTAGGTTTTTGCCGCATTTGGTACAGTAAGCGGAGCTAAACGGGTTCTTTTCGCCGCAGTGGGGGCAAGTGATGGGTTCGCGGTACACGTTTTTTTGGATGTTGTCGCGGGCGGTGCGGAAAGCGTTTTGCAGTTCTTTGGAGGCGATGACAAAGGCGCGTTCAAGTTCTTGGCTCATGCGCGTGAAGGAGTCGCGCATTTCGTCTGAGGCGCTGCCCATGTTTGCTTGGGAGGTGGCGGTTCTTGTGCCGCATTTGGGGCAATAAACTGCGTCTTCTTGCAGTTGTTCACCACAATTATGACAATACACCATAAGGATCTCCAAACATTGTATCTTCTGAACCGATTTAAAGTTTGTTAACCGGCGTTTTGGGTTATTCGCTGATGGACCTCTAGGTGCAATCGTCAAAACTGTGCCCTGTGGCGGAAGAAGCTTTAAGCTAAAGAAACGCCCTAATACGTATTGGACAAATACCCTGCTGTATCAAGAGTGCTGGAACGCTTCACAGATCGCATATGCGCAATAGCTGGATGCAGTTAGGGCGATATTAGTCTGGCAATTTGGTGGTAGGTGGAATAAAGTGAAGAAGACACATAAGGTGTGTGTACTTGCCCTTATTGTGCTCACATTTGTTCCCGTTTGTGCGGTTGTAAATGGGCAGGCATTAGATACCAAAGCAGAGGAAAACGTTTTTGATTTTATAACAGAGGTTATGGGTATTGATACGTCAAAATACGAAGTTACCCATCACTCTTGCAGTGCCAGTTATCCTTCAAATCTGGGTGGTTCAGTTAAAGAAGAGCTTACAACTCTTGTTCTCAATTCAAACGATGGAAGCTCAATTCAAGCGAGCGTACTCTTTGACAATGGGTACATGAGTACTGCTTTCTTCTACTTAGATGGTCAAGTTATCAAAGAGCAACAATATAATGTGAGTACCTTGGAAAAAGCCAAGGATATAATTTTGCGTTATCAAAATTTTTCGTCTAAATTAGGTATTTCCAGCGACGAAGTTTCGTCGGCGTTGCTGATGCTGTCTTCTGTTACAGAACTGTCCTCCTTAACGGTAACAAACGGTAATATGAAAATGCAAATAAAATGCTCTGAACCTAACAGCGAAACTCGTTTAGAATACAATACAAAAATTGAATTCGTTTATACGGACAATGGTGTAGATAGCACTTGGAAATGTTTCAGTCTGGGTTTTTGTTGTTCCTATGGAGTCACCAAGTTTGTATTTGCGGATACTTGGGGTCTTTTTTCAACTTACTCCGCAGACTTGCCTTGTCTTTCTAAAAGTGATGCTGCCGATATAGCTTGGGATGCAGCTAAAAACTACCAGATTGAGCTGCTAAATACGGACGACAATTCTACCATTTCTGTTACGCCCAATTGGCCTGAAACTCTTACGTTTGAGTCGTCTATGGTTATGGCGGCTGGTCAATTATACAATGACAGTCGGCTAATTGATTTAAACATGGGCAGTAGCTCAAGAGATGGTTTGACGCTTTATCCGCTTTGGAAGTTTCTGTTTTACTTTGACGAACCGATGGGTGATATGCAAGGTATTCAAGTAGGTGTGTGGGGTGATACAAAAGAAATAGCGTATTGTGGCACTTATGGCTTCTTTGGTGTGTCTGCTACAAGTAGTCCTTCTCCTGATTCTGCCCCATCACAACCGATTGACTCTTCTGTTCCTTTTGATGCTTGGCTTGTTGTTTTTGTTGCTGTTTTGGGGCTTGCTATCGCTGCACTGTCCGCAGTCGTTTTAAAGAAACGGAAAAGAACCTTGCAAACAGAGCCAACTGCTTCTGCACAAACATCCAACTAAACAAAAATTACCCGTAAATGATGCGGCTAACTGAGTTGCTGTAGACCTTCCGCACGCTAATCGAACAATCTTCAAAAGAGACGCCGCTTTGGCTGCACTGGCTCACCTAACTCTTTTGCCAACTGCTCCAACAGCTCCCGTTGCCGCGAATCCACCTTCTCCGGGACCGCAATGCCCACACGGACCAACAAATCGCCTTTGCCATAGCCTCGGAAACGTGGCATGCCTTTGCCTTTGACGCGGATGGTTTCGCCGACTTGCGTTCCTGCATGAACCTTAATCGTTGTGGGTCCTTCTAGGGTGGGAACCTGAACTTCCGCGCCTAAAACTGCCTGCGGATACCCTACCAGCAAAATGTAGTGTAAGTCGTCGCCGTCGCGGATAAACACCGAATGCGGCAAAATATGCACCAACACGTAAAGGTCGCCTGGTTCACTTCCGTCCGCGGTCATGTCGCCTTCACCGCGAAGCCGAAGCTGATACCCCTCATCAATTCCTGCTGGGATATGCACAGTGATTTTGCGACGCTTCTTAATTAGCCCCGACCCACGGCAGTTCTTGCACGGTGCGTCGATGATTCTGCCTTTTCCGCGGCACTCAGGACACCCCGTTACCTGCATAAACGTGCCAAACGCGGTTCGGCGGGCACTTTGAATTCGTCCCTGACCACCACAACGCGGACAAGTACGGGTTTGAGTGCCAGGTGCTGCGCCTGAACCACCGCAAACGTCACATCGCTCGGTTCGCGGGACATCAATTTCTTTCTGCGCCCCATTAGCTGCTTCTTCTAAGGTGATGCTTAACTCGTAAAGAAGGTCTTGCCCTCGGTTAGGTCGTTCGTAGCCGCCGCCAAACCCGCCCCCGAAAAACATGCGAAAAATATCACTAAACCCGCCCGCTCCACCAAAGACGTCGTTGAAGTCGGCGCCACGGAAAATATCTTCCTGCGTGTATTGCTGGTCAAATCCTGCGTGGCCAAGGGTGTCGTATTGTTGGCGTTTTTGGTCGTCGGATAATACAGCGTAGGCTTCAGAGATTTCTTTGAATTTTTCTTCAGCTTCAGGCGACTTATTTCGGTCAGGGTGATACTGCATAGCAAGTTTTCGGTACGAGTCTTTGATTTGGTCTTTGGTCGCCTGCTTATTTAAGCCAAGAACGTCGTAGTAGTCTCTTTTTTCTGCCATAGCCGTTACCGTTTGCCAAAAAAGGAAAGAAGGGAGAAATTAAGTCTTTTCGCTTCTACTTGACATTATAGTCTTGCGAATCGACTACTTTTTCGTCGCTTGGACTCTGCTCGGGTGCAGGTCCTTGAGGTCCAGGTTGTCCTTGTGGACCAGCGCCTGCTTGAGCCTGCTGTGCCTGCGCTTGAGCTTGGGCTTGCTGGTAGACGGCGGCGCCGATTTCCTGCAAAATCTTGCTCAAATCGTCGGTTTTGGCTTTGATTTCCGTCAGGTCATTTTTGGCTAACGCATCTTTAAGCGCCGTTTCCGCTGCATCGATTTTGCTGGATTGGTCTGCACTAAGTTTGCCAGTTAAGTCTTTCTTGGTTCGTTCGGCGGTGTAAAGGATGCTGTCGGCGTTGTTTCGTGTTTCGGCTTCTTCTTTCTTCTTGCGGTCCTGTTCACCGAACTGTTCGGCTTCATGAATCAACCGCTCTTTCTCTTCACTGGAGAGTTTGGTGGAGGCGGTGATGCGGATTTTGTTTTCTTTGCCTGTACCGCGATCTTTAGCCGTTACGTTGAGGATGCCGTTGGCGTCAATGTCAAAGGTAACTTCAATTTGGGGTACGCCTCGAGGTGCTGGTGGGATGCCTTCCAGATTAAACATGCCCAAAGACACGTTATCTGATGCCATTTGCCGTTCGCCTTGCAAGACGTGGATGGTTACGGCGGTTTGCATGTCTGCGGCAGTGGTGAAGACTTGGCTGCGTTTGGTGGGGATGGTTGTGTTTTTCTCCATGACTTTGGTGAAGATGCCGCCCATCGTTTCAACACCTAGCGAAAGTGGGGTTACATCGAGCAGTAATATGTCGTGGACTTCGCCAGTTAAGACTGCACCTTGGATGGCTGCGCCGATGGCAACGCATTCCATGGGGTCTAAGCCGCGTTCAGGTGACTTGTTCAAGATTTGTTCAATGAACCGCTGCACCAAAGGCATACGGGTCATGCCGCCGATGAGAATAATTTTGTCAATTCCCTGGGGCGTAAGTTTGGCGTCTTCAAGTGCCTTAAGAATGGTGCGTTCAGTTTTTTGCACGATGGGTTGTGCGAGGGATTCAAGTTTAGTGCGGGTTAACGTAAGGTGTAGGTGTTGGGGTCCTGCACTGGTAACGGTCAAAAAGGGCAGGTCGATGTCGGTGCTCATAAGTGTGGTGAGTTCAATTTTGGCTTTCTCGGAAGCTTCCTTAAGACGTGCAAGTGCCGCTTGGTCCCCTGAGACATCAACGCCTGTTTGGCGCTTGAACTCGTCAATCACGTACGTCATGATTGCCCTGTCCACATCCGTTCCGCCCAACTGCGTATCGCCGCTGGTGCTGAGAACTTGGAAAACGCCCTTGCCAAAATCCATAACAGTTACATCGTGGGTGCCGCCGCCGAAGCTGAAAACCAAAATTTTCATTTCCTTTTCCAGCTTGTCGATGCCATAAGCAAGACATGCAGCGGTGGGTTCGTTGATGATGCGCATGACTTCAAAGCCTGCAATTTCGCCTGCATCTTTGGTGGCTTGGCGTTGGTTGTCGTCAAAGTGGGCTGGAACCGTAATTACGGCTTTGCGCACTGGCTTGCCCAAATAGGTTTCAGCGTCTTTTTTGATTTTCTGCAAAACAAACGCGCTGATTTGCTGGGGCGAGTACTCTTTACCGTAGATGGTTAATTTTTGGTTGGTGCCCATTTTGCGTTTTACTTCAAATACTGTTCCTTGGGGGTTGGCGGTTGCTTGCCGCTTAGCGGGCTCGCCGATGAGCAGTTGCCCGTCTTTGGTGAAGGCAACCACTGAGGGAAACATTTTGCCCGCCATGGTGGGGCCTTCCGCGCTGGGAATTACCGTGGAGTGCCCTCCCTCATAGATTGCGGCTGCTGAGTTGGTTGTTCCAAGGTCTATTCCTAAAACTTTCTCTTGAGATTGAGTGTTGCTCATTTTTGTTACCTCTTTTTGTTACTGGGATGGTCGCTTTACCGCGACTTTCACCATACTTGGTCTAACTACTTTTTCTTTCATCATGTAGCCCTTTCGCACCTCTTCAATCACCTTGCATCCGTCAACGTCATCACGTTCTTCAGCTGCAACAGCGTTGTGCTTAGACGGGTCAAAAGGTTTGTCTACACTTTCTATGGGTGTAACTCCTTCTTGCTCAAGAACTTTTCGCAGACGCCTTAACGTCATTTGAACCCCTTCCGTTAAGGTTTGGGCTGAATTGGCGTTCTGCGCGTTCTTGACTGCCATTTCGAGTTCATCCACCACTTCAAGTAACTGAATAACTAGGCGTTCAGTGCTATATTGACTGACTTCTTGTATTTGTCGGTCACATCGATGTCGGAGATTTTCGAAATCAGCTTGCATGTATTTTAGGCGGGTTAGAAAGTCTTCGCTGCGTTTCTTTTCGGTTTGCAGTTGTTTTTCTAAATCTAAAATTTGGCTTTCGGTGCTGGGTTTGTTGTCTTTGTTCATAAGTGGACACCTTTGGCTTGACGATTCTAGCAAGAAATCAAAAATATAGCTTTCGCTTAGCTGGAATTCAAACTGACCTTAGACCAAGCCTGCTTGCCCCGCATAAGCAGGGCTTCGCAGTTAGGGTAGCAGGGTTGCGTTGTTTGGGTAGCCGCGGCTTTCCCAGTAACCCAAGTACGCCGAGTTGTCTGAAACTTCAATGCCTGTAACCCACTTTATCCACTTATACCCATACTGGCTTTCAGCCACCAACTCAAACGGAAAGCCCTTGCTCACAGGGATTGTTACGTTGTTCATTTTGTAGGCAAGCAAGATGTTGTTTTTGACGATGTATTCCATAGGCAACGCCGTAGAGTAACCGTCAGAGGCACGGAAAATCACCGTTGATGCGCTCATGTTCGCACCTGCATCTCTAAGCAAATCACTCACCAGCACGCCTTCCCACAGAATTTTTGCATCCCACCCCTCAACACAGTACAGCGTCACCACCTTCAGGTAATTCTGGTGGTCGTTAATCACGTCGTCGTAGGTTAACTGGAGTGGATTTTGTACAAGTCCTGTTACGCTTAATCGGTAGGTTGTTTCATTAAGGTGCTGGGTTCCTGCCACGGCGTTATCGTAAATGTCGGCGACGAGCGATAGGTCTTCGCCTTGGTAGTTTTGAACCTCGGATGGAAGAAGCGTTTTAGACTCATGGGGCATACCCGCAATAATCAACCCCGCTATAGTCACAAATACCACAACTGCCAAAAGATACGGCAGCGCTTTTCGAGTTTTGGATTTTTCCATCTTATTTTTTTCCTCACTTAACCTGATACGTCACAGTGAACGATGATCCATCGTCACTTAGACTTGAAACCTCAGTCAATTGGACCGAACTTGTCGTTGCCTCATCGGTTGTAAACATAATAGACTTCAGAAACGGAAAGCTGTCAATTGACGCCACCACACCGTCAACAGATGCAGCGCAACCCGTGAAGGTTACCTCGCCGAAATCTATCAATTCGCTGAATTCACTGTCCACTTTGGGGCGTTCAACAATCCATTCCGCGGAGAGTTGGCTGGCATTATACGTGAGCGTGTTTTGATATGAGCGCCCTTTTGTGATGTCGGTGATGCTTATTTGCCAACGGTCTTCTGTGCCATCAAGCAACTGGATTGAGGCAGTCATTTCGTCGCCTGGTGATACGTTTATTGTGCGAATCCGAACCGCACTTTGAGGCAACATCTCATACCACGCACTGTAGGTTACCCGACCGTTAATCGAGTTTTGTTCAGTTCCACATTGGATAAGCATATGGTCATATCTGCCTCCAATTCCGATCCAAATAGCCGAGTACGAGTCATTTGTTGAAGGCGCAACTGTAGGCACTGTCCAAGACCCGTTGATTGCGGTGATGTTTGGCTGGGGGTTCTGGAGGTCGGTGCTGACTGTGTATCCTGCCCAGTTTGTGCTTTTGTAGAAGGCTTCAGGAGTAGTGGTGGGGGTAGGTGAAGGGCTGGGTGTGGCAGTTATGGTGGGTGTCGGGGTGGGGGTTTCGGTTTGTTCAATCGTTGGAGATGGCGTAACAGAGGGGATGGCAGAAGGCGAAGGTGTCACGGTGCCAAACGGGTTTTGTTCAAGTATTACAAAAGCGCCAATGACTACGGCTATACTAAGTATGAAAAATAAGCTTACCATAAAGGGTTTCGTTGCTGCCGGCGTCAATTTATCAACACACTTGGCTATTTTGTAAGGGCAGTTGGTGGCTCATAAAACTACGGTTTCAGACGCCAATTTTCCGCAGCCCGTGTGTGTTGCTGATTGAAATTGGGAAAGGGGGGTTATGGTTGTTTTTCTTCGACTACAATCATGGTCAGCGTGGAGCGGACTTTGTCTAGTCTGCGTACCCGCCAAGTGACTATTTCTTTGAGTCGGTCCATGGTGTCTGCTTTTATTCGGGCAACAATGTCGTAGACTCCATAAACTGCGGATGACTCTTCGACGCCTTCAACTTTTTTTAGCTCTTTCAAAACATCGCTTTCAGAACCAATTTCAGTGTTGATCAATACAAATGCTGTAGGCATTCAATAATCCTCAATAACAGTTGAGGGTATCTGCATTAAAATATTTTTCTTAACTTCGCCAGTATTTGCTATGCCACTTTCTAACATAAAGCCTGCATGTTTTGCTTTAGCTGGGTTGCTATGGGTGGGTTACGGTTGCAACCGCTAATTTGCTTTGGTTCGTGTTTTCTTTTTCGTACCTTTTTAGTTTGTTTTTGAGGTGGCATTCTTTGCAGACAATACAGTCTTCACAACTGTTGCCGCCTTCAAGAGTTTGGCATTCCATCACTATTGTTTGATACATCCTGTTTCCTCCCTTATCCTTAGCAGATTTTTGCCTTCATTTTATGGTATGATAAGGCGTATTCTGCAAAGGCAAACAACAGCGCCGACGCGCCTAACCCGATTAGGGCGATGCTTGAAAGCTCAATCATGCCTTTCACCTCCTCTATACGTGGCTGAAGTACACGATTTCAGCTTTGGTTACGATTTTCTTTTCTGTTGGTTCGGTTTTCATTTTGTGTTCCTCTCTTCTGGTATATATTGGGTTCTTTTTGAATAAAAGGCTGATTGAGATTTATTCATAATATTTGTGAAAAATTAAAAACATTTAAGCTAAACAGGCTAAATATCTGTGTATTTGTCGACAAAATCTGGCTTTGCCCTTAAAAATGTATCTGGATGTTGGTGAAAGGGGTCAGCAAACCTTAATACTTCCCCCAAACCACAATTAACACACGCGGCAAGGCGGTTAAATGGCTTCTACACCCTCATCTAAACCTAAAATCAAAGTCACCAAAAACGGACCCTACCTCATCCAAGGCGCCGTCCCCATAAGCCAACAAGAAATAACCCTTGACGCCCACGCCATCCCCATAACTTGGACCGAACGCACCAAATATCCCGAAAAAGAAACCTGCGCCCTCTGCCGATGTGGCCAATCAGCAAAAAAACCCTTTTGCGATGGAACCCACACCAAAACTGGATTTGACGGAACCGAAACCGCAGGCAACGAAACCTACCTCAAGAACCCCGCCATAATTGAGGGTCCTACATTGAAGTTAATTGATGTGGAGGCGCTTTGTGCGTCCGCTCGGTTTTGTCATCGTGATGGTGGTATCTGGAACTTGATTCCCCAATCAGGCGACCCCAAAGCGAAGCAAACTGCCTGCGAAGAAGCAGCGGATTGCCCCTCTGGACGGCTGGTTTTGCAAGACAAACAAACTGGCGCCATTTTAGAGCCCAATTTTAAGCCTGCTCTGGTGCTGGTGGAAGACCCCGGCGTTGGTGTTAGTGGACCCATTTGGGTTCAAGGCTGCATCCCAGTGGAGTCGGCGGACGGAAAAACCTACCAGCCCCGCAACCGCGTTACGCTGTGTCGCTGCGGCAAGTCCAAAAACAAGCCGTTTTGTGACAGCAGCCACTACCCCGAAGAACATGAGCCTCACGGAGAAGCTGAAAAATGAAAAAAGACCTAGAAAAATCTGAACTTGAAGAAGCCGTAGAATCAGGTAACCGCATAGTTGTTCTCTTTTATGCTTCATGGTGCCCTTTTTCACGCGCGTTTTTGCCCATATACGAGAAAGGCACCGTCAACAACCCCACTTGCATGCGCATAATGATTGATGACTGCCCTGATGTCTGTGACAAATACGGCATCGAGATTTACCCGACGGTGCTTGTTTTTGAGAACGGCAAAATCGTGGGTCGCTTAGATAGTGAACCGCATAAAGAGCTAAAAGAAAAACAACTCAAACAACTGCTAGAGAAATAGGTTTCTAGAGCCGAACCTGCCCGAGCTTGGGTTTATTTGCGTTGTTCTTGGAGTTACTTAATGCAAACGATAGTTGTTTTAATTTTAATGTTCTTTCCTCTCCTCTATGTCGGTTTTTTGGGAAGCCCTTTTTAGCCTGCTAAACCTACCTAAGGCATTAAATCGTGACCGATCCAAAATGACACAACCAACCCCACGCCAAACAAAATCCAAACTTGTCGTCTTTGACGTCGAAGGCGTACTTATCCCCCGCAACCGCCTCTTCTTTGATGTCGCCCACAGTTTAGGGTTTGCACGGTTGGTTCCAGCCTTGTTTTTCGGTTTCCTATACGAAGTAGGCTTGATACCTCTCAAGTTGGCTCTGTCGAAGCTTTTTTGGTATATGCGTGGAGCTTCGGTTGAGTTGTTTTCCGAAAAATTAGCGAATCTGCCGCTGATGCCGCATGCGGTGGAAGTTTTTCAGGCGTTGAAAGCAGAAGGCTACACAACCGCCCTAATTAGTGCGGGGTTTCCCACGTTTCTGGTTCACCAACTTGCAGCTAAACTAGGCGCAGACTACGCGTACGGCGTCCAAGTAGACTTAAACGGCAACGTCTTGACAGGCAAAGTAGGCGGCGCCGTTACCACGTCAGGCGGCAAAGCCTTGGTCCTCAAACAAATACTAGACGAACAACACCTGTCACCTGCGGATTGCGTAGTGGTTGCTGATGACCGAAACAACGCCAGCATCTTTTTCAAAGACGCCCTCAAAATCGGCTACAACCCCGACTTTGTCATACGCATCAAAGCAGACGCGGTCGTCACAGGGAAACTGAAAAAAGTTTTGTCCGTTATGCATGGCGAACACAAAAAGCGGCATTTGCCTTCGCATAACGATTTTACCCGCGAATTCATTCATGGCTCCGGCTTCATTATGGCGCTGCTTGCCATGTTTCTTGGTGTCTTGCCCGTTGCCGCATTCATCGGCGTCGTTGTTGCTTTGTACTGTGTATCTGAGTTGGCGCGAATTAATGGCAAAAACCTGCCTGTTTTTTCCACCATAACCCGACATTCTGCATCTCAGTCGGAGCTTTGTGAATTTACGTTTGCGCCTGTGTTTTTTGCGTTGGGCATTTTGTTGACGTTACTGCTTTTTCCTGCCCCCGCAAACTACGCAGCCGTTGCGGTTTTGGCGTTAGGTGACAGTTCTGCGTCCCTCATAGGTAGCGCCATGTCGGGTACGCCTTTGCTGTTTAACCGCGCCAAAACGTTGGAGGGTTCGCTGGGTGGATTCTTTTTTGCGTTTTTGGCGGCTTGCGTATTTGTTGCACCCCCCCTTGCGTTAATTGGCGCATTCGTTGGCATGCTAATTGAGTATTTGCCTCTGCCCATAAACGATAACCTGCTAATCCCACTGGTAACAGGCTTGGCGTTGACTTTGCTAATCTAAAAATAAACCATAACTTTCTCGTAGTCTTGTACCACGGAGTTTTTGCCTTTGCGAATTACGATGTGCCCTTCGTTTTCCAGTAACTGTTTTTGGATATCCACTCCGCCTGGGTACTTCTCATTTATGACGCCGCCTGCTTTGAGCGTTCGCCAATATGGCGTGATGTCGGTTTGACCCACTTGCAGCTGTTCAGCGGCAGCGTTAGCTGCAACCCACGCAAAAATGCCCGTGGTCATGGGGCAGCCGATGGTGGCACCGTGCCTTTTGGCTAAGACTTCTCGGATGCTATTTACAGTGGTGAGTTTGCCTTGGGGCACTTTACGCATAAACTCATCCACTTCCAAAGGCGCAGGAATCACAACCGTGCCCGTGCCCCAACGTTTACTCATGCGCTCTCCTATAGGCTCCACTTTGGGGTAATCTTTGCTGTCTTGAAGTTTCTGCGTCCAAGTGGGTTTTGCTTTAGGCATAATCAGCACCAAAAATACAGTGGGTACCTGCAGTTATCAGGCTTTCTATTTTGTATGGGCCGTGCCGTTTTGTGCGTTGCTTAGTTCTTCTTTTTGTTTGTGGCTTAACTTTTTTAGTGCCCGTTCATGTCGCATCGCTTCGGAACGCGACGCAAATGTTTTCACGTAAACCACCTCTTTAGGCGGATGCGCTTTGGTGTATCGGGCACCTTTGCCGCAGGCATGCAGCTTCGCCCGTTCTTCCACGTTTTTAGTGTACCCCGTGTAGAAGGTTCCATCCACACAGCGAATAATGTAAACAAAAAACGACACTGCATCTGCCCCTATTTTAGGTAATAGTCCAGTTCTTCCTCTGCCCGAACCATACGAGCGCGGGCTTGATCACCCAACGTAACTTCCTCATCAGTAAAAATCAACCCCTTTTTTAGCGCCCGTTTCATGTAAGATTCAGGGTCCATTTCTTGAACCCTTAATCGGTCTACATCAATTATGTATATTTCTTGGATGCGTGCGTTTTTGACGGCGTCTTCAGTGACGGGGGGTTTGTCGTAGTAGCGGTCGCAGAGGGCTTTGATGCGTTGGATGTCTTGGGGGGTTCGTCTGCGTGGTGGCACTGCCAACTGCGCTGGAAGCGGCAAAACATAATGCGGTGGAACGCCTATGGCAAATTTGCCTGCAAAACTACTATACCGAACAATTTTGCTGGCTAACCGCGCCATGGTGTACATCATGGGGTCCATGGCGTGTTCAGGGGGAATGTAGCCTGTTTCTATCTCCACAATAAAATTGCCATACCCCTTAGTTGAGTAAAGGTCACAAGTCAAAATGGGGTCCAATTGATACTCTAATTTAACATCAAAGCCTTTGAGTATGAGGTATTTGGCGCAAACCAGTTCCATCACGGAGTGGTTAATTTTGACCACGTTTTGGCGATGCAGTGCCTGCAGGTATTCTTTAAGTTGGATGAGTTTCTGTTTGGCGCCAGGGTTCATGTCTACGGATAAGTTTGCTACCAGTTCGGTTAGGTCTTCGTCGAATTTTTCTTTAGCGTTGGTCAAAGCATTCCCCACCGGTCCATCGGTATATACGTGCAGGCAAGGCATAAACCCTTCCTACCGCTTCGCCAAGGTACCGTAAAACATATATCCTCGAACCTTTGCTGGGCGGTCAATTTTGGTCAACATCTAAAAGTGCGCTAAACACCTGAAAAACCCGCTCCCCTGCTTTTGAATTTTACTTTTTGCTAGACAAGCAGGCTTATTAGGTCTCTTATGCTGGTTTTTTAATTGCCCAAGTTGAGAAGCAAGCTAGAATGCGATGGCATAAGCAGCTGTTCTGATTATTTGCAGTCTTCTTCGCGATCGCATCAACATGGGAAGATTTTCTGCTTTAACCCACAGCCCGTTTTTTGCCGTACGTTCAGGCTTAAACTCATCTTTGGGAACTAAACCTTACCTTCTGGCTGGTTACACATGAATGAAAGTTTATGCACTTTTCAATAACAATACGGCAAGAACGCTTATGAATACTCTGCTTCACAAGCCTGTCAGCCAATATCGTTTAGGTTGGTAGTTTGGGCGCCTCAACTTTTCGGTGATATACCCGCGCCGCGACACACAAAATCGCCACAACGATGGCGAAGTAAAATACCCATCCGAACCCTGCAGAAACCATAACTGCAACGTCTGTACTTTGGGTCATTGATTCGGGCAGATGAACCAGAGCGGACCCTGTTACGGGGACGTCAATGCCTATTGCGGTTTTTGCTGTCATGACCAAGATGACTAGCTCTACAGCGAAGAGGACAACTGCAACAAGCGGCTTGTTGTAGCCAAAGTCAAGCAGTTTTTTGGAGTAGGCTTTAGCGGGTAACACTGCGTATATGAGTAGAATGATGCCGCCGGCTGCAAGCGAAAGTAACGTAGCTATGTTAATGGCCCAAATTAACGGAATAGTCAGGGCGTCCCCCAAGATGGATATGTTTAGATTTACCGGCGAAAAGTTAGCTTGCGCCAGCGGCGGCACGCTATCTCCGACCGTAAATTGCCACCACGGAACATACATAGAAACTGCAATTAAAACTAAACTTAAAATTCCGCCAACTAGTGCCAGCCAGTTAATTTTTTGCATGCTCTTCACCTATTGGATAAACGAAATTTCACCGATTTCTACGGGTTCAGTTTGATGAATGATAATGCCGCTTACATTGATTGTTAAGTCAACTAATTTGACATTAATTGAGTTGGCGTCTGAATGTTGCGCGATGACGTGGTTTTCTGCGTCTTGTGTCCATGAACCTGCAACGTGAATTTGGACAGTTTCGCCTGAAGGCAGAGTCAATGGACCATTAACGCTTACGTTGCCTAACAAATAACTGTGCTCGGTGCATTCAACGCCAGCAGTTAGGCTGTTGAGAGTAAAGTTAAAAGTGAACGTGTTAGTGAAGTTGACCACTATGTCAAAAGTTCGGTCTACCCTGTTGACTTCTGAGGATACAAATACGGGTGCCAAAAAGTTGTCTTGTTCAGAAGTGAAGTTGCCGCTGTCAAGGCTGTGCGTGTTAAAGATGGATGTGCCGTTGCCGTTAATGAGGTCGCTGATTTCGGCGGGAATTACTATTTGGGGCAGGTTATCTCGGTACATAACTACTACCGCGCCTATAGGTGCCACAATCGTTCCGATGCTTATGAGAACAAGAATAACCCCAACAAGTTGCATATAATATATCCGCTCTCTTAGGTAATTCTACTTTAGAATGTACGTACGCTTTATACTTTTCTGGAATCACTCAATTGCTTCGCTAAAAACCGCTAACGCAGGTTTAGCAACGAAGGTTCGGGTAAGCAGTAATAAGCACCAACTCCGTTAGCTTGACAGGAATACTCTTGCCTAAAAGTTACCGACGAGGTTACGCAGTTGCGTTGCTAATTGGCTTAAACGAAACTGGTGGCTATGTCTGGAAAATCTACAGCCACGTAGCCAAACCTGACCGAACCGTACCCTTGACGTCTCGAAAAGACACCCGCGCCCTCTACAATTTCCATGAAGCCCTAATCAATGCCATCCGACCGACCTTGAATGAAGGCGTCAAAAGCATAATTGTCGCTTCTCCGCCCCGAACCAGTTACAGCGAAGATTTACTTTCCCACATTCGGGGGCATCACGTTTGGCTAATGCAAGGTCCAACCAAAGCCGCCTTTTCAACCATAACTGGGCAAGCAGCCACCGTACACGACGTAACTGTGTTGACGCGGACGGCGGAGTTCAAAACGCTTGTTGGCGAAACAACCGTAACTGAAACAGAAAATCTCTTAGAGTTGCTGGAAAAACGCTTAAACGCTGACCAACCGCTGGTGCTGTACTCTTTGCAGGAAGCTGAAGATGCCATTTATGGTGCGTGGTTGCCTGGAAAGCCCAAGCCAGATATGTTGCTGTTGACGGACAGTTACCTTTCGGGGGGTCGACAAAAAAGCCGTTTGCAGCGTCTGCAGCAAGTTGCGGCTAATAGGGGCGTAAAGACGCGTGTGGTTGTTGCTGATTCAGCAGCGGGGAAACGGCTGCTTCAGTTTGGCGGATTAGTCTGCATTTTACAGCATGCTTAACCGCTCACGATTTGCGCTGCACGGCGCAGAAAAATAGGAATAATCTGTTCAGCAGTAAGGCTTCAACTCAACTGAACTCAGCTTACCCGTATGCAGAACGGTTGCCAACAAAACTCCATAAACGCCCAATGCGTCTGCCGCTTTGAGGTCTTCACAGCCTCGGATGCCGCCGCCCACAAGCACCTTCATGCACAGCTGCGCCGTTAATGCTTTGAGAAGTGACAGGTCAATGCCTTCGCCGCTGCCAACGCGCGCTAAATCTAAAACAATCAACTCATCCACGCCCATCTGCTCTAACTCCACCGCAACCTCCAGAGGCGTCATTTGTCGGATAGTTGCGGATTTGCTTAAGACTTTCCCGTTCATCAAATCCAAGCTAACCACAACTCTTTTTGTGCCTATACTGCAGATTGCTTCTTGGATGAAGGTTAGGCTGGAGAGGGTTTCTGTGCCAATTATGATTTTTGACGTTTTATGTTGTAGCAGGGTTTGGGCTTGTTCGATGTCGGCGACGCCTGCATCCACCATGAGGCGCATGTTGGTTTGTTGTGCGATACCTTTGATGTCCTTGAGGTTGTTGCCTTTGCAAAGGATGGCATCTAAGTCGGCGATGTATAAATCGTGGAACCCTGCTGCTTTGAATGCCTCAGCAACTGCTATAGGCTCCGCGGAGCAGCAAAACTTACTTTCGAGGGGTAGGTAGCTGCTTCTTTTGCCTCTAACAGCGTGAACAACCACGCCGCCGAGCAGGTCAATAACAGGAATTACCCGCATACAGCGTTATTGTTGTTTACACCGTAAAAGCCTTTTTCAAGAACACTTGAGGCGCAACCTTTAAGCTGTACAACGTCCGCATGACAGTCAAACGGAGCGAACGCGCCCTGAAAGTGCTCATCAGTCCCAGTAACGAGCAAGAAGCCAGTGAAGCCATAGCTGGCGGAGCAGACATTATTGACGTTAAGAACCCCAAAGAGGGCGCGTTAGGTGCCAGTTTTCCTTGGGTCATTCAGCGTATCCGTGACTTAACTCCTTGTGATAGGGCAGTTAGCTGTACGTTAGGTGACTTGCCTGGTTTGCCGGGGTCCGCGTCTCTTGCCGCGTTTGGGGCTGCCGCGTTAGGCGTTGACTACGTTAAGGTCAGCTTGTTTAATTTAAAAAACAGCCAAGAAGCTGTCGTGTTGCTTAAGGCGGTGGTGAAGGCTGCAAAAACTAACGGCGCAGTGAAGGTTGTTGCGGCGGGGTTTGCAGACGCTGCCCGAATTGGTTCCATACCGCCTAATGAAGTTCCCAAAGTGGCTTACGAAGCTGGCTGCGACGTAGCCATGGTTGACACCGCCATAAAAGACGGCAAAACCCTCTTCGACTTCATGTCCTACGAGCAACTCACCAAGTTTGTTTCTGAAAGTCACAGTTACGGTTTGCAGGCAGCATTGGCGGGGTCCATACGCAAAGACCATTTGTCACTGCTTTGCAGTTTAGGCGCCGATATTGTGGGTCTTCGGGGCGCTGCTTGTGATGATGGGGACCGCCTTAACGGGCATGTAACCCGCCAAAAAGTGCAAGAACTCGTTGAAACGGTAAAGGGTGCGGAGTGTAAATGCGCAGCCAAGGCTTAACGCCCACGCAGATTGAACAGCGGCTTAAGCAAGCACAACAAACCGACCAACACTACGCAGACGGCAAAATTTTGTGCTCCATGTGTACCACGCCCCATTTTGCTGCTAAGGCAGCACATGAACTGTTTTTGGAAGCAAACCTAGGAGACCCCGGCTTATTTCCCGGAACCACCGCTTTAGAGAAAGAAGCGGTTGCTGACCTCGCTGAACTTTTGCACGCCCCCCAAACAGCCACGGGCTTTATCGTGTCTGGTGGCACGGAAGCTAACCTGATGGCAATGTATGCGGCACGAAACGCTGCCCACATAGATTACCCCGAAGTGATTGTGCCCTCGTCAGCTCATTTCTCATTTGTCAAAATCTGCGACATGCTACGACTAAAACTGGTCGAAGCCAAACTGGACGCGTCGTTTGGCGTTGACCTTGCTGATGTTGAGCAGCAGATTTCTGAACGCACCGTGGCAATCGTTGGGAACGCAGGCTCGGCGGAGTTGGGCGCTGTGGACCCAATTGACCAACTCTCCCGCGTTGCCCATGAGCGTGGGGTACCTTTGCATGTAGATGCGGCTTTTGGCGGCTTAGTTTTGCCTTTTCTCAAAGAACTCGGCTATCCAACACCATCTTTTGATTTCGCTTTAGAGGGCGTGCAGTCTATGACTGTGGACCCGCATAAGATGGGCATGTCCACCATCCCTGCAGGCGGCATCCTCTTCCGCGACAGACAACAACTAAGCTGCATCCAAACCCAAACCCCTTATCTAACCCACGATTATCAATGCACGTTTGTGGGTACCCGTTCGGGTGCTTCGGTGGCGGCTACGTGGGCAGTGTTTAATGCTTTGGGACGGGAGGGCTTTCGCGAAGTCGTCCAAAACTGCATGAAAACGACCACCGCACTTAGCGAGGGGTTAGTGGACTTGGGTTTTTCGTTGCTGGTTAAGCCTACAATGAACATTGTTGCCTTCCAGTCTACTAAAGCTCAATTGCTTGTGGACTATTTGCGGCAGCGTGGTTGGTATGTTTCGTATGTTCCGCGACTCCAATGCATACGAGTTGTTGTGATGCCTCACACCACCAAGGCTCACATAGATAGTTTTCTTGGGTGCCTGCGGGAATTTGTTAAAGCTTGATATTCTAATTTGCAACGTCAACAGCGTGTCCCTTTTTAGCCCATCGGTGCCCGTTTAAACCCTGCTTAGCCCTCGAGAAAACTTCAAATGCTGTCCTGAAACCAAAAAGCAGCCCAATTTGAGCCCTGCCAAAACCAGAGGGGGGATAGACAACCCACACACAAGAAGACAAAAAACTTTTCAACCCTAAGGCCTCAACAGATAACCTGAACCAAAGGTCTCTGGTTAGCTATTTTGAACGGTGAATCTGCTTAGATGGGCAGCCATTTAAGCACAGCATTACGCCTTGGAACCTGCGACTGCCACCGCAACGCAGGCGAATCCTGCACGCTCACAAGAGCATTTTTAAGTATGCCCGATTTTTCTGCATCTTGCAGTTTCTGCTTAACCCAAAACTCACTTTGCACGCCACTCGTAAGTTTAAGGTATTCTGCGGTTACGCCTTGGGTGGATGCGTTGTTAGCTTTTTGGGCGTTGTTTACCGCCGTAATTAACAGTTGGTCTTGAGGCGAGAGTTTACCATACATCTGCAGAAGCGACAGTTTCGCTTTGCGGTCCATACAGAACCCGTAAAAGATAGCCACAATCAGAAGGGAGCCTGAAAACGCTGACAAAACCAAGCCATTCTGCGAAATTACCAACGTCACCGTGGTCCACATCTGAATGGGCTCCCAGTACTCGTTGATAGCTACTGCAAAAGCTAACATTTGCTCTTCCGCTGCAGGAACCTCTTCTGCGTTTGAAAGATACATCTCCAAGCTCATTTTAACGTTCATGGTCTGAGTAGTTCCGTTTATGGTAAACTTGGCGGTTTGATACCAGTAAAGAACGGCTTGGATTTGGCTGCTGTCAGGATATTGGAAGGCAAAATATCGGGCAACGATGGGTGGGTTTTCTTGCGTGGTCACATCTCGCAGGTCAAGCGTGTTGACTTTGGGTTGGCTGCCTTGGCTGATGGGGAAATTGATTAAACAAGTTTCCCATCGGTGAAGCGGCGCAAGAGACGGTGCCAACTCTACCGCTACCCAAACGTTTGCACTTTGATTAGTTGAACCATACGCGTAAACAAGCGATGCGGTTTCACCTGAAAGCTCCTCAAACGCAGTGTCCCGATACAGGTAAGTAAGCGTGTAGTTCTCAACAGTTGGCAAAATGAGCGTGTTGCCCTGCGTACCCGAAGGCGTTTGCACTTCAATTTGCGCAGGTCCCTGAGTCAACGCAAACACAGGCGCCTGTATGGAAACCAAAACCGCCACCACAACAAACAGAACCGCGATTTTCGCAAGGTCATTTCTGCGCAGGGTGATTTTTGGGAAGCGAACCAGCTTGCCACAAGTGGGACAAAAATCACGTGGCGTTAGCCCATTTTGTTCACATGAGGGGCAAATGGGTGGAGGTGTGGGTTTTTTGAAGAACTTCTCAGTGACAGCAAGCAAAATCAAGGTACCAATAAACATCAGCACCGTGGCGCCAACAGCGTGAAACACTTCCAAAGCAAGCTCATCACCATAAGCATAGCCTAAGCCGAGAATAGTGGTTATACGCACAGTGTTTAACGCCACAATCAGCGGTATGCCACTGACAAGAATGAAGAGCTTGTTGCGCAATCTCCCACGAGTGATGTAAGCGATGAAGAGCGCAAATATGGTGAAACCTATAAGACTATAGATACCTGAACAAGCAACGCTCACATTGAAATTCATGGTGGTGTTATCTGGACGCGTTAGAATTATGAGCGGGCTTCCATAAGTGTCAGTTAGAACGGTTTTTACCCCAAACAGGTTGATTATCCCATTAGAAATTACGGCAGTTAAATTGGAAAGTTCGGCGCCAATGCTGTAGAGAATTTCTGATGGTGGTGGCATCAAAAAAATCAAGAACGCAACTGGAAAAAGAGCTTGCCGCAGCGTGTTGGGATTGAACAGTATGAGGATTAAGGCGGCTGCTACAAAAGGCAAAGTTGCCATGTGATATTCAAGAGGTGTAAAGGTGTAGCTGCCGTACCAGTAAGTGAGAATGCTGGTGGCAAACAGGAAAGCGCCTATGATGATGCTCAGATGAGCTTTTAGCCCGAGTGTTTTTTTGAGAGGTTGCTGCAAGGTGGCGCCAATCATTTTCCGTTTCCGATACAGCAAGTAAGCAAACAAAAACGGAATCGCCAAGATGTGAAAAGACGATTCATCATTTAAGGCGCCCCCAAAAACAAGCCCCAAATCCTGCTCGTAAATAACAACAATAATCAGTGCTATAACAGCAAATTTTATGGCTATCGCTAAGCTGTGTTGACTGAGTCCCAAAGCCAACTGGGAGGGAGAACGCATTTTCAGTTTTTGCATGCGATACACGAGTGGTTGCTTAAAACCTCCGTTTAAAGCGTATTTATGCTTAGTGCATACTTGATTCAGTTCCCTTCATCTGTCTCTGCAAGCAGCAAACAAGCTCAAAAAGAGAGGCGAAACCCTGCAAAAGACAGAAAAAAGTTACACGGATGCTGCGAAGCCCCGTATGACTTCACGTATGCTCTGAATCAAGGGACGCTTCACCATTACAGGCTCTGAAAGCTTAGACAGCCGCTCCACCCTGAAATAAATCGGTGGATGTGAATCCAACCCTACCCACTCCTGCAAACGGAAACTCGGCGTACGCTCAAACAGCAACCGCTGGAACCCAATTTTCTCCAGTGCACTCGCCATGATTTGAGGTTGCCCCATCATTATAGCCGACGTCAAGTCTGCCCGAGCTTCAAAGAATTTGGCGATAAAAAAGATTAACGTCATGACTGCCCAGAAGTAAACAAGAAACAGCAACGAAGTAAAAATAAATGGAACCAAAGTGAATAGAACATAGAAACGAAACAAAAATTCAGCGCTGGTTAACCCATAAAGTATGAGGGGATCTCGACCTTTAAGATGACCAAATTCGTGACCTAACACACTTATGATCTCAGGTTCTTCCAGTTGAACCAGCAAGCCTGTAGTGATTAAGACTATCCCCCGACTGGGACTGGGACCTGACGCTGCTGCGTTAGGCACCATCGTGTTAGAAATAATGATTTTAGGCACTTTGTAGCCGAAGCGGTCAGCGACTTTTTTGACCATCTCGTAGACGTTAATTTTTTTCGCTGATAAGGTGCCTTCGCTGCAGGACACATTATACTTGTTAAAGACCTTCTCAGCTTGAGTGCAGTCAATGACGCCCTGTTTTGCCAAGATTTCTTCATAAACTTCCTTTTTGATAGCTGCCAACTGTTCGGGTGGTGTTTGTTTTAAGTCATCTATAGCGCCCAACGTGCCTACAGGCAGGTGGTACTCTAGAAAATGGATGATCGGGTTATCTTTAGTTATGGTCCAGTCGCCAGTGCGTGCTATAATTTTGTTTGAGTAGAAAACGAAAACAAACTGCACCAAAATTAGCGCCAAAGGCGCTACCCAAAACCAACTGGGATAGAACGCAAAAACAAAAATAAACAACCCCATGCCTAACACGATGAAAACAATAAAAAAGAGCGCTTGGGTTTCCAAAAAGAGGCGATTGAAGCTTTTTTCCTGCAGTTTCACTTTTTCAGGAACAATCTCTTCACCTTCACGCCATGCAAAGTACCAGGTGGCTTTGCGAGTTTTTTCTTCAAACATCTGGGTAGCTATGATGGCGTCTTGTTTTGCTTCTTGAATGGTTTCATCCGAAAGCTCCGTCACTAAGGGGGTTATGGACACGTTCAAGGAGCTGTTGCCTGTTATTGTAACCGCAACCATTTCTTTGCCTTGGGCATCCAAAATATTATACCGAAGACTACTTCCGGAAGCTGAAGTTTCTTTAGAAGCATTGGTAAAGCGTTGCTTTTGAGGCAAAACAAACTTTCTGTACATGAATTCCAGCAGTTTATCGTAATAGCTGGAGGGAACTTCCGTATCAAGTTTGTAAGAAACAGAAGACATAGCCAAACCTCAAAAGCTCTCAAAAATATCTTTGGACTGGCACGTTATAACTGTATGGGTCTTAGTTCGTGCCCAAAACGTGTAGCGTAGTGTTTCTGGCGAACCTATAAATACCGTTCACAAGATAGTTCCAAAACAACGGTGACCGCTTTTGAGGATTGGATTTTTCGTTTGGGAGTACCCGCCAGCAATTGTCGGCGGTTTAGGAACCTACGCAGAATATATCACACAAGAATTCGTTGACATCGGCCACGACGTCTCCGTGTTCACACTCAACCCAGGCGGCAATCTGCGGACCCGCGAAATTGTCCGAGGGGTCGAAGTTCACCGCCCTATAATTGCAGATGCCAGCAACGTGTTTCCGTTTTTTGTGGTTGATGACCTCAAAAAGTGGGGCACTAACATCAAACTCTTCAACGACATCTTCATCTACAACATACTTAGCGCCACCAAATTCCTCAACGGACTCATAGCCAAAGAACAATACCAGTTTGATGTTGTCTGTGTACATGATTGGCTTAGCAGCATTGCAGGTCTGGTCATAAAAAATGAGTCAAAAATTCCTGTTGTTTTTCACACCCACAGCACAGAGTGGGGCAGAAGTGGTGGACAAGGTAGCGAAGTCGTCACCCACCTTGAAAACGCCATGGCGCAAAACGCCGACCGCATTATAACTGTCAGTTACGCGATGCAACAAGACCTCGCCAAGCACGGTTGGCCAACTTCCAAAGTCAGCGTGGTCTGGAATGGCGTAGACGCAAACCGATACGCCCCACAAAATGTCCAAGACAGCGCGGTTCAGGCAATTCGCCAAAAATATGGCATCCCCTCAGACTGGAATATGATTCTGTTTGTGGGACGCTTAACATGGGTCAAGGGTGCCCGAAACATCTTGCAAGCCATGCCCAGTGTGCTCAAAGAATTCCCCAACACCAAACTCGTTATCCTAGGCAAAGGCGAAGAACAACACGACATTGTGGAAACAGCCGACCGCCTAAACATCAAAAACAACGTTGTGTACCGTTTTGATTTTGTGCCCGAAGAAGAACGCATCTTACACTACGCAGCCTCGGACCTGTGTGTGTTTCCGTCATTGTATGAACCGTTTGGCATCGTCAGTTTAGAAGCTATGGCTATGGAAAAACCTGTAGTTGTGGGTGCTCGAGGTGTGGTGGGTTTTAAAGAGCAAATTATCACCAGTGGACCTGAACAAAATGGCGTTCACATAAACGGCGAAGACCCAGCAGACATCGCATGGGGCATTAAAGAAACATTGCGCAGTCCTGATAAAGCCCGTACATGGGGTAAAAATGGAAGAAAACGGGTGCTGGAATTTTTTACGTGGCGGAAAGTGGCGGATGAAACGCTGAAAATCTACGAAGCCCTCAGCCCTAACCCCTAACATCTCTTTTTTATAGGGACAGCATCTCGTTAAGTTTCA
>CAZTRN010000020.1:0-35356 GCA_964616775.1 uncultured Candidatus Bathyarchaeia archaeon
TTGCGGTCTCGTCTATTATCGTTAGGGCTTCGTCTATGGCTTGTTCAGAGTAGTGCTCTTTGAGGGTGTGAGCTAACTTGAAAGTTGAAGTCGCAAGACGCTTCATGGATACGCGGATTCGTTCGGATTTTTCGGGAGGCATTTGCATGAAGAACCGACCAAAGAAGGGTTCTGCAAAAAAGCCGCCTTCCTCGCGGAATTTGTTTCTGATTTTTCGTTGTTCTTCTAGGAAGTCTTTGCCATTTTGGGTGAGTTCATAGCGTTTGAGCCCGTTTTCTGTTGGGAGTTCTTTGACGTAGCCGTTGTCTTGGAGCCACGAAAGCAGAGGGTAGATTGAGCCAGGGCTGGGTTTCCATCGTTCGCCAGTGTTTTTTTCGATTTGGTTCATGAGTTCGGAGCCGGACATGGGTTTTTCGTTGAGGGCTTCGAGGACGTGGTATCGGATGAAGCCTTTGGGGACCATGGCGTTGTGGCGTAGCCAGTTGCGGTTGTGCATCATGTGGTGGCGTAGGTGGTTACGTGTATGTTCTTCGTCAAACATTTTATATCACCATCGATATCGTTATTGATATTTAGTATCAACTGTGATATCGCATGTGATATTTAAGGATAATGCACCAAAACAACAACAAACAAGACAAAAAAAGAAAACTACCCCACAACAGTACCGATTTTCTCGCCCTTAACCGCCAAAACAACATTCTCAGGTGTAAACCCATTCACCACCACAATCCGCACCCGACTACGTCTAAGCACCTTAATCGCCTCAGGATCAATCACCTGATGAATCCCCGCCTTATGCTCCGTCTCCGAAAAAACACTTTGCAACTCCTCAAAACTCAACCGATCCAACTTGACAGCATCTGAAAACCTACGAGGATCCTTATCATAGATCCCATCCTGGTCCGTTCCCTTAACTAGTAAATCCGCTTTCACATGCTCCGCCACCAACGCGCCTACCGTGTCAGTGGTTATTCCAGGTCTTAAGCCACCCATAACCGCAATCTTACCCGCCCGCAAACAGTCCCCAGCTTCATCAAGTGTGGTGGACACTTTGTCGCAGCCTAAGGCGCCAAATTTTTTGACAAACAACTGGGCAAACAAGCGGGAAACAGATATGGCAACTTCGTCTTGTGCCGCCATTGCAAGCTCTAAACGTTTGGCGATGCCGATAAATTCACGGGCTAACGTGCCACCGCCAACAACTACGACGATTTCGTGCCCGTCAAGCTTCAGTTGCTTTAACAGCTCAATATATTTGTTCATGAGGTCGGTGTTTATTGGTGAGGCTACGACGGAACCGCCGATTCGAAAGACGACGCGCATGGGTTTCCTCTCTGCTGGCATATAGACAGGTCTGAGTTAAAAATCCTCAGGTCCCAATTAGCCATGGATCAAAAAATGGGACCAAGCCAGACACGTAGCTTAACTGGCTAGTGAATAACTATTGTGCCTGACAGGTAGTTGAAAACCCGTTGCTTATATCGTGGAAACAGAATCAAGCCCAGCAGCACATCTATTGGCAGCAGAAACGCTTTGCCAAAGGCTTCCAACGCCGCTTGCCCAAATCCAGCGTGACCACCATCTAGCCGTGCCACTTTTATGCGCATGACCATTTTGCCAACCGATTGCCCGTACGCTGCATCCATAAGCATCCAGTAAAGGAACAAGGCAACACCGCCAACATTGATGTTAAAGAAAGGCAACCATCCCGGCCAACCATTCCACCAAGTCCAGCCGCCGCCAGCAACCCACGTAAACAAACCTAACACGCCGATAAAGACGCCGACGATTATGACATCAATTAGCCAAGCAACGAAACGTTCGCTCCAATGCGCCAGCTTTAGGCCTTCTCGAATGGGGATTTGGCTACTGTAGCCGTAGGGTCCACTGCTGCTTTCTTGGGTGACTGGCGTGATAGGTGCGCCACATCTGGGGCAGTACTGCGCGCTTGGCGGCAACTTAAACCCGCAGTTTTTACAGTAAACCATAGTAACCAAAGGAACTATCCTGGTTCTGTTATTTATGTTTAAAGCCAACTAAAACGCTTAAATTTTCCAGTCTTCCACCTTATTTGAGGTCCAATTATGCCGTACTGCCGTAGATGCGGAACAAAACTCGATGAAGATGCACGGTTCTGCCGTGCCTGCGGAGCGCCAGTTGAGCCAGTTACACAACAAACTCCGCCGCCGTGCACTTACGAACAAAGTCGCCCCATCGCTTGGCCCATTGTGGGCGTGTTGATTGCGGTTTTGGTGGTGGGGGTTGTTGTGGCAGGGTTTGTGTTTGTGCCCTTCCGAAGCGTCAACTTCCAAAGCCCCAACGTGGTTCCCACCGCGTCAGGCGTAAACAACATTTATTTGAACCTTGAAGCAGACGTCGCCAACATCAACATCTACACAACTAGTTCCCTTGGTGAGTTGGTTCGTGTGGATGTTTCAGCAACGGGTTCGACAGGGCTGTTTGGGTCCACCGAGGAACCTGTCACAGTGGAATTCAACCCAGTTACCGCTAACGATACAGAAACAGTGACCTGCAAAGTGACCCAAAACGAGGTGTGGCCGTTAAGTTACGGTCTAACGGTGACTTGCAATGTGTATCTTGACCCCTCTGCTGTCTTGAACGTGCAAGTTAGCACCTCGGTTGGGGCTGTTAAGTTAACTTCTGACCGCGCAGTAACATTCCAAGCCCTTAGCCTGCGCAGCACCACGGGCTCTGTTGAAACCGCAGTTTCGGGAAACGCCGTCTTTGAAGGACCAGTTTTAGTTTCTACAACCACAGGATCAGTTCAGTTTGACTGGGCTAACTGCCGCATTTCCACAAACACGCCCATTGATGTGCACACAACCACAGGCTCAATACATGCAAGCATTATCCAGAGCGCGGTTCTTGGCGGAAACGCCACCTTAAACGTGGGCACCACCACGGGCAGCGTGAATTTAGACATGCAGCTTGCGCAAAACAACGCAGCACAAATAACCTCACACACTTCCACAGGAAGCATATCAGTTGACGTACACAGCTTTAACGGCAACAAATCACCCATCTACTCCAACAACTACCCCGCAACCAACAACTTCCTCACTGAGCTCTCAGCCACCACAGGCAGCATCCACATAGTTGCCACCTACCAAAGCGTACCAAGCACAAACCCCTTCTAAACAGGGGCTTGGCTCCCAAATCTTTAAAACAAAAACCTACACTATACCTTTTAGGTGACTTGTTTTGGCTGAACAAAAAAAATTTACTCTCGAAGAACTTGCAAAATTTAACGGTTCCGACGGCAACCCTGCCTATGTGGCTTACCAAGGTAAAGTTTACGATGTTTCAGACAGCAGTTTCTGGATAGGTGGAGACCACCTTGGTGCTCATCAAGCAGGCAAAGACCTCACTGACGAAATAGACATTGCTCCACATGGACCCGAAAACTTGGACCGCGTGAAGTTAGTCGGCGTTTTAGCCTAAAAAATAACCTGCAAAACGTCATCAACAGCATGCAGCTCAGTGAGAGCCAAGTTTTGGGCTTGCTGACTCAACTTTTTCTTTTTCGCCAACATAACCAAGCTTTTTGTTGCTTCAAAGAGGGCATCAAAGGCGCCTTTTACGTCGAGGTTTTGGTCCATGTACCTTTGGAAAACTTTCCTTAAGCGGGGCGCTGTAGTTGTGTTTGTCTTTGACGGTTTAGCGTTTTCTAAGACATGAACTAAATTGCGAAAGTCGTCCAGTCGGCGACTTGTCTGTGCTAACAGGTCCCAAGTGAAGTTACGTTTCTTAGCATAAGCGCCATAAATTAAGAAGAAACGTATGTGGTGGGGTTGGTAACCTTTCGCTGTTAAGTCGTCGGGATAAAGGACGTTGCCTTTGCTTTTGGACATTTTTGCTCCTTCGACGTAGAGGTGGCCACCGTGCAGCCAAAACTTGCTAAACAATTTACCTGAAGCCGCTTCAACAATAGCCAAAGTGTAATCATGATGACGCACAAGATTGTCGGTGCCACCACAAGCAATGTCTATGCTAAAACCCAAATGTTTGGTAACCATGGAGGCATCTTGGATGTCCCATGCTGGTCTGCCTCTGCCGACCTCGGTGTCCCAGCAGACGTTGTCGCTGCTTTTACAGCCATGCCACAAGATAAAGTCGCCTTTGTTCCATGGAGTCCCTGGGTATGTGTCTAAATGGAAGCGGCGTTTCGTTTGGGGCCAATTCTGCATGTCCAGATGGGCCAGTTTGCCAAACCCCTTAAACTTTAATGGGTCGTAGTAGTAGTTTTGGCGACCTTGGTACGTGTGCTGGTAAGCTACCCCATTAGAAACTAGCATCTGTATGAGCGCAACCGCTTGGTCCACGATGGAGGAAGCGCGAACCGTAAAGTCTGGCTGCTTAATATGCAACAACTCAAAGTCCCGAAAGAAAAGCGCTTCATTGTGGCTAGTAAGTTCCTCAACGCTGACGCCTTCTTTTTGCGCTTGCAAAATCGCCTTATCCTCAATGTTAGTCAAAGTGATTAGTCGCGTCACGTCGTAGCCTAAGTATTCGAGGTAGCGTTGGAGGATGTCTTCGAAGAGAAAGGTGCGGTAGTTGCCGATGTGAGGACGTTGATACGTTGAGGGACCACAAGTGTACATTTCTACTTGAGGCGGATGGGCAGGCGTGAAAGCTTCAGTTTTTTGGGTTAAACTGTTATAAAGCTGAAGCACATCACGTGTGCTCCTTCTGCAGATTTTCTTCATCATCAAGCTGGCGCAGAACCTGTTTAGCTTCATCCACGTGCCGTTGGGGTTGGGTTTGGCTGTTGAAAATGTGGCGCACGATGCCTTTTTTGTCAATAATGTAGGTAACTCGACCAGGAAGTACGCCTAAACTGGAGGGAACACCATACAGGTGCCTAACCGTGTTACCCTCATCACTTAGCAACAAAAAAGGCAGACCATAATGTGTTGCAAACGCCTTGTGGGATTCGATGCTTTGGCCACTGACACCTAGCACTTGGGCGCCCAAATCGACAAAGTCATTGTAGCTATCACGAAAGCTGCACGCTTCCTTAGTGCAGCCAGGGGATTCGTCTTTAGGATAAAAGTACAAAACCACGTTCATTTTCCCTAAAAACTCTGAAAGCATCACCTTATCACCCATTTGAGAAGGCAACGTAAAATCAGGTGCTTTATCACCAACTTGAACAGCCAAGAAAACACCACTACCCCATGAGCAAAAGACACCTATTATCTCTTTCTAACCGCAAAAGTACAGTTATAAGCCACAGACTATGTTATGGACTAGGAGACGAAGGTTTGAACGAAAAAACCATTCATGCTTCGGGACATAAATGTAAAGCAATAGTCCATGAAGCATCAGGAGTTCCAGTTGTTTTTTTGCATGGCATGTCCTACACGCGGGAAGTTTGGCAGCGGATAGGCGTGCTAGATTTGCTAAAGGAAAAGCATGTTCCGTTTTTGGCTTTGGATATGCCGTATGGCACCAAAACTGATTGCCAACCTAAAACCCACGACAAAGAAACCAACATCGCCGTCACACGAGCCGCCATTGAAGCCGTGTTCGGTTCAAGAGTGCCGGTGTTGGTGGGCTCAAGCATCGGCGGCAACATCGCTTTAAACTATGCCGCACATTATCCCGTCAAGGGACTTTTGTTAACGTCCCCTTACAAGAGCCTTGAAGACCCACTTCCCGCAAGCTACAGCCGATTCAATTTCCCCGTGCACATCCTTTGGGGCTCCGAAGACAACATCGTTTCAGGCGAAGAACTACGCACGCTCGTCGACAAGTTGCCCCATGCGAAACTAATCACTTACCAAGGCGGCAACCACTCCGCGTACCTCAGCGAGCCTCAACGGTTCCGACGTGACCTACTGGAACTGTATGCCGCTGCCGAAGAACCGTAACTTAGGGTTTAGCAATAATTAAGTAGTGATGCGGACCGACATCTTTTACGGATTCAACCATGAAGCCTGCGTGCCGCATCAATTCGCTGGCGTGTTCTTCGCTGAAGCGAATGTGCTCAGGTGGTCCAAACGTCATGGATTTCTTTTTCCAGTCCAAGTTTACAAGTTTGCCTGTGGGTTTTAGCATTTTTTTGGCATTTGCCAAAACCTGCAACGGGTCCTGAAAGTCATGCAGAACCATACTGTAAAAGACAATATCCGCACAAGCGGTGAAGAACGGTTTTTCTTCGGCTGGACCCACTTTCACACGGATATTGGTTAAGCCTTTTTTGTTTGCTTTCTCTTTTAGGCGTTCAATGGCTTGAGAATCAACGTCAATGCAATAGGTTATGCCGTTCTTTTTGACCATTTGCGCAGCCAACAGAGAGAAAAAGCCGTCACCACAACCGACGTCCATGAAAATCATGCCGGGTTTGACACCGATTTCTCGCAGAATCGCCTCTGGGTCGTACCAGCTGCGTCGGGTTACTTCGTCGAGGGAAAAGCCGCCGTGACAAGTCATTGTGATGCCTGCTTTTGAATCATGTCACGAATACGTTTTTCATGGCTTTCTCTAGTTGTTAATGGGTAGACTTCGCGGTCCAGATAAAAGAACATGGGATCTTCGCCAAGCGTCTTTGACAAGGTTTCGTCGGAGTCAGCGTTGATTATGAGCATGCTACCTTGTTGACCAATAAGGTGATAAGTTACTTCAAGGGTCTTCTGCTTCTCCAACTCATCAAAATATTTGAACTGCAACGGAAGCATTTTTGCCCATTGACTCATTGGAACGTCGTGTTTTATTTTTTGTAAAACTAAAAACTTCATGGAACTTCATATGTTAATTGTGATCTTTTTTATAAAATGTTTTTCCCAAAACTGGGCAACAATTTAAAAAAATGGGAGAGAGCGGTGCTGGCTTATTCTTGCTGTTTTTGTATGCTGTCTTTTCCACGTTTAATCATGTCAGGAATAGCGTGTCCGATGTTTTCCATACTGTCTTTTGCCGCGTTTAAGAGCTGCTCGTTAACTTCAACATCTAAAGTTATGCGTAGTCGACCGCTGTTCCCGCCCATTGGGGCTTTAGTAACTTCTTCACCCATTATTTCCACCTCCGTGTCAGTTGTTGAATCTGTTTAGGTAACCAGTGATTCAGAATGTAGTGGACTTCTTCGCTGGTCAACACGAAATCCATGAATATCCGATAGTGGAAGCGGTGGATTCGTTTGGTGCGCACTTTGAAATCGGTGATTAGGCGGCGACTTTTCCAGTTGTTAAAAGTCCGCGTCAAGTACAGATTAATGGCGGTAGGCGCCAACGGTTCAAAAGCAAGCGCTACACGGAAAATAAGGTTGAACACAGGTCGTTTTAACGCAATCGTAGTAAGGGCAGCCATGAAACTGTCGGCAACTGATGAACCTTGTTCCCTTGCGCTAGCGATAACAAGTCCTCCAAAATCTGTATCTTAACCAACGTAGGACGGTTTTTAAAGGTTGTGTGACTGCATTTAACCCACAATAAGGCGAACCATTTTTGGACATAGAACGGTTAAATGAGCAAATTTGTAGTTGCCGTAAATGTAGATTGTGGGAAAACGCAAAAAATGCGGTGCCCGGTGAAGGACCAAGCGATGCCAAGGTTATGTTGGTAGGTCAAAATCCCGGCGCTGAAGAAGATCAATCTGGCAGACCGTTTGTGGGTAGGGCAGGAAAATTCCTTAACAAAACGCTTGCAGAAAACGGCATAAACCGCTCGGATTTGTTTGTAACAAACATTGTTAAGCATGTTACGCCCCAGAATCGTAAGCCGTATGAAGATGAGGTGGCGGCGTGTGTGCCATATTTGGTGACGCAGCTACAGTTAGTTAAGCCCAAATTGGTGGTTTTGGTGGGGGCGTCAGCGCGTGGGGCACCAAGGCTGGATGGAATCGAGTACGTGGAGGTGGTGCATCCTTCAGCGGCTATGCGGTTCACCAAGATGCGCGTCAAGTTTAGGGCACAAATAGCTGAGTTAGCCGATAAAATCCGCCTACTCTAACAACCACGGGATGTTGTGTCTTGTTGTTCCAGCAACGATTTTAATTTTTGAACTGCAGTAAACAGGTGGGGTAGCCGGAGCGGAGATGTTGTGAATGGCAGGCCATTCTAAATGTCCAAGTGTCCGCTCAGGCATAACCCCTATGCACCAAATTTTTCAGAAAACAAGCTAAAGCGAGTTGACTCAATCACCATTTTTGGGAAGCAGCGAACGGTTTAAGTCACTCCACCCAGAATCATGTGCAGGGAACTGTTTGCAGGAACTTGTCTTTGTCGGTTTAGGTTTAAACAGTGAAAAAGGCATCAGCCTTCAAGGCTTAGAAGAAGCCCAAACCGCCAACGCGGTCTTTATGGAACTTTACACTAGCTTGCTTCCCGATTTTTCGTTACCCAACTTAGAAAAGCTCATTGGTAAACCTGTTCAGTTACTTTCTCGTCAGAATTTAGAGGAGGAAAACGGCAAAGCCCTCTTTGACGCCACGAAAGAAGGCAAAGCGGTTTTTTTGGTTTCAGGCGACCCATTCATAGCCACTACACATGTAACATTACGAATTGAAGCAGCCAAGCAAAAGATTCCCACGCGGATTGTGCATGGCTCTAGCATTTTAAGCGCCATAGTCAGCGTCAGCGGCTTGGAAAACTACAAGTTCGGCAAAACCGTCACCATCCCCTTCGCCGAAAACTTTAGCGAAACCCCCTACAACGTAATTGCCCAAAACAAACAAGCAGGACTGCACACCCTTTGCTTGCTGGATTTAAAAGTGGACGAAAAACGCTACATGACCATAAACCAAGCACTTACATTAATGAAGCAAGTAGAAGAAAAACGCAAACAAGGCATCGTGGGAGATGATGTGTTGGTTGTGGGTTTAGCGCGAGCAGGCAGCAGCCGCCCAACTTTGAAAGCAGGGTTTGTGCGTGACGTTTTGGATTTCGATTTTGGAGAGCCACCTATGACGCTGATTTTTCCGGGGCAACTGCATTTCATGGAAGTTGACGCGTTGATTGCTTTTGCGGGGGCACCGGTGGAGTTGCGGAGGTTGGTTCGATGAGCGCCCAAGAATTAAGCGCCAAATACATCGCCGCCATGGAAAAAACGCTTAGCGAAGTAGAACGCCAAAAAGGCACCCTAACTATCCATGACGCTTGTGTTGACGAAGTTTTTGGTTACGTCACAGCTTACCTTAAAGATGCCAAATACTTCTATGCCCAAAACCAGTTTGAAACCAGCCTAACCTCTATCGCGTACTGTGAAGGCGTTTTAGATGCATTAAAACTGATAGGAGCAGTCAAAACTCCTCCGCCAAAGTGACATCAAACTGCCCGTTTTGCATAATCAAACTTTTATGCTTGCAAACCCATAACAAACGACAATGCCACCCCAACAGGAAAAGCGAACAGTCGTTTTGGCTTCCGGCGTCTTTGACCTGCTGCATCTAGGACACGTAAAATTCCTAGAACAAGCTAAACAGGCAGGCGGAAAAAACGCGCAACTAGTTGTCGTTGTTGCTCGAGATAGTACGGTTGAAAAAACCAAAGGACGCAAACCGGTTATACCTGAAAACCAACGTTGCACTTTGGTGGAGTCTCTAAAGATTGTAGACCAAGCTGTGTTGGGAGTAGAACACTTCGACTTAGGCGACATCATTCAAACCATTAATCCTGATGTGATTGCGTTGGGTTATGACCAGTCGGATATGGCTCAACGGGTTCAGAGTTATGTGCAAACCCACAACTTGCCCATCAAGGTGGTGCGGGTGAGCAAATTTGAGCAAGAAGAACTCAACAGTTCATCTAAAATTCGTCAAAAAATCGTTGAAAAATACGCCAGATGAGCGCCATGTATCAACCATATCGATCAAACGTACCTGTAAGCAGCGCCCAAAAATACAAAATCACCTATGTACTCATAGCCATAAATGTCGCCTTCTACATTTACACCTCCATTGCAGGCGGCGACTTTTTAGTCACCAACTACACCTACACAACCATCAACCTAGCCCAATACAACGCAGCAGTGCTCTATGGCGGTGCCTACTACCAGCTTTTCACGTCAATGTTCATCCACGCCAGCATTGTCCACTTGGCAGGCAACATGCTGTTCCTTTTAGTTTTCGGGTTACGCGGCGAAGAATTCTTCTCACTACCAGAATACTTGCTGGTCTACATTTTAGGCGGATTAGCAGGCAACGTACTTTCATTAGCCATAGGTCCCAACTTGCTTTCTGTAGGCGCTTCAGGAGCCATATTTGCCATGTTCGGTGCCTGCGCCAGCTATGCACGTCGTAGCATCGGGCAATCTGTTGTTGGCGCCTTGGTTTTCGGGTTCTTTTTGCTCATGATAAGCACAGGAGAAAACGTAAACATCCTAGCGCACGCAGGAGGCTTAGCAGGAGGTTTGATAATTGGCTACATACTTGCCCGAGCCAGAAAACCCGAAGCCCACTACCAAGTCAGCTACTCGTATGGGACGCCGTTAGTTTAACGGCAACGTTTCCACTTTCACTTTTTGTCCGTCTTTAAGCCCAAGTTGCTTACGCAGACATACAGGCGCGATAATTTCCAGCACAGAAGCATCATAATGGGTTCGCATAGCAGTAATGAGTGCTCCTTTGACTTTGTTGCCTATGAGAACAGGATAGCATTTGACAATGCCAAAAGTTCGACGTTCGTTTTTGAACCCTTCCACTTGGATGGCGGGGTAAGCTTCGAGTTCGTTGCGAGCTTTAATGTCGTAGTCTGTGGTTAACTTGAGGTTCAAAGTTCCAGGGTAGGGTTCAAAGCCAAGTTTCTCAGCAAACTGCCTGCGATAATCTTCTTTGGTAATGTAGTAGGCACCTTCGCCAAGCCCTGTAAACACGGTTCCCTCCAAAGTCACATTCGGCGGATATGATGCCTCCATCAGAACCCGCAAACTCGAATGCACCTTCTGCAACTCGGCATTACCTGCTGGCTCAATTTTTATAAGACAGCCATCGTGGGTGATTGTTCGTCTTATCCAGCCTTTGCGTTCCAGTTCAATAAGGTATCGACTCGCAGTTTGTTGGCTGGTTCCCAGTTTTTGGGCTAAGTATTCAGTGCTGATTTTGGCAGTTCGCCGATGTGCACCCATCTCAGCCAGTTTAATGAGGGGATAAATGTCGTGCCATTCTTGAGCGTTGGTCATTGTTATTCCGCGCGGGGTTGTATACTGTAGCGTAGGTGTAGGGAGATTTAAACAACTCGAAGATACCGCTATATTTGCTGTTGTGAATATAGGTTGGGGAACAGTTGTGGTGCAGGAGTGCCAGTTGCCGACTGCTGAGGTCTTTGGGCGTGTGGCTAAGTTTTGGACAGAAATTGCCGATGCCGACGCAACTGAAGAACAAGTAAACCTTGTAAAAAGACACGTTCAGCCAAACGGATGGATTTTGGATTTGGCGTGTGGAACTGGACGCCACGCCGTTGCCCTCGACGCTGCAGGTTACCGCATGGTTGGGTTAGACGTCTCCACGGAACTGCTTAAGATAGCAAAAAACAAGGCGGCTCAAGCGCATGCGGATTTGCCGCTTGTACGAGCAGACCTGCGGTTTTTGCCGTTTCAGCAAAACGCGTTTGCTGCGGTGGTAAGTTTAGACCAAAGCATAGGCTACTTTTCCACCGAAACTGACGATTTAGTAGCCTTCAAGGAAGCAAAAGCGGTGCTTCGGGTTGGCAGTGTTTTGGTAGTTGACGTTTTTAACCGTCCACAGTTAACCCAACGCTACATCAAAAGACCGTCATCGGCGCGTTGGCGTGATTACCCCAGCTTTTGGCTGCAGCAAACACGAACCATAACGCCTCAAGGCATGTTGTGTGATGTGTGGGTTTTTCGTGATAAAGCTACAGAGGAACAAACTGTGGTGCGTCATGTGGCGCGGTTGTTTGGACTTGCTGAGTTGACGGGGCTTGTGGAGCAGGCGGAGCTGCAGGTGCAACAGGTTTTAGGTGGCTATAACGGCGTCAAGTATGGTGAAGAGGCAAACCGTCTTATCGTAATTGCATGCAAACCGTAGTTTTCGTATTGGAAGAAAGAAGGTTGGGTCGTTTCTTGTGTGCTTGAAGGTATACGAATGGGGTGGTTACGGATTTTCTAACCAAACCCGTCTAATGGGCAGAGGTGTTGTTTACTGCGTCCACAGATCCATTATCAGGTGGCAAAGCCTGTGATGCTTTAACTTTATGCTCATCCCTATCATAAACCACCTTTAACAGAATCGGCGTAAGAATTGTCGTAATCATAACCATACCCACAATAGCTGAGTAAACGCTCTGCGAAATTGCCTGCGCCGAAATCGCCACACCCGCCACAATCAAGCCCACTTCACCACGCGAAATCATGCCCACTCCAACTTTGAGCCCTTTATTGCGGCTTTTCAAAAAGTGCACTGCTGGCAGTCCACACCCAATCATCTTGCTGAGTATGGCAACCGCTACAATGGTTAAGAAGAACAGATAGAACCCTAAATCGGTGGTGAGGAAGGTTCGAATGTTAAAAGCTGCACCTGCCAACGCGAAGAAAACAGGGGAGAAGATGACGCTGATTTTTCGGGCGTAGTTTCGAATATCTTCTACGGCTTTGCTGCTTGCAACTGCCATGCCTGCAGCGAAGGCACCTACAATTGGGGAAAGCCCCATCAAGGCGGCAACAGCTGCAGCGCCAAAACATGAAGCGGTGGCTGCGGCTTCCATGGTTTCTATGCATTTTCCGCGTGCGGTTATGTTAATGAGGCGAGGGAAAATGGGAGTAATCACCAGTACCAGACCAATCCAAAGCGCCAACGATTCAAGAATGACAATTGTAACGTTGAGGGGGTTGATGGCTGTGCCGCCGTTTGTTATGAATGAAACAACCACACCTAAAATTGCCAACCCAAGCACGTCATCCACAACGGCTCCGCCAATCATGATGCGTGATTCCACGTTACGAGACTTGCCCAGTTCCATGAGCACAAGCGAGGTTATCGAAATGCTGGTTGCAGTTAATGCTGCTGCCACAACCATGCTGGTCAGGGTGTCAAACCCTAACAGAGACGAAACTCCATAACCCATCAAGAACGGAATAACCACGCCTGTGGTTCCTGTGATGAACGATGCTGATCCTACATGCCGAAATTCGGTGAAGGTCATTTCTAAACCTGCTGCAAACAGGATGAGGATGCCGCCGATTTCTCCAAATGCGCTAACAAAGTCGTTGATTTCTATAATGGGGGAACCGCCGATGGCTATGAGGGACCCAAACGCGTAAGGGCCTAACAAGACGCCTGCAAACAGTTCCCCAAGAACTGCGGGAATTTTTATTCGAGTAAATAGTTCACCCAAAATCTTAGCTGAGAAAATCAGTATGCAGATGGTTACAATTGCTCTAAGCACTGGATCTAGTTCAGCCATAGTCTCAAGTCGGGTGACGAATTAAGATGCATACTGCTTTCTTTTAAACTATTCCAACCCATTGCTGCAGGTTATTTACAGCTTACATAATGGAAATGACAATTATGCAGCAAATCGTATCTACTGCAGTTACGTTTATGGAGAGTCTTTTACATGTTCCCTGACAAAACATATTAAATCGTGCAAACAAGTATTCACGTCACAGGTGACTGTTTTGAGCGACAATTATGCTCCACTGATAGGCGATAACTACGACCCAGAAAGAATCCGCGTCATTATCCCCGTCGGCGGCAAAGCAACCCGTCTACTGCCGTTAACGGCTGAAACCAGCAAAGCAGCCATACGCCTGCTTAACCGTCCCTTGGTGGAGTTTTCGCTGTTGTCGCTTGCTAATCAAGGCATACGCCACTTCATCTTCGGCGTCAAAGGCTACACCAACTACCGAGACCTCTATGACTATTTTGAGTCCGGTTTTGGTTTCTCCGTAAGATACAACATTAAACCAAGAATTCACATTAAGTATCAACCCAACGTTGAGGATTTAGGCAGCGCTGACTCAGCGAACATAAACATGGACTACTATGATGTGATGACGCCTGTTTTTGCGGTACAAGGCGACAACATTTTTGACATAAACGTCAAAGACATCATGCAATTCCACCGCTGCAAAGGTGCCCTCATGACCATCGTGCTAAGAGAAGTAGACGACGTTGAAGGTTTAGGCATCGCGGATATCGATAAAAACTGTCGCATTCGCTGTTTTATCGAGAAACCCAAAAAGAAAGATGCCCCAAGCAATCTTGCCAACACAGGACTTTATGTGCTTTCACCTGAAATTAAGAAGGTTTTCAAAGAGAAAGGCGTCAAAGACATAATCGAAGAGAAGAAACGTCTTGACTTCGGATATGACTTCATCCCCTACCTAACTCAAACAGGACGACCTGTTTACGGGTATACGTTGAAGGGCAGTTGGTTTGATGTGGGCACACCCAAAAACTACTTGGAAGCCATGAAAAGCATTCTAAATGGCGGCTTCAAGATGCTTACCGATTTTGGTGACCGCATCAGCCCCAACGAGCCGATCTGGGTGCAGGGGGAAAGCAACGATTCCGAGAAGCGTCGTAGCGAAATCATCAAGAAAATTAAACAAGGCAAAATCGAAATTGAAGGGTCAGTGCTCATCGGCAGACACTGCAAAATTGACGACGGCGCAAAAATAAGCAACTCCTGCATTGACAACTTTACTCACATCGGCAAAGGCGCCGTGGTGGAAAACTCGGCAATCATGGACCGCGCAACCATCGGAGAACACGCCGAAATTCGAGACAGCATCATCGGCAGACACACAGCCATTCGGTCAAGTTTGCGGTATCCTACTAAAATTTCGGATGTCTCTGTTGTAGCTGACGACGTAACCATCGGTGAAGGCTCCGTGCTGGAAACAGCAAAAATTTACCCCCACCAAAACGCTTGCGGAACTTTCCGCAACCAAACTTTAATCACAAGCTAAGCTTTGAACCACTTAAAAATCAAATACTTCACTTTTTCATCACCTAAGCCGGGTACGGCGATGATGAACCGTTTACGGACTGTGGTTGCTAAGCGTCCTGCTTTTACGATTTCGGTTGCAGATATGTCTGATTCGGCAGTCTTCACCGAAACCATGTAAGGCGCATGTTCCACGCCTGGACCATACTTGTAGACGGCGAAGTCGCAGCCAAATTTTATGCCGGGCGTAACAATTAAGCTGCTTTCGCGCAGGTCTCGATAAACCTGATATTTCTCGTCAAAGTGCTCGTAAAGCTGCTTAGCTTTCTGCTTAAGCTTAGCTAAACCAACTTTATGTTTGGTTTCGCCTTCATAAATTGTGACTAAACCTTTTTCCAGTAGATACATGCCCTCCATTAAATCCAAAATTAAGGGGACGTCAAACTGGGGAATTTTGGGTTTAGCGATGCCAAGCGGTTTGCCGTAGTAGCCGTTTTTGTAGAGTTCTGAGCCTTCAGTTGAGTCCCAGACAACCAAGAAGTTTTCGAGCAGTTCCACCTGCGTTTTAGGGGTTTTCTGGGACATGGCGCAGCCGCCTGTTACATTATGAACGAAAGCAAACGGGCAGCGTCAGCGGCGTCTTCTGCTTTGTCAGCCGAGTTCTCTAGCAACTGCAGCACGTCACGCATGGTCAGCAAAGCAGGCAATTCCAGTTTGCTGCTAAGCACCTTGATTGTTAATTCTCGATACTGGTTATCCACCACACGTTCAGCGATTTCCACGTCTTTAGCTTTTTCCAAAGTTTTTGTGGAGCCGTAGCTGAGAACCATCATGGTTTCCCGTAGTCTAAGCACGGATTCTAAAACGGAGTCAGCAAGTTTTTGCAGGTCCGCACGGATATCAGGGGGAACACTCCAGTTGTGTTCCATAATCTCCACAAGGTAAAAGGCTATGCCTTCGGAGAAGTCGGCGATTTCGCTGGTTAAGTTAGTGAATCGGAGAAAGTCTTCTCGGCTGATGAGAATTGCGCCGATTTCGGCTAGTTCTTGGCTGACTAGTTGGCGAGCTTTAACAACTTCTTCTTCGCCTTTTTTGATTTCAGCCAAAAGTTGCCTAGCGGCTACTTTGTCTCCTTTTGCAAAGAGTTCAGCCATCTGGGGCGTTTTGCGTGTGACATCCAACACCTTACGCAAGTTATCTTGACAAGCGGTTAAAGCACGACGTTTCACACGTTCTTCAGTTTCTGCTGGCAGCACCACTTTCTTTTTTCCCGTCCGTATTCATCGCTAAATGTTCAAAGTTTAGTGCGTGGGTGCATTAAAAAAGCTAACCCTTCAACATTCCACTAAAGTCCCTAATTGTTCAAAGTTTAGTTTGCCTTCGAAGTATTTGTGCAGCAATTCAGGGAGCGCGGCGATTTGGGTTCGAACTTGTTTCCAGCTGTCACGGTCTCGGATGGTCACAGTGCCCTGAGTTAGGGAATCGTAGTCAACCGTTATGCCTAGTGGGATGCCTGCTTCGTCTGCGCGTGCGTAGCGTCTGCCAATTGAGCCAGACTCATCAAACTCCGCCATGAAACCTTCGTTAGCCAACGTCCGCTGAAGTTCTTGAGCTTTCTCTGCTAAGCCATCTTTGCTCATCAAGGGGTACACGCCGATTTGAACTGGCGCGATGCCTCTAGGAAAGCTCAGGACGACGCGGTCGTCTTTGACGCCGTAAGCGTATTCTAAGGCAACGTAGAAGAGGCGGTCAGAACCAAAACTAGGTTCCACAACGTGTGGAATGAAACGTTTGCCGCGTTCGACGACTTTTTGCATGCAAACCTGCACGTACTCTGCAGACACCTTGTAGTCGCCTGCCATGTAGTAGCCGTCTTTTTTCAGTGCCGCGTCAACAGTTTGGGGGTCGGCTTGTGCCAACAGTTCAGCCACTTTGCCTGCTTCTTTCTTGAAGACAGGACCCATCTTTGCCATGTTTGCTTTAACGACGAGTTGTTCGCATTCTTTGGGTTCTGGGTAATCTTTGTAAACGCGCAAATCTACGCCGCTGGCTTTCATGTGGCAGCCCAAATCAAAGTCGGTACGGTATGCGTGACCAGAAACTTCAGTCCAACCGTAACGGTCAAGCAAGACTTCTTGGTCAAAGCTTTGGCTGCTGTAGTGAGCTTTTTCCCAAGACAACTTCTCAATGAACCGCTGTTTTTCTACAGGAACACCAATCGCCAGCAACATACGTTTAGCCATAGCCATAAAGAACGCTTGCCATTCGCTGCGTATGATTTGTTTGTCTAAGGCTTCGCGGACGGTGAAGTAGTTGACGTCTTCGCAGTTCCGCTCACGCTTATCACACAAAAGCATAGGCAGAACCTCGTTTTCGACGTCTTTGAGTAGGCAACAGCGGGGTTCTTCAGGGTCGAAGAAGAACTCCAAGTCGCAAATGGTGAATTCGCGCAGGCGAATGAGCCCTTGGCGGGGCGAAATTTCGTTGCGCAAGGCATGCCCAATTTGGATGACGCCAAACGGAAGTTTTTCGCGGGCGGCACTGTAGAGGCGGTTGAATTCAACAAAGATGCCTTGTGCTGCTTCGGGTCTGCCGTAGCCTGTGGCGCCTGAGTAGGGGCCTATTGTGGTGACGAACATTGTGAGGAAGAGTTGGGGGTTACGGAAGTTGCCGCCACAGTCAGGACAGACGATATTGTTGTTTTCTATGGCTGCTTTGACTTCGTCTAAAGTCATTTTTTCAGCTTGCACCGACGAAATCTTGGCGTACTCTTCAAGCAGGTGGTCAGCGCGGAAGCGTTTGTTGCATTTGACGCATTCCACCATGGGCTCTTTGAAGTGGTCAACGTGTCCAGAAGCTTCAAACACTTTGCCAGGCGTGATGACGCTGGATTCCATTTCTAAAACGCCAGTTTGTTTTACGAATAATTCGCGAAGTTTGTTTTCGATGTTTTGTTTTAGGCGGGTGCCCAGTGGACCGTAAGCGACAAAGCCGCCTGCGCCGCCGTAAAGTTCGTAACTGTTCCAGTAAAAGCCGCGTCTGCGGGCTAACTCGTTAACAGCTGTGAATTTGTCTTGTTTTGGTGCTGTTTCGGACAATTTCGGTCGACCCTTTTCTTGTGGTTATTGCTGCTGGGAAATTAAAGCTTACTAAGGGTTTGTGGGGTTATTTGTGTTGTCGTTGAGTGTGTGGTTGGGGTTTTGTTGTGTGGGGTTGTCTATAGCCCCCCTTATTTAAAGCAGAACTTTAGAGACCTACTGCTCACATGCACCTACTCCGCCTATCAGTTTGCCCACCAGAAACCCGAAACTATCAATGCTGTATGTGGTAAAACGCGGAATTTGTTGCCAGTGTTTCAGAGATTGTTGAAGTAACTGCACAGATGCTATGGGCATTGTCAAGTGCTGAATTGGCGAAAAAGAATAGAAGGTATCACTTTGTTTGCTAAACCTCCTTTTCTGGGTTAACTTTGTTCTTTCTCCACAAAACTAAGCCCTCACCCAAAAACAGCACCATAGCCACAGCATTAGTGATAGCCAAATAAACAACGCTTAAATTCGGCGCCTTAAGCTCAACAAAAAACTGTGTTAGTATGATTGCAGCTTCAATAATTAAAATGCCGCAAAAAAAGAGGGCATAGCACATCAGCCTTGGCACAAGGTTCCGCCCTATCCACAAGTGTCCGCTGATGCTTGCCTTCTCTTTAACGATGTATGCACCGTAGATGTCTTTCTCAACTAAGCCCAAATTTTCCAGTTTTTGCAGTTGGCGATATGCTGTGCTTGGGCTGTTTAGGCTGGCACCACGCATGACTTCACGTGGACCTACGGGTTTACCTTCTTTAACCACATAGGCATACACGTGAAGTGTCGTACCCTCTAACTCTTCGTTGTCCGCGTTTGTCACGCTTAAGGTCCCTCAGTTACAAAGACTTCAGAAGCCCATTGGTCCGGTTGCAAAGTCTGATTGCCGCTTAGAAGGTTGTTGTATATGTAGCTGTCTCCGATTTGAGTGAGCTGAATCTGTTTAAACTCCTCAGCGTATGCCATTGTATCTGTGAAGGTGTTGTTGACCAGTTTTATGTTATCAACATAGTCCATGATTTGTGTTGCAAGTGACAAATTGCCAGTTTTCAGCACATCTAAAGCGTTGATTGTGTAGGTATAGGGTTGCCTAACTTCCAAGATGCCTGAAAGGAGAATCAGTCGAGACTGATGAGGCGCCCATGTGTTATTGAAAAAGCCGTCGCCTACCCACGTGTACTTGTTAGTAAACCCAAAAATCTGGACTGTTGGTGTCATGTTTGCGTCCATCACAGTCGAGTTAAGCGGGTAGCTTGTTTGGATTGCTGTAATATTGTTAGATATTGGGGACACAAACAAATGATGTTCCTGAATAACCGTAGTGCCGATGGATATGTTTGTGTAACTGTTTGTGGTAATATAAGGAAGGGTTATTCTACCCGTGACGTCAACCCAAGTTCCGTTCATATTCATATAAATGGCGGTCAAGGTGTCATTGACATACACCTTTTCGAGTTGCGCGCCTTCCATCCAACGACCATTTGCAGAACTGCGTGGAGTAGATACAAGCTTTCCTGCGCTATCGATTGATGGCCAACTGCCATCTACCCAAGTAACATTATACCATTTGCCATCCAACCATACGCCCTCCACGATGCAGCCTTCGCCTGTAACACTGGGCTGTAGCATATCCATCGAGGAGCCATTTGTTATCTTCTCTGCTGAAACGAAGTTTATGTCCAAGAGTTGGGCGCTTAAGTCGGAAAAGTTAGTGACGTTTAGCACTATTGAATAGGCAATGTCTGGTCCGCTATTCTGAATTGCTGGTGCTGACGCATTTATCACCGTAAAATTGGCGTAGACAGCGTTCACGCCAAAAGTAGCGGTGGTTCCCGGAATCGTTTTTATGAATGGAATAATGTCAAGTTCGCTGACAAGTAATGGTGAGGCAACAGTCGCACCTATAGACAGCGAGAGTATGGCAACGATAACGAACTTTGTTATGCTTTTCAATTGTTGTCACCAGCCTCTTTTTGGTTGCATGCGTCTATTAGCTCTGCTTACGAAACACTGATGTTCCACTAGCGGAACACCCAAAGGTGCATGCTTTCTGCTATGCAGCAGATGAATGTCTAAAAAATAAAGATTAGAGGTTGGGGGTTTCGTAGCGGATGAGCGAAAACATCGGGTACTTATCACCCAAAAACTTGCGCCCGCCACAATAATCCAACTCAATAAGGAAGCCTAACCCAACAACCTCGCCGCCTAAGCGTTCAATAAGGTCTATGTTGGCTTTGACAGTCCCACCCGTCGCCAAAAGGTCATCAATCAGCAAGACTTTCTGACCTTTTTCGATGGCGTCTTCTTGGATTTCAACGGTGTCTTTCTCGTATTCCTTCTGGTAGGTCAACTGTGCGCAGGTTCCAGGGAGTTTACCTTTTTTGCGAATCGGCACAAACCCAACACCCAACGCATAAGCCAAAGGCGCACCCAAAATGAATCCGCGGGCTTCGTTGGAAGCAATGACATCGATTTTTTGGCCTTTGTAGTGTGCTGCAAGTTGGTCAATCATTTCTCTGAAAGCGTCTTTGTTTTTGAGCAGGGGCAAAATGTCCCAGAACACGACGCCTTTGAATTCTGGAAATCGTCTAATTATCTGTTTTAGGTTCATTTTTGTTCCTCCGTTACACAAAAGCGTTCTTGAGAGCGCAGCCACATTGGCAGTTGCGTTCTTTGGGCAACGCTGCGATGGTTTCTTGGAATAGGGTTTTGACTTTTGCGATGTTTGCACGCATGATTGTTACGATTTCGTCTGTAGTTACGGGGTGGTCTTTCCAACAGTCATAATCCGTAACCATAGCTATGGAAGCGTAGCAGATTTCGGCTTCACGCGCCAAAACACATTCCGGAACCAGAGTCATGCCCACCAGTTCCGCACCCCACTTCTGAAACATGCGAGACTCCGCTTTAGTAGAAAAGCGTGGACCTTCAATGCAAACATAGGTTCCAGTTGGGTGAGCGGGGATGTCGACTTTTTTTGCCACATCAATTAAGACGTTACGCATATCGGGGCACATTGGGTCAGCTAAGGACACGTGGCAAACGCGGTCTTGGCTGTAGAAGGATTGTTCACGGCGGGTGGTGCGGTCGATGAATTGGTCAGTGAAGACTATATCGCCAGGTTTGAACTCTTCTTTGAGAGAGCCAACGGTGGATGAAGCAAGAATTCTTGTAACCCCAAGTTTCTTGAAAGCATAGATGTTGGCGCGACTGTTGACGTCGGTGGGTCGGATGGTGTGTTTGGCGCCGTGGCGAGCCAAAAAAGCCACACGTTTACCAGCGAGTTCACCGACAGTGAAAGGGCTTGAAGGGACGCCGTAGGGCGTGTTAACTTCAATTTCTTGGATGTTTTTTAAGAGGGCTGGGTCATAGAGGCCTGTTCCCCCGATTATTCCGATTTCAGCTTGCATGAAAGCTTTAGTCGGCGGTTTTGGCTTATAAAAATAGCGAATTTACCAAACACAAACAACAAAATTCAAACAAACAGCAATAACAAAAAGGGGGGGTTACTGGGAAAGTCGCCCAATGGTAACCGAAACCGTTTGCGTTACACCATCACGAACCACAGTAAAATCGACGCTTTGACCAGGCAAAATGTGCTGCTCAAGATACGAAAGCATGTCATCACCGTTAGATATTCGTGTGCCCTCTATGCCTATGATGAGGTCGCCGCCAATCACAATTTGGGAACCCAAAACGACCGTTCTGCTACTGCCACCTTGAAGCCCATTATTTGTTGTGACACTTTCGACAAGCCAGCCATACGTGGTGTCTGTGCCGATAGCTTGGGCGATTTGATAGGTCATGTCTACGCCTACAGCGTTAATCGTGGGGTGATTAGTGTAGGAGCCAGTGTTAACCAGCGAGCTTAGTTCACGCAGTATTGTATCAGAGGGTATGGCAAAACCTAAGCCTTCAGAACTACTCACCGCAGCGGTAGTTATACCCACAACATCGCCTTGATAGTTCAGCAGCGGACCACCCGAGTTGCCCGGGTTAATGGCAGTGCTGGTTTGGATGACATCAGGAATAGTGGCTCCTGTGGCGCCAGTGTCGCTTGTTTCAGTTATGGTTCTGCCCAACGCACTGATTACGCCCGTCGTTAACGTACCTGACAAACCATAGGGCGAACCGACCGCAACCACAGGGTCACCGACGCGCAGTGTGGAAGAACTGGCTATGGTTACTGGTTGCAAGTCAGCCTCAGAGGCATCTACACTCAAGACAGCGAGGTCTGCTTGGGGGTCAGAACCCAGTAGGGTAGCGGGATAACTGTCGCCATTTGCAAACGTGACCGTGATATTCATAGAATTTGCTGTGACGTGGTTGTTGGTTACGATTACAGGTTCATTGTTAACTAACGTGATGAAACCTGAGCCTTGCTGCTGCCCATAACCGATAAGGTAACCAAAGATGTTATACTGCGGCACCAAATCGGTGATGATAACCACGGAAGTGCGCACTTGCGCGTAAAGGTCAGCTAGCGAAACATTTTCTATCACGTAAGTGCTGTTGGGGTAAGATATGTAGGTGGTGCTTTGGGCTTGGCTTTCCAGTTGTGTTTGCAGGGTGTTAATTCGGTCGTTAAAAGTTACGTAGCTTAAAGAAAAACCCACTAAGCCACCACCAAGCAGACCAATCAAAAGAATTGCCGCTAAAACTGCACCAGAAGAACGTTTACGCCCAGCCTTATGTTCAGGAGGCACAGTGGGCGGTTCAGGTGCCGGGGATTGCTCGGGGAAAAAAGAAGGGTCAGACATGCTTTTCACCCCCCTCCTTAGCAGAAACCAGTTTTTTGCTACGAACTACTTTTCTGCAGCTCGGGCAAACAAAGTCAGTAGGTTGCAGTCTCGCCTTGCAGTAAGGACAAATATTCTTTTTAGCTAGGTGCAGACCTTCTTTTTCTTTACCGATTTTTCCGTCACTTAAAAACAAGATACGCTCAGTGTGCGAAGCCACCTGCCCATCATGCGTGACCAAAATTATCGTTGTCGACTGCTTCACATTCAAGTTACCAAGTAACCGAACGATTTCCTGCTTATTTTTCATGTCCAAGTTACCCGTCGGTTCATCAGCCAATATGATAGCGGGGTCGTTGGCTAACGCACGTGCAATGGCGACTCGCTGCTGTTCGCCTTGGCTTAAGCGGTGCGGGCGGTGATCTTCACGTCCAGACAAACCCACAGTTGCCAACAACGCGTTGGCACGTTCAGTTCGTTCGCTTTTGGACGTTTGGATCATCTCCATAGGTAACTCTACATTTTCTCGGGCATTTAAATAAGGCAGCAAATTGAAGTTTTGAAACACGAAGCCAATTTTGCTGCGCCGGATTTTGTAGAGGTCCGCTTCAGGCAAACTTCCCACATCTACGCCGTCAATTAAGACTTTGCCGCCAGTGGGTTTGTCGATGCATCCCAACACGTTGAGCAAGGTGGTTTTTCCCGAGCCCGAAGGGCCCATGATGGAGGTGAATTCGCCCTTCTTTATTTCCATGTTGAGGTTAGAGAGGGCTTGCACATTGCGTTTGCCAAGTGGATACGTTTTAGACATGTTTTCGGTTTTCAACACTATGTTACTCATATCGCATTGCCTCCGCAGGTCTTGTTCGCGCTGCACGCCACGCTGGATACAGGCTGCCGACGGCGCCTAGCAAAACAGCGGCGCCAAAAGCAAGCAGCATCAATTCAGGAGTAATACTCACTGAAGTGGCTCCCGTGAAGCCACCGCTGCCAATTCGAGTTGAGCTAGCAATAGGGGTAAGTTGAAGAAGCGACACCAACGACGGAGCCGCCACTACACCTATGCCCACGCCAACAACGCCTGCAATTACACTCAGCAAAACCCCTTCCACCATAAACTGCCCCATGACAGTCCAGTTGCTAAATCCAATGGCTTTGAGGGTGCCTATTTCTTTAGTCCGTTCACGCACTGTGTACAGCATCACAAAGAGCACAATTAAGCTAGTGGCAGCGACCGCCACGACAATTTCTGTTAAAGCCGTGTTCTGGGTTTGAGTCAACGTGCTTTGGGCACTTTCAAGTTGCTCTTGACTTGCCTCTTGAGCTTGGGTAATGGAGTCCAGCTGGTCTTGCGCGGTTGTGACGGATAACTCTTCATGCAAAGAACTAATTGCATCAGCCACTGTGGTTACATCATCGACGTTTTCAGCAAAAACCTGTAGCGTGGTTATCATGCCAGTGTTGTTGGTTATGGTTTGGGCATCAGAGAGGCTCATGTACAGGATTTGACGGTCTGAAACACTACTCCCACCATGAACCCCCACAACCAGAAAATTCGAACCCAAAATACTAACCGTATCACCCACACCTACACCAAAATAGGCGGAGTTGTTTTCGCTTAGAACCACAACACCAGATTCGCCTGCCTGCAAATTACGCCCCGAAGTTATGTTTGTGGGCAAGATGGAATAATTGTCAATTAAATCAGCCGTTAACGGAATGCCTTCAATTATGTAGTCGGTTTGCATTCGAGTAAAGCTGCCATAATCAGTGGAAACTGTCACGTTTTCGCCTTCAGTGGCATCTAAAATGGGCACCACCGCAGCAACGCCGTCAATGGAGCTGATGTCAGTATAGATGCTTTCGTTCATGGCTATGGAGCCGCGATCGCTAAAAGTGCCTGCCCCAAACTGACCGGGCATACCGCCGCCACCGAACTGTCGAGGCGTGAAACTGCCAGAAGGCATTTCAGGTCGGTCTCCGCCGCTAAAATCGCCGTCAGGAGGAGTGAAGTTGCCAAAACCGAACCCTTCCAAACTCGCCGGCAACGTGCAATCAATTTGCGTTGCAGTCATGTTCACTGAGGCGGCAGTTTGCAAAATAGAGTTGCCTAAAGCTTCAGTTACTCGTTGGGTAGATTCTTGCGTGGCGCTGATGCCAGCTGGGATGGAAATCATGATAGCCATCGAAAAACTCAAAGCGATTATAACCAGCAACGCTCGGACTTTACGCCGAGAAATGTTTCTAACAGCACGCGTAAGAAGACCCAAAAACAAAGCCTCCGAGCACACAAGCCGTGGAAGGAGAATTGAAAAGAGTTCGTGGAAGTCTAATCCAAAGGTGTTTGCTAAATTTTAAGTGGGGTGTCATATCAGTACCGTCCTAACTCGTAAAGTCCAAGCAGCTGAAGAAAAGAGGGTAATCTCCAACTGCATTGGACTAAACGAGGGGGTGTTTTTCGAGAGAGTGGGTGGTGCTTTGCTCTCATCCCCTGAGAAAGGCGCGAATTATTTAAAACGGTTTTTCAAGATTATACCCAAGTCTCTTCCAAATCTTTTTAATGTTTTTTAATAGGATACACAATTGGGATAATGTATTTAGAGTGGAATTTTAGATAGTTTGACAAGAATCTCTTCGGAACTGGTTACATGTCTTCGAACGCACGTCCATTAAAGTATCTGCTAGGCTGGCTTATTGCGGGTACCCGTGGCGGCGTAACAAGGGCAGAAATAATCAAGTCAATTCATGAAACGCCTCAGAATGCAAACCAGTTGGCAACGCTGCTTGAAGTAGACTACAAAACCGTACGGTACCACTTAGAGGTCTTAGAAAAAAACCACATCGTCACCTCTGTCGGAGACAAATACGGAGCCACCTACTTCCTCACCCAAATGATGGAAGATAACTATACCATGTTTGAGGAGATTTTGAAGAAAATCTGGAAAAAGTAGAAAAGCAACAAATCAGAAGGACAAAACAATGAGCCGAAATCTACAAACTCTGGTGCTCTTAGCCATTTTATTAGCGGCTTCTGCAGTAGCCATTTTGTTAACAGCCTATGCTGTTGACGATTCAACAACGTCACAACAAAGATCGCCCTTTAGTCGCGGACCCTATTTACCTAATGCTGCCGACCTTGACTTCTATTATGTTGCCCGAACCGTGTTTTCCACCATTAACATCGTCTTACTTGTTGTGTTAATCATAAACTACGTCAGCATCTACCTGAAGACGCGCTCGGAATTCACTATAGGTTTAACCATGTTTGCAGTCTTTTTCCTCATAAAAGACATAACATGGAGCCCATTTGTGGTTTACCTATCGGGCTACAATATGTTTGGGCTGGGACCGTTTGCGTTCCTGCCTGACCTGTTTGAACTCATAGGTCTGTCTATGCTACTGTACTTAACCGTTCGTTACTAAGCAGCCCCCACGAACGGTTAATAAAACCCTTGGTCCTAATGGAATTAGGAAGGTTTTTTGTGCAGGCAAACCCCACCGACCAAAAGAAACCCAACAGGCTAATTAACGAAAAAAGTCCCTATCTGCTCCAACACGCCTACAACCCCGTGGACTGGTATCCGTGGAGCCAAGAAGCATTCAACCGCGCCCAAGCTGAAAATAAACCCATCTTTCTCAGCATCGGCTACTCCACCTGCCACTGGTGCCACGTTATGGAAAAAGAAAGCTTCGAAGACCCCGAAGTGGCAAAACTCATGAACGAGGCGTTTGTCTGCATTAAAGTGGACCGTGAAGAACGCCCCGACCTCGATGCCGCCTACATGGCAGTTTGCCAAGCTATGGGCAGAAGTTGCGGGTGGCCCCTCAACGTCATTTTAACCCCCAAACTCAGCCCGTTTTTTGTCGCCAGCTACATCCCCAAAACCAACCGATACAACACGCTAGGCATGACTGACCTGATTCCACAAATCAGGGGCATTTGGGAGCAGCGAAAAGCGGATTTGGAAGCAGTTGGCGCTGACATTAAAAGCCGCATAGAAACTTTTGAAAAAAGAGTCGAAGCCAAAGTGGATACGCAAGTTCTGCATGACGCCTACGATAGACTTGCTGCTGAATTTGACGAAAAAAACGGCGGATTTGGATTTGCGCCCAAGTTCCCGCGTGGGCACCTTTTGATGTTTCTATTGCGATACTGGAAGCGCAGCAGCGAGAAACACGCCTTGGAAATGGCGGAGAAAACGCTACGGCAGATGCGGCTAGGCGGCGTTTTTGACCAGATTGGTTTTGGATTCCACCGTTACAGCACCGACGCACAGTGGTTGGTTCCGCATTTTGAAAAAATGCTCTACGACCAAGCTATGCTGGCGATGGCTTACACGGAGGCATACCAAGCGACAGGCGCCCCAAAGTTTAGACTGTCAGCCAAAGAGACTTTGGAATATGTTCTGCGTGATTTGCTTTCACCGCAGGGAGGCTTCTGTTCTGCGGAAGATGCCGATTCAGAGGGACAAGAAGGCAAATTTTACTTTTGGACCCTCCAAGAAATCGTGGACACCTTGCAGCCAGCCGACGCCGACTTAGCTACCCAGCTTTTCAACATATCCTTAGAAGGCAACTACACAGAAGGCGGAAAAAGTAGCGGCAAAAACATCCTACACTTGCCCACACCACTCCAAGAAATCGCCCAAAACAAAGGCTTAACCCTAGATGAACTCATCATGCGGCTGGGCAGCATACGAAACCTGCTGTTTGAAGCCCGCAACCTCCGCGTCCACCCCACCAAAGACGATAAGGTTTTGACGGATTGGAACGGGCTTATGATTGCGGCGTTAGCAAAAGCAGGCGTCGCCTTGGACGAACAACGATACATAGAGGCGGCACGGCAAGCAGCTGACTTCCTGCTTACACACATGCAACAAGACGACGGTACCCTCTATCATCGTTTTGCCAAAGGAGAACGCGCCATAGAAGGCATGCTAGATGACTATGCGTTTTTGATGTTTGGCTTAATTGAGTTGTATGAGGCAACGTTTGAAGACAGGTACCTGCAAGCCGCAGCCAAACTGACGCAAATTATGAACTCGAAATTTTGGGATAACCAAAGTGGCGGCTTCTTTTTAGCAGAAAAATCGGAAGCAGCGATACCGCGAATAAAGCAGGTTTACGACGGCGCTATGCCTTCAGGTAACTCGGTTGCCTTTTTGGATTTGCTACGGCTGGGACGTTTACTTGGCAACCCCGAACTGGAAAGCAAGGCGTTTAAGTTGATGCGGACCTTTGCAGAAGAAGTCGAAGCAGCACCAAACGCGTATTGTTTTCTCTTGATAGGGATGGAGGTCATGTTTGGACCCACCTACAGCGTGGTCATAGTTGGCGACATCCACGACAAAGAGACCAAAAATATGCTTGCAGCGTTACGCAAGCCGTATTTGCCTAATCTGGTGGTTTCCGTTAAGCAAGCAGACCAAGCAGGCGCAGGCTACCAGAAGCTAGATGGGAAACCAACTGCGTATGTCTGCCAAAACCAAACGTGTATGCCTCCAACTAACCAGACAGAGAAGATGTTGGAGTTGCTGGGCATCCGTTAGCAGATCATGCGAAAAAGAGGCAGCACAGAGATTCAGCGCTAAGGGCAGAAAAGCGAGAGGAAAACCGTTAAATTCCAAGGTTGCCATGCATCTTCAGCCATGAAGAAAGCGTTCATTTCCGGACCCATACTAGGCATGGAAAACCAACAAAACTACCGAGCAGTCGTCACCGAAATCTGCACTCGTATAGGTTTGGAAGTTATTGACCCATGGAAACGCGAAAAAGTAATCTACAACAAAGACGAACCCTGCTGGTGGCTAAAAGTCCCCGCCACGGGATTTGTACAACGCGACCTCGACGACGCCGACCGATGCGACGTCATGATTGTCTTTTTACCTATTCTTTCAGCAGGTGCCTGTATGGAGCTGTTTTATGCGAAGCGGAAAGGCAAAAAAATCGTGGTGGTTTCCGATTTGCCGTGTCTTAGCCCGTGGATTGTGGTGCACTCGGACGCGATTGTGAAAGAGTTTGGGGAACTTGAAGCGGCGTTGAAGAAGATTTTGGCTTAACGGTGTGCCAGGGCAACAATTTGCGTGATTATGTTCCAGTTTCGGGTGGTAAGCTGCCTTTTCAAGGTTTTCTCTAAAAAGGGGTTGGGTTTGCCTCCGTCGCCGTGCCCTCGGGTGACACTAAAGACCTCGCGTCCTTGTGCACCAATGATGTCGGCAGTTGAGTTGGGGATTCTTTTAGGCAGAGACCACGGCAAAACGGCAGAATCGGGAAGGAAGGTTACCAAAAAACTTGCATCAACAGCGGTTTGCCCCTGAAAAGGGTCAAGCGTAACTAACGCTTCAAGTTCAGGGACTGCTCGAATCAGAACCGCCACATCGTACCCCAACAAGGCGGTCAGTTTGTCGTGAATTTGGCGAGCTAACCTGTCAGGGTTTTGGGGTTGGGCTTCAAAAATTAAGTTGCCACTTTGCTTAAACACCAAAACCTCCGCAAACCCCAGTGAAGTCAATGCCGCGGCTAACGTTTCCTTTTTTGCCGTGTGACCGCCCACATTTATTGCCCGCAAAAACGCCACAAACTTCACCGTAACCCTCCTGTTACCACGCATAAACTAAAAGGTGGGTGCCTAAAAAAGGGGCGGTTTAAAAGGGATAGTCGTTTCCTGTGTTGTAGTAGCCTTTGTCGATTTTAACAAAAATCAATGGTCCGCGGCTTTGAGCCATATCACGAGCTTTGCGCAGTGCACTGTTGAGCACGTTTAGGGTTTGTTCTTTTTCGTTGAAACAGAGATTTCTTTTTTCGCCTAGCTCCATTTTGAGCAGGTTTTCGGAAAGAATCTCGGTTCCGCAGATTTCACCGTTCTTAACCAGGGTCGCTACGACAATTTCGATGAGTTCTTGCTTATGTTGTATGCTATGCCAGAGGGGTTCAGCGTTGGCTAAAGTTTTGGCTACTTTGTTCCATTTATTTTGGTGTTGATTGCCGATGAGTAGTTTGACGCGTTCTTTCCATTTCTTAAGCCAAATACTCACCCATACACCTAAGAAGACTTCAAGTTCCTCAGGGTTTTCCTTGAAAAACTTCTCCATCCGCTCCACTAATTCGAAGTTATTGGCTTCTTTGCCAATGAGGTTCCAGTGGAACTTCAGATAGTTAGCGAAGTCTTGACAGGCTACTTGAAGGACTTTGCGGTCCGAGCCCAAGATGTCTAAGGCTGGATCCGCATCCTTCAACTTCTCCGTTAAAACTATTTCTACAAAGTTCATCCTTTCAGCTACGCTCCGAAGCCTTCTCCATTATAGTTACCGTTTGAAGGTTTTATTAAACTTTATTTTCCTTCCGTGATATAACACGTTTAGGTATTTTTTGGACATATTTCGGTTGTGGATATACGTCAAGAAGAAGAATTTATGTTAATTTACGATATCAGATAACAGGGTCACGTTGTCGATTATAAAATCAGGCCCCACTGCAGCCAACTCAGTACGCGAATACAACCCACTCAAAACCGCCACTGTTTTTATCCCCGCAGCCTTACCTGCCTGAACATCAATCACCGAATCCCCAACCATAATACAATCGCATAACTCTAAGCCCATGGCTGCAACCGCTTTAAGAAGCGCTTCAGGAGAAGGCTTCGGCTCCACCGTATCAATTCCTGTAACCACATGCGCAAAATAATGTTCAAGCTGGAACTGGCGAAGCTCATCAAAGATTGCTTGAGCAGGCGAAAAACGCATCGTAATGACCGCTAGCTTAGCCTTGCGCGACAAGGTTTCGAGGGCGCGGGCAACTTTTGGCATGGGACGAGTTTTTTGGGCGCTGACCATGTAGAAAGTTTTCAGATAAATATTGAGGAACTGTTGGGTGTCAGTGTTTATGAGGTCGGTTATGGGCTGTTTTTGTTCCATACGTTTAGGAATTTCCCAAGCTGTTTTTCTGTTTGGCAAGATGCGACCTGTGGCTTGGAACGCTGCTTTAGCTGCCTCTAAATAGGCGGACCGCGTGTCTAACACAGTGCCGTCAAGGTCAAGCAAGATGGCTTTTACGTCAAGTTTGCTCATGAAAGGTGCCGCTCCACTTTGAAGGAAGCTCCCCTCATAAGTGTGTTCCGTTTACAAGCCAAAAAAGGCAACATGCCCCACAGCTTATTAACCTAAACAGCATAGCCTTGTTAATCGAAGGTCACCAATAATGGAAAAACAGCCAGCACCCCAAACAAAAGCTTACTACTGCAAATGCCCCCACTGCACATGCATCTTTTGCACAGAAGCAGACCTCAAAAGACATTTGGAAGTTTATGGAGAGACGAAGGCAGCGCATGTTGGTGAGTTTCAACGGACTCATGGGCGGCTTGAGCACGCAGGTTTCGGCGACTCAGAATAAGAGACAATACAGCAGATTCGCCAAAAAGAGAACGGGTTTTTGATAACCAGTTGACATTTGAAAAAGCCTTTAAAAGCCGCATGAATAAACGGCGAAATTCTGTTTTTGCTATTGGTCCAAAATTGCAAATTAGGGGGTTATTTCAATTAATTATATAAACACTAAGTAACTCATATGTACTGGGGGCCAGTCATGATTGAAGAAAATGATTCCCTCATAAGTTACAAAGTTTTAAAAAGAAAGATAATAGACTCGGGTTTGTGCACAATGTGCGGTGCCTGCGAAGCAGCATGCCCCATAGAAGCACTACACATAAAAGACGACACCGTAAAACGGCAATACAATTGTGGAGAACTGTTAGACCTCTGCCCAATCTGCTACGCCGTCTGCCCACAATCTGAAGCCTTCTTAATAAGAAGCCTAAAAGCAGTTTCAGACGCACCCCTCAAAAGCGGAGCAATAGGCTACTACAGAAAAATATTCCTCGCCCAAGCAGCAGATGCCAAACGCAGAGAACAATGCAAAGGCTCCGGCGTCGTCACCGCACTAATAGCGTACGGAGTAGAAAACAACATTTTCGACAGCGCCATTGTTTCAGTAGAGGATTCTGATGATTCAAACAAAACCAAACCAATGGTTGCCGTAGTTCCAGACGACGTTTTTTCCGCAAGCGGCTCAAAATTCTTTCCTTCAGCAGTGCTCAGCGCCTACGGAACAGCAGTGTGGGGATATGGAAAAACAAGAATTTGCGTTGTAGGCGTACCTTGCCATGTTCTTGCACTTCGCAAGCTGGCAGCGTGGCAACACAAAATTAGCCAAGAACTGAAGGTAGTCATCGGCCTCTTCTGTTTTGGCACCTTTTCACTTAAACCCTTACAGGAATACATCACAAAAACCTACGACATCAAACCGTCAGAAATCAAGCAAATGCGACTAGGCAAAGACTTAATTGTCCAAACCAAAAAAGGCCCCATAACCATACCGTTTGAGGTGGCTCAAGAAAAAGTTTTACCCAGTTGCCAAACATGTGCAGATTTCACTGCCGAGTTTGCGGACATCTCCGTTGGAAGTGCTTTCCCACTGGCTAACTGGTCAGTTGTGATTATCCGAACTAAAATTGGAGAGGAACTCTTCTGTGAAGCCGCTGAAAAAGGAATCATCAATGTTCACTCCATAGAAGCAGAGCCAAAAGTTTTCGAACGCATAATTCAGCCAGCCATAAAGAAGCGAACCAAAGCGTTGGAAGCAGCCAACAAATTCGAGAAGGCTCACGGGTTTATTCCAGCTCGCCTGATAAGAGAAACAGACCTTCTAACAAACGTTAAAGTCGAAGACATCATGACCCGGAAAATCCGAACTGTACGAAGCGACATGACCGTTAATGAACTTTTGCAGCGCATGGCGATTGAGAAACAGATCGGGTACCCAGTTATAGATAAAAAAGGTGAATTAGCGGGCATTGTGACGATTGAAGAAGTTTCAGAAGTGAACAAAAAAGACAGAGACCGAACCCTTGTTGGCGCTATTACGCGACCGAACCTTAACGTAGCATATCCAGGAGACACAGCTGCCGACGTATTTCACAAAATGAGCGAACAAGAAACGGGACGCGTACTCGTCTTGGACCCAGCAGACCCTCAACACGTGATAGGCATAGTTACCAAAGCAGACTTGTTACATGCACTGGTGAAGCAAACGTGAGTCGTTCGCTGAAAACACAACGGGGAATTTCGTGATGCTTGGAGAAGCGTTTGTTGCATTTGCGCTCATTTTTCTCTCTACACTTGTAATCTACGCGATAGGTCGAAAAGCAGCGGCAACAACTATTACAAACGGAAACGAACAAACAGCCTACGCTTGTGGAGAAAAAATCGCCTTCTCAAAATTACAAATCAACACTTCACTATACAAGTACCTGATTTACTTTGTAATTTTTGATTCATCGGTGCTGCTAGTTACTTTTGCAGCTTTTTCCGTCGCTAAAATGAACCCATTTCTTGTGCTTCTCTATTTAGGCATTCTTTTTGCTGCTGGACTGTCCCTTTTGGGAGGAGAACGTGATTGATGGCGAACTCGGCAGTGTCGCCACAAGAAACTGACGTCATGATAACTGCCAAAAACGGCGACCAACTTGAGTTAATAAAAACCCTGCAAACTGCAGACGAAAAAACCGCGGTCAGCGCAATAACAGGCGTGGACTTGGGCACAAATATAGGCGTCTACTATCACATACGCACATCAAATAACATAACAACAATTAAAATTGAAGTCCCAAAAGACAAACCCCAAACCCAATCAATAACGAACCTAATTCCAGGCGCAGCGTTCCATGAGATGGAAGTGACTGACCTTTTAGGTGTAGTTTTTGAAGGAAACCCTCTCGTTGGGCATTTTGTTTTGCCTGAGAATTGGCCAGACGGAGTTTATCCGCTTAGAAAAGACTTCAAACCCGAAGAGCTTAAGCTCAAGCCGCCGTCAGACGAAGTGAAACTGTCTGAAGGAAGACTGGTCAAGTTCATTCTTGGTCCACAGCATCCAGCGTTGTTGGAGCCGGAAAAGTTCGCCATAACAGTCGAAGGGGAAACGGTAACTAACGTTGAGCCCCGCATTGGCTATGTCCATCGTGGCATCGAAAAATCAGCCGAATCACGCACCTACGCCCAAGACGTTTATCTGGTTGAACGCGTCTGCGGCATCTGCAACAGCATTCATGCCGCCTGTTTTGTTGAAACAGTAGAAAAAATCCTCAAACTTGAAGTCCCACCCAGAGCCAAATACCTCAGAGTAATAACGCTAGAGCTGAACCGACTACACAGTCACCTGTTAACGTTAGGTCATGCCGGATTAGAAATCGGCTACGAAACACTGTTTCAATACTTTTGGCGTGACCGCGAACCCATCATGGAGTTAATTGCGTTAACCAGTGGCAACCGTGTTTACTCATCCCTCATGACGGTAGGCGGCGTAAGACGAGACCTCAAAAACGAACACATCCCCAAAATAAAATCAACCTTAGAGGACCTAAGAAAGCGGTTTCCATTTTATCGACAAATCTACGAAAATGAATCTTCGATAAGAATGCGCATGCAAAACATAGGCACCCTTTCCCGCGAAGACGCATTGAAACTATGCGTTGTAGGTCCAGTAGCTAGGGGGTCAGGGGTTAACATTGATGTTCGTAAAGATGAGCCTTATGAGGCGTATGGTGAGATTCCTTTTAAAGAAATCGTCTATACAGAAGGCGACACTTGGGCGCGGCAAAACGTTCGTATGGATGAAGTGGAAGAAAGCATCAACATCATCGAATACGCCATTGACCATTTGCCAGAAGGCCCATTCAGGGTTAAAGCACGCGGAGTGGTCGCTGCCGGTGAAGCAGTAAACCGTGTAGAAGCCCCCCGAGGCGAACTTTTCTATTACGTAAAAAGCAACGGCACAATTTCTCCCGAACGCGTCAAAGTACGCACACCCACATTCGCAAACCTTTCAGCGTTCCTGAAAACAGCAATAGGAGAAAACATTGCGGATGTTCCATCAAACTTTGTCAGCTTAGACCCATGCTTCTCATGCACAGACCGGTGACCTAATGATTGATTTCACCTTGATCTTCAGAGTGCTCGTCTTTCCGGGCTTCACCTTTATCCTACTGTTGACTCTGTTTTGCGATTGGATTGAAAGGAAACTGGATGCGCGCATCCAAAACCGAGTGGGCCCCATGGTGGCAGGTCCAGGCGGAATTTTGCAGCCTTTAGCTGACTTCATTAAACTATTAACAAAACAAGACATCGAACCCGCAAGCGCCAAAAAAACTGTTTTCAAATTTGCACCACTTTTAGCCTTCTCCATGATGGTTTTTGCGATATGTTTCCTACCCATTGATGGCGCAAGTGCACTTTCCACAACGGGCTTTAACGGCGACTTAGTTGTCATCATGACGTTTCCGACGATTTCGGTTTTCTTGATGTTTCTTTCCGGGTGGGCATCAAACAATCCGTATGGCACGATAAGTTCAGCTCGCGTTTTAACCCAGTTCCTAGGCTACGAAGTGCCGCTATTTCTTCTTGCCTTAACGCCAGCATTTCTTGCAGGCAGCCTAAACGTCTTCACAATAGCTTCAAGCCAAACAATTCCCTACATAGTTCTGGCGCCTTGGGCGTTTGCGTTGTTTCTCATTGCTATGCAGGCAGAACTAGAAAAGGGTCCGTTCGATGTGCCAGACTCTGAAAGCGAATTAGTGGGCGGAGTAGAAACCGAATACACAGGCGCTAAATTGGCGT
>CAZTRN010000021.1:0-29261 GCA_964616775.1 uncultured Candidatus Bathyarchaeia archaeon
GGTTAAGCCACCCGCCCACTTCGTTGGAGAGAGTGAGTTTGCCGTCACTGTAGGCGCCTGCGCCGCCCCACCCAGACAGGATAGAGCAAGGTTCACAGTGGTGACATTCTAAGCCACGGCTTGAAGGACATTTGCGTTTGTCAATTTCTGCGCCGCGGTCAAGAACCAAGACGTTAAGGTTGTTTTTTTCAGTGAGCTCTAAGGCGGAAAAGATACCTGCGGGACCGGCACCGACGATAATAACATCGTATTTCAAGGGCATTAACTCCAGGGAACCCAGAGTTAGATGCAGCCCCTAGCATATATTTTTAACGAGAAAAAACCTGCCAAACAGATTAAACGCATGAAGTTAGGGCGGAGTTTGGGCTCGGTAAGTCTTGATTTTTTCGGCGAATTCTTTCCAGTTGACCACAAGGAGGGCAATCATGGTGAAGAAGGGAATAAACGAGTAATAGTAAAGAGGCGTCATTATGCCAGACCCGAAAACCATTCCTATAAAGCCACTGCCTAAACCGGGATAAAGCAGCATAATGTTTGAACCAACAAGCGCTACAGCAAGGCTGCTGAAGGCTTTCCGAAGGGTCCCCCAGTTATAGAACACAAACAGGGGCAAGGCAAGAAGCCCAAAGCGGGGGTCAAAAAACCCAAACGCAAGCGCAACTCCTGAGAGAAGTGGTTTTTTACGAAAACCCAAATACAGCGATAACAAAAGCAGAAACGTTTCCAACACTTTAGCTTGTCCTTCACCCCATTGCCAATAATAGGGCACTGAAGGTCCCCATTGTAGAGTGGGAGATGGTTGGAGCAATGCAATAACGATGACCGCAAAGGTTACGACGAGCCCTTTTTTGCCTAAAAGACAATACAACATATATGCCATGAAGGGTAGCAGGGCAAACTGGATGATGTCAAAAACCCACAGCGCCTGTTGGTAATCCAGTGCCAGTAGGGGAGAAACAACCAGTAAGAAAGAGGGCAAGTACTTGTAGGCTTCAGGGTGGGGCAAAATGGTGGGTTCGCCTCCGCCTACTGCACCGAAGGTGTAGATGTGTGTGGGGTTGTTCCATAATCTCCAAGCGCCCATGTAGTAGGCGGAGAAGTCTTTGGCTAAAATGTCGCCGTCAGCGTTTATGCCTGGCGTAAGCGTGTAGGTTTCGGGGTAGGCAACCCAGAAAGTGTAGGCGTTAAGCAAAAGAACCACCACTACACCAACCACAAACAGGTACTTACCCAAAGACCAGTTAGCCATTTTTCGTTCGCCGCCAGATGCTTTCGTTTAGCATCATGAAAACTAAGCATTTATACTCATCGAAAACACGCAAAAATCAGCAATAAGACGCTCTCAATAGTTTATGGTGCAAAGAGAATTATTAGACGGCAGCTCTATAGTTAATTGGGGAGAAAATGCAACTGGAACTTGAAAATAAGCAAGTCAGTGTTGCCTTCATCCTGTCTCTGGTTTCGGGCTTACTCATTATTCTTCAAGGCGCCCTCAGAATTATACGGACACAATGGGGTTTTGAATTAGGGTTAGGAGAACTGCGGCGGCACGTAGTGGGCGGCTTAGACTACAAAGTGCTAGGTGCCATCTCAATTGTTCTAGGCGTAATGGTTATTGTAGGTTGTTTGCTTTTGCGGATCCCTTCTAGAAGACGAGAAGGCGGAATCACGGTCATAGCGTTTTCGGCTTTGAGCATCTCTTCAGGCGGAGGCTACTACGCGGCAGTCGTACTGGGCGTACTGGGCGGAGCATTGGCAGTCAGCGAATACCAACAAGAACAAGCACACCTCATAAACCAAAACCATAACAACAGAATAAGGAACAACTGAAGCTTGTAACTAAAAAAGGGACGTTAGTCCTTTATGGCTTCAATAAGACTCATAACGTTCCAGAGTTTAACCCGCGTATAAGCAGGCATGTTTGGGTCCTGTAAAATTTCATCTAATATGCTTATCACGTTAGATGCCCGCACGGCTGGCGTGAAAGCTCCACCTTGCAATGCAGTCATAGAATCTTTGGCGGCGCGTCGTATGTTACGTGGCGTCGTGCTGTCTTCAGAGACCTCTCCAAGCACAAATAAGGCTTGTTTTATCCGCTCTTCGTACTCTTCAGTTTTCTTTTTACGAACCATAATGTGGCACCTTCCAGATTTCTGGCAGCAACCAAGTTATATATGCTTTGATACGTATTTACTTTGGGGTCAAGTGATGCAACCGAAAACTGACGATAATTACATCAAACGCATGGCAGATTTGCTGCGGCGAGGCTCAACACTTACAGACTTAGCGTGCCCAAACTGTGGTGCCCCGCTTTTCAGACTACAAGACGGCACCTTGTGGTGTGGCAAAGACGAAAAAAAAGTGGTTCTAGTCAAAGAAGGCCAAGAAGCACCCCAACTTTCCATAAATCCAGCTATGGATAAACTTGAAGCCACCCTCACCGCCAAAGTTCAAAGCATGCAAGAAAAAATCGAGCAAACCAACGACGCCGACGAACTCATAAAACTAAGCAGCGCGCTTAACGAGATGCTTAACAGTCTGGAAAAAATTCGAAAAATGAAAAAGAGCTAAGTTCAATGCTTGGGCTCTACGAAAACTTCCCGCTTATTACCCACAAAACCGAGACCTACACGTTTTCTCTTTCAAAACGTGGTATGCAACAAAAAATTATCCAAACATTCCAAAAAGTTAACAGCAAAACGTTCTGTTTTGAAGAAATCGGCACGCCCACGGTGCCCAACGCAACCGTCATTTTTGAGCTTGGCATAGCGGAAGCGGACGGCTTCACATTCCTTAACGCGGAAGAAGCAAAAAGAATAGAAAAAGCTCTTGAAGGAGCAAAGTTGCGGGTGATGGATTGGTTCTGTGCCATCCGATACTACAAAAACAGCCAAGAAAAAAAGGTACCCCTAAAATTTGACTACTACCTGTTACGGATAGATTTTGTAGAAAAAGGCACCCTAGAATTTGCCATCGCCCATGAACGGGGACCCCGCTACCTTGGACCAGAAGACATCATCACGTTTTTAGAGCACAGAATTAATCAAGCTTCATCAAGAAAAGCCCTCAAACACGCATAGCCCGCTATCGGCTGTCTATAAAAGCTGTGACTGCTTGAAGCACTTGTTGGGCAACTGTTTTTTTGGGTTTATCACCGTCGATTAATGTGAGAGAGCCGTTGGCCACGTATTTGAGGTAGATTTCTCTGACTTTTTGCTGGGTTTCTAAGGTTTCCATGACAGATTTTTTGCGCCGCAGCCTAGTAAGCACGGTTTCTGGAGCCACATCGATAAAAAGGGCAAAGTCAGGTTTTTGGGCATGCTGGTTTATGGCTTCAATCCAGTCTTGGCTTAACCCTGCACTGCCCTGATACGCAAGCGAACTGTACACATAACGGTCACAAACAACTAAACAGCCTTTTTCTTTAAGCGGCAAAACCTCGTTTTGCAGATGGTCAATGCGGTCGGCGGCAAAAAGCAGCGCCTCCAACGATGTAGGCGGACGAGTGGTGCCGTAGAGGATTTTTTGGCGAATAAATTTACCAATTTTGCCTTGGCTTGGTTCAGCGGTGTAGATGGCGTGCTGGGTTTTTTTCAGTTTTGTCGCCAACAGCTTGGCTTGGGTGGTTTTGCCTGACCCATCTAAACCCTCGATTACTATGAAAGCGCCTTTTTTGTCCAAGTTAGCCACCGTGGGTTAATGGTTAAACATTAATGGTGAGAGTGCATAAATAGCATTCCACGTGGAGAGCTAGATATGCCGAAAGCTTACTGGGGCGAAATCAAAGACCCCGTGCACGGATTCGTCTACATAACTGAAAACGAAAAAAACATAATTGACTCGTACCCCATGCAGCGGCTCCGACGCGTCCGCCAGCTAGCGGGTTCCGAGTACGTGTACCCCAGCGCCAACCACACCCGTTTTGAGCACTGCATCGGCGTCATGTACTTAGCAGGCAAAACGCTGGAAAATCCCAACATAAGCCGCATCGTAAGCGACGACGAAGCCGACGCTGCCCGCATAGCCGCTCTACTCCACGATGTCGGGCACGGCCCATTTTCACATGTGTTTGAACAGTTGCTGGTTAAAAATTTGGACCGAACCCACGAAGACATCACCACCTGGCTCATAGAAAAAAGCGAAGTTGCCGACAGATTGGGCAAAATGGGCTATAGCGCCGCTGAAATTTCGAAACTCGCTGTCGGAAAACTCCACAAGCCGAAGCGGGCATTTCTGGACCAAGTCATAAGCAGCGCCGTAGACGTGGACAAACAGGACTTTATTGTACGCGACACTTACCACACGGGCGCCGAGTATGGGTTCATAGACATTTTTCGGTTAATTCATGCATTAGACGTGTGGGGGGAAAACTTGGCAGTTGAAGTGGGCGCGTTGTCAGCGTTGGAGTCGTTTATTATTGCGCGGATTGAGTCATTCAAAAGCATCTACTTCCATCGTGTGGGTCGAGCTGCCCAAATTATGCTTGCCACCGCCATGGAAAAAGCTAACCAAGAACTCGGCTTAACCGCCTTCAAAACCCCCGAAGAATACCTAGCCATGGATGACTACACGGTTTGGACGGCGGCTAAGAAATGCGAAAAATCCAAACCCATAATAGAAGATTTGGAGCGCCGCCGCATCCTCAAGTGTGCCTATGAACGCACCTTCTACGACAAAGATGCGTTAATGTCAAGCATTTTTAGTCAAGACGCCTACAGGCAGCAGGTGCGAGCAGAAATTGCCCACGAAGCCAAAATCGATGCGGAGCAAGTTATGATTGATGTCCCAACCGTGCCCTCTGTGCCCTACCATCACGGCGCACTTATGGAAAACATGGAAATCCCCGTGTTCAGCAAAACCCGAGGCGCCAAAACCATGTACAAAATGAGCGAGCTATCTAAAATCTTTGAAACCCTCAAAGGCTTCATGAACATTCTAAGAGTTTACACGGACGCGCCTAATCGGGAACGGGTAGAAAAAGCCACCAACAAAGTTTTAGGAAAGTTGCCGTCTTCAGCTAAGATCTCTTATTAGCTGCGGGATTGAAAAAGTTTAATTCGGCAAGCACCTTCCAGATATAACAAGGCATTGGGAGCGTTGAAGAAATGGAGAAAGCTCAAGGGGCAAACGCTGAAAACAAAATAATCAAAGTGCGCATCCGCAAAAGCAAACCCGAAAAAGAAGCTACTGCACTGTTTTTGCCTAAGGATGTACGTCGGATGGTTACTGATTTTGTTTCATCATGGATCCGTGGAGACATTATCATTCGGTTTCCCACCGCCGCAGAACTCAGCAAAAAGACCCCGCTTGCCATCGCGTTCCCCACTGACCCTTCGATAGACCAAGAACTCAAAATCAAAGAACACTACATCGAACTGCTCCTCACCAGCGCGGGACTTAAGCAGGTTTCTGCTTCTGAACAAGAAAAAGCCATAAACGACGTTTTCCGCATGATGCTCATGTTCCGCAGTGCAAATCGCATCGAAGGCAAAATCCAATCCAACGACCTTGAAAAACGCGTCGCCAACTTGGAAGAAAAACAGCAAGCGACAGGCAAACTAGTTGAGCAAATCACGGGTTTCTTGTTTAAGGAACCAGAAAAAAAGAAGACTCCATGAACCTAACCCCTCGATGAAGGGTAAGGTTTATTCGATTGAAGATGTATTTTGGTTGTGCTCTTCTAAAAAGGGGCTCCGGTAGTATAGTCCGGTCAAGTATTTCGGCCTTTCGAGTCGAAGACCCGGGTTCGAATCCCGGCCGGAGCACCACACGCAACTTTAGAACCCATGAGCAAACGTTGGGGACTGGGGATTCTTGCGGGTTTTTTCAGGTTTGCTGTCGTGTTTGAATTTGTGAATTTTTACGGTGCTGCCAGATAGGGAAACATAGTATTTGGTGTTGAGGTTATGGTGGTAGACGAATTTGTTGACAAGACGCTGAATTTCTTCAGCAGTAACCGTGTCTGATTCTGGTTCAAGTTTGTTGAAAACTTGGGTCATAGGGGTCTTAAGTTTGGTTTGAAGGAAGCTGGAGAGGGCTGCTTGTTCGGCGTCAAAATCTGACAGGTCTATTTGGGGTTTGTTTTTATGTCCAAAGACCATGATTTGCCACATATGCTCAGAGGGCACATTGTGTTAAAAAGTTTCCGACCGCTAGCTTAGCGGCTAAAGAAAACAAAAGAATGAAAAATTGCAAGCGGTTACGGCTTTAATGCCGTATCCAAGGCTTTGCCAAAGTCAATGTTTGACTGCTGGGCTTCTTTTGCCGCCTGCAGCAACGCTTCTTTGGGGCTAGCTCCTGCTTTCATGCGGACATAGATAACTTGGTTAGGCGCCAACGGATGTGGAACATCATAGCCTGCTTGGTCCACCTGCGGGTTTTCTAAAAGCTTCTTTTGCAGCAGGTTGCAGACACCGTGACCGCCGCCTTGGATTTCGATTCTAAGCTCATTTTCCGTTTGTTTTATTACGCGAAGTTTCATGGTTATTAGGCTCCGGGGGAGATTTCTTCTTTTCCATAGTCAAACGAGGTTTTTCGTCTTTCCACGTTTCCGCATTTGGGGCAGTGCATTTCTTGAGGGCGTCTTTGCTCCAGCAGAGTTCCGCATAGTGAACAGAACCCAAACACTACGCCGAGGTTGCGGTCAGCCATGGAGAGGTGGTAGATTTGGTTTTTGCCGCTGATAACTTTGGCTCGGATGACATCGCCTGGTTTGCAGACGTCGTTCATGGAATCAACGTAACGGTCAGAGACGTCGCTTATGTGAAGAATGCCGCCGAAGGTTCCGGACAGTTTTTTCTTTTCGGCAACTTGGAGAATGCGAACTAGAACATTGTCGGATTGGGCGTTGCCCACTTGGCCTATAACAGTGGAGCCGACTTTGGGAACCACTGCGCCTTTAAGGATTGGATAGACAGATACACGCCTGTTTAGCATGTCCATGAGTGCTCGTCCGACGATTTTGCTGTAGATAACGCCATCTTTGACGTAGGTGCCGCTGTCGGGGATGAATTCTTCAATGACGCCTAGGCGTTCGCCGGGCAGCACCAAGTTTCCGTTTCTTTGTTCAGATTTTAAAGCCATGAAAGTTTACCTTGCCTGACATAAGCGATTTTTGGACGTTCGTTGAACGGGTACATTCCATAGACTTCGCGCCCTGCAATAAACCTTTTGATTAAAGACCTTTTAAAGAATATAGCCACATAGCAAGCCACCGCCAAGATATAGAGTCTATCAAGACAGCTAAACAGCGTACAATGCTGCTTATGTGCAGTCGTAGAAGGCTAATTAGAAGCCAAAAGTGGATGCTTTGAGGCGTCTAGTTTACAAAAAGGCAGCCTAACAACCAGAAGCATATCTGAAACAGGTTAGCCCGTCACACCGATTAATTTCGCCGTATAACGTACAAATCTACAACGATATCCTGTCGTGCCTTTGTGTGAAACTCAAACATTTTCGGGATAACAAGCAACAGCGAATAAACAGCTTCCACTCTGCCCCCACAACCCTCCACAAAACGCTTCAAGAACGTGTCAGACTCAACCTGCACAAGTTGCCCGCCGCTAGCTTTGAGTCGCCCCAGCAGATGCTTATCAAATCGGGGATGATTATGTAAAGAATAAACTGTGCTGCCCACTTGGAGCGCTTTTTGGAGAAATCTTCGATCAGCTGAACGCTTCTGAACCCCAAAGGGCGGATTCTGAACTACCGTATCAAACACGCCTTCGATGGCGCCGATGTCGCCTACAACCCAATCTATCTCCTTAGGTAAGCAGGCGGTTTTGGTGCTTTCGCGGGCGACTTTTACCGCGGCTTTATCAATGTCTATGCCGACAATGGATTCGGCGCCCAAAAACGCTGCCGCCAACCCCAACCTGCCTGTACCACAGCCTAAATCCAACACCCGCTTCCCCACCACGTCGCCGTAGGTGTATGCCGCCAAATACAACATCGATGCCGCAACAGAAGGCGAAGTGGTATACTGCTCCAAGCCTGCCTTAGGCGAAGGATTAGGGGGAATTTGCCCCAAAAACCGCTCAAGGTCTATTTTTCGAATAAGCCGATTTTGAGCAGATTCTCCCATGAAGACTCTCCGCAAACCACCAAAAACTCTTGCATAGTTAAAACGGGTTTTTTAAATTTTGAAGCATCATCCATCGAGATTCTTGGGCAAGCCGTGTTAACGTAGGCATCTATAGTTGGGAATTCAAGAAGAAGGTCGGGCACAATTTCTTTAGCTGCAATCAAGGAGACAGATTTTCCAGCTTTTTCTGCAGATGCTTTAAGCGTGAGGGCGTCTTCAAGGCGGTTTTGGCCAGGTTTGAGGCTTATGAGTATGCCTATGTTTTTGGCTTTGGAAGCTTCGTTGATGGAGGCGTAGCGTTGTTTGAGGATTTTTTCTGTTTCTGGATTAATTGAATATGCGGTTCCTTCGTAGGGGTCAGCTACGATGGTGGGTTTTGAGGTAGCTAAAGCGACACCCAAAGCATGGAATTTGCCGCCGCCGATGAACAAAAATGCGTCCACGTCAGCCGCAACAGATTTGACGTTGCTAAAATCGCAGCCAATAACCTGCCCTGGATACAGCAGTTTCCCCGCGTCTCCCACAACCACTGTTTTTCCTGCCCGAACCAACAATTCCCGCACGGGATCCATTGTTTGGACGTGTTGAACTGTGGTGGCTAAACCGATGCGGCTGTAACTGGTTAACAAGGGAATAGCAAAGGCTACGGCAGAATCTACGGGCAAAGTTACACGTGCCTCCACGTAAAGAGTGGGTACTTTTTCGTGTTTTAGCAGCTTTGCATGTCCAAAATGCACAATCAAATCCGCAGCTAAGCTTTCAGCCTCCGAAGCCGCAATATCACAAGCGCCATAGCAGGGGTCAGCGGAGATGATTGGCAAGGCACCTGCTTTCTCCACCAGTTTTGCCAGTCGGGGAGCTTCAGGTTTAAGCCCTTCAGGCAACTGTAACAGGACACGTTTAGCAGATAGACGGACAATTTCCTGTTTTATGCGTTCTTCCTCAAAATCAAACTCTTTCATAACAGTCTCTCACTGCCAACAGAGATAATAGACAAAAGAAGAGAAAAAGTTTGCCGAATCGGCAAAGCTAAGCCTTATTGGTCCCAGCAAGCCCATTCAGAAACGGGCTTTTTGATGGGTTTACCCATAGCTAAGGCAGCTTGTTCTGCAAGGCGTTCAAGAATTATCTTTTGCTCTACCGCAGCGACGTTCTGTTTGGTGGCGATGACTGCGTCGTTGTTTACTGAGATGCTGTCTATGCCTGCGCGAACCAAGAATTCTGCAAAGTCAGGATAGTTTGATGGACCTTCACCGCAGATGCTGACAGTGCAACCGTTTTCATGGGCGACGCGGATAAGACGGGCGATTATGCGTTTAACGGCTGGGTCGCGTTCGTCGAAGTAGCCCATTTGACCCAAGCGTTCGCTGTCGCGGTCAATCATAAGTACACCTTGAGTCATGTCATTGCTGCCAATGCTAAAGCCGTCTACAAGTTTGCTGAATTCGTCAGCCATAATCGCAATGCTTGGGGTTTCAGCCATGAACCAGACTTTGAAGTCACGACTACGTTCTAGACCTTCTTCTTTCATGATGTCAAGAACTTGTTTGGCTTCCCAGATGGTGCGAACCATGGGCAACATAACCCAGACGTTTTTGAGCCCCCACTCGTTGCGGCATTTCTTGATAGCTTGACATTCAAGGCGGAAGGCTTTTTCGTACCATTTGCTGATGTATCGGCTGCAGCCTCTCCAGCCAAGCATGGGGTTTTCTTCGACGATTTCATATTTGTCGCCGCCTTTAAGCCCACGGTACTCGTTAGTCTTGAAGTCACTGAATCGTACCACGACAGGTCTTGGCTGAATTGCACGGGCAACCGTGGCAACGCCTTCAGCAAATTTGTCCACCACTTTTTGTCCCTGTCCAATTTCAATGAGGTACAATGGGTGTTCGCCTATGTAGCTGGTGAAGATGAATTCGGTGCGCATCAAGCCGATGCCTTGGAACGGCAAGTTTGTGTAGTGGTCAATCATTTCGGGGGTTCCAAGGTTCATGTAGATTTTTGTAGCCGTTACAGGAGCGGATTCCATTTGGATGGCGCCGTTGGTTGCGGGGCTGCTGGCAGCGGCGGGCGCTACAGCTTGCTGCAAAACACCTTCATAAACGATGCCGTTTCGGCTATCCACCGTATATTCTTGACCCGTCTTAAGGACTTGCGTGCCAGTTTCAGTGCCTACAACGCAGGGAATGTTCAGTTCACGGCTAACGATAGCGGCATGAGAAGTGACTCCGCCTTTGTCGGTGATGATGGCGCTGGCAAGTTTCATGAACGGCACAAAGTCAGGGTTAGTGATGTCAGTAACTAGGATGTCGCCTTTTTTCATTTGATTATTGGCTTCTTCAGGGTTAAGAACCACTTTGGCAATACCTACACCGTAGCCTCGACGACCAGCCGAAATGCCGCGGACAGCAACTTTGAGTTGCTCGGTGCCAGATTGTTTTACTTGAGTTTCAGATTTCTCCACAGGTTTCGAGCTCCAAACTGTTTCTGGACGTGCTTGAACAATGAATGTGTTCTCGGGAAAAGGCAAATCTTGATCAATGGCCCATTCGATGTCCATGGCTTTGCCATAGTGTTTTTCAATGAGCTTGGCAAGCTCTGCCAGTTTTAGAACTTCCTCATCACTTACACATTGAACTTTTTGTTTGTTTTCAGAAACATCCAGATGAATCGTGCCGCCTGTTTTCGGGTCACGCAAATACTGGATGGTTTTTTTAGCGATCCGACGCTCTTTGATAGAGGTTGAAGCCTTATCCACCACAAAGTTATCAGGATTCACGGCGCCTGAAACTACGCTTTCTCCTAAACCATAGTTGGCTTCAATCATGATTTCGCCGGTTTCACCAGTCAAAGGATTTAAAGTAAACATGACACCAGCGGCGCGGCTGTTAACCATCTTTTGGACGCCGACACTGATGAAAACTTTCTCATGCTCAAAGCCTTTCTCGTTACGGTAAAAGATGGCACGCGGGGTAAACAAGCTAGACCAGCACTTGAGCACTTTATCCATCAATTCATCGACGCCACGAACGTTTAGATAGGTTTCCTGTTGACCTGCAAACGAGGCGTCAGGCAAATCTTCCGCGGTTGCGCTGGATCGGACAGCCACAAAAGTTTGCTTAAGCCCCAAACGGATGTTGAGTTCTTTGTAGGCAGCTTTTATTGGAGCTTCGAGGTCTTTTGGAATGACGGTTTTTTCGATAAGGGCGCGAATCTTTTTGGAGGCAACATCGTAAAGTTTCGGGTCGTTTTTGTCGGTGATAACGTCGTTGATTATTTTGGTGATTTTGTCAGCAAGCCCAGTATCGTTGAGGAATTTTTCATAAGAATAAGCCGTTACCGCAAACCCCGGCGGAACCGGAAGTTTTGCGTTAATCATTTCCCCCAAGCTGGCGTTTTTGCCGCCAACAGAGGGAATATCAGTCACACGGAGAGTTTCAAACCAACTAACAAGCTCTTTTTTCCCGCTCACTGCTCTTGCACCTTGCCTGCGTCATCTTTTGCTTCGACTGGAGTTTCGAGTTTTTCGATGACTATGCGGCAAGTGAGGGGGAGCTTAGCAGTTCCACGCTTAAGCGATTCTTTGGCAATTTCAACATCTTTGGCTTTAACTCGAACGGTGATGATTGTTTGTCCAGGTTCGATTCGGGCGGCGGTGCCAACAGTTCTGCCAAATGAACGGCGCATACCCTGCTGCAAACGGTCTGCGTGAGCGCCAAAGATCATTTTGTTTTCCCGAAGAATAACATGCGGAAAAGGCAAAACAACCATCAAGTAATCGTTAATGAGTTTATCCATCAAAACCCTGTTAGTGGCAACGCGTGCTGCTTCCAAGGAAATATGACGGATCTGTTTTCTTTGATCGGAAATAAGCCTTGCTTCAACGTCAAATTTTCCCTTGGTATCGCCCATGGTGAACTTGACTATTTTTGGCGGTGGAAAGCCTTTAACGTATTCTTTACGAGTATAAGCCTGTCCTTTGACTGGGCCGTAGTTGCGTGCCTTCATTAGATAATCCCTTTTCTACGGTGTGCTTTTAGCTGTATTTAAACGATTTGTAACTCGGCTCACTGAAAGAAACGATGAAGATGCCGAGTTCACACTACAATATGCACAAGAGCCATATTTATAATGCGTGCAAAAGTATTCAACCAAAATTTGCTATCAAAAAAGCAAAAACATGCATCGGTTTGCTTTCTTTAGGTTTATTAATTTCGCTGGAGAAATATGCTAAAACCATAAGGCGAACCATTATGACTAACATGTCAAGGCCAGATTGGGACCGGTATTTTTTGGACCTCTGTGAAGCCGTCTCCAAGCGGGCTACCTGTGACCGCGGCAAAGCAGGATGTGTTGTAGTGAAGGATAAAAGAATAATGACCACTGGCTACGTGGGAGCCCCCGCTGGGTTACCGCACTGTGACGATGTGGGTCATGATATGCGCAAAGTCATAGGCTACGACGGAAAAATCACTCAGCACTGCGTCCGCACCTTGCACGCAGAACAAAACGCCATTATCCAAGCCGCCCGATTCGGTATACCCCTAGAGGGTTCCACGCTGTACTGTAAGATGACGCCGTGCCGAACCTGCGCCATGATGATAATTAACGCAGGCATTGTGCGGGTGGTATGTGAAAAACGTTACCACGCCGACCAAGACACCATCGACATGTTCAAACAAGCCGGCGTAGAATTAACCATCGTAAACGACGAATTCATGAAGTACGAGGGACAATAACCTCTCGCAATCTCAAGCGGCAAACAGGTTGAGGTTGCTAGGCGGGTTTTTGGTACAGGTGAATTTCGCGCCCAATTTTATGGCGGTCATCTAAGTCTACAAACCGAGCAAGGTCTTTGAGCGGAAAATCAGCAGCATCCTCAACAAAACTAACCGACTGAAACGGCTCGACCAGTAGCAGACCAGCGTCTTTTGCCATCTGATCCACATTCATGGTTACAGGGCTACCTGACCGCGTGCGCACATACGGTGTAACCAACGCCACTTTGCCACCCTCACGGAGCGCCACATAGGCTTCATTAAGAAAATCTTCGAACAAGGACGCGAGGTTATCTACAAGTTTTTCAGCATACGGCTTTGTCGGAACCTCGCGCAATGCAGGCCCTAAGTCAGGTTCGGTGGCAATGCAGTCCACTTCGTTGCGGATTTTTTGGCTTAAATTGCGGGCATCTCCCTGAATCACAACATAATCGGGGGCTTGCAAATCGTATTCTTGACTGAGCCAAGCAAGATTACGCTTGGAGGCATCTACACACCAACGGTTGATGTCTAAACCGATGACTTTGGCGTTTGCCAGCAACGCCTCTTGCAACACATTACCGACACCACAAAAAGGGTCCAAAAAAGTTTTGCCCGCTGTACAACCCGTAAGATTCACCATAATTTTGGCTATGCGGGGCGAGATACCAAAAATTTTGCGTTGTATGGGTTTTTCCACGTCACGTTTTTGGAACTCAAACGGGTTATGCACTGCTACGGTGGCGCCTATGGTGGTTTGCTGTTTACCTATGCACAGTAGCACTTCAGCGTGGTTTTCCACCAGACCCTGTTTAAGGACCTCAACAGGGGTTAGCTGGGGATTTTCGCGGTCACGGGGGAACCCCATGAAACGGGCTTTTTTGTCTTGCTCTTTAAGTGCCACTTTTAGGACGCTGCCCAAATGCCGCTGAGCTAGACTTGCGGCGGAGCGAAATGCGGGGTCAGCCCAATAGACGCTTACACCAAAAACTGCTTTGCCTGACTCGGCACGCGGCATTTTATCTGCCAAAGCAGCCAGCGGTAAGTCGAGGTCAAGTTGTTTTTTGGCTTGTTTTTGTTCTTTGACAAACGCGTCAGCAACCTGTTGGGTGGAAACAGAGGCTTCAACTTGGGAAATTTTGAGGATACCCCCTAAGTTGTCGATAACAGAAGTCTCAAGGGGCTTTTGGGTTTTTATTATAAAAAAGCTGCGGCAGAACTCAGAAACCTCAAATTGGCAGGCTCTTGCTTGCAAGTACGCCGTTAACTCGGCAAGCGACAGCTTCCAATTTTTTCCGCAAACAAACGAATAAACATTCAACGTACTGTTGGTCATTGTATGAGCCACGTATCTTTACGGGACGCCGCTTTTGACTGTAACGGTCAAAACCAACGGGTTGTGCTGTAAATGGTTAAATTCTGGCAGACGAACTCACATGTGGGACCCAGTTATGGATTTGACCACACAAAAAGTTGCATCTGCACTGTTTATTTCAGGATGCATCAAGTTTGGAACCTTCACTATAAAATCAGGCGCACAAAGCCCCTACTACATTGACATGGCTCGCTTGCTAGCGGCCCCCAAAGAACTAAGCACCGTGGTGGATGCGGCGGCAGAGAAAATTCAGTCCATAATGGCAACCGACTCAATTACCAAATTGTCTTCCATTGAGTTAAAAGGAGCACTTATCGTACCCAGCATCGCCCTCAAACTCAATCTGCCCTGCGTCATAGTACGCAAAGAAGCCAAAGCTTACGGTGTCACGGGCAGAATTGCAGGCGCCGACGTAGCCCAAGGCGATAACATCTTGTTCTTTGATGACGTTGTCAGCGAGGGGTTATCTAAAGTGGAAGGGGTTAAGCCACTGCAGGAACTGGGCGCTACTGTGAAGCATTTGTTGGTAGTGGTTAATCGCGAGCAAGGGGGTAAAGAGAACCTTGAAAAGCAGGGCTACACGGTGCATGCGTTGGCTAAAGTTTCAGAAGTTGTAATTGTGCTCCGCGATGCAGGCAGCATCTCAAAGGCGCAGGCGGAAGCTGTTTTGTCGTACATTAAAATGTAGTGGGGTTTTCGTACCAGTTGACTATGGCTTCGGCTGCCTTTTGGGAGTAGCCATATTTTCTTAGAAGCGTTTTCAGGTCTTCTATACTCTCGGTAGCCATTGGTCTAACCGTGTAACTTGGGATGCAACGGGTATATAACGGTTAAGTCCAGAATCGTAATATGTTCTACTCAGAATGCGATTAGATAACCCTAATTACCCCAAAACACAGTCATACACAAGAAACACCATGCAACCCCTAAACCTCATAGAAGCCCTCACCAACCCAAACGCCTACCCACACCCCACAAACCAAATCCAACTCATCCAAACCCACATATCATACGTCTTCCTCACCCAAACCCTAGTTTACAAAGTCAAAAAACCAGTCAACTTCGGTTTCCTCGACTTCAGCACCCTAGAAAAGCGCCGGTTTTTCTGCGAAAAAGAACTTCAACTCAACAAACGTCTCTGCCCCGACATGTACCTTGAAGTCGTTCCCATAAACAGTCAAAACGGCAACCTCAAAATAAACGGACCCGGCGAAACAGTCGAATACGCCCTAAAAATGAAACGTCTACCCCAAGACCGAATCATGACCCGCCTACTCGAACAAAACCAAATCGACAGACCACTCATCGACAAAATCGCCAAAATCATCGCCGACTTCCACGCCAAAGCCGAAACCAACCCAGCCATAAACGAAACCGGCTCTTTAGCCACCGTCAAAACAAATTGGGACGAAAACTTTGACCAAACCCGGAACGTAATCGACATAACCATAACCCGCGAACAGTTTCAAGTCCTATCTGAAAAAATCAGCGCCTTTATGCAAACTAACCGTGCCCTCTTCGAAAAACGTATCAGCGAAGGAAAAATCCGAGACTGTCATGGCGATATCCACAGCGAAAACATCTTCATAACCGACAAAATCTACATTTTTGATGCCATAGAATTTAACGACCGCTTCCGATACAGCGACGTAGCTGCAGATGTAGCGTTTTTAGCGATGGATTTAGACTTCAAAAACCGAACGGACCTCTCAGAGCACTTTGTCAAAAAGTATGTTGAGTATTCGGGGGATGGGGAGTTAGTTAAGCTTTTGCCGTTCTACAAGTGTTATCGTGCGTATGTAAGAGGCAAGGTAGTGGGCTTCAAACTTGCCGACCCTAACGTGCCCGATGCAGAGAAGGTGGAGTGCACCAAAACAGCTCAAGCTTACTTTAAACTAGCCACCAAGTATGTCCAAGAACTCTAAACACGCTAGAATTGGGCGGCGACCCAGTCGGGAACAGCCACTGTCCCCATCAAAACGGGCTTTTGATGGCAGTCGCTGCCTCCCGTTGCCAACATCCCATGAGTCTTAACAAACTGAAGATAATGCATAGTGGTGGCAAAATCACTGCGAGAATGCCAACACTCCACTCCATCAATATAAGGCAACATAGAGTCTTGCACGATTTGGGTTTGTTCACTTAACGTTTTGGTTAACGCTTGAAGGGAAGTGCCGTGTGGGTCATTAGGATGAGCCAAAATTAGTCGCCCACCCGAATTACGAATTAATCGTGATGCTTCAACAAGATACAGCGGAAACTTGTGGACGTCACATTTGACGAGGTATTTATCGAAGGCTTCTTGTCGTGTCTTCACAATATGCTTCTTAACCAAGTAGTCAGCAATGTGAGGTCTGCCAAGAACCCCATCTACCGTTGCTTCGATTTCTGCAAAGTCTGCCTTAGTCAAGTTTGGAATATGCTCTTTAGCGAACTCGGTGTTGAGGTTGTCAAGAATTTTGACGGCGCGTTCCTCACGGTAAGCTGCCAGTAAATCCAACTTCTGTTTTAGCGCCGAGTTTTTGGGGTCAAACTGGTAACCTAAAAAATCCATAGAAACAGACTTACCGCCGTTAAAGTTGGGATGTGAAAAAGTTACGTTAAGTTCTACCCCAAAAATATAACGAATGCCCGCTTTCTGGGCAAGGGTAGAGGCGTGGGTTTGGCACTTGACGGAGTCATGGTCAGTTATGGAGAGAACAGTGATACCGCGGGCTGTGGCTTCTTTAATTATTTCTTCGACGCTAAATTGCCCATCCGAATTGTTTGAGTGTATATGTAAATCAGTTTTCATTGACCCGCAACCTGTTCTAGTTCAGTAATAAACCATTCTTTGCGGTCCTCTGAACAGGGCGAAACCACGAAATAGAGAAGGGCAAGTTTTGGGAACCGCTGCGTGAGGTCTGCCACGTCTACTGCCTCAAATTTAGCTTTATTTGCAAGATACGCCTCTTCCGTTAAAGCATTAGAGCAGTACTTTGTTTTGGTTCGCTGCCTAATTATAGCCAAAGACCGTTCTTGAGGACAGCGCGTTTCTAGAATCACAAAAGGCACATTATGTTTGGAGGCGATTTCTGCTGCTTGCCTACGTAGGTTCTGGGTGACAAAGGTGGCGTCCAAAATCAACCCCACCTCACCTGCTTGAAGGGCTTGGTCAGCACGCTGAAACAGTTCGTCGTAAACTGCCAACCGCTTCTGCATGTCCCCTGCCACCTTAACATCGAAAACATTTTCATTTTTAAGAACCTCTAATCGAATCAAGTCACTGCGCAAAATTTGGTAACCGACAAGTTTGGCGACCTCAGCCGAAACCGTAGTTTTGTAGGTGGCTGGCAATCCACAGGTAATCATTAGGGCTCGGGGACTAAGATAAGTTCTGACGAATTCGATGAAAGGCGCCTTCAAATGTTTCCCACATTGTAGGGTCAGGTGAAGTGTAATTAAGCTTTCCCAGCAAGATGATCACACACGTTATTGGTTAGTGGCTTGATTGTATAAGTAAATTCTAAATAGGCAGGCAAACACAATTATCTTAAGAAGGAAGCCAGCATGGAACAATTCCAAGTTAAAGATAAGGCACTTGCACCACAAGGCAAACTACAAATCGAATGGGCCGCGGCACATATGCCCGTTTTAGCCCAAATCAAAAGTCGATTCATAAAAGAGCAACCGTTCAAAGGCTTAACTTTAGCGGCTTGCTTACACGTAACCAAAGAAACCGCTGTGCTCATTGAAACACTCGCGGCGGGAGGCGCCACAATTGCACTTTGTGGGTCTAACCCGCTGTCAACCCAAGATGATGTGGCAGCTGCGTTAGCCGATGAAGGCATTCATGTTTTTGCTTGGCGAGGACAAAACACCCAAGAATACTACACCTGCATCGACAAAGTGCTTGACTACGAGCCATCTATTACGTTAGATGATGGCGCAGACGTAGTTGGCACCATACATAGCAAACGTCCTGACCTGCTCAAAAAAGTTAAGGGCGGAACAGAAGAAACCACCACAGGCGTAGTCAGACTGCGCGCCATGGAAAACGATGGCAGCCTCAAATACTCCATCATCGCCGTAAACGACGCATATACCAAATACCTGTTTGACAATCGTTACGGCACAGGCCAAAGCACCATGGACGGCATCCTGCGTGCGACTTCTGTGCTCATTTCAGGCAAAACCTTTGTTGTTGGTGGCTATGGCTGGTGCAGCCGAGGCATAGCTATGCGGGCACAGGGAATGGGTGCGAACGTTATCGTCACCGAAGTGCAGCCTACCCGCGCCTTAGAAGCAGCCATGAACGGCTTACGCGTTATGACTATGGCAGAAGCAGCCCCCCTCGGTGACATATTCGTAACTGCCACAGGCGACCTCAACGTCATCCGCAAGGAACACATGGAAAAAATGAAAAGCGGCGCCATCATGTGCAACAGCGGTCACTTCAACGTCGAGATCAACATCCCCGAACTTGAAACGCTCGCCACAAGCAAACGAACCATCCGCCCCAACATGGAAGAATATACTCTCAAAGACGGCAGAAAACTGTACTTGCTCGCGGAAGGTCGACTGGTGAATTTAGCAGCAGCGGAAGGTCACCCCTCTGAAGTCATGGACATGTCTTTTGCTAATCAAGCCCTCTGTGCAGAAACCATCGCTAAACAAGACACGATGGCACCCAAAGTTTATGCAGTACCTAAAGAAATCGACGAAGGCATCGCCGAAATTAAACTCAAAGCCATGGGGATAATTATTGATAAGCTGACGCCTGAACAACAGAGATATTTGTCCACGTGGGAAATGGGAACTACTTAGAGGCTGTTTCGTTGTTCATGACAAACTTTAAAAGGTTAGACAATAAAGATGCTTCTATTAGTGGTGAACTGAATGAGTAAAGATCAAGCAATAGGTGGAGCAATACTTGTCGTTTGCGTAGCCGTCGCACTATTCTACATCGTTACACTCTTTGTTCCAGGATGGTTAGGCGTCTTTGGAGTTCATAATACAGGCGCAGTCCAATTCTGGATCGTAGCAATTCCTGTCTTCATAGCATTCGTTGCAATAATGCTCATCGGCGCATGGATCGGCTGGACAATGGCAACAACACCGCCTCCAAAGCCAATCGAAGAAATCACAACTGAAATGGAAGAGAAGAAAGAAGAAGCCCCCGCCGAAACCGCAGCAGACTCTGCAAGTGCAGCTCCAGCAGCCGAAAAGAAGAAAAAGACAGCATAAAATTTTTTTTAAATTCTCCTCTTTTCAACCAGTTTTTCTTTTTTTACATTAGTCTATGCTCGCCAAGTAGGTTGAGCTTAAACGCTTGTTTTAGAACCCAAACAATTTAAACCCGAAATACAAGCCAACAGTAACCATGCCGGAGACGATAATCATAGTTAACAGGGTTTTAGGGGCTAAATTAGATAAAGCGCTTTCTTCGCTTTTAGGTTGAACATCGTACTCGGTGACTTGTTGGTTGGTCGCGTCAACTTTAACGGTTGCCGTAAACTGCTTAAGCTCAACTTCAACCGTGTAAAGGTCGCCTTCTACAGAAACCCGCTTTGGTTTCAAACCGCCCTTGTGACCGATTCGTCTCAGAAACCCAGCAGCCAAAGTGGTTACTAACTCGGCACTGACTTCTTTTTCGGGGGTGGCAGAAGTTAAAACGCCAGACACGTTCTCTTCGACGGGCTCAGTCAACTAAGCGGTCTCCTAACACCGCCTATAGGGAAGTTTACAGCATAAAAGGAGATGTGTGTCTCACTGCAAACAGACAGCCCACCAGCAAGCATTAGCGGTGTAGATTTGATGCAGCTAACGTCGCTACACTTCAAGAGCTTCCTTATAGTGTTGATGACTGCACAATCTATATGCGAAGTCAATCCTCAAGGTCACAGGGTTCTTGAGGCGAAGCTAACGATTTAAGGTCCTGCACACCATCTGCGTAGCCTGAGGCAATCAACACATCACCCACATGAATTTTTGAGTCTGATCTAGGACGCAGCGTTTTTTCACCCCGTTTAATGGCCAAAATCCACATACCAGTTTCTTCATGCACACGTGCCTCTTTTAGAGTCTGGCCTATTAAAGGGCTGCTTACCGTTACGCATGCTTGTGTCACTGTTTCCTCTGCTTCTCGAATGGTGAGTTTAAGAACGGGATGGGGTTCAATACCGCGCAAAACAACCTCCGCCATTTCAGCGGCAGCATCCGCAATCTTTTCAGTAGCAACACCGATACGAATCAACCCTAGGAAGCTAGGAGCATCTTCTTTTTTGAAGCCACTTGTCAAAGCTAACAGTTCAAAATCGGTGTGCAACTTATCCATGTATTCTTCGAGGCGTTCAACTTCTTCAGCGAGTTCACGACTGTTGAGCAGAAGTGAAGAGTAAGCTAAATCCATCATAAGCTCAGAGGTATCTTTGAGTTCCACAAAGCGGGCGACGATTTCTTCAAATTTTTGCTGCTCGGTCAATACTGTTCCTCCAGTTGTTTTATGTTACCTTCGGCAAGGTCTTTGAATTCCTTGCTGCCTATCGGAGCGCCTCGCGTTATCAGTATGTCGCCGGGCAAAAGGCGCTCTGTGCCTTTGGGGTTTATAACCCAATCCTTGTTTCGCCGAATCGCAATAATATCTACACCCATGCGCGCTGCCAAATCCAGTTTTCCGATGGCGTTGCCAACTAGTGCGGAGCCCTCTTTGACGGTGGCTTTCATAAGTCGTTCTTCCACTTTTTCAAAGACGGAGGTTACAATGGGATGAACACCGATGTTTCGGGTCACAATGGCTGCTATGTCTGCTGCAGCATCAGAGATTTTGTCGGTTGCCGCCGCCACGGTGGAGACACCCACCAGTGCTTGGGCGTCTCTGGGGTCGCCTTGAGCCGCCACCATAGTTTCAATTTCTAGCAGGTAACCTAAAGTGTCAATGTGGCGCTCTAACGCGAGCACATCTTCTGCAAGTTCCACATCGTTAAACAGAGCTGCAGAGTAAGCCAAGTCAATCATGAGTTCAGAAAGATTTTTCATTTCTACAAGAAGTTCTCTTACGGGGATAGGTTTGTACTCTATTTTTTCGAAGCGTGGCATAAGCCTTAGTATACTCCATCGTTATCTATTGCTGTGAAATATTTTAATCATGCTATAACCCAACGAGAACGTCAAACAGGGTTAAGGCGATTAGTAAAGCCACCGACGTTATGCTGGAGGCAAACGCCGTTTCTATAGGAATGACAAAGTTAGCGGGGTCTAGCCCTTTTTGGAAAGTTAAAATGGAAATCGAATAAGAAAGCAAAACAATCAATGCCACTGCCACCACGTTTGCCACCAACAGAATAGATAGGTTGCTATAGAAGACCTCCAAACCTGAGCCAGGAAGTATCAAAGCAGCAAACGCCAAAAGCACAAACATTACAATTGACGCCAACCAAGTGCTGATTATGCTGTTTGCGTGTTTAATTATGGAAGAAAGTTTTGGTTTAAGCATACCTAAAGCTAGTCGTGTGGTTGCGGTTGACCCAACAACTGAACCTACATCACTAACTAACCCAATCAAGGCTGGGTAAATGATGTAGAATTCGAGGTGGGTATTTGCGAATCGACTTATACCTTTCAGGAAGGTTCCTGTTAAGTTGACGATGACGGCAACAATCATGAGTGCTGCCAAGGATTCTCGTATGGTTTTGACGAATTCTGGGTCGTGCATGTTACGGGGGACCGCGTAGAGGACATAGAGCGCATTAAAAACACCGAATAAAACAACTGCCCCGACACCTAGAACGCTATAGTTAAGGAACAAATTAAGAACAAGAACATAGCACAATGTTATGAAAACTGATGAAACCACTGACATTACGGGGTAAACCATTATGTCAGGGTCTAAGCCACGAGAAAACGAGGCAAACGCAACTTTAACGGTTGCAGGAATGAGAACCAACCCCAAAGACAATGTGCCCACCACAACAGCAAGGATGGCGGGGAAATCCGCAAACGTTATGCCCCAAAACAAGGTGCCGAACACTAACGAAAAAGCGCTCATAACAACTGTTGTTATTAACGTTAAAACAACTACGGCATCAATAAGGGAGTAAAAATTTGGGGTGTTTTTTGAGAAACGGGTGTATATGGTTCCAAGGTGCAGTGAGGTGCTTAAACGTCCACTGAGCAAACCTTCTATTACAGCTTTAGCGCCTAAAATTGCAGGATACAACGCAATTGCCCAAGGTGCCATGCGGAAAACGCCAATTTGATAGGCAATCAAAAAACCTGCTGCTAGCCCGCCTAAATCAAAGATGTAGGCTGCGAAGCTCTCTTTGAACGATTTCGAAAAATTTGAGCCGCCAGCATGGGTCATTCCAAGTTGCCTCCATCGGCGCCCCAGCAGGGTTGAAGAGCCACCTGCCATCTGCCTGATGCTTAGACATTCTTACTGGGCACCCAATTTCTAAAACGTTGGACGGTTAATGTTTAAATACATTTCTAAAGTCACTCAGCCAGCCGAACCGTACCTTTGACTGTTTCTAGTTTGTACCAATCCATGGCGCTTAAGGTTTTTTGGGTTGATATACACACCATGGGTCTTCGGTGAGGTAGTCGCCTTTTACTTCGCCAGGTTCATGTAAGTCGCCGCAGTAGTCAATAAAATCGCTTGAAAGACCATAAGCTCGAGCTCGACAACCACCGCATATGACTTTGTATTCGCATTCACCACATTTGCCTTTTAGCTGAGAGGGGTCACGAAAAGCTTGGAAAACAGGCGAATTAAACCAGATGTCTCGGAAAGAAGTTTCCCGTATGTTCCCAAGCTTTATGGGCAAATATGGACAGGGGGTTACGTCGCCGTTGGGATAAATTCGGCAGTAATATTGTCCTGCAATGCAGCCGCGTATCCATTGACGCATGTCGAGACCAATGCCTGCAGCTATACGCATGAACTGTGGTGCACAGGATGGACGAACATTCAGCTTGTGCCGATGTGTCTTAGCAAATGTGTTCTTAATCATGTCCTCATACATCTGGGGGGAAATGTCCTCAATTTTTGCGCCTCGGCCTGTAGGCACTAAAAAGAACAGATGATAGTTTTCTACGCCGATTTGTTCTGCTAAAGACATTATGTCGTCGATTTGGTCATAATTTTCCTGTGTTAGAGTTGTATTGACTTGGACGAGGATGTCGTTTTCGCGTAAAACCTTAATGGCTTGGATGGCTTTTTCCCATGCGCCAGGAACCCCGCGAAACGCATCATGTTGAGCGGGGATATGGGAATCTAAGCTTATGGAAACAGTTTTGATGCCAGCTTCGCTGAGTTTCTTAGCTGTAGCGGCGTCAAGTAAGGTGCCGTTGCTGCCAAGCCCCATCCGCAAGCCTTTTTCTGTGCCATAACGAATCAACTCATAGAGATCACTTCGGAGGAGGGGTTCACCACCGCTGAGAATCAAAAGAGGACGACTCACTTCCGCAATTTGGTCAATGAGTTGTTTGGCTTCTTCTGTTGTAAGTTCGTTGATTTCTTTAGCGTTGGCGTTTATGTAACAGTGAGCGCACTTGAGGTTACATTTTCCAGTTACGTTCCATGAAACTACTAACGGAACAAATTTGCTTGACGCCTTCGCCGCAGTGGGAGAGTAACCCAACTGGAGGTAAAATTCGCATTTACCATCAGTTGCCATCCGTTTAGGTTGGGTCAACTCAAAGGTGAAAGGCATAACCGTTTCCAGCATTGCTTTGGCATGGGCAAAACAAAAATGCTTACAGAACAAAGCAGTTACTTCGTCGCTTATGCCGAGTTTTTCGCCGATGTATTTGTGACCGCCATGAATAGGGCAGTTCAAAAACGTCATGCGCCCGTCTAAAGTGTCTACGCTCATAACGTAGTTGATGTAGTGGTCGCTGAGCATGACGGATTGTAGTTTTTCTCTGCGCATGCCCACTTTGAGGGTGACTTCGAGAGCTATCTTTACGGTTTCTTTCCCGAACTTATCCTGCACAGATGCCATCACAGCACGTAAGCGGTCTACGCCAAAGGTTTTGGCAAGCTCTGAGAGAGTCAACAAGCCCTTGATGGTTTGGTATTCTTGGCGAAAACGCATCTCTGAAACAGCGTTTGCCCAATCTTTGAAGAGAGCGGTGACGGAAGCTTCAGCTGCGGGATCATTGCGGGCGATTAAACCTGCAACTTGGCTTGTTTGATTTTTAAGCTTAGTAAAAATGACAATTTTTTGTTCGGTCGTAAGGTTTGGTGTTTGAGTAAACTCGGAAGGGGTGATTCCGAGCGGTATGTTTTGTGTCAATGTGGCTGCGTCTGAAGCAAAATCGCCATAAAAATGCTTCAGTTGAGAATCCGCATCAGGAGCAGCTACGCCTAAGGCTTCAAGCAGAACGTGGCTTTCGGTTTCCATTTTGGTAACCATAGCCATATGGTAAAGCAGAGAACCCGCCATTCCAGGGTCTGCATTTTTTCCTGCAGCTATGCCGTAAAAGATTTCTTGTAAAAGTTTGTGGGCTTCGTCAGGTTTTTGGTTGTGGATGTTTTCTGTGAGTTGGGAAAGTTTGTCTTTTCTTTGGTTTAGGAGCAGTGCCCATTTATGGCATTGGGTTTGGTCGTAATATGTTACCTGTACCACCAACCGAGTGCAATATACAAAGAGCGGCTGGATTAAAAGGGTAACGGTGAATAAAACGCCAGCTTGCATGCTAATTCGCATGCATTTAATTCATGAAACGCAGATAACCTATAAAAGCGGGTTAGCAAGAGATAACTCACTAAAGGGGAACAACTAAATGACGTTTGATTGGATTTACGCGTTAATTGGCTTTCTCATAATGTTTGGCATGCTCGCAGGTATAGGTATAAACAAGCCCCGCGGCTTAAGCGTCAAAGCGTGGTGTTTTGGGTACCTAGGCATAGCCATCGGCTTTGATTTGCTAGCGGTTGTCGCTTTAGCAGGCGCAACCCAATTTGCGTGGCTCATGAATCTGCTTATTGGATTGTCCGCGGGCGCAGCCACAGGTTTAGCCCTGCACGTAGCCCACCACATAACCGAAGAAGACGAGCATGAACATGGCGAAGGCAAAAAAGAGTTGTCCATGTTCGGCCTCTAACGGCCCTTCCATTTATTTGGGTTGCAAAAGACCCTGAAACAGTAACAGGTATCTTTTCAAACTGTTCACAATCAAAAAGTTTTTCCGCACGTACTCCTTGCCGTTGGCGCCCATATTCTTTGCCTCGTCTTTATGCTTCAAAAGATATAGCGTTTTTTCAGCAGCCTGTTCTACAGTTTCAATAAGATAGCCATTTTGGCCATCGATTATTTGTAAGGGTATGCCGCCAACTTTTCGTCCCACAACGGGCACACCCTTCCAAAGTGCTTCCGTTACGGTTAACCCAAAGCCTTCTCGCGTAGACATCTGCAACACAACGTTGGACGCTCTCTGAAATGCATTCACCTGTAAGTCGCCTACCCCTTTAAGATCTGTTAAAAAATGTATGTCGGGGTCTTCGCCAGAGTGGCGTGCTGCTTTTTCGAGGTACAGCCATCCTTCAGGGTCATCAGCCGCCATACCCGCAATGAGCAACAGTTGCACCTGAGGAATATCGCGTTTAACCAGCCGATACACGTCGATAACGCCTAAGGGGTCTTTCCATGGGTCAAATCGACCCACCTGAGTAATTATTGGCTTTTCAGGGTTAACACCATACTTCTCCAAAATACTTTTCATGGTGCTGTCGTCAAGGTCTTTGTTTTTCTCGCAAAGGGGATTAATGGTGGGTGTACTTATCTGGATTTTAGGTACCTTCAATCCAGGAATGACGTAGTCTTTGGCTGTAAAGATGGCACCATCATATCGGTTGATGTAGGTTTCAAGAAAATGCCACACCCCCAAATTCGGGGTAGACATGTCAACGTGGCATCGCCACACCCACTTGTTATGCCTCATCGGATAAAAATCGATTAACGCGGCAGGTTGATTATCATGCACTAAAACAAAATCAGTATCCAAGGTAGATTGAATGCTGTTAATTTTCGCATATTCCAAGTAAAGGCGTTCTTCTTCTTCGGTTAATTGAAGGTTCATCCCTTGAAGGGCGTTGTGAATTTTTTTAGTAACATTGAAAAAGTCTAGGGAGCCTTTAATGACTTCCCAGTGAGCATCTAAGCCCACATCTCGCATTAGAGGAACTAGGTTACTTAAAATTTCGGCTACGCCACCTCCGTAAGCTGTAGAATTAACATGGGTTACGGATTTACCCTTCAACGGCTCGGCTAAGGCACGAACAGAATCGATTTCCTGTTCACCCACCACTCCAACATAGTAGTCCAGATGGAAAGTTGTTGTTGACCCAGTTCTTAACAAACTAAACACCTCAAAATTGATGGCTCTTTAAGACGCGACGCTATGTTAAGCGAACCAATCTTAATAAGGTTGGAGTTTTGCTAACCCTTCCAAAACCGTGGGTATCCTTCTGGGTGTCATGGCACCAACAGCATCCGGAAGTAATCCAAGAAAAAGTCACGGAACCCCAAAAAAGCCGTAAGCCTACCTTAATTACGAAGGCTCTGGGTAGGACACCAGCCAACTACTTCTGGCGTTACATTTTTTTCTTTAATGCTTGGGCAGCTACAAGGCATTTTTCAAAACCCCCAAGATACGTAAACAACTGCCCCGCAGGTACATTTTCAACAACCAATACCCCACTATTAGCGTGAATCCCGCCATCAACCATCAAATTATCCGTCAACCCCACTTCCTCAATAAACATACCATAAGTATCGCACAGTTTCCCGTCTTCGCTGCGTGTAACTTGGTTGTTAAGGGCTTTGATTGTGCGCTCCGTGAAAGATGCCGCAACATTGGTATATGCAAACACGATTTTTCCTAAGCCATGGGCAAATCCCAGCTCATACACTGTGCCTACATCCGCACTTGGACCCCGAAACGGCGTAAGATTGGCAATCACAATTTGGCAGCTTTTTATGAGACGCTCGTTTATAGCGCTGATGTCTAAACCTACTTCTCGGAGCGTTTTATCTTCTGTGTCCACTTCCACATCAAGAGGGAAGGCACCCTCAAAGTCGTATTGCCTGCAGAGTGCCTTTTTTTGTTCGCCGATTTCTTTGGCGTTGCTAAGAAACACTTCAGGACCCGCAAGATAAATACGAATAGCCATCAAGCCAGCTCCGCAAGTATGATTTGTTGTGTGCAAAATAAATACACTTTCAACTTTGTCGCATCTGTCACGGTTTATATCTCAGTAGAGCAGCAAAACCACTTAGGGCTTTAAGTTTAGCTTTTTCTTCTGACTCTGTAAAAATCACTTCAACTCTAGCGTTAGTTTGGGCAGCTAAATCTTCCAAAACATCCACCATGTCCTTCTCCACCAACTCATACCCAACCTTACTGCATCTGGCACACGGCATGGATACCAAATCTCTTAGAGCTTGGGCATCTTTTTTGTTCAAGATTTGCTCTTTTGGCAACCCACAGTTCTTGCAAGTCAACACATCGTCAACAAATTCTGTGCTATCTGTTAGCAGGGCTACTTCTACTGTTCCCGCCTTAAGCCCCTCCAAAACGGGGTCCAAGCCACAAACTGCCAAACCATCCTGTTTGTTTAATTCTGCCAAAAGCCGTTCCATGACGTGTTTTTCTTCAGGTCCACACATGTGCATAAGCGCATCAGAAGATTTGGCAAACATTTCCCTAACACCATCAGAGCCCGCGGATTGGGTGTCAATAACTTTCAACAGCATGTTTTGGAGTTGATAATTCAGGTAGTCTCCTTTCAAGAAAGCATCTTTTGTTGGACCCGGCCCGCCTGCTATTAGTACGGTGGCTTGGTGGTTTTCCATAAATGCCTTTGCTGCATGCTCTGCTACTCGGTGGAAGAAGTAGTTAAGTTCCATGTCCCGTTCTCGTTCGTAACGTCTTTGGCTTTGACCGCCTTTGCCCGTTTTTCCCGGAACGCCAGAAGCGAGTACTTCAATCAATTCGAGTTCTTCCCCGTTAACCAGCCCTAAACTAGCTTCCTTGGCATCAACTGCGATAAGCCCTATGACGCGCTGGTCCCGTAGCATATCCCGTAAGGGTTCCAAATCAAAATGGTCATCGACAATGCAGCGGTAGTTGTTTATGGGCTGTGGCGGGGTTAATTCTTCGATATTTAACTGCTCATTTTCTGAACCTTCTGCAAGTAAGGCGCCAGCAAAGATTGCTAACCCATTCTCTGGAATTTCAGTTTGCAGTTTGAGGTGTTTGAGGGCGTTTTTGAGGGCAACTTGGAAGCGGTCGTTTTCGCTTTGGGTTTTTAGGGTGATGCATTCTGTGTCTTTTTTTATGTTTGCGACAACCGATTCAACTAAGGCACGCCCAGGTATGTAAAAGGATATGAATTCTTTTCCGCGTCCCTGTTTATCGGACAACCAAGCGACCAGTTTGCGCAGCTTGTGTTGTTTTGAAGAATTTGAAGTTGTTAGTTGGCAACCGTAGAAGCGTGTGACTCTTTCAGTACCCAAAGATGACACCTATTCAGGCTACGGAAGACCTCATTTATAGAAGTTATGGCACAAGCATGATTTGGAATGTAACACGGGGAGAGTTGAGTTGGCGCCGGGGAAGGGATTCGGACTTCAGACAAAGAGCGGTCATCGCCAGTCAAATCGTTTCTTCGCAGCTACTTCCTCTTTTTTCTATCTTAGAGCAGGTTTGGTAGGAGTTGAAGAAATGAAAGTCATGAATTGTCCACACTGTGGGAAGGTGTTGCCTAAAGAGTTTTGGCATGAGACAGATTCGATGGACCGGCCAGTTGTTAAGTGCTCTCGATGCGGCAGCATTAGAAACGTTAGGGACGGAAAAGAGTGCATCAAGTCTGGAGTCTTTCAACGTTACCATTGTACAAACTGTGGTCATCGGTTTACAAAGCATTGAACCCTTCAATTTTTTTACAACTTTTTCGGATGACCTTGATTAGTGATTGTGCAGCAGTTTTTTCTGCGAATTGACAGCCTGCTTATAAATAGCCTGTCAATGCACTTCCAGCTTCTTTATAAAGAATCAAGAA
>CAZTRN010000022.1:0-27911 GCA_964616775.1 uncultured Candidatus Bathyarchaeia archaeon
AAGGCGCCCTCTTCACCAGATTCATCGAAGAAAACGTCCACAACAAACACAAATCACTGCTTATCGCTTGCGGTGGACAAGCACCCAGACAAACCCGCAGCTTTATACGGCGACTACATGATGAACTTAACTTGCCAGTTTTCATATTAACTGACGGTGACCCGTGGGGAATGCACATCGCCCAAGTCATCATTTCAGGTTCTGCCAACGCGGCCCACTTAAGAGAACTGAACACTCCAGACGCTGTTTGGAGCGGCGTGTGGGCAAGCGACATCATCGATTACAAGCTACCCACCGACCCCTTAGACGAAGTGGACGTCAAACGGCTCTACGAATTACAAAAAGACCCCAGATACCAAAACGACCCCATTTGGCAACGCGAAATCAAAACATTCCTCAAAATTAAACGAAAGACGGAACTTGAAGCTTTCAGTCGATACGGATTAACATACATCGTCGATGAATATTTGCCTGCAAAACTAGACCAACACGCAGACGAGAAAAAGAAAAAACGCAAACCATAACCGCTTTTTACGCGGTAAACTTGTTTTTATGTTGTTTTGTTAAAGAAGAAAATACCGTAGTTTTTGTAGGACACCATTTGTTGCAGTTTGAAGTTGTTTGCTTCGATTTCTGTTTGCAAAACTTCAGGAACTTGCACTGGTGGTCCGGGAAAAACGCCTTTCTTTATCACTTCAACCACAACTAGCCGTCCAGAGGGTTTTAGGACGCGGCTAAATTGGCTGAGGACCGTTTCCGTTTCGCCGACCTCATGGTACACAGTTACCAGCAGAACCAAGTCTACGGAGGCGTTGTTAAGTTGGAGGCTTGCACCGTCGCTTTGCAGGAAGCGTATGTTGTTGATGTGGTGTTTAGCGGCTTTTTTCTGGACTTTTTGAAGCATCTGCGACGAAATGTCAATAGCTATCACGGTTTGGACATTTTTTGCAAGGTCTATAGTGAAAAAGCCGGGTCCGCATCCAAAATCAATCACCACATCGGTAGGAGCAAGAGCGAGCAGCTTGGTTAGTTCTTTGGGCTGCTCAAGCCAACGTCGAATAGGATTATCTAGAAAGAAGGCACCTGAAGAGGAGTATGCTTCGCCTTTATGGGACATGTCAACCTGTTGGCTATTGCCTGCCTTGCCTTATTAGATTTATGAACAACAATAAATCAAGCTGAAAAAGCAATATGCGAACGGCTTGAAAATGGGTAGATTGACATTGTATGGAGAAATTTAAAATACTGGGTTGCTCAATGTAGCAGTCAAACAATTAGGATGAGCACGACATGAGCGAAGAAGGACCATCATTCTGGCTTAGCTTAACAGAAAAATTCATCGGCGTAATCTTAGTTATCGTCAGCATAATTATGCTCTACTTCACGTCCGACAGCGCCAGCACATTAACGGTAGCTACGGGACTGTTTGCGTTTCTAAGCGTGATTGTGTTGGCAAGCGGCGTAGGTCTCATCATAACCAAGCCACCAGAGTAAGCTTCTTAATTTTTCTTTTTACCCTAATGCAGTAAACCTACAAAATGCGTCAGCACATAGCCGATTATGCCGCTGGCAGCAAAACATGCAAAAGTTAACAGTTTTTCAGTTTCGGGGCTTAGCTGGATATGGGGGGTTTTGTGTTGGGTCATAGGTTATGCCTGCTTCTGTTGTGTTTTAGAAGGGGAAAGGTTTTATGAAAGGAAAATACAGAGTGTGAATCTGCGGGCCGTTAGTCTAGCTGGCTAGGACGTCGCCCTCACGCGGCGAAGATCACCGGTTCAAATCCGGTACGGCCCACCAACAAATCCGCCTCCAAACCGAAAAACTGTTGATTGCCTCTTGTTTTGTTTGTAGGAAAAGGTTGGTTTTGCAACTATGTTATGCAGTCATTAAAAAGTCCATCAAGTTTTTTTCAGCTCTTCTCAAATGTTCACCTACTGTTCCTTTGTCCATTTTTAATAAACGCGCTATGTGTTCAGTACTTGTTTTTCTGGGAATATTGTAGTATCCTTCGGCGTAGGCAAGCCTGAGGACTCTCATCTGCTGCACAGTAAGGCTGTCAAACGGAGAGTCACTGTTTTTTTCAATGCCGCAAAGCTTTGTTATGCAATAATCTATTTTTGCGGATCCAAATGTTATCTCGAGAAGATTTTTTAGCGTTTCAGAGTCACCTACCAACGTTATTCTGAGACTATTGCCATTTATTTCGGGCGACCGCAGATAATATGTTTGACTTTGATAGAGTGCCCTTAATTTGCGGCGGGTTTCGCGTTGAGCTTGATTTTCAGCTTCGGTGTTGTCATGATTTCCCCATTGTCCACTTACTCGTATCATAGTTTTGCCTTCCTGAGCTATGTTGATGTTACCCGTCTTTACCTGAGTATAGTGACGTTTTAAGAACTTCAGCAGGTTTTTTATTTCGCCTTTTGATACGCGGCAAGTGAAAACGAAGTCATTTGAATTAAGATGTAAAAAACGAATTGGTGATGCTTTAGACAGCAACTCTGTAGGGATGGTCCAACTTGGCAGGTTTTCAAGAGGGATTTCTATTGTAATTTGTTGCATAACGTTACCATAACCCCACAAGTGGGGTATAAATTTTATGTGAAACGCGTAACACTATGAAGCAAAAAATCAGCACCAAATTCAGGTGAAAAAAATGAAAAGTAGCACCGAAATAAACGGCAAAAATTCAGGATACACAACAAAACTGCTCATAACGGTAACTGCAGTAGCACTTCTAATCAACTACGTGGAAACCATGGTTATTCCTGGAGTCCCAGCCATACAGCAAGAATTATCAACCACAGCCACCGTTGCATCATGGATCACATCCGCCTTTCTAATCGTAGGCTGCGTGGTTGCCCCATTATTCGGAAAACTTGGGGACATTCACGGCAAAAAAAAGTTGTTTCTAGTAGCCTTAGGGTTTTACATTGTAGGTTTGGGAATAGCGGGAATTGCACAATCAATCGAAGTCTTAATCATCGCATGCGCACTCCAAGGGGTAGGATTCGCAATAATGCCCCTAACCCTCGCTGTTATTGCTGATTGCTTCCCCAAAGACAAGATTGCAACCGCTCAAGGGATAATCAGCGCTACATTCGCTATAGGTGCAGCAGCCGGACTAGTAATCGGCTCTTATGTGGTGCAGAGTTTAGGTTGGCATGCTGCGTTCCACACTGCATTTGTCATAAGCATAATTCTCTTTGGTTTAATTGCCAAAGTTATGAAAAAAGACGTCCCTGCGATAAAAAGCAAAGTAGACTACATAGGGGCTATAAGTCTCATGGCGGGTTTATCTTTGCTACTTGTCTTTATAAGCGAAGGCCCGACATCGGGGTGGCTGTCACTCGAAGAAATCGCATTATTAATACCCTGCGTGGTCCTCATAGCTTTCTTCTTCGCCTATGAAAACAGAATAGCAAATCCGCTAATTCAACTAAACCTCCTAAAAATCAGAAATGTCTTGGTGGCAAACCTAGTAGGTATCGCGGCTAGCTTTGCTATGCTTATGCTCTTCTATGGGGTAATCTATTATGCCCAACTGCCCGAGCCATTTGGTTTGGGCATAACTATTGTTGAAACCGGTGTAATACTTGCTCCAGCTATGGTTGCTATGATTATAATTGGACCGCTTGTTGGAAAAATGGTGACCCGCTCAGGACCAAAACCTGTTCTATTTATGGGGTCTGGGATTCTCATAGTGGGACTTCTGCTATTCATCGTGAACAGAGCCTCCAGTTTAAGTCTCATAATTGATACCGCCGTTGCATTTGCAGGAATAGTTTCCATAATCGTGCCTATAGTGAACATGATTGCCATCTCGCTGCCAAAAGAGTGCACTGCAGTAGGCTTGGGAATAAACACTACTCTGAGGAATCTGGGAAGCGCCATAGGACCTGTCATCGCCACTGCAATTATGACATCCTTAACAGTGCCGCTGACTCGAGTAATCAACGGACAAGCCATTGTAGTCAGGCAACTTCCATCAGAGGCAGCATTCAACACGCTCTTTGCCATTGCAATTGTCCTATCCGTAATAGTTGCCGCTCTCAGCCTAACAGTCAAAAACTACACTTTCAAGAAAAAAGAGCGAGAAAACACCACTTCCACGCAGCCACCAAAGCACACATGCGACACCTGACCTACAGTTGACTAACAAAAATGATGCCATTGAAGTAATCAAGGCATCCACCAACAATTTTTTTATAATGTTCTCCTTACAGGAGATAAAAATGAAGAACTACGGGAACCAAGAAAAAAACAAAAACCCCACTACATATGTTAGAGGAGCAAGGCTTTGCTTAGCCTTGTGGATTTCGCAAACATGACACAGTGCCCTTCGTTAGGGAAAACCTCCACTTGGGCGCCTTGGAGGTGTTGGGCGATTTTTTGGGCGCAGTCGGCGGGGCAGGTTTTGTCTTGGGCGCCTTGCCAAAGCGTCACTTTACCGGGCGGAGTTTGCCCAATGGGTTCATTCCAAGGCTTCATGAAAAGCAAATGTTCCTGATAGACTGCTTTCACGCCGGCGCCGTCTTGCCGGAATCCTTCTTCCATGGCGCCGTACATGAGTTTTAGCCATGCTGAGTCGGCGAAGAAGCGGGCGTCGGGTTCGGGCCAGTCTGCAACCATGTTTTTTCCGCTGCGGGATGCCAGATAGCCTTCGATGTTTTGGCTGGCGTTGAAGACGGATTTTCGGAAAAAGTTCAGCCCAAATTTGGCGATAAAGGGGCTTTTCATGGCGAATTTGGCGAGGGGGTTGTTGTTGTGTGCCATGGCGGGGTCAAAGGGGAGGGCGGGGGAGCCGATGATGAGGGCGTGGGTTACGCGGTTTGGAAACAAGGCGGTGTAGGTTAAGGCGAAGGGGCCGCCGCCTGACCAGCTTAAAACCGCGAACTTGTCCAGTTGCAGATGATCGGCAAGGGCGTTAACATCGGGGGCGAAGTCGGCAAGCCTTGCGCGGTCTTTGAAGGTGGATAAGCCATAGCCGGGGCGGTCTATGCCAATTAAACGTAAGCCGTGGTCGTGGGCGGTTTGTTTGAGGAGCAGGATTTCTAGGCGGCTGCTGGCGGTGCCGTGAAAATAAACTACGGGAACCCCTGAGCCTTCGGTAGCGTATCCAAGTTGACGCCCATCAGGCAACAGTAGGGTTTGGCTGCTCGTTGGCTCACCAGCAGTTTTTACCATTTGGTGAAGTAGACTTTGCTGCCTTCTTTGTGTCCTCGAACTAGTTCTATGTGTCGTAGGATGGCGAATTCAGATTCGAGTTCTTCGGGTTTCAGGTTGAGGGCGGCGGCAAGTTCGGGGGCGGTGATTTTGCCTGCTTGTTCGATGAGTTGGACGATTTTTTTCTGGCGTTCGGTTAAGCCTGCTTCGCCTTCTTGGCCTAGCTGTTTTCGTATGGACAGGGCGGAGGCGACGGCGTGGGGGTCGCAGGGTTTGGGCGGGTTGGATTCATACATGTAGCAGTCTTCGCAGAGAAGTTTGCCGTGAAAATCAATGCCTTCGCCTTCTTGAAGGGAAGAGCCACAACGGGTACACTGCATATGTAAACCTCACCAAAAAGTAGGGGTGGTCACTTATGTTCTTTGTTTATGGGAAACGTCAAAATCGTTGGAGACAAGAAACGTTAAGGTTGTGGGCGCGTCAGGTGGGGGTTTTTTGCGGGCAACTGCCACCAGGTCGCCTCTTCGGATACCGCGTTCTGCCAAAGCATCCACTAAGCCTTTGTAGCGAAACAGGGCTGCGCCAAAAGTTGGGCGTCCGAGGTAGCGGCAGTAGAGGAGTTCGAAGCCGGTTTCGTCGAGGAGTTGGGCGATTGAAATTTTTGTGTAGGGGCGTACGTGGGTGCAGTCGTCCCAGAAGTAGGGGGCGCCGGGGGTGGGGACGTTAACGAAGAGTTTGCCGTCGGGTTTGAGGACGGCGGCGAACTGTTCGAGGGCTTTCATGGGTTCGACGAGGTGTTCGAGGAGGTCTTTGGCGATGACCATGTCGAAGGCTTCAGTGAAGCCCAAAAACTGGACATCCATGCGGGCGGGGTTGTCAAGTCCGCCTTTGAGGGATTGGCGCCGCAGGTCAACAGAGACTATGGTGGCGGAGAGTTGGCGTTTGAAGGCTTCACCTAGCCAGCCTGAGCCGCAGCCTGCATCTAAAATGAGTTTAGAACCGCGAAAATAAGGCATCAACGGTGCCAAATAGAGTTGCCGCGAACGCGTCATGTAGTAGGGGTTTTGGAGCTGCTCGAGGGTGTTCATGCTCTCTGCGATATTTGAAAGAATCTGAAAAGTTAAACTTTGTGCCTGGTGGCGTTTGGGGTCTGTCCGTTGTTTTTTTCATCATCTTGGGTCAGACTGGGACGGCGACATCATCCCCCGCCACAATAAGCCGACCTCAACCAAATAAACATATTACAAGAACAAACAAAAAATGGTCAGGGTCAACTAAAAGTGCTTTTTGGTCTTTATGTGGGTGTGGCGGCTTTATGGCTGCCACAAGACTGGTTGAGAATCAAGTTCTGTTTTGTTGCTGCAACATTTTTTGGCGCCTGTCTGTATGTGGCATCAGAGATTTTCTCCACACAACATACATGCATCTATGTTGGGGCTGGCTGGTTGTGGATGTGGAAACATGTTGAGTAAACATAAAAATGGCACGTCAAACCACCAAATGGCGACAGTTCAGTAAAAAGGCGCATCTGCAAAACACAAGCGGACATAGAACAAGCCATCAAAGACGACTGCATCTCAGTATGCCAAGCTGACGGAATAACGTACTTCAAGAAGCCAGTATAGTGTTCATATTTGCAGATGAAAATTTTACAGCACATCATCATGCTTCTAGCTCGGCGTTCGCTTGCGCTTCCGCCTCGCACTCAAAAGAGTGTGTTGACCATTAAGGTAAACTTAGGGTCACTTGTTGTTGACAACGGCAGCCAAGTTTAGATTCTTAAACTCAATCTTCCAACCTTTCTTATTAAAATCATACTTTACAGGATTCCATGAATTTGCAAAAGTGCAAAAATCCTCAAGTTCATGAATAATTATCACACCCCACGCCTCAGGTTTAACCGTTGTATGGTTTTCGTCGCTTGCACACATCCTCAGTACACGAAAAACCATGTCCGCGCTTAATTTAACAAGCTCCAAATCATTACTGTCAGAATCCGAGCAGCAAGCTACTGCATTTAGAATCTTTTGAACGTTTTGTCTAATTTTCACTATATTTCGTGGATTATCTTCAAGCGCTATGATTTCGGATGTTAGTGCATTAATTTCCTCTTTTTTCTTGGTGACCAGTTCAAGAACCGCAAGCGCAAAATCTTCAGTATTATCCGTCTTCATGAGGATTCCTGAGTAGCTTTGTACGCTATTTTAGCTATTAAATTTTGGCAATACCCTCGAACACTCGGCGTTGCTTGCGATTCCGCAGCGTACGTTCCAAGCTACAATGTGCAAACTACAACCATCTAACTAAGCAGGGGAAAGAAAAGGTTAATTTTGCACGCACACCTGCTTGATAGTGGTGACTTTTTTTGACTTCCAGTCCCCTTGGAGTCGTACCCCACGTTGACCTTAAGAAATATCTAGGCAAATGGTACGAAATTGCTCATCTTCCCGCCAAATTTCAAGAGGGATGCTCAGAAACAACAGCAACCTACACTCTGACAAAGGAGGGCACAGTTTCCGTCTTAAACGAGTGCAAAAAAGATGGAAAAACTAAACGGGCAAAAGGCAAAGCAAAAGTGGTTGACAAAGCAACAGGAGCCAAGCTTAAAGTGACATTTTTCTGGCCATTCTACGGAAACTATTGGATTATAAAACTAGGCAATAATTATGAATACGCTGTGGTTGGCACGCCAGACCGCAAATACCTGTGGATATTGAGTAGAACTCCTCAGATGGATGGCAGGCTTTTTTCCGAAATAATTGACTTTGCGCAGTCTAAGGGGTTTGATATGGGGAGACTTATGAGAACCAACCAGCCGAATCCAATACCTGCTTAACACCAGCAGGTTAAAACAGGGTTTTACTGCTTGATGATTTTGATGCTACGATAGACTTTTCGTAAAAAAAAAATAAAAATTTGGAAAATGGAAGCATTAACTTTGAAGCAAAGGATTTATGCTAAAACCGCTGTGTACATATTCAATGCTTCAGCATAGAGACACCTCGGTTGATACCCTTCGGGGCCTTGCAATTTTCACGATGGTAGCAGCTAACTTGGCAGGTGCCACACTTGTTGAACCACATCCCTTAATGTTAAGATTGTATGGAACTTTCGCTGCGCCACTTTTTGTGCTGATCTTCGGAATGATGATTGCAACAGGATCTAAAAAATCGGCGCACAACCTCAAATATTACCTTGTCCGAATGGGGTTAACCTTGACGGTTGCAGCACTTATCGATGTTTTAGTCTGGAAGTTTTATCCCTTCTTAAGTTTTGACGTTTTATACCTAATCGGCATCTCTATGCCACTTGTCTATCTTTCTTTGCGGTTAAATCTAAAACAGCGAATTGCTTTAGTCGCAACCATTTTTGCATTAACACCTATACTTCAATTCGTCTTAGGATATTCTGCAGTGCCATCAGATTTCTTCATTAACTTATGGGAAAACCCAGTTGAAAACACAAACTTGCTCAGCATCGGACATCATTGGTTAATTGACGGTTGGTTCCCAATTTTCCCATGGTTAGGGGTTGCTCTGCTGGGGCCAGTCATTGCTGCTTTACGTGAAAAATACGCCGCAGCCAAACAGAACACCATGCTAGTTTTAGGCGTAGCACTTTTAGCAGTTGGTGTAGTGATATGGTTGCTTTATCCGAGCAGTCTCTATACAAGAGAAGGCTACAGCGAAATGTTTTATCCGGCCACCATCGGATTTTTACTAACTGCAACTGGACTAATTGTTAGTTTGTTTGCAGTTGTTGACCGTAAACCTACTTTGCGAATTTATAAACCGCTACAAGTGTTGGGTCAGGTGGCACTATTCACCTATATTTTCCATGAATTCATAATTGGCTACGTCTGTTATCCCTATTTTAGCGAGGTAAGCATCCAGTTGTATCTGGTCTTTTATGCTGTTTTGCTTGCAGGGGTGTTTTTGGCTGCTTATGGACTTAAGGCATTAAAGAACAGGTGGACTAAACGGCCATTTCTTGTTCGATTTCTAATAGGCTAACGCCAAGCTATGCAAGGACTTAAGCGAGATAATGGGTAGTCAGGAAAGACGATAACCCGTAAAGCTGGAACGGCTAGACATCATCCTCGCTGACAAGCCCAGACAAATAAGGACCTCATCAAAAAACAAACATATCTAACGAAAAAATATGATAGGACGCCTACAAGTCTATCGCAATAGACTATCGTAACTTAAGCAGTTTTTCTGACACAAAAAAGTTTGTCAAAAAAGCTTTTAGCCAAACCCAAACCACTACTATACAGTGAAACCGCTATGGATAAACCCACATTCATAGCTTTGCTTGCCGTAACAGGAATCTTGCTCTGCTTAATCGGACCGCTGTCCATCGATCAAACTTATGCTAACCCGATTGGTCAAACACAGGTCCCCGTCCCTTCAGACGCAAAAGCGCCCGTAGTGACCATAGAAGCACCAAAAAACAACACCCAAATAACCGACAACGAATTAACCTTAACATTTAACATCACAGAACCACAACCAGAAGCCCAAGACTTCAAAATGTGGCTCTGCGAAGTACACTACATTACCGACTGGCAAAACGTAGAAGTCACCTTCGTAAGCCCAAATGTTGAAAGAAACTACCCAACAACGTTTAATTTCTCAGGAAAACTGGCAAACATCCCCACAGGACCCCACTCCATAACAGTTTCCACCACAGGATACTTCTATAACGCCTCTTACATGAACCTCAATTTCTACCTCCTGAACGCCACAGCAACCGTTTACTTTGAAAACACATGCACTACACCATCAAACATAATCCTACCAAAAATAGACAACCTAAACCTAACCAGCCAAACGCCAATTACCATGTTTCTAAATTTCACCATTAACAAACCAGTCCGTTGGATGGCGTATGGCATAAACGACAGACCAACAATTGCCATAACAGGAAATGAAACAATCATCCCAGAAATTGGAAACAACACATTGACCCTCTATGTCGTCGACACCGACGGAATCTTGACCTCAGAAACCATCAACTTCCTGCTTTCAGTCGCCACCCCCAAACCATACAGTCCAGCCAGCCCGACCTCAGACCCGACCCTACAGCCAACAGCCACCCTAAACAGCACACCAAGCGCAGAAGCCTCAACGTCACCCGTGCCAGAGGTTCCAGCGTGGCTAATTTTGCCTGTTGCGTTGGCTATGGTGGCAGCAGCAGTTGCCATGAGGAAAAAGCTTAAGCCTATTTGAGTTCGCTTGCACTTCCGCATCTATGGATGACCCAAGCGGCGAATAAATGATTATAAGTTAACAGTCCACTAAACACGGGGGTATATTTGTTGGAGTCGGGAAGTAAACCCAAAAAACGGGTCTTGGCGCCTGTTGTGGGCTTGATTTTGTTTCTTTTTGGGTTATTTCTTGTAGTGAACGTCTTGTTTTCTACAAAGACAGATGTGACGGCGTTAGTGGTGGGGCTTCAGTTAGAAATCGCGGGGCTTGCGTTGGTTATGTTCACCAGAAAACGACCGCACACAGAACCTAACCGCCATTGACAGAAACGGCGTTATCGGGCGTAGGCTTCCACAAGGTCCCGCGCCGTCACAATCCCCAAAAGCGTCTCATCCTCCACAATAGGCAACCGCTTAATCCGCCGCATAGCCATAATGCTCGCCGCTTTATGCACACTAATCCCCGGCGCAATAACCACCAACGGACCCGACGCATGCGAACCCACACTAGTCTCCAACGGCTTATCCATCGCAATAATGGTTGTGACCAAGTCGCGCTCGGTAAAAATCCCCGTTGGCTTCCCCTCATGAGTAACCAACACACTGCCAACACGTTCTTCCCCCATCAACTTGGCAACATCTTTCACGGAATCAGTTTCGTCGGCAGTTATGACTTGGCGAGTCATGAAGTTATCGATGCTGACCACAGTTTCATCCACCTCAGGCAAACTGCGCACAAGATCAGAAGCCGTCACGATGCCTTTGAGTTTGTTACAGTCAAAAACCGCCAAACGCCCCTTCTTGCGAATCATAGCCTGGGCAGCTTCTTTGATTTTCGCCGTTAAACAGATGCCCATCAGGGGATAGGACATGTGGGTTTCCACCGTTTCCTCCGCCAAAGCCTTGTCCTGCGCCAAAACAGACGTCAACAAATCCCGCTCCGTCACGATACCTATGGCGCTGTCATATTTTTTGACTATAAGACTGCCGATGTGTCTTTCGCCCATGATGCGGGCGGCGTCTTGCATACTGGCGTCAGGGGTGATGGTGACAACGTGAGAGCTCATTATTTCGCTGACCAGTTTATAGCGGACTAAGTTGCGTTTGTACTGTTCGTATGCGCTGTCCACGATGCTTGGGAACCCTTTTTTTGGAAAATCAACTGTCCCCACAGAAAACGCCTCATATGATATAGGGGATTAAGACCTAATAAGAGTTAAGGAAAAGCCCTCACCACAACCCCCGACCTTGTTTTAAGCGCCAAACCGTGCAGTCCTCCGCTTATACAGGACCGTAACCAATTCCGCCACCGTCAACACACCAACAGCGTAAAGCGGAATCCAATCATAAAGATACATCTGAGAAACCACCGAAGCGTGAAAAACCGAATCCACAAACGCAAACCCCACCCCGCGGTAGAAGAAGAAAGGAAGATTGGTTACCGCAAGCAAAAGCGCAGTGCCGCCGATAAACTTCATCAACGCCTGCCGATTATACCACAACAACAAAGGCACCGCAAACAGGGCGCATCGCGGGTCAAACACGCCAAACGTGAACAACAACGCCGACAGCCACGGCTTACGTGCATACCCAAAATACAAAGCACCCACCAAAAGCACGTTTTGCAGGATGTGGGCGTTGCCTAAGAGGTAGCCGCAGTAGTAGCTTGGCGAAAACGTCTGAATCTGCAAACTGTAAACGCGCCAATGCAAAAAGTTGAAAACATCATAACTTATTGAAGGCGTAAAAAGAATAGGCTGCACCAAAACAACAATAGCAACTATAGTACCAAGAAAGATGTTTTTATCTTTAACCAGCTTGTAGACAAAAACCCCCAAAAGCGGCACCAACAAAAACTGCACGATGTTAAAGGCACTAAACGCGTCTTGGTAGCTTAACGCTGAAAACGGTATGAACATCCAGAAAAAGTTGGGTGTGTACTTGAAGGGCTGAGGCTGACCCACAATCGAATAATCACTTGGCAAAGAACCGTCGTAGTAGACGGCGGAGGGGTTATGGAACAGGCGCCAAGTGCCCATGTAGTAAGCGGAGAAGTCTCGTGCAAGCGTATCTGACTGCGGCGTAAATGTCTGCGGATAAGCAAGCCAAAACACACTGAAATTTAACAGTATGCCCAGAAGGATGACTATGCAGATGGCGGTTTTTTTGGTGAAAAACTGGTTCATCAACATAGTCGCAAGTCCCGCTGGTGTGGTAGGGGAACTTGTTTGCCTGACAATTTAATTTTTGCGGTTCTACTGAGCCGTGGGCAGAAAATCTTAAAAAACCACCCCTCACACCTAGCTCACGGTTCAACTCTGGAGAAAACAGAATGTCAACCTGTCCAAATTGCGGCGCCACAATTACAGAAAACACAGACTACTGTGAAAACTGCAAAACCCCAATCCCACCCCAAACTCAGAACGCCAAGTTGGCGGCGCAACTAGAAAAGGAACTCAAACGCACCCAAACGTTAAGCTACGTCGCAGCAGGTCTTGGCATAGCCATCCTTGCGACGCTAATACTACTTGCCTTTGCATAAAGGAGGGAAAAATATGGAAAACACGCTTGAACAAGCCATAAAAAGAGCACAACGGATAAACCGAATCCTCACCGCAGGCATCATCGCCGAACTTATCGTTCTGATACTAATAATCTAACATCGAGTTTATTCCACAACCATTAAAGTTGGGGTTTATGGTTGGAACGCTTGGATTGATTGCGGGGCAAAAATAGCGGGTTCTGCGTTAGGTTGGTAGGCTGTTTGAATGTTGCTTCCTATTGAAGCCACATTTACTTTTTAACTTTCAAAGGTTCTCCCATGCGTGGAACAGGTCATGAACAGGAAACGCCTTGTTTACGCATTTTTGGCGGTCGCATTAACTGCAACCTTGGTTGCTTTGTTGTTTCCACCCGTACAAGCCGCAACTCCGCAGCCCAGCGGTACAGCAACCCCAACCCCGTCGCCTTCGCCTTCAGCAACGCCCACAACTGCTCCAACCCCAAGCTCAACATCTACTCCGAGCCCAACAACCACTTCTACATCAACTCCAACAACTTCAACAATTAACCCTACATCCACAGCAACCGTTACACCTTCTACGACACCAACCCAAATCCCAAACGCAACTCAAACACCAATCCTAACCGGTACATCTCAACCCACAGAAACTCCCACTCCGTCCTCAACAACACAACCAACAGCAACGCCCACTGAGGAATCAACAGCCACACCAGAACCCCCAACGCCAACCCCAACAACAAACCCAGATACATCAACCCCATCAGCTAGCACCCAACAAACACCCGCACAAAACCCAACAACTGCACCGCCAACCCCCGAAGAAATCACAAACCAACCCACACCTACACCAACTCTAACTGCAACACAAACATCCACGTCAACGCCAGCCGCGCCACTATCTGCCCAATCAGGAATTTCAGAAACCATGATGGTGCTACTGCTTGCGTTAGTTGTAGGTTTAGGCGTGATAGCGGGTGTGTTGTATTGGAAAGGGAGAAAAGAAAGCCCTAATCCTGCAATATAAGTTGACTGACCACCAAACATTAGATACCCTCTTTTGTTTTTTATTTGAAGTTAACCGTTAGTAAAGTTGAGCACCAAATATGCCATAGTGAAAGCTTAAATCTGAAAAATAACAAACAGCCGTTAGAGGATTGGTATGCCCAAAAAAGATAAAGTATCCATTTCAAGCGAACCTGTCTACAAAAAACAAACCGTAAAACCACCTAAAAAAAAGAAAGCGCCTAAAACCAAAACCCGCACTTAACAAAGCACAGACGACAGTACATCTTCGCTGAGCCTTAATTGTTCCTTTATATAAGGGGGGCGATAGACGCCCACACCTATCAGAGGGCAAGCGATTAAGTTACTTGAAGGACCCAGAAAAATGAAACATAGATGCCTCTTTCTCAACGCACTTATGGCTTATCCATTTGCCCACCCAATAAAAACAGATTGCCACAATAGCCACTATGGAAACGGCAATTCCCACTAAAAACACGGCAGGAACCAGAAAAGGCGGAAAATTATCTCCACAGAGAATCGAAATTCCATAGTAGTTGCCGCTGTATTCTACATTCCACGTGAGATTGTCTTGGGTTAATTCATCAATCTGCGTATAATCAAGGGAGGTAAAGGTGCTTGAAGAGCCATTGGAGATTGCCTCAAGAGCGTACCTGTCAGGATTGTCAAAAGAAAAATAGGTAATTGGTGCAGTATCAAATTTTGTTGCACATATGGTATACGTTGGATGATAAATTGAAGTTACCAGAAACAATCCAGCTAAAGAGAGAAGTAAAGTGAAGATAAAGAAAAACAAAACAAGGACAGGTTTAGATAACTTTCTTTTCAAGGTTATCAAATACATCTTTGTAGGAAGGTAACTTAAGATTTATGGAAGGTTGGCGAGCTGAGTGCTACAGCAAATTTCGAAAAAATGAAAAAAAGAAAATGTTGGAAGTTATGGTTGTGGTCCAGTCTGTTTGCCTTTAGGCGCCAAAACAAAACCTCGAACCGCATGCGCATCATATTCATGCAGTCTACGCCAGCCAGAAGTAGCCATCGCATAAACATGCATGTGCTCAACAAAGCCAGCAGTGTCACAAACTCCGAGAATCTCTTGAACGGTGCGAGTTGCAGACTTGGTCATCGGAGGTAAAGGTGTTCTGCCTGAATCTATTGATGTCTCTGGGTTTCCGCCACGGGTTAGTGAGAAGCCATATGTTGCAAATCCAGAGGTGCCGATACCTGAGGGGTGTTCTGGTCGGTAGTTAAGCGTGACTGTGCCTTGAGGTTCCTTAAGTGGAGCTGGTCCAAAGTCGTATTTCATGACACCGCAATCGTCGCCTGCAGGGATTCCATCAAGAGTGGGAGCAGGAATTTCAGCTTTACAAAGACTGTTGTTAAGGTTTAAGGCTATGATCATGCTTTTTTTGCCGTCACCATCGTCATCAAATATCAATCCCGAACTCAAGGGTAAACCATTTTTTAGCAAAGTGTTGGCTGCATCTTCAGTTTCAATTGTTCCAGACAGGTCAGTTGAAGTTGGCACACGGAAATTAATATGCAAAGCATCAATGTCAACTAGTTTTCCGTCAAAGTCAAAGAGGTCAACTTTGAGTTGATATTGACCACTTTCAGGCCATTCAATCCCTGGATCTTGGAGGTCAGCTAAGGTTAATGTTGGAAACTTAGCGCTGGAAGTATCTTCAACTGCGTCAGGGACGCTCCATTGACCTACAGGAGGCAGCGCTGGAGGAATTTCGAAAATGTTTTGGTTCTCTAAGGGGACACCAGGAGATTTTTCTGATTTAGGTCCAAGATTGTATACCTCAAGAATTAAATCGTCACCAACTTCATGGGTGTAATGCCGATTAATTGGTGCAGTTAGCGGAACGAAAGCGCCAGTAGTGCCTTTGCGGTAAGATACGCGATAGTATTTTATGCCTAACTCTTCGCGAAGACTATTATCGAATTCGATGCGTGGTCGGAGGGTTTCGCCAAATGGAGCGTCAGTATCGGTTAAGCCCAAGTTTTCAGTTGTAGTTGCAGCTGCAAGTGTAACACCAGTTCCGTGGATTTTGCTTAAAGGGTGATTGCCAATTGCCATAAATAATACCCAATTTAGTGGCGCATCGACAGGTTGGCAGGGTGGACAGGTTCGAGCAAGCGGATGCGTAACGTAGAGAGTTACTTCTTGAGTGCCACATTGATAATTCCAGAAGGTGTTACACAGCACTGGAGTTGGAGCATAGATACTTAGGGGCGGAAAAGGCGGAAAGATTTTTTGTTTGACCTTAAAGTAAAGGTCTGGTTTGTCAACGTTGTTACAACCTCGGAAGAACATGGCTTTGAATTTACCGCATTCAGCAGTAGTTGTGGTGGCGACTAAATCCATATGTGCAGTTACCCAAGGGAAGAGGCAAAGAATGGATTTGGTTATCGGAGCATAGTTAATGAGAACTTGGCGGAATTGGTCCGTGTTAGTGGTCTGGGCAAGGATACGCAGGTTTTGCAAATCTTCGCCAGCAAGCAGCGATTGAACGCTAGGACTGCTTTCAACATAAGAGGCATCTAAGCAGGTAGCTTTCTGCATTAACATACGGGGTTCAGAAGTTTGCTTGCTAACTGAAACCTGAGCTACCTTATTGGTGCCTATGACGAGCGGTTGAGGTGGCACAGGACCAATAGATGGTTGAGGTTTGTAGATTTCTTTGATTGGAGGACGCGGAAACGGCGGAGGATTTACGATGAAGTCTCGTATGCGTTCAATAACGTCAAGCGGCAGCTTAGGAATCAGAAGGTAGATGGGGTCAACTTCGTAGATTTCAACTGTTGCCCCACACACGGGAAGGTCCATTGCGATGCCGCCACTGACAACTTTCTTGAGCACCATTCCACGCACGGTACATCGACTCAAAAGCCAGCATAAAACCTGCTTAGAAATCACCTGAATTACCACATTTTTTTGGCTAGTTTGGGGAGATATTTGAACGTAGACTTGCTCACCGCCAAGACGAAGAAGATCCGCAACCGTTTGTTTCTCTGCCAAATCAGGACCAACAATTAACCGAAGAGATTGCGCAGCCTCCAAAACAGGCAAACTTACCACAAGCTGGGCTGCACCCTTCAAATCCAAGTTAGCCTTAGCAAGAAGAGCACCCCCTCTAGAAAAAGCATAAGCGACACCTTTTGAAAGTTCTTCAGGTTTTGCTTCATCTAACACTTGCACAGACACAGATATGGCAACCTTATTACGTTGGGGCTGAGGTTTGCTTACAGGCACAGTTAAATTCGGTGCAGAAGAGAGGACATTGTTTGGTTTGATGTTTCGATCAAAAGACATATACTCACCAGGCTTCATGTGGAGTATTAATATTTAATAAATATTCGTTTGGCACATGTTCTTCTGTTGTTATGTAGAACACAAATACACAAAAATAACAAAGATAGAAGGCAGATGAGTATGTACTGTGACTGGTTTGTACGACCACTTGAAGCAGTACAGTTGCAGTTTACACCCAAACAGGGAACTAATATGTGTTAGAAAACGCAAAGACCAGAAAGCACAGGTGAATCCTGAAGGGATTTGCTGGGGCGCCTACAGAGGGTGGGAATGCATGGAATACTTAGGGGAGGAATAACTTTGACTGCAGGAGCCCTCTCAGCCCCATTTATTTCACGTTTTCCTATGCAAAAAAGGAAAAAGGGAGGAAGCGTATGCTTCCTTAGGTTTTGGGTTTCTTTCGTCTGGTAGCAACGAATGCAGCGGCAGCAACAACGACGACGATAATGACGACTACTGCGACAATGATGTAGGTGTTGGTCGAATTTTCAGAGGAAGCGGTTGATGTTTGTGTCTGTATAGCTGTGGTTGGAGCATTTGTAGTTGGCATGTCAGTGCCTGTTGGAGTTCCCGTTGAGCCCCCTGGTGCGGATTCAACATTTATTTGATGCCATTCGCCATATACTTCGCCATAGCTTATGCCAACCCGTCTTATGCCTTCATAATATGCTACCCAACCCCATGCCCCAGTTGTTGGCAATGCCTTCTCTAAAGTAAAGAAGCCTTCACTGTCAGTTGTGCATGTCACATTTTCGGATGTTCCATCTGGCTTAGTGAAAGATACAATTATGTTTGCGTTTGGAATTGGTGGATGGAAATCGCTAGGAACTGACTCGAATACGCCAGTTGTGGGATTCGCTGCATCAGCTTGCCATTCTAGCTTAATTGGATTGCTCACTAACTGCCCACGTATTTTCACAGTTTCATTGTTCCACATCGTCTCGCCTTTGCTTGACTCCGCCTGTATTGACATGCTTACAATAGGGCTATCATCGAAGCAACGGACTTTACCATCACAGCCGCCGATGTACATTTTGCCCTCCCAAATTGCTGGAGATGAAGGCACGTTTCCGCTAGTTGAGAACACCGAAAGCGTTTTTCCGTTTGTTGCATCTAAGCAGTATATGCTGCCAATGTCAGAGCCAACGTAAATTTTTGCACCAGTTAAGTCATCTGCGTACGCAACCGACGAAGTACTCTGGTAGCCTACCCATGCAGCCCAAGTACGGTTCCCTGCCAACCTAGGAGTTGCTGCTGAACCTCCGAAGTCACCTAGAGCAGCTGGTCCAGAATTTGGATTGGATGCGTTTGTAGACGTCACATAGAAGAACTCTGTACTGTAGATTTGCCCTTTCCAATAAACTGGAACGTGAAGCAAAGTATTTCCAGCACGCGTTCGGTTCCAGACACTTGCCCCTGTTGTTGCATCGAAAGCCATGAGCCTCATACCGCCGCCCATATGAGCATTGGGAGTGCTGTCCCCTGTAGCTGTATAGTTTACACCAGGCATTGCTTCGCCGACGAATACGCCTGCTCCAACGTAGACAATACCGTTAGCTACGTTTGGTGTACCAATAGCAGAGAGTTCAGACCAGGTGGGTATTTTGACGTTGTCATTTATCGGTATTGAACTCCACTTGAGGCTCAAATCAGCCGCATTTAAAGCGTACAGGTGATAATCAGTGGACACTATGTAGATTACGCCATTAGAGTAGGCAGGTGAACCAAAGATTGGTGATTGTGTATCATAAGTATGCAGTACTTGACCATCTGCGGTGCTAAGGCAATAGACTTTGCCATCCAACGAACCAGCATACAGCTTACTACCAATCACTATTGGACAGGAACGAGCCTGAAATTCCTGTGCACAGAAGGTATTTGGAAAGTGTCCGCCAGCCGAAGTTTTCCATAATTGAGTGCCTGTGTCTGCATCTAAACAATAGAAGTAGCCATCATCTGCACCAGTGAACACTCTTCCATCAATTACAGCAGCTGAAGACCGGATATAGTGGCCAATTGTGAAGTTCCAAATTTTCTCGCCAGTGTAAGCGTCTAGGCAATACCAGTTTTTGTCTTCGGAGCCAACGTAAACTCTGCCATTTACGACCGCTGGAGAACTGCTAACTTCACCGCCTGTTTGGAAAGTCCACCTAGCTGTAGAAATGTCTGAGGGTCCTACTTGGCCGACAGCCACTCTGGGATTCTCAAGGTTTCCTTGAAGACCATAAGTCCAGTCCTCTGCAGGAGAGCCAATGCACCACAAGCGACCGCCCCATACGCCGTAAAGGTTGCCGTACGCAATTGAAGGCTGAGAGCAGCTAACACCTTTAAGCTTCCACAGCACTGTTCCAGTGTACACATCCAAACAAGAGAATTCATATCCGGGCATAGCTAATCCGCCAGTTCGTATACCTGCTGCTTGGTCACATGTACTTGTGTAGAGTTTGCCGTCCGCTACAGCCATTGTTATGTATGCAATGTTAAAGTATGCTGGCGCCATCCACAGTAGAGCGCCTGTATCAATGTCCCATGCTCTAATGTTTCCATGAGGTTCAAGTTCTACAGTTGCCTCAAAAACCATACCATGACCTAAAGCGCCTCTGTACGCGGTGAAAACTCGTGGACCTCTCTCGTCTTGCCAAAGTATCTGACCTGTTTCACCATCAAAACAAGTCATCTGTGTGGTTGTTGCTGAAGTATAGAGTTTACCATCGTAATACATAGCTTGCTGCTGTACTAATCCGCCGTTTGTTGATGTTTCCCAAATGCGTTCTCCTGTGGTGCCGTTTAGAGCTATGACGCTTGCGCCTGTAGTCCCTGCAAATACTTTTCCATCACCTGAGCAAAGTAATTCGCTCGGTTTATCGCATAGGTACTTCCAAGCTTCTGGTGCTTGTTTCGAAGGATCGGACAAGTCATATGCGACTAGGAAGGCTTTGAGGTTTTCAGGGTCCCAACCGTGGGCATAGTACATGTTCATACTGTCTGAATATTGCCCACAGAAATAGTGCCAGCTGCCTGGATTGGGTCCATCATAGGGAAGGTTCATGCTCCAGACAACTTCGCCTGTTGCAATTTTGCGAACAACCAAGCTGCCTATGCCGGCTTCAGCGAAGCCAACGCCGTAGGTTAGCATGTATGTGTTATCGAGTTTTTGTACTCCGCTTACGGTTGATGGATTAGACGTCCCTGTAGCTGTAGAGTTATAGAGTGAAGCGCCGGTAAGGGCATCATAAGCACGTAGTGTTTTACCGTCTATGACAAAAGCCTTTCCATCGAAAACATTAACCACGCCAGAACCGGTTATACTTGTACTCCATAGCACATTAGGTTCGTCAGGTGCAGGTCCAGAATTGAAGCCTGTGTGACCCTCGTTTTGTCCACTTACTGGCCAATCGTATTGCATTATATCTCCGTAGGTGGTCGTTGATACTGATTTAGCCGTAGTTGAGGTTGGAACGACTAGAGCGTTTCCAGGTGTCATCACTATAGTAACTAAAGTCAAAGAAAGCAGCAGAACAATGGTTGCGAGCATATTTTTTAATTTAGTTTTTTGATTTTTAATGTTGATTGCCTCCTTTTCCATTAGAAGAGTGTTTTCAGCCACCCCTTCTCGGTCTCATTGTGGTCCAATATTAAAAAGACTAATTGGATTGAGGGTTCCAGATACAATTTTAATTGAAAAATTAATTATATGGAAGGTTCCAGATACAATTTTTAATCAAAAATGCGCGCAAACGTTAATTTTAGTAAAATTTAAAAACTGAATGGCATCGATAAAGCTTGGGGGGGATATCTCTGCAAGAACTAAATCTTATAGAAAAACTAGCCAATTTCGGCCTTTCACCTAACCAAGCAAAAATCTACCTATCGATTATCCAAAATGGAACAAGCGCCGTAACTGATATTTCAACTGCAACTAAGTTACATAGAGAGGACATTTACAGAGTTTTACCTAAGCTTGAAAAAAAAGGCCTCATAATGACAAAGTTGGGCAGACCCAATCTATTTAGCGCTGTACCGTTAGAGGATGCCTTAAACAGTCTTATTTCTACAGACCTAAAGAACGCGCGTGAAAAAGCATACGCATTAAGAGCTGAACTAAAGCAATTGGTCAAGGAATGTAAGCAGAAACACAGAGAAGTCGAAGAGCAAGACTCAAGTTTTGTCGTCATAAAAGGAAATGAAGCAGTAGCAAATAAAGGGCGAGAACTTTCTGCTATCAGCGGCAATAATGAAGGAGCTGATGGTCATGATAGTGAAGAGATGATTTTTCGGTTTCCACAAGAGTTTTGGCGCAATGAGTTCTTGACTCACGCTCAGCATGGAAAGCTACAACGCGTACTAATCGGGTCTACAAAAAGAAAGGAAGATATAAAGAAGTTAATTGAAAATACAAAACCGCCTAAGGGTCGATTCATAGTAAGGATTACAGAAAAAAAGCCCTATGATGATTATATGATAATTGACCATAATAAAGCGTTAGTAATCACACAAAAAGACCCATTTATCGTAGCGTTATATACAAACAACAGGAGCGTCGTTCGGATTTTGGAGGAGAATTTCGAGACTCAGTGGAACGACCAAAAGACGGAAACACTATACGAGCAATAATTCGTCTTCATAAGAAGTTAACTGATAGTTGGATCTCCAACAGCTAGGCGACAAAACGACTTAGCAAACAAGTGGCGATGCCGCGGTCATAGTTTCTTCGCAGCTTCTTCCCCTTTTTTCTTTTTTAGAGGTTCTCCGCTCTAGCGCAAGTTTGGATTTTAAGTTGAGAAAAGATTGCCTGCATTTGTTCTTGCGAGGTTTTTGTTTCAGTTGTTTGATATAGCATGCTGCTCCACCTTGCTGACGAGTTTCTCTGCGGCTTCAGTGCATACGCCGCCTTCTTGTAGTAAGTCAACGATTAACTGGGGAATGCTCACAACCGTTAGGTTTTGGCGTTTAAATGCTCCGTAGAAGACATGTTCGTCTGCTGTGAGGAGTCTTAGGTTGCCTTTACCGACTAACCCGTCAGCAGTCAAGGCTTCATACCACTTGTCCATGTCTTCCTTTTTTATGTATAAGTCGATGCGTGATGGGAAGAGGTAGTGTTGGACGAGGTTTTCTGCCTGATAAGTCGTGAGAGCGTACGGGAGCTTACTTGTTTGGATTAGGTCTATGGGGTTTTTGTGCATGCAGTCTCTTTTTTTGGGGCTTGATTTTTATTTGTAGCCAGTAGTTGATGAGCCCCGCATAGTCTGTGACCTCGGTGCCTTTCACCAATTTTTGGGCTTGGAGTTTGTTGAGGAATTCATGCGTCCACGGAAAAGAGGCTTCGGTCATCTTGCAAGTTTATACTTTGTGAGCGCCCCGTTTGGCTCAACTAGTAGAGTCCTGATTATGCGTTCGCGGAGTGTTCCTCTATTTTTTCTATGTCCCAGGGTATCAGTAGATGTTGCTGTCACGAAACGTTACCGATATATCAATATACAAAAATGAAACGCGCCATTCTCTTTGACACTCATTGGGAGGGAGCATACTTTATATGCCCAAAAAAGCGCTTTCCCGTCTATGAGTGAACCCGATTGAAAGACGCGATGTTAACTGAGGAAAGCGTAGTTTCAAAAGTCGCTGACCTCATGGAAACCCTCGACAACGTCAAAAAATACAACATGCTCGCCCGTTCACTGAAAAAATTCGCATACATCATCATAGGGTCGCTTACTGCTTTTTTGGGTCTGGGCATATTTTTAGAGTATCTAAATATAAACGCGCAGATAGGACGAGATGTCTTGTTAACGGCGTCGGCACTTGCGCTCCTGATACCCATAGTCGGCTTCGTCGGAGGAACCCTATTTGTGAGAAAGCAGGTAAACTCTGTCAAAACAACCGATTGGCACAAAGAGCTCTCCGATGGGTTTCCTTCCGCAGTGAAAATCCTTACAGAACTCGATTGGGACCGCATCTTAGGCGAAATCTCAATCGTTAAGCTAAGCTACGCTTTATATGGACTGCTAAAAACCGTAGCATATGGTGTCATCATTTTTTTCGCTCTGGAATTAACTGGAAACGCTTGGGTTATCGCCCTTTTTGGATCCACTTCACTCTCAATTGTGCTCCTGCTCGCTTTAGTGTCGCTGCTTGCCGGTTTCTGGGCGGTAGGCAAAGACCTACTTATGCGGTACAAAGAGATTGAAGCATTAAACATGCTCCTTATGGAGCTGAGGTGGTTTAGCCTTGAATTCAGGAGATTTGACTTCTAAACCTGACCTCTACGTCATAGCGCGGATACTCAAATCTCTCAAAGAGAAAAACCGCCCCAACCGCACCACACTTGCAACTTCAACAGGGTTAGCTTACGACAAACTGGTTAAGTACCTTGCTTGGATGTCCGAGCGAGGCTTCGTTGTAATCGACGAAAACGGAACTGTCATCTTAACCAAAGAAGGTTCGGAAGCCTACGAGGAGCTTGTACAGTGGATAATAAAGTACGTGGGGCAACTGCGTTTTCCCCGTTTGCGCCTCAGAACATAACTGCCGCAGGCACTCCCTCCGAGTGAGCGTGGCTTTTAAGTTCCTTTTAACACCGATTTTTTCGGTAATCATTAATGCCATCTATCGAAGCAATAAGTTTGAGAAAGAAGTACGGTGCGTTTGTTGCTCTCTCAAGTCTCAACTTGAAAATTGAGGGTACAAAATGCGTCGGCTTCTTAGGTCCGAACGGTTCAGGAAAAACAACAACCCTGAAGATGTTTACGGACTTAATCACGCCCACTTCTGGGCAAGCCCTAATTAATGGTGTAGACGTTCACGTCCAAAAAAGACAAGCCCTAACCAACGTCAGTTCGCTCATTGAAACACCTGAAATCTACGCTGCCCTAACACCCAGAGAAGCTCTAACTATGGTCGCGGAAATTCGCGGCGTACCTAAAGCTGAACGGAAAAGAAGAGTTGAAGATGCAGTCGCCGAAGTTCGCATGGAAGATTGGATTGACAAACGAGTCGGCAAATTCTCCAAAGGCATGAAACAACGAATTGCCATCGCCTCCACATTAGTCAGTAACCCCGCAATAATAATTCTAGATGAACCCACAACAGGCTTAGACCCGCGGGGCATGAGCGAAATAAGGGGCATTATAAAATCCCTCAAAAGCAAAGACCACCTCATCTTCATGAGCAGCCACATACTAAGCGAAGTCGCCGACGTCTGCGACGAAGTGGCGCTCATAAACCGCGGCAACCTCATTATCCACGACACAATCGGAAACGTCACCGCCAAGTTCGCAGGAGGAAAAAACGTTGTGGAAATCGGCTTCTGCTACCCCATCCCCGAACGCTTAGCCAACGAAGTCATCCCAGGTTTCTCCCATGTCACGGAAACCCAGAGAATAGACAAACAAAACCTCCGAGTAAAATTCACCGGCGGCTTAGAAGGACAAGAGTTGCTTCTTAGAAAAATCGTGGATTTGAACGCGGGCGTAGTCAGCTACAAGCCAGCCGCATCCGAGCTTGAAGACGCCTACCTAAAACTCATCACAAACACGGTGTAACAAAAATGCAGAAAACAAGTTTTAACCAAAACACTCTACCCAGCAGCTTTGCCCAAGTCGGCATAACAACCAAATACACCCTGCTTGACTATGTTCGGTCGCGCAGGTTCTACATACTGCTTACCATAACCTTCTTGATTGGCGGCTTAATGACGGCAGTTGTAGGTTATTTCCGCCCAGACGCCATTTTAGGTTCGCCGCTATCGTTTTACGGTACATGGTGGACTCAAGCCATCCCCTTCATCATAGTCCTGTCAGGCATATTCTTTGGCGCCGACGCTATTTCAAGCGAAAGCCAAAACAAAACAGGGTACTTTTCTATTCCAAACCCCATACGGCGCTCGTCGATTTACGTTGGCAAATGGCTGGCGGCTTTCAGCGCAGCTACCGTTATTTTTCTGGTGTTCTCCGCAGTCACATTGGGCAATGGGCTGTTCTACTTTGGCGCAAATGTGCCTGTGGAATTCTTGGAGTCGCTTCTGTTTTCGTGGCTCTACCTCGCCGCAGTCGTGAGCTTCAGCTTCCTGTTTAGCGCGATATTTAAAAGCACGGCGATGGCGATTCTGGTCACAGCCATACTGTTCCTGTTCGTTTTTGATCTGTCGCAGGCGCTTATACAATCCATCGTGCAAATCGAACCTTGGTTCATAATAACCTACGGAGCAGGCATAATAACCAGCATATTCACCGTACCTTACCCACCGCATACCCTGACATTGACTGACGCAGGCCAAACATTGACTTTCTACACTGCCACAGTGCCCGAAGGGGTCGTAATACTTGTATTGTACATAATTATTACAACGGCACTTGGACTGTTGCTGTTTAAAAGAAAAGAATTCACTTAGTCGTCCAGTGTATGCTTTTAAAAAACCTAACTTTTTCTTTTTTAATAAAACTGCTTTTGTGGCAAGTTAATGCATTATTGTTGTACACAGCCATAAAACTCCCTCCGAATGAGTTCACCTTTTATGATTTTTTTAATGGTCTAGAAATCAACAAAAGGTGCGCCGCTCTGCTCTTTTTGGTGTGGACATTGTGCTGAGCCTACTTTACCGTTTAAGCAGAGGGTTAACCGCATAGCATCATCTGAAGCCTGCGGAAAATTCAAGGCGTAACTGAGGGGCAAACGTGGTTGGGGAGCAAACAAAACTGGAAGTTCAGCCTAAGAATCTTATCTGTAATTTTAGAGCGCCCAACCTCGAAGAATTCCAGCGCCCAGATTGAATTTTTTTAGGTAACTAAAGGAAATGGGTGATTTTGCGATGATTGCCTGTCTTTCTTTATAATTCAAAATTCCTACCTTTTCAGCAAAACGTTTTATTTTATAAAATGGGTGAATGAGTTATAGCATAGCAGCGGTTTTTAATGTGCCATTTTCATCGGGGGTATCAAAACTTTATCGATAACATGGATAACTCCATTGTCTGTCATTATATCTGCTTGCACTATTTGTGCGTCGTTAACTTTAGGCATACGGTGACCATGCCACATGGAAGAATCGATTTTTACTTCTTCACCTTCAACTGTTTTTGCAGTTTTAAGTTTAACAACATCTGCCGACGTAACTTTGCCTGCGACAACGTGGTATGTAAGAATTGATTTTAGTTTTGGAATGTCTTTGAGGAGGCTTTCAACGGTTCCTTTAGGCAGTTTCTCAAAAGCATCATCTGATGGAGCAAAAACGGTAAACGGACCCGGACCCTTTAAGGTATCAACCAATCCAGCAGCCTGAACAGCAGCAACCAACGTTTTGAAATTGCCCGCGGATATTGCAGTATCGACTATATCAGCCATAAAATTTGTCACCTCCAACTATTTTTTCAAATTTAGAGTCTATATTAATTCACTTTATGATGCATTAATAAGAATTTGTGGCTGTTTAGTGCCAATAACATTAACAATTTAGTTTGCTTGCAATTATGTAATTTGAAGATATTCTGTATTCTTCGATGGGCTGATTATGGTTCAAAGTGTAAAGTATGAGGTTTTAAGAAAATTGGGTAACGTAGAGATTAGGCGTTATCCAAAAATTGTTATAGCCAAGGCATCGAACGTTGAGCCAGATAATTTCGGGCTTCTCTTCCGGTTCATCTCAGGAAACAACAAGCAAAGAGCAAAAGTAAAAATGACTGCTCCGGTTGTTTCGCAAGATACTTCTCAGGAAATAAAAATGACATCGCCTGTTTTGTCTGAATTTTCCAGTCAAGGTTACATGGCTTTTGTTATGCCTTCTGAATTAAATCTGGAAACTACTCCGCTACCTCTAGATAGTAGTGTCAAAATAGAAGAGGTTCCTTCAAGATTAGTTGCGGTTTTACGGTTTTCCGGAAGCTGGTCTGAAGCTCATTTTGAAGAAAAAAAGCAGGAGTTACTGCAAGAGTTAGTTAACGCAAGGATAAAGACTAAGGGTAGAGTTTTTAGTATGCTTTATAATCCGCCTTTCACTCCAAGTTTTTTGAGAAGAAACGAAGTAGCCATTGAAGTTGAAAACATAAACGTTGACTGATTGGGGGTATTCCTGAGTATACGCAATAATTGTGTCTGATTGATTTTTTCCAGATATTATTCCAGTTTATGTTTAAGACTTACAAATTTTGCATATCTTTTATCATGTTTAGGCTCTCAAGCCATTAATGCGTAGTTAGCGGATTATCTGTTGGCGATTTAGCTATGTCTCAGGATGGCGTTGGCTGTAAGGATTGTAAGCGTTTTTGGGAGCATATTGCTTCGCTTTTGCCTTTCAAGGTTCTTGAGGCTCCAAAACCCAAGAATCAACCGCGTAACCTTCCACACCTTCCGCCACTGGAAAGCCACAATTGAGCATCATAGAACCAAAGACATCCTTTACGTCATGCGAATACTCGGACACAAAAACACCCTAATCTACACGCAGCTTGTGACTTTTGAGAACGAGGATTTCATCTGTAAAGCCGCCTCAAGCATCAAAGAGGCAACCGAGCTTATCGAGGCAGGTTTCGATTACGTCTGCGAAATGGCAAATATAAAACTATTCAGGAAGCGAAAATAAAATGAAAACACAATTTATCACCTTGGAGCTGGGGATGTATGCTAAAGAGCTGGGGATGGGAATTGAACCCATAACAGTTGTCGATTACAAAGAAATCA
>CAZTRN010000023.1:0-24191 GCA_964616775.1 uncultured Candidatus Bathyarchaeia archaeon
GGCAAAAAAGTCAAAGCCCCAGCCATCAAAGAATGCATCGCCCACATCGAATGCACCGTAGAAGACCAATTTACCACAGGCGACCACACCGTGTTCGTGGGCAAAGTCGCAGCCGCATACGCAAATCAAGGCGTGTTCACCGAAAGCTATGACCTCAAAAACGCGCGGATGCTGTATCACTTGGGCGGCAACAACTTTGCCATCTTAGACCCCAAAGTGTACAAACCCTAAAACCCCCTTTAGGCGCTTACATATTTAGCAGAGCCAAGGCTAGCTCAAAAAACTATTTGTCAAAAAAAGAGCGCTAAGCAAAACTGACGCAAAATCAGCTAAGCGTTTTCAAAAACAGCGCGATAGCGGTCCGCCATTGTTTCCAAGGCGAACTCAGGAACAATCGAAGCACGAGCATGCTTAGCCAAAGACGAATAGTCAAGTTTACCCGTCAGCAAGGCAGCGATTTTTTCCACAAACAACAAAGAAACATCGTTGCCGCGGATGATGTAGCCGTTTACGCCGTCAATTAACGCTTCAGAAACCGCGCCCACATCGGTGCTGATTACTGGTACGCCCATAGCTAAAGCCTCAACAGCTACCAACGGCAACCCCTCATGCTCCGAAACAACCAACAACAAATAGCTGTCATCGAGCAACTGGGGCACTTCATTAAGCAACCCCGTTAAAACAAAATGGCTTGCAAACCCAGATTTTTCAATGCCTGCTTTAATTGAGTGGAACCGTAAGCCATCGCCCGCCATCACAAATTTCACATCACAATCAGGAAAGCGATGCAGAAAGGTTAACGCGACACGAACAAACAGGGCAGGATTTTTTTCGTCAGAGAAACGACCGATGAAGGTTATGAGTTTAGTGTCTGGGCGGATTTGGTATTTGGCTTTGAAGGCGCCTTTGCTGCTGTTTGGCTGATATTTTTTTAGGTCAATGCCGTTGTGAATGGCAAGAAGTCGCTTGCTGTACTGAGAGTTCAAGCCAGCCTGCTGATATACGCCGCGAATGTAGCTGTGGAGTTTGTTGCTTATGCAGATTCGCTGATCAAAATAGGGCGCCGACCGTTCAAGTTCAGCGGCGGCGAAATAAGTTTCCGTATGAATAAGATCCACAAATTTAACATCGGGAAACTCGGCTTTCAGAGCAGGAAGCGCCCGGTAAAAAACATGCGCATTTGTCACCAAAACAACTTTGACGCCGAGTTTTCGGATAAGATAGCGGAAGTAGAAGCGGTAGATGGCGTGGCTGGAAGCGTTGGGGGTGAATATGTTTTGGGTGTAGGGGTTGAATTTGGTTTGCCAGACGTTTTCGGTTTTTTCGGTGGTTAAAATGTGAAGGGTGACTTTGTCGGGGTTGAGTCCTTGGGCTATGCTGTAGATTACTTGTTCAGCGCCGCCTAAAGCCAAATGCCGAACCACAAACAACACATTAACAGGTTGACGGCTTGTGGTTAAGCGGTGGTTTTTTCTTAAAAAAAGAAAGATAACCCGCAGAGTCGTAGGGCAATCGTATTGCAGAACGAAGATGCTTGACGAGAAATTTGGCGCTTTTAACAACAAAGAGGCGACCAAGAAAAAGCCAAACAAAAACCCCCGTCAAAAACGAACAACGAAAAACAGTTACAGTTGCCTGAAAGAAACGAAAAAGTTTGCGGATAGACAAAGGATACAAGAAAGAATGAAAAAAGGAGCGCTCAAAATCAAAAATTGAAACATTATGATGCTGAAAGTCAGCTACTGCAACGAACAGGTTGGGGTAGTGCTTTGTTTTGTTGCTCATAAAGTCCGCCGCAGTCATTTTAGTGAATCGTAGCATGCATCAATTTTTTTAGCCAAAATTTTCCAGTCATAAAGCTCAGCAATTCTGCCCTGAGCATTTTTGCCGACCCCATCAGCAGCATCTAATGCCTGTTTAGTCTTTTCCGTTAAGTCATCAAGAGAACAGGGGTGGTACAAGAAACCATACTTTTCGCTGTGCACCACATCTTTACAACCGCTATGGTTTGGAACAACCACAGGTTTTCCAAGAGCCATGGCTTCCAGAAGAACAGTGGGACAACCTTCCCGTTTGCTAGTCATCACAAAAGCTTTACACGCAGACATTGCGTTAAACAAATCACTGTGACTTAATTCGTTAAGCAAAAACAGATTTTTAGGCAAAGCCGCTTGGTGTAGGTTTTGCAGGTTAACTTGCGTGAAACCTCGACCCACCATAAGAAAACAGGTTTCAGGCAAATTATCGGCTAATTTGATGAACATGTCAGGATCTTTGATTTGATCTAAGTAACCGACAAAAAGAACAAAATTAGAAAAACCGTATTTCTCAATAAAGGCGTCTGGACGGGCTTTGCTGCAGGCGGCCACATCGACGCCGTTTGGGATAACTGTAGTGGTTATGTTGTATTTTTCTTGCAGGTAGCCCTGAAGCCAGTTGGAAGCGCAAATCTTAAGGTCTGCTTGAGAAGCAACCGTCAATAGACGTTGGTTCGCGCGTTGCTGCTGCTCACTAAGAACAGAGGGCGTGTAATCTTCGGGGAAAAAAAGCGTATGATAAGTGTGAACCCACCGACAAGTCTGAGAACGAGACTTAGCACACAAGTCGATGAAAAATGGGTCAGGGTGTGAATGAACTATATCATAATTACTCAAACCTACTTTGTTAAGAAATCTGAGGTAATTTCGCATCACCGCTTGATTCACGTTGCGAAAGGGACTTTTTTTAAGAAAAAACCGTATTGAAGCAGGCGGGAAAACATGAATTTGATGGCTGGAATATTTTTGCAGGTTAAGAATGTGCTGGCTTACGCCGCCAAAGTTATCATAAACTAAACCCGACGCAACTTTCACACTTAACCCTCACTAACAATCTTATAACTTCAGTAGCCCGTTCTACTACAGCCATCTATAGGATACGTCTATTTTACAAGTTCTTTAAGAGATATACGAGCTTGACTAAAAGTTAACTCACCGTTTTCAAACTGGCGAACTTTTCGCTTAATCTTTTGAACCGCCAAAAGACGCATCAAAAAATGCACGCCTAACCACCGGGGGTAACGTTGAGACACCAGATTTGCAAACCGTTCCAAGGAGTCAAGGTAGGGTAAGCCGTTTTTGCTTTTAACCAAAATTTCAGCTGCCCGAACTTCAGAAAACCGTGCCAACGAAAGCGAATTAGCATGCTCTCGATAAAAGTAGAGCACTTCAGCCATATGCTTCATGGGGAACTGTTTGGAAACCCTAATCCAATAGTCATAGTCTTCAGCCAGTTCAGCTTGGGTGTCAAAAAAGCCAACTTTTTCCAGCACTTCACGAGAATAAAGCACACAAGGACCCACATCGTTGCTTTTTTCTAAAGCAAGAGTATCAGGCAACTTTACAAGCTGCATAGCTTGAAGGTTGTCTTCTGTGAATCGGTAGAAGTCGCAGTAAACAAAGGAACAAGAATTAGCTTTGAGAAAGACTAACTCTTTTTCTATTGCGTTCAGGTTGTAGTAGTTGTCGTCGGAAGTCCAAGTTAGGTATTTGCCTGTGACGTTTTCAAACCCCGTGTTCAACGCTTGGGGCAAGCCTTTGTTTTTTACATGCCGAACATACTTAATTCGTGGGTCTGTGTAAGCTTTGATTATGTCTGGCGTACTGTCTGTTGAACCGTCGTCCACAATTATGAGTTCGATGTTTGGGTAAGTTTGGTTTAGGCAACTATCGATAGATTGCCGAATATACCGTGACCCATTGTAGGTCGGCAGAACGATACTGACTTTAGGATTATCGGCAGTCATCAATCAAACCTAACCAAATCAAGATACGCCCAGAGATGCAGGCACGGTTTTCACGCCTTCCCAAGCAACAAACAACCCATCAGGCTGCAAAAGCTTATCATACGAAACCTCTTTGCAAACTGATACAACCCCAAACGATTTCAACAAATCAATCAGCTTTTCTGGGCTAAACCATGTCTCCCAAGGTTTAACGTCAAGCGCGCCCAATTTGCCCACGTTTTTGTCGATAATGAGGATTTTGCCGTTTGGCTTAAGCACCCGAACCATTTCTTTAACCGCAGCCTCAACGTTAATGGCATGTTCCAGCGCTTCAACAGACAAAACACAATCAAAAAATGAATCGGGATAGTTTATGTTAAGCATGCTGCCAACAGTTGTGATGGCGGTTTTTGGGCAAGACTTAAGCATCTCTTCTGAAAGGTCCACGCCGTAAAGTTGTGCCTTCGGATAAGTTATCTTCAAGAAACGCAGGTAGCGACCTTTGCCGCATCCCATGTCCAGCACCTTTTTGCCAGTTACGTCGCCAAAAAAATTAACAACCTCTTGCATGCGTCCATCTGCTTCGTCAATGGAATCGGAAAAGTCGGAAGCTTCATTGTTAAAGTCTGCTTGAACTCGGTACTGGTAGGCATCTAGGAAATATTTTACTGCCCAACTGATTTCTTCCTGCGCAAAATAATCGGCGCCTCGACCGTAGCTTCCCAGAAAGCCACCGTTACTTTGCTGGTTTTTCTCCAAGTACGCCATTGCCCTGTTTGCAGGCTCGCTCATGCCAAGCTTGTACCAGATTAACGCAAACTGAGCAAGCCCAGGCGTACAAACCCATTTGGCTTTTTTGTAGGCGGGAACACTTCCGTCAGAGCGTTGCAGTTTGGCAACTTGTTGCATAGCTTTTGTGGCGAGTTCGGTTTCGTTGAGGTCGCAGAGGGCTTCTATTCGGTAAGCAAAAAAGTGCGATAACGTGTCAAACTCTGTCAGGACGGCTTGGGTTTTGTAATAGTTTAGCACTTTTTGGGCTGCCGCAGCATATTTTGGTTCGTTAAGCAGTTGTCCAGCGGTGATGAGTTCAGGTAACACGTATAGGTGGATTCGGTCGTCAGCTATGTTTCCCCACATAGCCGTTGAAGGAGTGGTTAATTTGCCGTCCTGCTGCACCTGCGTCAAAATCCAGTCGCAGGCTTTCCGCAAAGGCGCCTCAACAGCAGGATAATCAGCAAAAGCCGCCACAAAACCCCGAATCACCTGTCCTGTATCAAACGTGTACGGAACATTGTCGGTTGCTGAAAAGGCGCCGTCGGGTCTTTGAACAGAGATTTCCCATTGAACAAGTTCTCGGGCAAGGGCTTTTTCGCCCCAGCGATAAAGAGTGGGAATGAAGTAGCCTGTAACTTCAGGATAAGAATCGCGGATTTTGTCGCTGACCATTATGCCCGCGTTTGGAAGACGATGTGTTTTAACCCATTGAAGCGCCTTTGTTGCTGAGGGTGTTTTATCCAAAGAACTCGGGTTTAATTTTTTGCGTAGGAAATTGAAGTTCATTTTAGGTCTCCTTTTTTAGTTAGCTATAACGCATGCGCAAGAGTTCGGCGCTTTTCCAAGCATTTTTTCTTACAGTTACCAGTTTTTCTGTGAGCGTACGTCGCACAGTTTGCCGTTGGCTCCAAAGGAGGTCAATATGTACCGTCATCTCGGCAAGCAATGAGTCCATATCAGGTGTTTCTCGAACATCAATTATAAAATCTGACAAGCCCAACATGTCTCCTAAGATGCCATGTGTTTTTTGTCCATAAGCAAGCGCCAAAGTGGGAACACCCACAGATACTGCAGCGATGTTTGCATGCATTCGTGCCCCGACGAAGAGGTCAACTTTGGCGGCTAAGAAAGCTCGAAAATCTTCATGCGAATACTCGCCCAAAATTACATGCGCATCAATATTATGTGGCAGCGCGTTACAGATTTGTTTGCTGAGGATGCGGTCGTCGTTGCCTTCTCCTATAACGTGAGGTATGAAAACAAATGAGGCATGATATTTTTCGTGACAGTGCTCGATGAACTTGACCATGGCGGCAGTGAATTCAGATAGTTTTTTGTCTGCAGAGAGTTTGGTGAAGCCGTATCTTAGAATTAAGGCGCTAACAGAGAGGGCAATAACTGGTTTGTTGAGTGCTTCGAGGTTTTCTGAATGCAGTAACTGGTTTAGTCTTTCGTCACTGGAGGGAGAGAGCACAAATGCGGTGTCAGGTAAAGCTAACAGTTTGGGTTTAGAAATCGCCAGCCCACGCAACGTTTGAATGGACGGGGAATCTCGGGTTATGATTAGGTCTACGAAGTTCAAGGTTCGGGCTAAACGCCGACTATTAGGGTCGGTGAAGGGTCCGATTGTTTCGCCTAAAACGACCACGGGTTTTCGCAGAAGAATACCTAAGATTATAGATTCAAAATACAAGTAAGGTACGCCGTAGTCTTCGGTGAGGTTGTCTCCGCCTCTGTGAATCACTAAATCTGCAGAGGCATAAGCCAGCAACGTTTCGTTCAAAAGACGCTTGAAAACGGGTAAACGGGCAGCGCGTTTAGTTCCAAGCATCTGGTTTGCTAAACTAAATGCTAAAAGCGGAACGGTCTGCTTAACATTTGAAAAAATGGGACCCGAACGCATGAAGTGATAAGAGGGTAAAACGGGTTCGCTGCAGCGGGGAATATCCACTTCGGGAGTGTGAGAAACCACAACGATGTCGGCTTTCGGAAAGGCTGTTTGAACAATTTTTTGTGTCGCCGTTAAAATGGCGGCGTCACCTTTGTTCATCATGTCAGCTTGATTAACTATGAGGACGCGACGCACCCTCTTAGGGTATCGTAGGGGTAAATGGGAGAGGAGGCTAAATGTGGAGTATTCGGTGAGGGACAAAACTAAGCGCCCTCTTCGACCCACAAACCGCTTCAACGTTTTAGTTGATGAGGCTAAAGCAGCGCCATATCGACGAATGCCCGTTTCTTTAAGCAGCGACCAAAAGAGAGGGTGCCTGTAAACCCACCGATTCAGATAGAACAGTGCTGCCTTAGCTTGCGAGGTCTTCTCGGTTTCGGGGTAAGCGCCAGTGAAAGAGGGGATTTTTTTGCCCAAAACTGAACGCAAGCGTGCTCGGGCAGGGTAAGTTTTTTTCTTAAAGTCGATGGTTGCTTTTTGCGAGTTGAAGAGCATTTGAGTTGTGGCTGGAAACAAAATTACGTGGTGCTGTTCAGAAGCGTGAGAGAGTAAATCTTGGGCGGTTTGTGAGCGGACCACAACGATAGAGTTTCCTTTGTCTGGGTCTGCGTTAGGTATGCTCCATGCATCACCAAAAGAAACGTCCGCCAAATCAGCTAATGCGTCAGGACATAGGGTGCAGCGGTTGGGAGGAAAATGTTCCAAAGCCGTCCAATAGTCATTCAATGGGTAGAAGGTGCTTGTGCCGTTCTTGAACTCTAATGTCATGCCACCGGGCCAGCCGTTGCCGCGGTAACTTAACGCTGCCACGTCGGCAGGGTTAATTTTGTGAGCAGTTAACCAGTATTTTAGACCTTTATAGGAAGCCATCGTTTGGCAGAACAAGCCAAAATGAAACGCCACACGTTCCTTGAGTTTTGGAATTTGCTGTTCAGCTTTACGGAACGCCTCGATATGACAAGGCAACCCCACAACCGCATACTGCCCCTCGTGCTCAAGAATCTCTGAAATTGCCGTACAAACAGGTCCGGAAGTATATTTGGAGCCGACAGCGTCAATCACTTCTTGGGCAGTTCTTGCAATGGACACTTTGGTAACTATGGGGTTTTCTTTGTCCATGCCAAGGACAACTGCACCCGTTATGAAGCCTTTTTCTAAGGCGAAAAGCAGCAGGGCAGTTACTAAACCGCCTGACGAAACTTTAGTTAGAAGCGCATCGTCTGTTGACCGCCCAACGTAGATTTCCCTAAGATTGCCGAACTGGGCATCTTTTGGGATTTGTCCAAAAACTGTGCGGTTTAATTCGTCAAAGTTGACTTCGTGTCCAGGGCAAACGCTGTAACATAACCCGCATTGGGTACAGCGGTCGCTTACTGAAGGCACCAAAAGTCCAGTGCCGGTGAAGCAGTTGGTGCCGTTTTGCCAGTGTAGCGTAATTGCTTTTGTGGGACAAACGCCTACGCAGGCGCCACAACTGGCACATAGTCCACTGTTAACGACCTCTTGGATGTTTTTGGCCACAAATCCACCGTTAAAGTTTAGCTTATTTTTTGGCCATTTACTGTCCATTTGCTTTCAAAGTAGCATGGGGGACAGTATTGACCCATCATGGTGCTGACACTGTTAGGCAGAACCATAAAAGAAAGTTCAGGATGAACTTGGTAATCCCACCAATCCAGATAGTTGGTTCGGGTTTCGTCGAAAACGCTGATTTTTAGGCAGTACCGATTAGCCAGCAAAGGAAGATTGGGAATTTCAAATTCTACAAACCCAGAACCCTTTTCAACTTTGGGTATTTTCAGGTTTTCAAAGTGTGGACCAAACACGGAAATCAATTGACCATCAAAAGTCCACAGCGAAACCTGAAAAACTGGTCGGTAAACGGTTTCTTGCGCTTCAAAGTCAATTCGCACTCGCAAGGTATCATTAAAATCAAATTGAGCTTGTTCAAAGCCAGTTTTACCCAAAAATGTGACTGCCCGCAACTCGATGGTTTTCGTACAGTAAAGAGCATCAGAGGAGGCACCATTGCCAGACTGGTTCTGCATCCATTCATTAATCATAGCTTGATAGTCAGAAATAACTGTGTGAATTTCGTTCTTAGGTTGACTTTTACCCTTGAATAGAAGCACGCCGGTGTCACAGAACTTTTCAACTGTAAAAAGGTCATGAGAAACATAAATTATGGAAGTGCTTTTGCTTTCTTTGATTTCATTCATTTTTCGATAGCATTTGTTCCGGAAAACGGCATCGCCTACTGCCAAAACTTCGTCCACAAGCAAAATATCTGGCTCGCTGTGAACCGCCACTGCAAACCCAAGCCGCACAAACATGCCGCTTGAATAGCTCTTCACTGGAGCATCAATGAAGTCGCCGATTTCTGCAAACTTGATGATATCATCGAATTTTTCGTCAACTTGCTTTTTGGTCATGCCCATTATGGCGGCGTTTATGTAAATGTTCTCGCGTCCAGTAAGAAGCGGGTGAAAGCCGGCGCCAACTTCAATCAACGCGCCCACGTTACCTTTGACTGTGATTTTGCCTTTGTCGGGCCAAAAGATGCCGTTAAGCAGTTTTAGCAGGGTGCTTTTGCCAGACCCGTTGGGTCCGACAAGGCCAACTGACTCGCCCTTTTTGACCTCAAAAGAGACATCATCAACAGCCCAAAACTCGCTTTTCCGAAGTTTTTCAGAACGGGAACTTAACCCGCACATGTTTCGTCCGATGTCTTGCAAGCCGTAGAACATTGACTGCCGAAGCACTTTGCAGTACTTTTTCGAAACGTGGTCAACAGCTATTACGGTATCTTCGTCCATTGCTTATCGCTTAGTCCAATCAGAATATACGAAATCAAGGTTTTAGCTTACTAAAGGTTATGTATTGTAACTTAAAAGAACCAATTTGTTTTTTATAGACTCTGTTGCAAAAAACGATAGAGGTCACTGCGTTGGAAAAACTCTAACTGGGTTAGAGGCGTTCTGCAAGACGCGTTTCAGTTAAATGAAATGCCACAAGACAAACAACAAAGACAACAACAGACAGAACCGTGGAAGCCGCAAACCCAGCCCAAAGTGTGGTGGTTCCAGTTAACGCCAAGTCTCGGGGTACAGCCACTAAATAGTACATGGGGTTGTAGGTGGTTATGGTGGCTAACAGTGCAGTTTTGGGCGCAGCATACATCACGGGAGTCAAGAACAACAAAAAAGTCATCAGCAACGGGAGCAGGTTGCCGACATCACGGGCGACGCCGTTAAGAATTGCCAAGATAAAGCTTAAGCCCAAAGTAAGCAGCAAAATGGGCAAGATAAACAGAGGAAACAACAAGATGCCAAGGTTGGGCCAAACGCCAAAGGCGGCAAACGCGCCTAACGCTAACCCGAACTGGATTAGAAAAGAAACCAATGTTTGCCCTAAAGAAGCAAAAACTAACGCTTTTTTGGAGAAGTTGATTTTCACAATCATTGAACCGGCTTTCACCAGCGAGGTTGAACCCGCGATGAGACCTGTGGAGAATAGCTGCCAAAACGCCAACCCCAACAAAGCATAAACTGGATAATTGACGCCTACGGTGCCAACGGCAAGTACGCCGGAGTCGTTCAAAACTATAAACGTTGCAACACTGACCAGCGGAACAATAAACGCCCACAGTATGCCAAAGACGGATTGTTTGTAGGTGGCAAAGAAGTCGCGGCGGAAGAGTTGATAAATGAGCCACTTGTTGTGTCTAATTTCGTCGGCTATGTCTTTGAAGATTTTGAGGTAGCCGTGTCTGATTGAGTTGTCGGGCTCGTAAGTTGTTACTGTTTCGCTCATCGTCAAGTTCCTGCTAAACTATTTTATGTGCTGTAACTAAAAAGTAAATCTTAACGGCGTTGGTTAATTACTTCTATGTAGCCAGCTTTTTCTGATTGCACCGCGTTTTTCCAAGTGTAAACTGATGCAAACTCGGCAGCCTTGTTTGAGAGACTTTCTTGAAGAGAGGAGTTGGTTAAAATGGAGATGCATAAGTTGGCCATTTCTGTATAATCTTTGACTGGAGCGCGCAAAACTGCTGGGCACTCACCAAAATTTAGTTTCAAAGCCGAGATATCGTAAGCAATTACTGGAGTAGAACAGGCTAAAGATTCTAAAGTTACTAGCGGAAGGGCATCTAAGATGCTTGGTTGCAGAACAACCTTTGAAGATTTTATGGCTTTAAACAAAGAAGCCTCATTTAGGTGACCTAAAAAACAGACCTGACGCTCAATGCCAAGGTCACGCACCATACTCATAAAACGATTAACATACACAGGAGATTCAGAGATACCTGCAACAGCAAGCTTCGCGTTTGGTACCGTTTTTAACACATGCGCCCAAATAAGCGGTAAATCGTAAAGCCCTTTTTCAGGGATTAAACGAGCAAAAAATAAAGCGTCAAATTCAAATCCGTCCCGATGCTGCTGATTAATTTCTTCCCAATCAACACCATTGCCCGGGTTTATGACAAAAAAACGAATTTTCGGGTTCAGCAAGGAAAGGTCGGTTTTTGTTGAAGTGCTAACGGTTAACATTAAGGAACGTTGGGCAATTTTCAGTTGAAGAAACAATTTTACGGTTTTCAAGGTACGCTTAAACATTGACTTACTCTTGACAGATGCCTTTTTGCTAACAAACGATATTATGTTTAAAGCATTAAGCGGACGCATATTTCGGTTCGGTTGCAATAAGTCAGTGAAAGGCTGAAAAACAACTGTCCACGGTTTCGAAGATAACTTCCCCGCAACACAGGTCACAATTAAGCTTTCAGTTGTTTCGTCGCCAACAATTAAATCAACATTTTGTCGAGTGGCAACTTGAGCAGCAACAACAGCTAGATGGATAATGTTTCTAATTGAATCAAGCTGCTTTAGCAATGGAAGGTTTGAAAGTTTTTTTTCTTCACTTAAAAAAACCCGATAATCCGACAACACTTTCAGATAGTTTGGAAACATTTTACTTGCATTCAAGCAACTTGCAGCATCAGTTAAAATGACGTAAGGTACTCCTTGAGAGTGGGCAGTTTTGAGAACTTCAAATTTTCGGCGAAACCCACCCGTCAGATGTGCGTCTCCAAATCTTATCAGAAGAAGGGGTTTAACAGTATTCATCGTTAACCAACTCAGATGCTGTGGATGGAGATTCGTCTTCAGTTTGTCTAGGTCGCTAAACTTTTGTATAATGAGAAATAGTCATTGCTGATCTTTGCCCAATCATAGTCCTGCACCAACGCGAACGCACGATTGGAAACCCCTTCGCTAAAGGAACGGGTTGATAACAGACGAGACATTGAGTCAGAAAGAGATTGAGGGTCGCCAGATTTGAACAGGACGCCATTTTCGCCATCCTTGATTATCTCTTTGTAACGGGCAATGTCAGAGGCGACAATTGGAACCTTCGAAGCCATCGCTTCCAACAGCGCGATAGAAAAAGCTTCATGCCGTGATGGAAACACACAGATTGACGCTGCATGATAGTAACTTGCAATTTTGTCGTGAGGAACGGCACCATGAAAAACCACCCTATCTGTGACGCCTAACTGCTTAGCAAGACCCACAAAGTCCTGTTCAGTCTTATGTCCATGGACGCCGCCAATGATGTGAAGTTTCGCGTCTGGTAGGTGAGATTTTAGTTTTGCCATCGCTTTGAGCAATACATCAACACCTTTTATCCACCAGAGATGACCAACAAACAGTATTGCAGGGTTACCAGATAGACTGATTGAAGAAGACACATTTGTAAACTTGGATAAATCGATACCATTTGGGAGAATGACAATTTTTTCGTTAGGTGCATTATATAGTGCTTCAATTTGAAGTTTCATGAAAGCCGAGTTTACAACAATTCGGTCTGCATGTTGGCAGGCACGTCGACCATCAGAAACCATAAGCGCCGATAGTTTCGGAGGTCTATAGGCTTCACCTTCGAAGGCGGTTATTCCGTGAATATTTAACACAACATGCGCGCCACGGTTTTTTGCAGCTCTAAAAAGCAAATAGTTGGCGTCAATCCATCGAGTTGAAGTCAGTTTGTAAGGAACAAATGTGGGGGGCAAATTGAAGTGGACAATATCAAAACGCTTTTTCAAAAACTCTGCATAGACTGCCTTAAAATTCTTCAATCCGCGACTAGGGGAAAAGCGGGGAAAATACGTAAAGTCCACTTTATCTTCTAAGCCTTGGGCTAGAAAATGTGCAAAATTTGCTGCGCCACCCGTAACTGATTCAGGTCTGCGATAAAATAAAACATGCACGGGAAAGGGCTCCGGTCAAGTCAAGGTGTTATTGTTCCAATGTGTCACGAAACATGGATGCAAACTGTGGAGCAACTATGGTCCAGTCAAATTTTGAGGCTACATGTCGACATTCGACATTTAGACGGCTAAATTCTGCGGGTTGCTTTCGCCACAGCTCATAATACTCTACGATGGAGTCCACAATTTTGTTTAATTTAAAGGGTCGAATTAAGGTTCCGATGTTTTCTTTTTGGAGGACATCTGTTGGGACACCAGGGATTTTAAAGGAAACCACAGGTACGCCACAACTTAGCGCTTGAATCATAGATAGCCCGAAGCTTTCGAAGCGCGAAAGTGACAAAAGAAGGTGAGAGGAACCTAAAAGGTTAGCAAAGCCGTCCTGCGGTAGAAAACCGCGGAATTCCACATTCTTCTTGAATGTTTCCGTTAACTGTTCGAAGTAATGATTAAGAAAACCATCCCCGCATAAAACAAATTTCACGTCAGGTATTCGTTTAATGACCGCCGGAAGTATTTTCATTAACATGTCAACGCCTTTGCCCCATCTAGGACCTACAAAAACTACTGTGAAACGCTCACTACGGTTGCCGATGTTAAATAGTTGAGTGTCTACGCCAATTGGAACAAAATAAGATTTGAAACGTAAACAGTTGTTGATTATGTTGTAGTCGGTGCTGTTTAAAACGTGAAAAGCGCTCACGGTTTTTCGGGAAGCCATGTAAAATAGTTTCGTTAAGGCAACGGCGTTTTCTATATGGTTTTTGGGCATGAAGGGATAGAAAATTACGGCGGGGGCGTGGCAACCGTAAATTAGGGGGATATAGCTACGTCGAAGAACTATGCCTAAGTCATTCCAGAACGGTGGATAAGCTTTTGCAAAATAGACCAAGTCAAAATTATCAAAGCTTGAAACAGAAAGACGACCAGCCAAAGTTAGAGATGAAATAAAGGATACCTGAAAGTGCCGTTTTTCTAATTCAACATTTAAGGAGCGGACACTGTAATCGACAAAGAGAACACGGGGTTTAACCAATTTCAACCACCAAACTGCGTAACACTGTTAGGGACGCATAACCGCTTTTATCGACATAATCGCCCAAACAGCAACCCATCTGAAAACGAAAACTTCTGCCCAAAAATGCCCTTCTCCTGCTTTGATGTCAAGAAGGAAGGACTCAAGTTTTTTGTTTACGGACTGTTAAGGGCTAGACTGAGAGTAGGGATTGGTAACTACGTAATGGAAACCGCTATTGTAGTTGATATTAAGGTAGTTGTCGATAGCTGTGCTGTTTTGCACTTCATTTGTTTTGAGTATAAAAAACGCGTCACTTGTGGCAAGGTAAAATGGAGAGAAGGACCCGTCTTTTATGGTGTCTAACACGTTGCTTGTAATCTGGTTAGTACCAGTAGTGCTAAACGAAACATTGGCAAACGCCGCAACACCACCCACAGATATGTCGTGGTCATCGTAAACCAAGATGTTATTGGGCAGAAAAACAGCGACCTGATTTGCTTCAATTTGGCTTTCAAAGGTAGAATAAACGGCGGTGAACGTGGGGTTCTCTCTGGGCGCCCAGTCTGGCGAACTGGCACCGATGAACACGAACACACAGAGCAATCCAACTAAGCAGGCGGTTACAGCTTTTTTCTTGTTGCTGATAAGTTGAGAGCAGGCTACGCCCATCGGTAACAGCAAAAGCAGGTACACAACGTTGTCCACATACCGTTCGATGGAAGCGCCTGGAGCTCGTAGAATGCTTACGAAAGCAAGTAGAAGCATGGGCAATGCAATCAGTCCGCCGATTGCAGCAAACATTCTCAAGCTGTCCCGATTATAGCGGCGAACCCGTTTTGTGAAAATGTCAAACAGGATGGTTGTGACGTAGGCTGCTGCAATTCCTACGGGAACTGCCCACGCAAAAGAGTAGATTTCTTGACCTGTGCCGAAGTAACGGGGCGTATATGATGCAATTGAAGGAGTAGATGGAGCGGCAGCGGTGGTGATGCTTGAGAATAGACGCTGGATTGGGGTGATTAGGGAGTTTAGCACGGTTTGGCTGCTTAAAAACCAGTAAGCCACCGACAAAGTTGCCATAATTAGGAAGAGCCGCTGGATGAGTTTTGCGTAAGGATACTTTTGAACGACTAAATGGATAAAGAAGGCTACAATGAATGCGCCGCCTAAGACGAGCAGCGCGAAGATGCCTTCAGGGTGAAACAGCAAAGAGGAGAAGTAAACAACTAGAAAGCTAACCATGCTGCGTCGATTAGGCGCCAGCACATAATTCACTAGCATGAGGATGAGCAGAGCGCCTAAGGCTAGGCTAAGGAAGGGGGGGATGGCTTGGTCAATTGCAAGTCGTGGAATGGAAAGAAAAGCAAACACGCCCACCACAGACGCCATCGGGGTTTTAGCCAGTTTCCAGAGAAACAGGAAAATTGCTAAGCCCATGATTAAGCCCATGGACCCCGCGACTATTGTGTAAGAGAGGTACACGTTACCAGTTAGTAAGGTGAGAGAGGCGATTAAGATGCTGAATAGGGGGATGGAGGAGTAATAGTAGTTGGCGGTGCTTGAAACTACCGAGTTGAAGCTGCCTGTAGCGGTGATTGTTAGAGTGGTGTGGATGTCGCCCCACTGGTCAGACCCTGAAATCATAAGCCGATTTTCTACCGCTGGCAACGCGGCTTGGCAGACGCTGACAATGATTATAGTTACTATGAGAATTTTGCCTACGTGACTGCGCCGTTTTGGAGTTTCACTCAGTAGCCAAACAACTGCGGAGACAAAAAGAGCGCTAAACAAGGCATAATACAGAGATGGACGCGCACCAACCCAAACTGAAAACACCACGGTAGCCAAAAACACAAAAACCAAAGAATAATGCGTGTATGCAAGCATTTTTGGGATAAGTTTTAAGCGCGAATCAGGTGTCTTGGAGGTTTGGGGTGGGGGTTGTTGTTTTCTGCGGGAAAGAAAAATTAAGGCTAGGGTGATGGCATAAGTTGCCGCGGAAAAGATGATGAGCAACTCTTGGAAGCTGAAAGAGATTGTAGCCAAATCAACCCATCCAAGTTAAGCGTCAATTGTTGTTTTATGTTAGTTGTTGTGGGATAGTTTTTCGCAGATACCCATGAACTGGGTAAGGGCTTGTTCATTGTTGAATCGTTGCAAGAAGATGCTGCGGTCGTGGGCTGCAAGGTCAGCGGCGGCTTCACGACTGAACCCGCAGGCAGCGTCTATTTTTTGGGTTAACACAGAGCTGTTGCCAGGTTCAAACAGAAACGTGCCTTTGCAGCCCGAGAGCAGTTCGGGAACGCCGCCCGTGTCAGATGCAATTACGAGGCGCCCCCGCAGCACAGCTTCACTTACAACGTAGGGAAGTGGTTCAGGGCAGATAGACGGAAAAATCAACGTCTGAATCTGCGTATAAAAGGTGTCAAGCTGCGTGGGATTGAGTTTTCGATAAAACTCCACTTTGGGGTAACCTGTTTTTTGTCCTGCAACGGCAAAGTTTGTGGCGTGCAGCTTAACAGGACAGTTAGCTGTTTTTGTGAATGCCGAGGCTAAAACGGAAAAGCCCTTGGCGGGGTTAGGTCCACCCAGATAGCCCAAATCAGAACCGCTGATAGAGGTTTGGGGAAGCGTCGGCATCGGATTGTACACAACAAACGTTTTGTTTTTCAGGTGGGGGAGTTTGGTGGTGAGGATTGTTTTTTGGGCGTTTGAGACGCAGATGAAGGCGTCAGTTTGGCGGATTAAGCGGTGAAATTGGCGCCCAAAAAGCGAGTTTAAGACGGTGGATGCTGCGGTGTTGGGGAGGTTTCTGCCGTTGACTTGTTCATAGGCGAGTATGCAGTTTTGGGTGCAGTGGGTGAGGTTGCAGGGGGCGTCGGTGGTGAAGTTGTAGAGGCTTGAAATGGGACAAACCAAAACGTAATCGTGCAGGTGAACTAAAACGGGTTTTTTGGCAGCTTTAGCGACGGGTATGGCGGAGTACCACAGTCGCGGGATATAAACCACATCAGACCAAGCAACCAACTTACGCAGAGCACTCGATAGCCAAGTGTCAGAGTTAAATAGCATCTGGAACTTGACGCCGCTAGTTCCATGCAGCATCGGAAAACGATAGATGCTAAAACCGTCGCGTTTAGAGAAGGTTGGTTCGGAAGCAAACTGGTTTGTTACGACGGTAACGTTGACGTTGTGTTGGCTAAGTAGCCGCGCGTACTGGTAGGTTGCGTATTCTGCTCCGCCGCCGTGGGGATAAAAGAGTTCGCTTAAAAAAAGGACATTCAACAACATCAGCCCCGTTAGTCAATTTTAGTAGCTGCTTCGTTTGAAGTGGTCAACTAAAGCGCGGTACTGAGTTGGCGAAGTGCTGGCGATTAGGGCACGGGGAAGACTGGAGCGGAGTTGATTGTCGTCGAGAATTTTGCTAGTTAAGGCGAGGGCAACGAATTTTTTGGGAAAGATAAATGGGAAGGTTAGAGGTTGTTGGGCTGCCCAGTTGGAAAGAAACGGCAGATCCAGCACAGCTAGGGCGTCGTTGACGCCTTTTAGGTGGATGCCTAAGGCGTCGTTTGCTACTTTGTGGGTCCAAGCCAGCAACGCCGCAACCGCTACTACGTTGTTAGATTGCTCGGCTAAGCGGCAGAGGCTTTGGGGGGTTTCTTGGGTTAGGGCTAAAGCGGTGGTGTAAAAGTCCGCTAATGTGTACATGTGCTCTTTGTAGAAGCAGTGACACGCAGCCACGACGACTTCTGGAGCGCCCTTGATTGTTCGTACTGAAGTCGCGTCGACGGGTACTTGTGTGGCGTTTGAGGTGATGAGAGTTTTGTTGAGGTATGGTAAGCCTGAAACAGAAAGCTCCAACTGCAAATCCACATAGGCGTCAAATCTACGCCCATCCAAGGTGGCGCTAAACAGGTCATGCCCTAAAAGCCTAAAACCTCCAGCCATCAGCACATTTAGAGCTTCCCTAAAATCTCGCGGCGAATCAACAAGAACATCGACATCGGAGCCCACGTAGGGAAACGGTTTGAGGGTCTTCATTATGGTGTACTGGATGTTTTGGCGCTCAAACTGCTCTGCCAAATAAATGGTGAGGGCGAGGATTTTTTTGCGTCTTACTCTTTGGGCGTCCAACTCGGGAACCATAAATTGGGGGAGCCGATTTTGAGCAGCTAAAGATTCGAGGTAAAAGAGCCCGATTTTGTTAGTGTACGCGGCAATCAAATGCACGTGTTCTGGCTTAACGGAAGGGTCGCCAGCCAATATTGAAGGGACGCCGACTGTTTTGAGGACTTCAAAAGCAGGCTCAACCATACATAACCGACCGTTAATCAGATGCAAACACAAACTGCTGAACTGCCCGCGAAGCTTCTTCGACGGAACTTTTGGAGGTGTCAATAACTAATGCGTGGTACGGTTTTGCAAGCGTGGTGTACATGTGGCGTTGGAAGTCGATGAATACTTTGGGTTCTAAGTTAGGTGCGGGAGGCGCTTCGTTTTTGAAGAAGACCCGTTTTTCGCGGCGTTGCGTGTTATAGTATGCTTCGCGTCGGCGTTTTATGGTTTGGTAGTCGGCGTCTAGGAAGATAAAGGCGGTTTCGGTGGGAAGGAACCGCAGTAAGGTTTTGGAGGTGAATGTTTGGGGAAAGGAAGCATCGTTGAGGAAGTAGGAGATGGTGGTTATGGTGTCAAGAAGGTAACGTTCCGCAATCAGAACATATCCTTGAGAGAGGTACAGTTTGGCAAGCACCAGCAGCGGCAAGACACCGAAGAATTCGGCAAAACACCAAACTTTTTTCAGGAAACGGCTGGATTGGACCGCGGGGGTTTTGACTTCAACGCCAAACGCGTTTTTGGTTACACGCACAAACCCAATCTTGATGAACACCAACCAAAGCAGGTAAGCGATTGTGTGGGGAGAGCGGAGCCAAAACTTTTTCGCTTTGACACCTCTGCTGCGGTAGTAGTCGGCGAGGAGGTTAACTTGGGTGGATTTGCCTGAACCGTCAGGACCAAAAAAATGCACAAGACGAAACAGCAAAAAAACCTCACAAAATTATTCGGTTAGACCTAAGTGTTGTTGTATTAGACGGCTGGTCTGCTGCATCGAATTCTCAGCGGTGTTGATTGTGAGGGCGTGGGTGGTTTTTGCGATTGATTGGTAGATGGCACGTTGGAAATCTATGAACGCTTGGGGTTCAAGCTCAGACTTGATGGAGGTGCCCACAGCCATGTTGCTGGCGTCTTGGGGATTGGTAAGGTTGACAAAGATTGATTTGCGCTTGTAGATGGTTTGGTAGTCAGCGTCTATGAAAATGAACCGTGTTTTTTTAGGAATTAGGGCTAAGTAGAGTTTTGCCAGTGGACTTTGAGCGAATTTTGGGTCGTCAATTGAAAACGCAACAAACGTCAAGGTGTCGATAAGGTAGCGTTCGGCAATAAGCGTGTAGCCGCAGAGCAAATACAGGTCTGCGCGAACCACAAAGGGCAAAACGCTAACCCACTCAACAAGCGCCCAAAGCCGCCCCATAAGCCAGCTACGATTCACGCAGGGAACTTTGATGTAGGAGCCCGACTTGTTGGAGATTGTTCGAAAAAAACCGACTTTTAGCGCCACTTCCCACAAAAGGTACGCAAGCGTATGCGGAGAACGAATCCAATATTTTCGGGCTTTGACGTTTCGGTTCAGATACCGCTGCAGCAGCAAGTTTACTTGGCTTGATTTGCCTGAACCGTCAGGACCAAAAAAATGCACAAGAACAGGACGCAAAACGCATTCTCCAAACGTAGTTAAGGGGTTCTGTAGAGTTCGAGGGTTTGGGTGGCGATGCTTTGCCAGGAGGGCAAGTCTATTTTTGGGGGCTTAAACTGCGCAGGCGCGGTTAGCATCTCTGCAAGTTTTTGAGCCAAGGTATGCGGGTCAGGCGGCAACTCAACGCCAACCGTGTAGCCTTGCTGTGCATATTCGCCCAAGACGGCAGCGGTGGATGTTAAGGTGGGTTTTTGGAGCGCCAAAGCATCCCAAACCGCCAGCCCCTGAGATTCGTAATTGGAAAGCAGAACAAACACCGCACAACCAGCATAAAGGGAGAGCAGTTGCGGGCGGGGCACATTTTGCTGGATGCTAACGGTACCTGCTAAGTGTAGGTTGGAAATTAAGTTGCGAAGCTGGTTTTCGTAGGGCCCTTTGCCGACAAGCACTAAGGTGACATCGCTGAATTGGGGGTCTTTTTTGAGTTCGGCGAAGCTTTGTATCAGGTAGTGGAAGCCTTTGGATTTTTCCAGCCTTCCCACCGACAAAACAAACCGCGAGGCGTTAATGGACAAGGCTACGGGGGAAACTTTTGGGTAGTCGTAACCATTAGGGATAACCACAAACTTGTCCGAAGGCAACCCCAAAACATCCTGATACACGCGTTGCTCGTAGGCAGAAACACAAATGACCCGCGTAGCTCGCTGCAATGCGCGATGCATCACAAGGCGGTCGTATGGAACGCGAGCCAACGTCCGCAGTTGAGACGAAAACGCGCCTACATGCAGGGTAGCGAAGTACTTTTTGGAGCCCTTCGCCAGCGCAGCGGCAAGCAGGGGAAAACCGTTGAGGTCATGACCGTGAACTACATCACAGTCGGCGGTTTTTAGGCTTTGATAGAGTTTTGTGGATAAGAAGTAGGAGTCGTGGGGGGCGAAGCTTTTGAAACGATAAACTTTGACGCCGTCAATTTCTTCAAATGCGTGTAATTTGCCTGTGGGGTCAGTAGAGTAAACCGACACGTCATGACCTTGCTTGACCATGTTTTCGCTGAGGTTTTGAACGTGAGATTCCAAACCACCGAAGTAGGGGTAATATCGGTTGCAGGCATGAACTATTTTCAAGCAAAAGCCTCTATCCATCGACTTTACTTTGCGGGCTGCACTGTGGATTGGTAAATGCGTAAGGTTTGTTGGGCAACGGTGGTCCAATCAAACTGTTCAGCGAAAGCCCGCGCCGCAACTGAAAGCCGCATCCGCAGGGACTCATCGGTTAATAGCTTCTTTAGGCAGCCGCTAACCGCCGTGTAGTCGCCCACTGGAAAAAGCAAGCCATCCACGCCATCTTGCATCAAACTGGGAAACCCCTGAATGTCAGAAGTCACAGCCGCAGCTTTCCAAGACATGGCTTCCAGAAGCGATATGGGTCCAGCCTCATATTCAGAGGTTAAAACAAAAATGTCCGCCGCCTCCTGATAAGCTGTCAATTTTTCCCGCGTCAACCAACCTGGAAACAGAATAGCTCCCGAAAGCCCCAGCTTTTCCGTTAAATTCAACAGGTGATTGTTTATGGGTCCGTTTCCGCCGATAACCACAGTGTAATCGGTTAAGCCTTGGTTGCGGAGTTGCTTGAGTGCTAAGAGCAAAGTGTCGAGGCGTTTGCGGGCGATGTGTTGGGCGGAGGTGAAAATTAAGGGTTTTTTGGGGTCTAAGCCTAAAGCTTGCTTAGCAGAAGCCTTGTTGGTGGCTGCGGTAAGCTGGGGGATGACTACACCATTGCGCACTATACTCAGCTTGCCTTCGGAAACCCCGTAGAACCGTTCCAGTTCAGCTTTGACTTGACTTGCAGGCACAATAACCCGCGTACTTGACGCCGCACACATCAACTCATAAAATAAACCAAATACGGTGTAGAAGGCGACGCGTTTGAGGGTAGTTGAGGTTAGTTGTTGGTTGAGGATGGCTTGGATTTCGCCGACGCTGGTATCATGAATAGTGGTTATTTTGTTGGCGTGCTTTACAAAGGCACCCACGTATGGCTCTTGAACGTGAACGACATCAAAACGCGCCTTCCGAAGCAAATGGTTCACAGCTTTGGTCAGACGCAGCACATCAAAAGGAATTTTCAAATCCATGTAAACAGGCAAATTAGCCTTGCTGATAACGGAGCTGTGGGGCTCAATAAAAGTAACTTGAGAGGTGGAGTATGCAGGGTCGCCAAAAGAAAGCACATGACAGCCAACTCCGAGCGCTTCAAGAGCATTTACCAGATTGAATGTGTGGACGGCTACGCCGCCGACCTCAAAAGGGGGGTACTCTCGGGTGACGAAAAGCACGTTCATTTATTGAGCACCAAAGGTTTAGGCGCGCTGAGTTCTGGCGTAAGGGTGACGCCGTTAATTTCTTGCTCGAAAAGTCGGAAGCCTTCTTGGGCATGCCGCTTTTTGGAGACACCCACCACGACATGGGTAAGGTTAGGAAGCGTTTTCAAGTAGTCCACAGCATCAACAGGAGCGAGGTAGCCAGCGGCAAGAATGCTCATGGCAACCAGTTCGCAGCCCGCAACTTTTTCCAGCGCCGCTTCACATTCCACTTTAGACGGATTCATTTGGAAGCCGACGCTGTTGAAAGGCGCCGTCAAAGTTATTTTACTAAAGTCTATGCCCCAGCGCTCAAACTTTTGAACCAGATAGGCAAAGTTTCGAGTTTCAAAACCAGGACGAACACCGCGTTTAGTCATAAAATCGATGTAGGATGTAAACAGCCAATCCAAATCCAAAGCCAACCCCATGTCGGTGATGATTTCCTGCAGAAGCATACTGCGCAGTTGCACGTTTTTGGGTTTGGCGGTTTTTATGCGGTTCATTTCGTAAAGCAGATAGGTTTTCAGCAAAGCAGTGGGGTCAGCTCTGAGCACGCCAAAAACATGTGGCGCCACCGAAAAAAGGTTGGAGGAAAACACGATTTCTTTAAAAACCTTCTTCGCTAACCCCGACATACCACCAGTTTTGACTGCTAAACGCATGTACTCGTAGGCGTAGGGCACAATCGCGTACAAATCAGCAGGACGATTAGGGTCCAAAGATTTCAGAACCGATAAGGTGGTGTCGCTGACGGAAAACATAAAGCCGCTTGCGCCATTTTTCAAGGCGGTGTTTACCAGTTCAGAAGCATCAACTTCGGTTGTAGTTGTTTCGGTTAAGCGTTCGCGGGCGCGTTCCTGTGAAAGGTGGCTTATGCCGTGAAACGGGTTATCTCCAACGAGAAACTGGATTTTTTGGTCATTGTGCATGTAGTTTTTTCTCCACTTGACTTAGTAGCCCATCGACTTTGGTTGCAGAAGCAAAACTGGATACAGGCTCAGTTTGAGAACGGATGGATTCGATGAAGTGCGCGTTTTCGCGGTAATATTCGGCGTCGCCTAGCAAGAAGCCGACGGTGTCGCCGAGGTTTTGGCGGAACCACACACGGGGCGCTTCACCGTCAAGAGCCAGCTTGACGTCGGTGTCGGTTACGGTCAGTTTGCCCAAGGTTCCTGTTATGGTTATGCCGAATTCGGGCATGCGGTAGCCAGGTTTTAGCCAAGAAACCTCAAAGTTACCCTCTAAATCAGAGGCACCAGTAACTTGGAAAGCCACATCATCAACTGCACCTTCCGTAAGAGAAGCCTGCAGCTTTGCAGAGGCAACCTGCAAGTCGCCAAACAGCCACAACGCCAAATCAACAACGTGGGAACCTAAATCTTCCAGCACCCCGCCGCGAGATAGCGAAACAGTTGAGCCAGCTTTCGCGTCTGCAAAGTCGGAGGAGTAAGCGTAGGCATTGAAAGAAATGGGGGTGCCGAGGGTTTGGTTTTTGAGGAGTTCTTGGGCTTTTTTAAACGTCACTGAAAACCGCTTCATGTACCCCACCATGCCAACGCCGCTGTGTGTGGAGGAGAGGTTGCAGAGTTCGGTGGATTTCTCGAAGCTGGAGGAAAGAGTTTTTTCTGAAAAGACGTTTTGGCAGATGCCGTCTTGAAGAACCGTTTTGATTATGGGATAATGGGAGGGGATTGGGGTGGTTATGTAAACGGCAGATAAGCCTAAGTTAGTTAGGGCGTCAACTTCGTTGGTTATGAAGGCTTTTTTGAGGGTACGTTTAGCGACTTTACGCAGAAGCAAGCTTTTGTCGCAGAGCGCCGCGACCTCAACGTCTGGTATAGTGCTTAAGAGGGAAGCATGAAGCAGCCCCATTTTTCCTAGGCCAATCACGGCCACTTTGAGTTTTTCATCAGTAAAGGCAGTCATTGAAAGGTTCTCCAATAGTTAAGGCGTCGAGGTGGAGGTGACGTTTAGTTGTTGGGTGCTATATCGTCCAGTAAAAACCATCGAGCCAGATTGAGTGTTAAAGGCAGATAATTCAAAAATCAGTTCATAGTAGAACGTGTTTGTGGCGTTATCCCATGCTGAGGGATGATTGATTTGAAAAGTGTCGCCGTTTATGTTTATGCTTCTGAGAACTGTTTGATTGTTGTCGATGGAGAGGTCAGTTATTGTGAAGTTGAGTTGTTTTTGGATTGCTTGGTCGTTTTGGCATACGAACCGTTCGGAATACAAAGTTGGAAGGCCCGCAACGGTGCCCGCGGTGGCGTTGGGCAACGGTTCAGTGGCGTTTCGTAGCTTTA
>CAZTRN010000024.1:0-22249 GCA_964616775.1 uncultured Candidatus Bathyarchaeia archaeon
TCAACAGAAACCGATGGAACCGCTACCCCGACACAGACAACCTCTGACACTAGCACTCCAAGCACCACCAACACACCCACATCCACGACAACCGTAACCGATTCGCCTTCAGCTACCTCAGTATCCACTGCCACGCCAACCGCTACCGCAACCCCAACTACAGATACTACAAACTACAACTCGTACATTGCCACCAGCAGCTTATCTAGCACAACAGTTGCTCAAACGCTTGCAAGTAACCAAAACGACCACGAAGAAACCCAAGATTACACATACAGCAACTCCGATGTCATCACCATAACGTTAAACGGCAACTCTATCAGCACCAGCAACACCGCATGCGTAACCATCAGTTCAACAACAGCAACCATCACTGCTGCAGGAACCTACAGTATAAGCGGCACATTAAACAACGGTCAAATAATCGTCAACGCCCCAGACAAGGCAACTGTTCGCCTAATCCTAAACGGGGCTGCAATTACCAGCACAACAAACGCGCCCATATTCATCCAGACAGCAGATAAAGCTATCGTTATCCTTGCCAGCGGTACCTCCAACTCTCTAACTGACAACGCTGCCAACGAAAACGACGGTGCCCTCTACAGCAAAACCGACCTAACAATCACCGGCGACGGCACATTAACCGTGACCGGCAATGCTAATGATGCCATCCGAAGCAGCGACGGCTTGATAATCAAAGGCGGAACTATCCAAGTCACCTCAGTCGATGACGGCATAATCGGCAAAGACTACATCGTAATCAAAGGCGGCACCATAACTGTAAACTCTGCTGGCGATGGTCTCAAATCAGACAATGCCGAAAACGCCACTCGCGGCTACATCTACATAGCTGCAGGCACCTTAACAATCACTGCCACCAACGGCGATGCCATCAGCGCAGAAACAGACCTGCTCATAACTGGCGGAACCATAACCGTTACAAGTGGTGGCGGGAGTTCAGGCAAAATTAGCAGCACCGTTTCAACTAAAGGACTCAAAGGCAGCGTCTCCGTGGTCATAGATAACGGAGACTTCACTATAAACTCCTTAGACGATGCAATTCATTCCAACGGCACCATAATCATCAACAATGGCAAATATGCCATAGCTACAGGTGACGACGCCGTACACGCCGACACCTCTTTAGAAGTCAACGGCGGCTCTTTTGTCATCTCTAAATGCTATGAGGGAATGGAAAGCGCCGAAGTCACCATAAACAACGGCTACATCCAAATTGATTCAAGCGACGACGGCTTAAACGCAGCAGGCGGCAACGACGGATCATCAACAGACTGGTTCCCACGACAAGGCGGCATGCAAGGCGGCGGCTTCCCCACAACTGGCACATACCATTTAGCCATTACAGGCGGATACATTTACATTGACGCAGACGGCGACGGCATTGATATAAATGGTTACATCGAAATGAGCGGCGGCATTCTGATAATCAACGGTCCCACCAACAACGCAAACGGCGCCATAGATTACGACAGCTCATTCAAAGTTACTGGCGGAACAATAATTGCCGTTGGCAGCTCGGGCATGGCTATGGCTCCCAGTACAACTTCCACCGTAAACTCTGTACTTATAAACTTCAATCAGGCACAAGCAGCGGGCAAATTAGTCAGCATACAAACCGCGTCAGGCGAAGTCTTGGTTACGTTCAGCTCAACCAAAACGTACCAGTCAATCGAGTTCACTTCAACCGAACTCACTGCAGGCTCATATAGCGTCTACTTAGGCGGTACATCGACAGGGACATTAACACACAGCGTCTACAAAGACGGCAGCTACAGCGGAGGAACCCTCTACAAAAGCTTCACAATCTCCACAACCGTAACAACCGTAAGGTAAAATCAGTTACCTACCCTTCTTTTTCATCTTCAAATGTTCAACACCTAAAACAAGTCAAATGTCCAAATTTAGGCACACAACTTCAATACAGCAAACAATTATAAGCAACTTCTCACAAACACCAATTACAGGTGGGTTAGACATGAGTGAAATGTTTTGCATGTTACCCAAGCCTAAAAAGGAAATCGAATGCCTCTGTTTTGATCGAAGAGTCTGCGATATACGCATCGACGACGGTGGACACCTTGTTTGTAGACACGGCAGCGCCGAAGGCGTCATTGATGGAATGGCTACCGTTGTTTGCCCCTTAGAGATTGCCAGTGAACGCAAGAAGTGGGAACACTTTTTAGACGAGGAAATTGGCGAAGAAATACCTGCCTAAACGAGGCGACCATTGGCGCAGAGACTGCTGAAAAATCGCGGGCATGACTGCAGATGAATTCGAGAACCAAAAAACAGCAAAGCCTCTATTTTTATGATTCGGATGCTAGCTTGATTATGAGCAGTCGTGTTTTAGACAAAACCCGCTTATCTGTGGGCGGTAGTTGTTCTTGTTTTGCCGTTAACAACAACAGGCCATGGACATATGCTTGGGCTGCCTTGGTTAATTTATCGACTGATAATGGTTCGTCTACTCGCACACCTGGACACGCACAATCTACAGGCAAATCCACCTCGATCACTTCCCGCTCATAATCCCAATCCACCACCACAAACGGAACCAACCTACAAATCGCAGGCTTAACCGAATGCACCGCACAACCACCGTTGGACAGAAAGAAGCAACCTCCCTCTTTGCGAGCTTTGATTAATAACGGCTCAGAAAGGTCGCTGAGGTCCAAAAAGTCTTTGTATCCTAAAGCTTCGATGCGTTTTCTTTCTTCGTCGGTGACATCGGCGGGTTGTTCTTGGCAACATCGTTTGCAGTTGCGGCAGCTAAAGCCGATGTTTTCAGGGAAGACGACTTTTTGGGGCTTCAACTTTGTAACCTGATATTATTTGTGGGTTGGTGTTTAAGAGGACTGTGCTGTTTTGTCTGTTCGTGTTAGTGGCTGTTTGTGGCCTCAGTCATGCACTTATTCATTCAAAGTCAACTAACAAGGGCCAGCTTACTGCTGGTCTTGTCATCGTCACGTGCAATTATCATCACAGGCCAAACATTGAGTAACTTCAGGCGAAAACGGGATATATCATGTTCGGTCTACAAACCAACATGCTCTTTCTGACGTTAGCAGCTAAAAGTTAAGCGGCAATTAGGCAGATTAAATTTTAAGTTCTTGAATTAAAATCCTCGATTCATAACGTTTTATTCTCCAAAGTTCATTTTTAATTCAAGATCAGAAAACATTAACGAAAAAAATTCAGAAGCAAATCAATGTGTGGGTAACCGAAATTGAATAGCTTCAAGCAAAAACTTTCCGCCCTAAATCTGGGAGACATATGATCACCGTTTTTGCAGTGCTTTCGTTAGTTGCCAGTTTTCTGGCTATATTTTTAGCAAACGCTGTATATCACTTAGACAGGAAAAAGACGTTAAACCTCATTTTTGCTGTTTTCTGTTTCTTTCTAGCGTACTGGTGCTTTACGGAATTTATGTGCCGCCAAGCAGACAACGCAGCTACCGCATATCTTTGGATGAAACTGGAGTTTGTCTGGCCCATTCCTACGGTGTTGACTTTTCATTTTGCTCTTCTGTTTACGGAAAAAATAAATCTGCTAAAAAATAAACTTGTTTACGTTTTACTCTATGCTCCATGCGTCGTGTTTTCCTACATTTATCTGACAACGGATTGGATAACAGCAGGTGTCACCCAGAAATTTTGGGGTTACACCTACGTAACAGCCGATACTTGGGTCACGATGATGAGTGATGCGTGGGCCTTTGTGTTGACCTTTTCAGCCATAATTATATGTTTAATTCAATACCTAAAGGCAAGAGAGAAAAACAGAAGGCAACAAGCAAAATTCGTTACACTTGGCTTTTTGATTCCCGTTTTCATAGCGTTTTTAAGTGAAGGCGTATTTTTGCTGTGGCACATAGATTTTCCTGAGTTAACCACCGTTGCCACTTTAGTGTTGGGTGTCTTTGTTGGATTCGCCATCTGGCGGTATCAACTGTTCAGCTTAAACCCCGCCACGGCTGCAGAAACAATCATTTCAACCATGTCTGATCCTTTACTGTTAACGGACCAGCAAGGCAGAATCATTAAAGTAAATCAGGCTCTCACACAGTTTTTAGATGTGCCTGAAAAACAACTTTTGAAAAAACAAATCGCGATAATCTTTACCGAAGGTCAAATAATCAAAACCGCAATAAAAACTGACCAAACTCAAAATGAATTAAAACTAACAAACCGACGTGGTCAAGAAAAGTACGCCGTGTTTTCTTGTGCTGAGGTTAAAGCCGAAAATGGCGCCGTTATAGGCGCAGTTTACATATTTCATGACATCACCCAGCGCAAGGAATTGGAAGCTCGCCTGCTTAAGGCAGAACGATTTGCTGCAATAGGTGAGTTGGCGGGTATGGTAGGTCATGACTTGCGTAACCCCTTAACTGGAATAAAAAATGCTGCATATTACTTAAAAAAGAAGGGTCCAACGATTTCGCCCGCTCAAGCGGTAGAAATGTTCCAAGTGATTGAGAATTGCATTGCGTATTCAAATAAAATCATCACCGACCTTTTGGATTATTCCAAAGACGTTCACTTGATACTGCATGAAAGCTCGGCGCTGAGTTTGTCAAGCAAATCGTTAAAAGGTATGCAAATTCCTGACCGCATTCAAGTTGAAAACTTAACCACTGATAGCCCCGTTGTGTTGGTAGATGAGGACAAAATTGAGCGTGTATTGGTTAATTTGATTAAAAACGCCATTGATGCTATGCCCGACGGGGGCAAAATTACCATTGCAAGCCGAGAAGTTGAGCAAAACTTGGAAATTTCGGTTGCTGATACAGGAACAGGCATCCCTGAAGAGATTCGACCAATGGTGTTTACACCGTTGTTTACTACGAAGGCGCAGGGTATGGGTTTTGGTTTAGCTATATGCAGGCGTATCATCGAAGAGCATGGCGGAACTATAACGCTTGAGAGTACCTTGGGTCAGGGGTCAGTTTTTAAGATACACCTACCAATAGAGGCTAACCGTCAAGTCAACAGCACACTTGTTGCGACTCCGAAAGCTACCAATTAAGGTGTCGCAGCTAAACGGCAACTTTTGATCCACAGAACGGTAAATGCGTAGTCACCGAACTTGGAAGCGAAGCTTTGGTTCAGTCGACAATTGCCACCGTTACGCTTTTAAACCAACATGGCATTAATGTGTTGGCACTGCAAATGCGTGGGCCGGTAGCTCAGCACGGCTGGAGCGTTCGACTGATAATCGAAAGGTCGCCGGTTCAAATCCGGCTCGGCCCACCACATCAACAATCATTTAATTTTGGAAATGTGCTATTTTGTCCATTGACAGTTTGAAAACTCGATTGTGTCCATGATTTTTTCGCTAAAATCTCTTTCTTCACATTGGTCACAATACATGACAAATCCGTCGTAAGCAAAGAAGTACATGTTTTTTCTGCGATAGATTAATTTTGGTCTTGCTATGCGGACCAGTTCGATGAATTCCTGTCTGGCAAATTTTACTCGATAGCTGCTTGCATTTATTTCTGCCGCTGCTGTGGAAGCAACAACTGCACCTTCGGTCATTGTGGTTTCCTCACTAAGGTCAATGACGAATCAAAATTTAACGGTTACCTACCCCAAACTATGGTGTGAGGTGGCTGCAGTAGCATTAACCTTTTAAATCCACCCTGAATATGTTTTTAATTAGATATAGGAGAGTGCGTTTTGGAATGGCTAACGAAGACGAAATGTTAGAAGAACTTAAAAAAATCCGCGCATTACTCGAAAAGCCTCCTGCACCTGTTCCCCCAAAAGGTTTATGGAATGAATTCAAAGATTTTCTGTCAAAGTACAAAGTTTTTGGGCTAGCGGTTGCGTTCATTCTCGGCTTGTATTTGGGGACGTTGATTCAGGCTTTGGTGAAAGATTTGCTGTTGCCCGCTATCGGTCTTGCAACTCCGGACATACAGAACTTGGCGACGTTTACCACTGGACCTTTTGCTGTGGGTGACTTTTTGGTTGCGCTGATAACGTTCTTTATTGTTGCTTTGATTGTCTTTTTGGCAGTTAAAGTGGCAAAGCGGTGGGGCGTAGACTAGGCGCCTAGCCGACCACATCTTTTTTTCTTTTTGTGGATAAAATTAGAGGTTGAGATGTTTGTTGGGGGTTGTTTGTGTAGGTTTTTAGGCCTTGGATGATTAGGTGTTCGATGAAGGTGCTTCTTTTTTCTCTTCCGCGGGCGTTTTCGATTTGGCGGAATAGTTGTTGTTCCATGGTTATGCTGACGTTATGCTTCATCCACAGGTTACACTCCGTATACTTGGTATACTAAAAAGCTTTATTAGCTTTACTCAACACAAACATCACCCAGAAACATCATGAAAACCCTCCGCATATCCGACGACGCCCACCAAAAACTTACTGGCATGTTAGGCGAAATCACTGCCCAAACCATGAAAATGCAAACCTACACCGATGCCATCGAAAGCATGCTCAGCCAAAGCATAATTCTCCCCCCTGAACTGCTCAACGAAACCCAAAACTTCCTTCATACCCACAAGCAACTCGGTTATACCACCCGCGAAGAATTCATCCGAGACGCCATTCGCTACCAGCTTCGTCTCCTTCGCAACGAAACTGAATTTATAGAAATGCCCAAAGAAGATTACGAAAAGCTTCAGCAAGCTCTCAAAGATATGGACACGCCGTTTCGCAGCGTCGAAGAATTCATTACCCAACAAACCAAAGCGTTACTGGACAAATATGCTGGTTGGCTTAAGCAAAAAGAAGACTACGAAAACTCCAAGTAGTCATGAACAGGCTTTTAAGGAAGAGAACATACCTTACTACGTCAGACTCTTTGAGATGTTGTAATGGGTAAGAAAAAAGTACTAAATGAAGGCAACCTGAACGAAATGGTGTACCCTGGGCAAAATGAGTTGCTCGGTGTAGTAACTAAGCTACTCGGGTTTGACCGTATTATGGTTAAATGTCAAGATGGGAAAGAACGCCTCTGTCGAATCCGTGGCAAAATGAAGCGCCGAGTTTGGATTCGCGAAGGAGACGTCGTTTTAGTTTCCCCTTGGGACTTTCAAAGTGACAGCCGTGGCGATGTAACTTGGCGTTACACGCATGGGCAAGCAGAGAACCTGCGCCGAAAAGGCTACCTCACAATCTAACCCCCTTTTGATTAGAATTATCTGTTGTCGATGGTTTTATGTCTCGAAAAGCCCGTGAACGGTTTTCTCGCAGAGAAAAAACAGTCGAACGCAGAGATCGCATGCTTAACCGCAAATACACCGAAGAACATGCCACCGTAGAAGAAGTGTTTGACCAATCCACCCTTATGGTTCTGTATCACTTTTTGAACAGTGGGACCATAAATGAGGTTAGTGGTGTGGTGAGTGCGGGTAAAGAAGCCCGTGTATATTTAGGAACCACCAAGGAGGGGGAAGAGCGGGCGGTGAAAATTTACTTGACTTCTTCGGCTGAATTCAAAAAAGGCATGATGATGTACATCGAAGGCGACTACCGCTTTAAGGGTGTCAAGCGTGATACCCGTTCGCTTATTTCTACGTGGGCGCAAAAAGAGTTTCGCAACCTTGAAGCTGCAGCGCTTGCGAAGGTGCGTGTGCCTAAACCCATTGCGGTAGATCGAAACATTGTCATTATGGAGTTTTTGGGCAAAAAAGGCGTGCCTGCGCCTAGCCTCAAAGAACAATCCCCAGATGACCCTGAAAAAACTTACAAGCAACTTCTAGTGTTTATGAAGCGACTTTACCAGAAAGCTGAACTGGTCCACGGCGACTTGAGCGAATACAACACCCTGATCTGGAAGGGCAAACTATACGTTTTTGACATGTCCCAGTCGGTGCCTACGTCGCATCCGTTGGCTAAGCAGTTGTTGCAACGCGACATCGCAAACGTGAATAGGTTCTTTAGTCGCCAAGGTGTAGATGTTCTTTCGAACGAAGAAATCTACAGGCAGGTTACAAAAAGAAATGTCAAGGCCTAATGCATTTGTACGAATTCCTAAAGAACGCGTAGGCGTACTCATCGGCCCTGAGGGTACGGTTAAACGTGACATTGAAGAACGTCTGCAAGTTAAATTAGAAATTGATAGTGAAGCAGGCGGAATAGAAATCATTTTGAATGAAAACTCTACGGACCCGTCGTTGGTGTTGCGCGCCAAAGATGTGGTCACCGCTATTGGTCGGGGGTTTGCTCCTGACCAAGCTACCCGTTTGATCCGAAATGAAGATGCCATATTTGATTTTGTTGATTTGCGGGTGATTTTTGGTCGCTCGGATAGCGATATCAGGCGAATTAAGAGCCGCATTATCGGCATGAACGGCAAAACTCGCCGCACCATCGAGGAACTTACGGAAGCGGACGTTGTCGTTTATGGTCACACGGTGGGCATGATTGGCAACTTTGAAGAAGTTGACGCCGCCCGAAACGCCATCCAAATGATAATTCAAGGCAGCGAACACCATACCGTCTACAACTTTTTGCAAAAGAAACGCCGTGAACTCAAGAAGCAAAAGTTGGAGTTGTGGGAAAAGCCCGAAGGCGAACCCTAACCCTCTTTCTTTCTATTAAAGCAGATTTTAGTTGAAGCCATTTTTGTTCTACTAGGTGTGGCGTCGTCTACCCCCCCCTTATTTATAGCCTCAACAACCCAATAGTAGCCTATGCTTGAATACGCTGTGCTCATAGCAGCGGTTGCGTCCTTGTTTGCCGCCTTTGCCTACATCCGCTCCATGTTCAAAGGGCAAACCAAACCCAACAGGGTCACCTGGATCATGTGGTCCATTGCGCCTCTCATAGCGACCGCCGCCTCATTGTCTAGCCAAGTAAGTTGGGCAGTGGTTCCCGTATTCATGTCTGGGCTCTCTCCGCTGCTCATATTCATAGCCTCTTTTCTTAACAAGAAAGCCTATTGGAAAACTGGCGTTTTCGACTACGTTTGCGGTGTCCTTTCTGGTTCTGCGCTGGTTTTTTGGTACTTGACTAGTGATCCGAATTTGGCAATTGCTTTTGCAATCGTCAGTGATGCAGCAGCCGCAGTGCCAACGCTTACCAAGGCTTGGCGCAGACCCGAAACAGAATCCATATGGCCCTTTGTTGCTGGTGCGTTTGGTCCAATGACAAGCTTTTTGGCAGCAACAACGTGGGCTTTTTCAGAACTGGCTTTCCCCACCTACCTGATACTGGTTAACTTGCTGATTTTTTTTGCCACCAAAAGAAAAGCCTCCCAATGAATCATTCGGCACAGGTTAAGTGGGGGCTCATGCGTGAACCACTAAGGCGGCTCACGCTACGTACTCAAGATCGCATTCACTCCCCGAAGGGTCTTTGGGCCAAAGTCGTCATCGCCCACCAACCCAAAAACAGCCCCAATCCAGCATTAAAAGGTTCAGGCAAACCTAGATAACCGCGACTTCACCGACAGTTACCACACCGTCGTCGTCTACGAGTTTTTTGATTTCAGGCAAAAGCGGCTCTAGCTTATCTTTGGTATCTATGACTTCGATGAGCAGCGGCATGTTGATAGTTACGCCTTCGAGGCGCAGGGTGCTTTTGCCTCGTTTACCAAACCCATCCACCCCCGTCCAAGCAGTTGCGCCCGAAACTCCCGATTGCCTAAGCAAGTCTATAAGTAGCGTTTCGAGGCGTTTGTCCCCGACTTGGTCGTTTCGTTTGAAGCGTATGATAAGTTGCCACATTTTTGGGGTCATAACATCATGTGCTCCAGTATTATTGTAGCTACGGCTCGCCCGCCTATGACTGCAGCCAAAGACAGGCCGACGTTTGCTAGGATGTTTACTGCAGCGAACAATAAACGGCTATTGTCTATGAGGTTGCTGGTTTCCAACGCAAATGAAGACATAGTTGTTAAGGCACCACAAAAGCCCGTTGCCACCAGTAACGAATATTTGGGGTCTAAATTTAGCGTAAGTGCAGCAACTGAAAACGCGCCCAAAATGAAGCTACCCACAATGTTAACGATAAGAATGTTGACCTGTAAGCCGCCAATGGACAGCGGCGACTGCACCATTGCGTAGCGTAAAAGTGCGCCGAACACTGCACCCGCTGCAATTAACCCAACTTCCGCAAACATTTTTTTGCCCACCTTACGTTTCTCCGTTTGGGTAGGCATTATCAGCATTCCCGTTGGGGTTGCGGTTTAGACCTGGGTGGTCTGGGCTAATGCCATAGCCTTAGCAAAATGGGGGCGCATATTGTATTTAATACTTGCTCTGACAAAAGTTAGCTTATGCTTTGTCGAATCAAAGTTACGCCGCTTGCGGCTGAGAGCTTTGGTGTCCGCTCCATGTGCACCTTAGTCGAAACCCCCGATGCCGCTATATTGCTTGATGCGGGCATATCTTTGGCGCCTTACCGCTCAAACCTGCTGCCCCACCCCATAGAATTCCAAACCATCGTCCAACTACGCCAACAAATTGCCCAAGCCGCCGACAAAGTCCAAATCACCACCATCAGCCACTACCACTACGACCACCACACCCCCAGCTACGAAGACTGGCTCGTCAACTGGACCCAAAACACCCAAACCGCCCGCCAAATCTACCAAAACAAAACCGTTTTCGCCAAAAACCCCAAAGAAAACATCAACGCCAGCCAACGACAACGTGCTTGGATGTTTCAGAAAACGGCAGGCAAACTCGCAGCTAAACTGGAAGCCGCCGACGGGAAAGAGTTCACGTTTGGGGGCACGGTGGTTCGTTTTTCGGAGGCGGTTCCGCATGGTCCAGAAGATTCTAGTCTCGGCTGGGTAATTATGACAACAGTGGAAGCAGAGGGCGAACGGTTTATGCATGCACCCGACGTCCAAGGTCCAATGGCGTCTCGCACGGCGGAGTTGATTTTAGCCCAAAAACCTGATTTGCTTATGGTGGGGGGACCGCCGTTTTATTTGGGCGGCTTTAAAGTGGATGAGCGGCAAATTGGGCGGGGCACAGAAAATTTGCGAGCTATTGTAGAGGCAGTGCCCACTACAATAATTGAGCATCATGCGTTGCGAGACGAGCACTGGCGACTAAACATACAGCCAATTTACGGGGCAGCCCAAAACGCGGGACACGTTATTCTAACCGCCGCAGAGTATGCGGGCAAAGAAAACGTGCTCTTGGAATCCAAACGCAAAGAACTATACACAAAGCATCCGCCATCAGAAGAATTCAAACACTGGAGCAAACTCGACGCAACCCACCTAACAAAAACTAAGCCACCAATCTAAAGGTAAACTACCAGCGTCTAAAAAGAAAAGATGGCGCCTAACAAGGCGTTTCAAACTAAAGAAACCCTGAGAATTTATTCTTCTTGGGGTTCTTGAAGCTTTTTCCATTCAGCTTTTGTCTGCTCAATGATGGCGTCCATGTTCTGTTTTTCTTGCAGGTCAGCAATTGCGTTGGTTAACTCATATTTTATAAGATAAGCCATCTGACCAGACTGTAACGGAACATTGGTGCCCGTTTGGTAGAGTTTGAGCGCACGTAAACCAAATTTAGTCATCAGACTCATTAATTCACTTCGTAACGTTTCAAGTTCGTTTGCGCTTGTTGCCATTGTTTGGGCATAATCTTTTGATTTTTGGGGGTCAGTTAAGTTGTCGCGTTCAGTCATCTTTTACACCAAGCTACACTAAGCTTACAGGAACGGTGCAATTATAGCTTTTCCATCCAGCCACAAACCGCAGCTTACTTGACTGAACAGCTAACCCTGCTTACGGTGCAAATAAACAGCATGTTCTGGTAAATATCCAGTTTTTACGCCAGATGCTTTGCATACAACTACAGCAGGCGAGCAGAGATTTGGATAAAACATATAATCTGCCTTTACACCCATTTAGCCAAAAGCTGCGAAACAGGGCATGGTCATCACTAAACCGAGGGTTACCCGCAAAACCATTCTTTTACCGATAATTGGCTTAACGGCGTTTTTCCTCTATATCCTGCTTTTCAACGTTAACGTTTCTGAAGTTATCCATACTGCCTCGACGGCAAATCTCCTCATTTATGGCGCAGCCGCCGCCGTCAGTTTGGTTGAAGTTTTCTTCTACGCCGTTAGCTGGCAAACGTTGCTCAGGTACCTAAAAGTCAAAATTTCAATAATTCGCAGCTACCTCTTTGTCTGGTACGGCACCTTCCTAGACATAGTCATACCCGCAGAATCAATCAGTGGGGAACTGTGCCGAATTTATCTTGTTAATCGTGAACAGGCAGGAACCAGCGGAAAAGTCGTTGCCTCCGTGGTCACCCAAAGACTAATCGGCATGGGCATGAACGTCGCCTTCCTAATCATAGGCATCAGCATGCTGTTTAGCCAAGTCCAAATAAATCCAATTGTCTTTAACCTCATTTTGTTCATAACCATCGGCATGGCAGCCATCATGATTCTAATCCTGCTTGTAAGCAGCAAAAAGAAATGGAGCGAAAAAGTTATAACTTCACTGGTTGGTTTTGGTAAATTCATCACCCGAGGAAGATGGAAACGCCTTGACAGCCTAAAAGATGAAGCCTTAAACGAAGCAAGCATCTTCCACGACTCCATGCAGGAGTTTGTTCACAAACCTCAAACATTGATTGTTCCTACAATTCTGTTAGCCATCAACTGGCTATGCAGCTTAAGTGTGCCATACTTGGTTTTCCTCTCGTTAGGTTATGATGTGCCTTGGGGGGTCATTTTCATCACTGGATGTGTGGTGGTTGCCATTAAGTCAGTTCCCGTGGGTATGATGGAAGTGGGGATACCGGAAATAACCATGACTACCCTGTACACTTCGCTGCTTGGCGTTCAGTTTGCCGGCATCTGCGCCACCGTTACAATCTTAAGCCGCCTCTTGACGATGTGGCTTAGATTTGGCATAGGCTTTGTATCCCAACAATGGGTCGAACTTAAGTCCGTTTTAACAACCAAAGAACCGGTGCAAATCCCAAAAGCCTAAAAATCGACGAAAACAACTCTTTTTGGGGTCACTTTGCAGATTGAAATTGAGGACGCAACCATTCAGCTTCTGGATGACCTGTACGAGATTGAGATGCAGTCCTTTAGAGAGGAAGCTTTTTCAAAGCGACAAATCGGCTATTTGCTGACTGACTTTAACTCAATTAATCTGTTGGCTAAAGTGGATGGTAAAATCGCTGGCTTCATAATAGGCGCCCTTGAGGTTGAGCAGGGGCAGCTTGTGGGACACGTTTTAACGATAGATGTTGCTACGCGTTTTCGTCGGAGTGGCGTGGGGGAACGCTTGATGCTTGAGTTAGAAGCTCTTTATCGGCAAAAAGGGGTCGGGGTGATTCAGTTGGAGGTTCGGGAAGGTAATTTGGCGGCGTTGGCGCTTTACCGCAAATTGGGGTACCGAGCGGTTTCTACGCTTAGAAATTACTATGGAAAAGCTCACGGGCGGTCCCTGAAAAAAATGCTAAAATAAACTGCGCTTTTTACATTTGAAACAAAACCTAAAGGTCACTTGCCAACAAAAATCCCTGCAGACTCCCTAAACGCAAACGCTTAAAAACCCCTAGACTGCATTAATGGTGGGGGCATAGGCGATTTGTCTAAGCGACAAACCAGTGAACAAACCCTTGTGAGGACAGTGGTTGTTCTTATTAGGAATACCACTTGGCGTTGCGGAAAACTGGAACGCGCCATCGTCAAACATCTTCATAAACGGCACCAAAACTTCGGTAAATCTGAAGTATCAATCAAAGACATGATGTTCAACTTGAACCTCAACGGCGAAAAAAGAAACGAATTCTTAGATGCACTCCGACGCCTAGAAAAACGACGAATAATACAGTTGATGTAAAAAAAGAAAGTGTGTGTCCTCTACAAGCCCTTTTTTATTTTATCAGTTTCTTGGCTTGTCCAATCCACATTTTGACTATCTTCGGTGACACACCGACTTTTGTAGCTAACTCTTCTGCAGGTGCATTAGCTAAGTCTTGAAGGCTGTTGATGCCGTTGGCTTTTAGTTGTTCAGTGCGTTTTTCGTTTATGCCTCGTATCTGTGCAAAGGGCGATGCGGGTGTTTCGTCAGAGGCTGGTGCTTGTGGGGTCGAAGTTGGTTCTTGTGCTGCGGGTGGTGCTTCAACTGTTGCCGTGGCTTCACTTGTGGGTGCTGCTTTAGGTGGTTCAATCACATCTGGTGCTGATTTCACTGTTTCTGTGGGACCTTGTACAACAGGTTCGGTTGCAACTGGCTCAGAGACAACCGGTGCAGGTACAGGTTCAGTTACAGCTTTAACTGGTGATGCTTTACTGCTTGGCCGCTGAGCTAGACCAACTCCAAGTAACAAAATGCCTACAACAACCGCTATAGCAACAGACAGCAATTGATTATCTCCCGAAAACAAAAAGTAGAACACTGCCGATAGACCGAAGAAAACAATTCCTAAACCGTAAAGTACGTAATCTAAACGCATAGTTCTGTCCCCGGTTCAGTTATGTTCATAAAAACAGCTTAAATAATTTTCTCTTAATAAAAGAGAAAGACCTTCCGCACAGAAACGGCTTTAACGTTACTTTTGCAGTTCTGCTTCGCTGGGTGCTGGTTTAATCAAGCCTTGACGCATTAGAACAGCGGTTGATTCGCGCGCGTTCTTGATAATGGCAGATGCGCGTTCGTAGAGTTCCTGTTTGCTGGGTTTGATGCGGGCAACGCCTTGCTCTATGGATTTCAATGCACACGCCACGGCTTCTCGCGGAAAAACTTCCCACTCACCCATATGCGGCAAAATGTCCTTTTCGTTCATGCCCCGTTCTTCCGCAAATAACGCAAGCTCTTGCGCGGCTGCGATGCACATGTCATCGGTGATGGTTTTGGCTTTAACGTCTAAGACGCCACGGAAAATTCCTGGAAACCCAAGACTGTTGTTGACTTGGTTGGGGAAATCGCTTCGTCCAGTGGCAACAATGCGGGCACCCGCCTCTTCCGCGTCCCAAGGCCAAATCTCCGGAATCGGGTTTGCGCAAGCAAAAACTATTGCATCGTTTGCCATGGTTTGTATCCAGTCTTTTTTGATTGTGTCTGGACCCGGCTTTGAGGCAGCAACCACGGCATCTACACCTTTGAATGCTTCGGAGACATCGCCAGTTCGGTTTTCTGCGTTGGTGTTTTCTGCCAGAAACTGCCAGGTTGGGTGTGACAGGTCAGTTCGACCCCGATGAATCATGCCGTTTACGTCTGCCATGAGGATGTTTCCAGGTTTAACGCCCCACCGCATCAAAACGTAGGCAGTTCGGGTGTTAGCAGCTCCAGCGCCAACTAAGGCGATGAGACTGTCTCGGGGCTTTTTACCCACAAGCTTAAACGCATTAATGAGCCCTGCCAAAATCACGGCTGCAGTTCCCTGCTGGTCGTCATGCCAGACGGGTATGTTAAGTCGCGCCGTAGCTTTCTCGAGCACTTGGAAGCATTTGGGTGATGAGATGTCTTCCAGGTTTATGCCGCCGATGCAGGGTTCGAGTAGTTCACAGGTGCGAACCAACTCCTCGGGGTCTTTGGTGTTTAGGCATATGGGGAAGGCATCTACCCCGCCTAGGTACTTGAATAGTAACGCTTTGCCCTCCATAACAGGCATCGCCGCTTGTGGACCAATATCACCTAGCCCAAGTACGCGGGTTCCGTCGCTAACTACGGCCACGCTGTTCCAACGGTTGGTTAACTCAAAAGACTTGTCCGCTTCTGCTTGGATGGCTTTGCATGCAGCAGCCACTCCTGGCGTGTACCAGACAGCAAAATCATCAGGACTATTTATGGCACATTTGGGCATGACTTGCATTTTGCCCTCGTAAAACTTGTGCAGTGCGGGAGCTGCCTCGGCGGGTTTTTTGGCTTTAGCCAATAGTTCTTCAACCGTGGGTTTAGCGTTTGAGTTCTCAGCCATAGTTAATCCTCTAACCAACCAGAAACTAAGCTGTGAAGTTAAAAGCTTTCTTTTTAGTTAAACGTCAACCAAGCTGGTATTACGCTAAAATTTCGGTTTCGCTAACACTTGGACAAATAGCTGAACGCGTCTAACGTACTGATTTGTTCATTAGATCGCTCTTTCCAGCGGGTTTTTCACGGTTCAGAAAAAGAGATATAATTTAAATATTTGCAAACATTGTTTCAAGTAGCTAAACTACACACGTTTTACCCATTTTTTTGTTTTAACGTTGATGGTTCTTTTCTATGTGTGAATCTGCAGTAAGTGCCAAATGTTTAGGGTTCCCCTTTCGATTGGTGAATGAACAGCAAACCTCGTTTTTCCAGCAATTGGCCTCTACGCCACTAAATCAATGGCGCGCCCAACAAAGTCAACTTATACCTAAAATTATAGCTTGTGAAGTTGAGTCAAAAGAGATGTTGAATTTGGCTAATCATTGTTTATTAAGAAAACATACGATTTATATATTTGCAATCGTTTTTTCAATATATCAATTTGCAGACCATTTACTCATCAATATGTTCAGGTTCAGGGGGATGTTTTGATGAATGATACTGCCTTAAAAAGCGATGTGCCTAAGGTGACTTTTGAATTGGAAACTGTGTATCCCATGTGGATTCTTGTGGTAGACCCCGACTCAGCAACTTCTGAAAATATGAAACAACGGCTCCAACAAATAGAACAACTTCACGTAGACATCGCCCAAACCGAGAACGAAACAACCAAAAAACTTAAGATAAAAAACTACGACGCAATAGTCTTCAACCAAGACATCAATCAAGAAAAAAGCACGGACTTTCTTAAAAAACTAAAACAAGACAGCAACGTCCCCTTAATTATAACCGTGCAGAAAAAACAAGACACCATCGGCGTGGAAGCATTAAATTTTGGGGTTCAAAAATGCGTCCGCATAGGCGACAATCTGGAAGAATCATACAGCGAATTGGTCAACACAGTTTTTAAGGCTGCAAAGGAGAAACGTGCTTTTGATGCGCTTAAAGGACGCGAAGAAAGATTCCGCACCATGGTTGAATACGCCAAAGATGGCATCGTGCTCATCAATGAAGAAGGGGTAATTACATTTTGGAACCGCGCCGCTGAACAAATCTTCGGTTACACCGCATCGGAAACCTTGGGGCAATCGCTTCATATGATTATGCCGCCCAAGCGGGCACAAGGATTTGATGAAGCTCGTAAACAAATGTTTGCGGGGATAAAAGAAAAAGGCTTTGCAGGTTTTCAAAATCGAGTTGTCGAGATGCCTGGTCTGCGAAAAACAGGCGAAGTGGTGCCCACCGAAATTTCCATGTCTATTTTAACGATAAGCGGCAAATGGCAAGGCTTAGCCATCATCCGAGACATCACTGACCGAAAAAATGCTTTGGCTGCGTTGGAGCATTCCGAAGAAAACTTCCGCAGCCTAGCAGAGAACTCCCCCAACATGATTTTCATAAATCAAAAAGGAAAACTGGTCTATGTCAATAAGGAAGCAACAGCGTCGATGGGGTACAGCAAAGATGAACTGTACACTCCGACCTTTAATTTTCTCAAGTTAATTGCACCTGAATCTCTTGATTTGGTGAAAGTAAATTTTGCCAAACATCAAAGTGGACAAAACCTGAGTCCCTACGAGTGTAAACTGGTTACCAAAGATGGCACAGTCAAAGATGCCTTGATTAATTCTCGGTTAATTAACTACAATGGTGAACCTGCCCTTTTAGGCATTGCAGCAGACATCACCGAACGTAAACGCGTTGAGTTAGAGGCTCTGTATGCTAGGGAAAATTTCAGGATTTATGTGGAAAATTCGCCTGTTGCCATTTTCGTTGCCACTCCTGAAGGTAAATATGAGTATGTAAATGCTGCTGCTTCTAAGCTAATTGAATATTCCAAAGAAGAATTGCTAACGATGAGTATTCCGCAGTTAATTTTTGAAGAAGACCTCCCAATAGCGCTTGAAAAGTTTAAGGAAGTTAACGAAACTGGGCGTTCACTAAGTGAACTTAGATTGAAGGCAAAGTCTGGCTCACAAGTGTTTGTTATTTTAAATGCAGTTAAATTGCCTGACGGGAAGTTGCTTGCTTTTTGTGAAAACGTAACTGAGCGCAAAAAAGCCGAAGACGAAATTCTGCTTCAAACTGAACGGTTAAAAGCAACCTTTGCCGCCTCGCCAGATGCAATCCTCAGCATTGACCTAAACGGAAACATCGTGGACTGTAATGAAGAAGCCTTGCGGCTGTTTCTTTACCCAGCCAAAGGAAATCTCATTGGCAGAAGCAGTCTTCAACTGCTTGCAGAAACAGAACACCAAAGAGGCTTAGAAGACTTGTCCAGCGCACTTGAATATGACAAGATAATCAGAAACAAAGAATACATTGGCTTAAAATCCAACGATGAAAAAGTAATCCTCGATGTCTCCATCAGCACCCTAAAAAATGCCAACGGACAAATTGCGGGGATAATCGCAACTGGACGAGATATCACAGAACGCAAAAACGCCGAGAAACAAATCCGACTGCTTTCGAGTGTGGTGGAACAAACGGTGGAGGGTATCGCGGTTTCGGATTCTGATGGCAAAATTCTTTTTGTTAACTCTGCTTGGCTCAAAATGCACCAATTTGAAACCGATGAAGGTCTGATTGGGCAATGGGTCATGAGGTTCTATTGCAGCCAACAACTGGAAGCCATTGATTACACGCTGGGTCCTGAAACGGTTTTTCGAGGCCGCCTCACGCATGTGCATAAAGACGGAACCACCTTCCAGACCTTAGCAACGTTGAGCCCACTGAAAAACGATAGAGGCGACATAATCGGGGTAATACACATGGCTAAGAATCTCACAGAAATTGTCCGCGACATACGCGCTGCCCAACAACAAAGTCCATGCGATATTGGGAAAAAAAGTGAGGCACACAAATGACGCGCCAGTTTTTTTCTTCAGGAATCACGATGCTTGATGCGGCGTTACATGGTGGGTTTGCGAAACCCGCAAACTTTTTACTCATCAGTGCTCCGTTGGCGGCGAAACGCGAACTAGGCCTGACACTTCTGAATGCTGGCTTAAGCAATCAAGAGGCTGCAATTTACATTTCTACATCACACACCGCTGAAGAAGTGGAGTTACAGTGGACCGAATACGGCTTAGACACAGACTGGACGCGGGACGGAAAAGTAAAGTTCGTTGACTGCTACTCAAGAATGTTAGGCGAAACAGCCCCCGACACCGCAAACATACGCCGAATCCCCAGCATACTGGACTATTCAAAGTTAGCTGTAGCGGTGAACGATTGGTCGTCAAGCTATTTCTTAAAAAAGACGGGCGTGCGGATAGTTTTGGATTCGTTGTCTTCGTTTTTGGTTTATAGCAGTTTGCAGACGGTTATGCGGTTTCTGCACGTTTTCCTAGGTCAACTAAGACGCTTAAACGTGTTAGGCTTCTTCTTGCTCGACGAGGGCGCACACGACGCGGTTACATTTAACCAGCTGAAAGCATTTTCTGACGGCGCAATTCGAATCAGCCCTGACGGCAGCACTCTACAGTTGGAGGGGTCGCCTGAAATGGCCAGCACGCCTATCCCCTACAGTTTCTCCAACAGAGGCAGTCCGTCAAAACTTGTCCAAATAGTAACAAAATAATCAGGTGAAAAAGATGAAACAAGAAAGAGTACCAACAGGTATAGTGGGGTTTGATGAGTTAATCGGCGGAGGTTTCCAAAAAGGAAAAACCTACCTCATCTCAGGAGAAGCAGGCACAGGAAAAACCATCTTCTGCCTCCAATACATGCTAGAAGGACTAAACCGCAAAGAAAACACCGTCTATTTAACCATTGACGAACGCCCTACCCATCTTGTTCAAGACGCTGCCACTTTCGGATGGGACCTTGACACTCCAATTCGGGAAAAACGCCTAAGCCTAATCGACATAACTCCCGAGTTCTCTGAACTCCGCTTAGGCAAATTCAAAGGCAACATAGAAAACCAAAAAATCGTCGACGAAATCCACTCCAACATAAAAAAAGTCAATGCTAAACGCGTCGTAATTGATCCCATCGCGCCCATGTTTTCCAGCAGTGAAAACCAGTTTCAACTGCGCGAATACATCCGCCAACTCATGTTTTCCTTAGATGAGTTGGGCACCACCAACTTGGTTTCCTCCATCATAGACACTGGGTCTAACATGATTAGCAAGTTTGGGGTGGAGGAGTTTTTTGCGTCAGGTGTGATTGTTCTGTGGATGGAACGCGAAGAGATGGCATACAATCGGGTTATGATGGTGCGCAAAATGCGGGGCACTCCTATCGATTTACGGGTTCGCAAATTCAACATTGACTCAACTACAGGTATCACAATGTATGGTTGACCGTTATGCAGTACATTGAGCGTCGAAACTTTGTAATCTGGTTTGCCATCATAATCTTCCTTTACTTAGTGCTAACCAGAATCGACCTCCTTGTACACTACGACCTCTACCAATACGGCCTAAAATTCAGTTTGGCGTGGGCAAACACGTATTGGGCGTGTTTAACGGCGTGTTTCTGGGGACTGGCGGCGCTGTCGCTGGCTTCGTATTGGTTGGAGAGCCGAACCAAAAACAAGTACTTAGGTGCGCTCACGGTGCTGACGATTCTTTTGCCCTATTACTTTGGGTTTGAAGATGTCCTGTGGTTCTTATGGCACGGGCAATTTCCCGCTGCCAACGTAGAATGGACCTGGTACTGGCTTAACGGCTACTTTAATCCGTGGACCACTGAAAAACACCTAATCTACTTCTCCATCGGGTTGGTTTTGTTGGTTGGGCTGTGGACAACGTTTTTGGCTAAACGGTGGGTCACCTTCAGCTTCAGATATTTACAAAAATATAAACCACGCAAGGCGAGTTAAATGTCGAAACTGTATGTAGCGAATGAAAAAGTGCCAACTGGCGTTCCCATCATAGACACCTTGTTGGATGGTGGCGTGAAAAAAGGGTCGACAGTGTTAATTAAAGCGCATCCGCTTGCAGACCCAGTAACGATGGCCGTTCAGTTCTTACATAATCGACTCGACGAAGGCTCCATAGGACTATACTTTGTCAACAACAAATCGCCTGCTTCGGTATTAGCAGAAGCGCATGCTGCAGGGCTAAGCCTAGAAGAGTTTAAACGTAACGGGCGACTATACTTTATTGACGCCTATTCAGCGCTTTTTGGATGTAAAAGCTCTGAACCCTACTTTGTCGAGAACGCTGCCTCTACATCATCCGTTTCAACTGCTCTTTCTGCTGCACTTTCTCAATGTTCCAAAAAAGGGAAAGTCTTTCTCATATACGACGCCTTGAACACATCCATAGACGAATTCGGCGAAGACATCCTCACCGAGTTGAAAATCTGGAAAAAAATGGCCATAGCTTATGACGCAATTTTATGTTTCATTTACACCGAGTGGAACTATCCAAGCGTTATCTCGCAAGCAATCGGTAACTTGTTCCCTAACATCGTGGATTTGATAACTATAGAGCGAATAATCTGCACCCAAGTGGTGACTGTAACCAAAAACGAAGGAACACCCGTGACCAAAAAGCTAATTCCCATTAAGCGGACAACAGCAGGCGGCATCAAAGGCTACATCCCAAAAATTCTAGTCACAGGTCCCTTCCATGCTGGAAAAACCACGATAGTTCATACGCTATCAACCCGCGCGGTCAGCGTCCAACGCATGGGAACTACTGTTGCATTAGATTTTGGTCACGTAGACTACCGTGGATTCACGTTGGACTTGTTTGGCACCGTAGGGCAACCCCGATTTGACCCTATTCTTGAGCGGCTAGGCGGCGAATCATTAGGCGCAATACTAGTATTGGATAGCACAAAGCCTGATGAGTTTCCAAGAGCCAAAGAAATGATGCAGAAAGCAGGCGTCTACGGCTTGCCCTATGTGGTTGTAGCTAACAAGCAAGACTTACCGCAAGCATTACCCATTGAGGAAGTGCGGAAAAAGATGAACGTATCAGAAGAGGTTGCCATCACCGCAACGGTGGGCACCGACAAATCTAGTGTACTAAAAGCGTTAGATGTGCTCTTAGATAAAATATTGCTGCAATGAGGGAAGACCGGTGTCAACAAAAAACTTAATTGATGAAATTCTGCACGAGTTGAAAGCGGTCGGAGGAATCTTGTCTTCGGCGGTTGTTACACGAGACGGTTTGCTGGTTGCTTCCGACACATCGCCCGATGTAGATGCAGAAACATTTGTAGCGATGAGTGCCAGCATGGTTGGTTCAGCAGAAACAGCAGTTACCGAAGTGAAAGGTGGAACCGCCATGCGCGTTATTGTGGAAAG
>CAZTRN010000025.1:0-21558 GCA_964616775.1 uncultured Candidatus Bathyarchaeia archaeon
GGCTTCAGGAGCCTATCCTGTAGAGGTTCGTGGGTTCAAATCCCACCCCCTGCACCTTTAGAGGAGAAATAAGTGTCGCCAAAAGCTTATCCGTGATTGGCGAGTCCATGTAGAATTCCTCAATTTCCACGGGGTTTGTTTCTTTACAACTAATACCTAATCCTATCAGAGATGCTAGCAAACCTAGTGATAGATAACTAAAAAGTATCTCTCTTCTTATCATTAACCTCTATTTTGTCTGTTTGCCTTAAGAGGTCTTGTGACAGCTTTTCCTGACACAAAATTTCCTTTGACTAAACGCAATTACCGCTGCAGTTGTAGCTAAGGCGACTGAGACAAGGAGCCAAGCGGGAAACTCTGGGATTGTAGGGGATGGTGATAAGCTAGAGTTAGAGTTTGGCAGTAAATTAAACGCCACAGTTAATGTGGTTGCCGTACTGTTGTCTGCGTCTGTGACATCCACAAACACGTGATGTTCACCAACCCCTAAATTGCTTAAAGAAAAGTAAGGTATGGTTGTGTTTTCTGCCGTTTGGTTGTCTATATTCCAGTTGTAGCGGTATGGCTCTTTTCCACCGTTTACAGTTACCATGAAGTTAACGGTGTTGCCAAAGTAAAGGGAACTATCGGATTCAGCTAAGCTAGCGGTGAACATTGACGAGGAGTTAGGAGTGGGAGTTGGGGTGACTTGACTTTCTATAACAAAACTAGATGCTGAATAAATGTAAACATACAAGGCACCTCCACCGCCATTCCCAAGATAGACAGTTACTTGATGTTCCCCTGCCGACAAAGAAGAGAATGTAACATTGTAGAGGTCTGTCACATGATAATTTGTAACAACCCATCTGGAAAAGTTATAGGAATCCAGTTGTTGCAGAGTTCTGTTCAACCTGTTGGATTCAGTGACACGGTAAATACTCCCATTGTCAACACTAATACCTATGGTGAAGAAATACACACTCACACCCACCCCAGTACCAGGATCCCACCCATCTTGATTAATAGAAAAAACAATGCTTGAATTAGCATTATCTTCTTGTGGTAGAAAATTAATTGCAGTGCCATACGCCCCATGAGAAGATGGCTGAGTAGGACCACCTGCGATACCAAGAGTTTCATTTCCGGCAGGTTGTGCTGTCGCTAAAGACTTCACAGAACCAATCGCTAAAACGGTAACTACCAGACAGAACAAGAGAACAACTTTGAGTGACACAATTCGTCTTTTAGCGATTCTTACTTAAAGATTTTGTTATCCAATTCAAGATTATCTATTGCCGATATTTCTTGCTACAGTCCTTGTCGCTGTCACTGCGTTAAGCATTGTGGTTTACATGTAGAACGAAAAACGATTGAAAACAGCTAACGAAACCGACTAATAACCAAACAAACGTGGGTGCTTCATCCTTCTGCACCATCCTGCTTTTGTTGTTCTGTGTGTCATCTTCTCCCTTAATTTGCAGCCAGCCATCGATATTTTAGCTTAACTGACCTGTGCGCAAGCTTCTATACCCCCCTTATTTAAAGGCAAGTTGTGGGATATACATAGCAGACGAAAAACATGAGGGCAACTGCTTGTGTGGTAATCGTCGTTTTAAGCTTACTGATACTGCCTTTAGTGGAAGCATCTGTATCTCTAGATTCTTCTTGGGCACAGAGAACCACCCTTCCAGACACCATCGATAAAGGTCAAGTGACAGTTCTGAATAATCTAATTTACGTAGTATCAAACAACAGCCTATACACATACGATTCACGCTCAAATATCTGGCAACTTCAATCGCCAGTCCCTTTGCCACAAGGCGGTGTTCTAAATGGCTTCGGGCTCTCTGCGTGTGATGACAAGATTTTTCTCATTGGGGACGCGAGCACCAACGGTCAAAGGCTCTACATCAACCAAGCATATGATCCCCTATCAGGTAGCTGGGAAAGTAAAACACCGCCAAGTTTTAGCAATGGCATCTGGCAAACAGAAGTGGCTAAGGGCAAAATCTACATAATTGGCGGCTCAACAGGTAACTTGGGCGAAAGACAAGTTTTCCAGACAAACGAAGTTTATGACCCCTCAACTAATTCTTGGTCCCAAGCAGCACCAATCCCCACACCAGTTAACGAATACGCATCAGCAGTGTTAGGAGACAAAATCTACATAATTGGCGGATTTAACGCTTCGACCTATGGCGGTATGAGCGCGCCCGATTTTACCTGCATCAACCTTGTGCAAATATTTGATCCTGAGACAAACCAGTGGACTCAAGGAACCCCTATGCCAAACGCACTGATGTCTGTTGCAGCGTGTGCAATTGTTTCTTTGCAACGCATATACGTTGTAGGTGGGTGGGATGGAAAGTACCTCGATAAAGGAGGAACCCGACTTGATATTGCTACTTCGGATTGGAATCAATTTTATGATCTTCAAACTGGAGCTTGGAGCATCGCAGCACCATTGCCTATGCCCCTGCGTGATTTGTGCTTAGTGAATGTGAATGGTAAGATGTACGCTTTGGGCGGACAAAACTCCTCCTTGTCTTGGGGTACAACAAATTTCCAGTATATACCGCCAGATTTGCCTACCACAATCGAAGCAACTGCGGATAATGGGTCAAGTTTATCGCTTGTTGCCAGTGGAAATATTACTGCAGACCAAATTTGGAATACCGTCTTGTCGAGTAACCAATCGGCTGGCAACACAGTGCTCTCTTTTAATGTTACAGGTGTTAGCGGGGATTTCGGATTCCAGAATGTCACTGTTCCAAAGAGTGTGGTGACTATTGGAACTGCACCAGTAGTCTATATTGATGGAGTCAATGCTTCGGAGCAGTGCTTCTGTGAAGACGCTGACAATTATTATGTCTGGTACAGTATCCATTTTAGCACTTATGAGATTGCGATTGTGTTTGCTTCACCAACGCCCATAAACACTCCTACAGCGATGCCCACGCTTTCTTCTACAACCACAGCTTTTCCAACGAACACACCCTTCGTTGACGGTGGTTGGAGCGTTCCACTGTGGGTTTATGTGGCTACGGCAATTGGTGTTATTGCGTCAGTTTCTGTTGTAGTTTTGATTACCAAAAAACGAAAAAAAGCTGTCCACGTCTAAGCAGTTTAGCTCCTTCATAAAAAAAGAGCGCTGCATAGATCGATTTGTCTACTTCTTGGACTACAACTTTGGGCTGGAACCAGCCGCGGATGATGCAGGCGTTGTTCTGGCGGTTTCGTTCGGTATTTGGCTGCCATCTTTGGGTCTTTGCACTGCCTTAGGTACGCCCACGTCTATAGCCCCCTTATTTAAAGGCAAACAAGTTAGGGTGGGCTGGTGCAGTTAAACACCTGCAACCCGTCGTTCCACTCATACGTTAGCTGCGTGGGATACATCGCGTTGGCTTTGATGAATTCAATTAAGCTGGCACTTTCCAAACTAACCGCGACCAAAACATTGTCCGTTTGGTTTACATTGAAATATACTGTTCGGCTGTTGTTGTCGTCTTTGTGGAGGGTAAATTTGAGTTTTACTGTGGCGTTGTCGTCTGTGCTGTAGGGCATGGATGTTTGGGTAGAAAACGTTGCGTTAGTGAACTTGACCACAAGGTAAAAGTCGCCATCCATGCCGCCGCCGTTCTTGCAGTACACTGTGATGTGGTTTAAGCCCTGAGTTAACGTGTCGGGACGCTGCAGCCAGTAGTCGATGGAGGCTTGCGTGCTTTCTACCGTAACCATAGCCACCGTCAACGCCACAACCACACTGACCACCGTGAGGAACGCGCCTTTCTTGGAACCCACAAGTGCACCTGCTTAAACAGGTCATCCGTTTGTCGTGTTCTTTAACTTTGCGCCCTCTACACATGCACTTTAACTGGGCGCCCAAATCCTGCTTTGACGGTGGTCAGGAACCGCTGGGGTCAAGCGTGCAGGTCATGTGTTCGGTTTCAATGAATTTATCGCGCGTTTTATCATGCAGCGCCCAAGAGGCATAAAGGGTGATGGCTAAGACAATCACCGACACAGGAATCATTGATGGTCCAACAATGGCAAAAAAGTTGTTTGCAAAATGCAACCCTGCAGCAGCAAGATAATACGGTATAACATTCTTTTTGGCAATTCCATACGCAGTTATGGATGCGCTTGCGGGATGGAAAAATAATCCTGGGATTCGGTCAGGTATAATTTGGACGCCATACGTTGCGGTGTAGGTGAGGAACTCGACTATGCCAAAGCCTAAGCCCACACATACGGCTAAATTAAAAATTGACCGTTCCGTTTCACCATGCCTGTAAAACAGGGGAAACACTTTGGCAAATTCTTCTATGAACGGCGCAAAAATGATTATTGTAATTACGGCTATGTCAAACGCTGAAAGCCCACTCAAGAGCGGACTAGCGAACTGCTCAACAAACAGCGTTAAAGGAACACTGACAATGGCACCTGACAAAATAAAAAATAGGTACTCATTTATGCTTGGCTTATGCAGCGTTATGGTTGCCTGTTTGCCAGTCATCGTTTATCCCTCAATAAAACAAGAAGTTAGGTGCTTGTTATAGATGCACGTTTCTCCATTATTTAATTTTTCGTGTAGCAGAATTTCCATGTTCTCTTGAATGCTCGTTTTGGTGCCCTAACCTTATTTACTCACGCCTAATATAGAGGTCAAAAGGTGCACACGTTGCCTAAGAAAGACTTCAGCAGCTTTGACCTTCACGCCGTCACCCACGAACTCAAAGACAAACTTGCAGATGCCAGAGTAAACAACGTCTACCAACTCGACGACAAAACCCTGCTGATGAAACTACACAAAACCAACCAACAACCCATGCGACTAATTTTGCAAGCAGGCCGACGACTGCACTTAACCAATTACGCCCCAGAAAAACCCCAAACCCCACCCCCATTCTGCATGACGCTGCGCAAGTACCTACCGGGTGCGTGGATTGCCAGTTTGGAGCAGTACGAGTTTGAACGCATCGCTATTCTTCACTTCCGCGCCAAAGAAGGCGAGTTACGGCTCATCTTGGAGTTTTTCGGCGAAGGCAACATAATATTAACCGACCAAAACGGCATCATCTTGCAGGCGCTGTTTTTTAAGAAAATGCGAGACCGCAACATCTTGCGCAACCAGCCGTATCAGTTTCCGCCTTCAGCCGCCAAAAACCCCTTCAACATCACACAAGCAGACTTTGAGGACGGCTTGAAGGCTGCAGGCGAAACCGACGTTGTCCGAACTATAGTGCGCTTTTTAGGCGTTGGCGGAACGTATGCCGAGGAACTGTTGTTGCGGGCAAACGTGGACAAAGCCAAACCCTGCAACACCCTAACCGCCGCAGAAACAGACGCACTTTTTGCCGCGTTGCAGACGCTTCTTGCCGCCGTTTCCACCCAACCCCTTGAACCCAACATCGTTTTGGACGAAAAAGACGCCTTCTTAGATGTGGTTCCGTTCAAGCTGAAACGCTATGCAGGCTTCAAACTGCAGACGTATGCGAGTTTTAGTGAGGCGTTGGATGAGTTTTACATGCGGGTGGTTGCCGCTGAGAAAGCGTTGGCAGGCATTGATGTGGGGCAGTTTAAGAGGGAAGCCGACCGACTGAAACGCATGATTGCTGAACAAGAAAACGAGCTTAAACGCGACGAACAAAAATCTGAACAAGACAAACAAATCGGCGACACCATTTACGCCCACTTTAACGAGTTGCAAGCGTTGCTTGAGGGGTTTGCTTCGGCTTGGCGAGAAGGCAAAGACATCCGCGCCATAGTGACAAAGGTGAACGAAGCAAAAAAAGCCGGCAAAGCGCCGCTTACCTTTTTCAAATCGTTTAATGGCAAACGTCTCGTCATAGACCTAACCGTTGATGATTTGTCGTTTAGTTTGAGTCTTCGGCAGAATCTCTACGAAAACGCCAACGAATACTACGATGCAGGCAAAGCCGCTAAGCAAAAAATGGTTGCCGTGGAAGCAGCGTTGGCGGAGTCACGCAAAAAACTTGCTGAAGTTGAAGAAGAATTGGGCAAAGCTGAAGCGCTTAAAACTGCGGCGCCTGCTGAAGCCCTTGAAGAACTCGAAACCCGCAGAGTCCAAACCAAAGAGTGGTTTGAGAAGTTCCGTTGGTTCCGCAGCAGCGAAGACTTCTTGGTGGTGGCAGGCAAAGATGTCGTAAGCAACGAGGTCATCGTCAAAAAATACGCCAGCCCAGGCGATGTTGTGTTTCACGCTGAACTAACTGGTGCACCCTTCACCGTCATAAAAACCGAGGGCAAAGAACCTGGCGAAGCTACCCTTAACGAAGCAGCCCAATACGCCGCGAGTTTCTGCCGTGGCTGGAGAGAAAATTTAGGCGCTGTGGATGTCTACTGGGTTAAGCCTGAACAGTTGACCACTAGCGGGCCTTCTGGTGAGTCTGTTCCTAAAGGTGCCTTTTTTGTCAACGGCAAACGCAACTGGTACCGCGGCACACCGCTAAAAGTTGCCATCGGGTACTGTCCCGACGAGGACCAGTTTGTTGGTGGTCCTGTTGAAGCGGTTAAAGCTAAAACAAAAATTTACGTGGTGCTGGTTCCAGGCGACATGACTGGTAAAGATTTTTTAAAGCAGATTCTTCGTTCGCTTACGCTCAAGCTTCCTAAAGAGCAACGTGACGGCGTCAGCAAGGCATCGGTTGAGGCTATACGGGAGTTTGTGCCTTACACCAAGGGCAGACTTCTTATAAACGCCTAAACCACGCACGGCAAAACACCTGCGCTTTACCTTTTCTGTTATTGCACGGCAACTACAACACAGCTTTAAATCAATTTTTTGCCAAATCAACCAAGTTACAGGTGACGCCATGTCCGAAAAACATCCAAAGCCAAAACCACTCACCCTTCTCAAAGAAAGCTCCAGCCCAACAAACCAACAAAAAATAACCACTATCCAATGTAAGTGTGGAGCTCAAATTATGTTGCTTCCCGACCTGAACGCCATGACGGAAGCTATCGAAAGGCACCTTGCTTATCACCAGAAATGTAATATTCCAAATCAGGTGGGGTTACGAGAGTTTTTAACGGAGCAGGTTCTGATTGCGGCGGCTAATAACCAGAATCAACAGAATTTTTCGTAACCAGTTATATGTAAGGTCGGTTTAAGTTTTTAATATGCTTTCTATCAAAACGCCCTAACGTCAGGCAACAAAAGTTAGTCACATGCCCAAAGTTAGCTGCGGTTTTTCTTCAAAAACCGCCTCGACGCCAAAACAACAACAGACACCACCACAAACAACACAGCCACAACCGCCATTTGCGAAAACTCAGGAATCACAACTGCGTCAACTGAACTGTCAACATCGGTGTGGTCTATGAATTCTGATGTCGTTTCGCCAGGGGCTGGATGGTCAGCTAATTCACTAACTACATTTATGGTTGATTGTCCTGCCGAAGTTACGTTAAAAGTCAAGGTGGCGATGGTGCCGCTGCCGTTGAAAGCGGTTGCGTCGCCTTCAGAAGTGGCAACCAAATGATACTGCCCCTCTGACTGCGAAACCGTGTCGTCCACAATCTCGATAGGGTACGTTGTGGTTTCGTGCAAAACTCCTGTTGGGTTAGTTTCCACCCCTAAAAAGTTGCTTGAGCTCACAAGCAGCAAGGCAGAACTGTTCCAGTTCACGGTCACGTCTAAGCCAAAGAGATTTTCAACATTATTTATTGTCACGTTAACGGTAAAGGTGTCGCCGACGTTGGCTGCATTTTGAGAAGGCACCACACTAACGGTCGTTTGAGCTGTTTGTGAACAGGCTAATTGAATCGGCGCCAACACAAATAACACACAGATACAGCAGCTTAACGCAATAACAAGCAACTTGGATTTCATGGGTTTTCCCTTTTGGCTTGTTTACTTAAGATCACTATTTTATCCCTGCCCTTCTTATATCTTGTCACGATGCCCCGTTTCTCCAAAGCGGACAAAAGTTGACTTGTTTTAGCTTTCGAAAAACCAGCAGCTTCAGTTATGGCGCTTTGGTATTGGCTTCCGCCGTTATTTCGTAAGAGGTTTAGGATTTTTTGCTCGTCACTTTCAACAATTAAACGCATCGTTGGCACCTCAACAGGTGGAGTTACACTGTTTGTGCGGCGTCGGAAGAGGTAAATGCCAGCAGCGAAAAGGGCAGCAACAGCAACCACAGCTACAACCACATACATCTGCCAAGTTAACCCGTTAGCGTCGGCTTGGGGGCTTGGAGTTGATGTGGTGGCGGGGGCAAGGGTGATGCTGGGGTTTCCGTTCACAAAAAACTGGGTTCCCAGCCAGTCTAGGATTTGGGGGTTGGTTTGGTCGCCGTTAGGTTGTGGAACAACTGAGTTCACGGTGTAGTTTGCTGGATAGGTGATTTGGAGTTCTCCGTCGCCGTAGAGTTGGCCAAAAAAGTTGGGTACTTGAAAGGAGTCACCAAAAGTTATCTCGTCTCCGTTTAGGGTGCTAAAGTTTAGCCAGGTGAATTGGTACTCGGTTTTTTTGGAGGCAGTTTCTGAAAAGAAGGTTGTCTGCATAAACAGCGAGTTGCTATCCAAACTCATGTTGCGCCCTGTTTCAGCGGACGCTGAATTTATCAAGTTGAGGAGTTTGTCTTGGAAACCCTGCCATGTTTCAATGGTGGCGTTGCTCTCTTGCACTTGCGTAATGGTCCACATTGCAGAGCAATCGCTGGCTATTTGAATCTTGTAGTGCACGTACCCTTGGGCATTCACTAAAACTATTGCCGATGTTGAAAGCATTATGCATACGCAGATGAGGCAAGTTAGGGCGAGGCGAGTTTTCATTGATGTACCTTTGGGGAGACTTTTATTTAAGACTTGCAAATTGTGGCTGTTTTTTGTTGCTGGTGAAGGGTTTGCTGTTGAGGGCAAGGTGTTTTTATGCCGCTTTTTGCTAAATCTTTTAATTAAACGTTAAAACTATTTCTGAACTCAAATGAACGATTATGAACTAAAATAAACCATTTTTAGCCACTAAATTAAAAAAGGGGCTTAGAAACACTTTTATTTGCTTCAGCCAAGTAAGTTAACAGAAAAGAGCGTGAAAAAATGAAAAAACTCGCAGCAATCATCCTAACCGCAATCATAGTCATAAGCATCTTCGCCCTCGTAGCAGGCGCATACGCAATGCCCCTCATGAAGTGGAGAAACGTCATGCAAAACGACAACAACCACCGAGTCGCAGCCCAACAAAGCTTTGTACGCGTTGACGGCTTGGTCACACACTGGGGCACCACCAACGTTACGGGAACCATGATGGCACAGTGGCGAACCGTAATCGTTAACGCCAGTACCGTCCGCGAAGGCGCATCCGCAACCTTCATCTGGACAAATAACTCTCGACCAATAAATGCCATGCAAACCAAAACTAACTTCACCTTCACTTTCTACACCGCAAGACTAATCGCACCAGACACCGAATCCCTAAACGTTAGTGGCACAAGCTTCTTTCTTAACGGCACTTGGAATGTGTACCAAGTTACAACCAACTTCACCATAACAACCGACAGTTCAGGCGCCATAACGAGTGTGAACCGCAACCAAACTGCTGCTCCCCTTGCCGCCACTGCATATGGGGAATTCAAGGTCTCTGAAAACGCAACCCGCTTCACTTTGAGCATCGCAGGTGTTAACGACCTCACCGGTGTGGTTCACGTGCAACGGATAACCACCAGAATGTTCAACCCCTTCATGATAAACAACGTTGACAGCCAAACCACAGTCACCCGACAAGACATGGCTTCCCTTATCAGCGCCTACGGTTCCAGCCCCGGCTGGGGCAACTACGACCAACGCATGGACTACAACTTTAACTACAAAGTGGACATATGCGACTTAGCAACCGCAGCAGCCAACTTAAACGCCTAAACTGTTTTCCTTCTTTTTTCTTTTTTAGAAAATTAATAAACGTCCAATCCCATTGGCTTTTCGATAGTTATGATCCAAAAGTCGCCAGCCCCAGAGTCCACCAAAATTGTAACTTTGCCCTGTGGCTGTGTTTACCAAGATAAAGGCTGGCTGCTGACTCGAATCACCGAGTGCAGCTACCATAAACGCAAACGAACAACCAAACGACCCTACAGGCCCAAAGCTGAATGCGTTCGTCCTTAAACCCTGCTTAAAGTTGTGCAGTTTGCGTTTTCTTCTAAGCTGATCAGGTTAAGGGTGCAGCTTCAATTTTGATTTTGGTGTCAAAGGTCATGGTTTTACAAATCAGGTTTAGTGAGCCTTCGGTGAAGTTAAGAACTGTTTCTCCGTCGTTGGTGAGTTCATAGACTTTGCGGGGTCTTTCGGTGTCCATGTTCCAGGAGCTTTTGATGTAGCCTTTCTTCTCTAAGGTTCCCAACAGGGGATAAACTGTGCTGGGACCAAAGTATACACCAAAACTTTTTCGAATCTTGGTGATGAGTTGGTAACCATGCATGGGCTCTTGATCTAGAAATTGCAAAATAATCATGTCAAGAAGTCCTTTGGTGAGTTTGGTTTGAATTTCTTTTTGGTAGCTGTTTTTGGGCATGTTCGGGTCTTCCTTTGATTTGAAATACACATTGTTGGTGCGTATCTTATGTCTTTATACACATTACCTTTTTGAATATAAAACTGCGCTCATATTCCAAGCATATCAAACCCTGTTAAGTGTGCGGTTTTTAGGGGAATTGTCCATGCTTTCTGGGTTCTCGACTGTTAAAAATGGGCGTTTTCGGGGGTAAACTGGAACTGTAGAACAGAACTACTAAAAATGATAATATGTCCATTCTCGAAATCAAGGTTGGTACAGTTTAACACATCTACAGTTCAGTACTCCACATAGTTCTCAAATTAAACTACAGTTACATTTTGCGCCGAGCCAGTTAGAAACGATTATAGCAGTGTATTCACAAAGAAGTCATGCGAGAACTGCTTGCGCGATTATTCTGTGAGGTTTATGAGTACATGCCGAAAGTGATTATGTTTAACACGATAAGCGTGGACGGCTCGGTTAAAGATTTCGAGTTAGACATTGGACTCCACTACGAGGTCGCGGACCGTATTCGGGCGGATGCACACTTAATTGGCTCAGACACCGCAAAAACCGGGGTCGAATTATTCACCGAACAAATTCCGCCAGAGGAACCTTCAGATTTCGCTAAACCACCCGTTCGCGCCGATGAAGTACGCCCCTTTTGGGTTTTGCCTGACCGAAACGGCAAATTAAAAGGATTGCTGCATGTGTACCGACGTTCCTGCTACTGCAAAGACATAATCATAATCGTCACCAACCGAACTCCCACAGACTACCTCACTTACCTCAAAGAACGCAACTACAACATCATCGTAGCTGGCGAAGAACAAATCGACTACCGCACAGCCCTAGACCGACTGACGATGTATTATAACGTGAAAACGGTGCTAACCGACAGCGGCGGAGGATTAACAAGCATGTTGATGTCGGCGGGGCTGGTGGATGAGTTGGTGTTACTGATTTCACCAGTGGTTGTGGGAAAAGGCGCAACAAATCTGTTTCGCAGCCTAGACAGCAAGGTGAATTTGGAGTTGATTCGCAGTGAACGAATACGCCACCACCTGCTCGCCGTTTACCGAGTGTTAACCAACATCAACGCATTGACGCCACTGCGCGTAGATAGCGAACGTCAACAAAACCGCTAAGTTTTTTGCTGTTTTGCTTTGGCTTCATTGTAGGCTTTTTGGCGTTGCTCAAAAATCCGCCGCTTATAGATGTCCATGAATTTGCTGTAATAGTCGATGGGTTGGAAAACGGGTGCGTAGGTGAGTTTTTCTTCGATGCCGCAAGTGCAGACGGCGTAAACCTCTTTTTTAGAAGGACACGCAAGGATTTGGAGGATTTCTTTTTTACATTGGGGGCATAAGTAGGGTCCGTTGACGAGTTGTTTGGCGTCTTTAACTAGGATTTTGATGCGGTTATGCGGCGTTCGGTAAGTTTTGTTAACGGGACACATACCTTCAGTTCCTAAGGCAGCAGTTATGCAGCTTTATACTTTAACACTGAAGTGCCTTAGAGATATACCCTTCTGCTTTAGATTTCAGTTTTAAACCGTGCCCTTCGTGCTTTAGTGGCGGTATCCTCACCCAGTTTGATGTTGGTCTAGCTTTTGGTAGAACTAAACAGGCTGCCGCCAGATATAAAATTGTCATTTAAACGTATCAACGTAAACTCTATCTATCTGTTTAACCTTATTTTATATCAAGGGTTCTTTTTTGGGCATACCTAACACTGTGGAAAGTGTCCTTGCACGTTTTTTGTCATTTAATTCTCACCTATACATAGGGTACCTGCGGAAAAAAGGCGTAGACATCGGGGAGGGTACACGCTTTTTTGGCATGGTTAACGTGGACTTAAGCCGCCCTAAACTCATCCACATTGGACGAAACGTCTCCATAGCTCAAGGCGTAACCCTCCTTACACATGGGTTTGAGTGGTCAGTGCTAAAAATGCAGTTCCCCGACGTTGTGGCGTGGTCTGAAGATGTCACCATTGGAGACAACGTTTTTGTCGGGTTAAACAGCACCATCCTCAAAGGCGTCACCATAGGCAGCAACTCAATAATCGGCGCTGGCTCCATTGTAACCCATGATGTACCCTCTAATGTGGTTGCCGCAGGAAACCCCTGCAGAGTCATAGCTTCTACCCAACAATATTTTGATAAAACAAACCAGCGCCTTTTTGCTTTAGCCCAGCAGTGTGTATCTGAAACAAGAACCCGTGGCGGTTGCTTGGCTGATGAATCGGCGTTTTGGAGTCATTTTTTGGTTTGGCTAGAAGAGAAAGGTAAAATTGACCGCGCATGGGGTAAGCAAATGGAGCCGTCGTTGCGTAATCTTGTTCGGCAAAAGCGTATTTATGGTGGGCTTGAGGATTTAGAATCTTGAACCTGTGCTGGCTATTTACTTGCACCATACGCTTTTGCGTATTCGCTCACTCATAAGATGGCACCTAAAACCATAAGCCCAAACCGTTTTGAGAACCGCATAAAAGGGCGGTCAATACCTGCTTCGGGGTTGCCATGCAGGTTTAGGTTCAAGCAGTTTCAGCCGCTCTTTAATCTCAGCTTTAACATCTGCGTCCTGTTCCGTTTGCAGCGCACTGTTAAGTAGCTGTTTGGCTAATTCCAGTCGGCGTTCTCCAAAAGTTTTGGCAAACACGCTTGAATCTTCAGTTTCTATGCTGATGTGCTGGGGAAGCATACAGATGAAGTTCGCTGGGTACGTTTTGGCGCTGTCTGCATCCACAACGGCAAACCGAATCGCTCGTTTCGACGAGTAATCTCTGGCGGTTTTAATTTTCATAATATACAGTTGTGGATTCATGCAGACCCATAATCAAGAAAGTGGATAGCTTATTTCAACGTTGCGTGTCCAAGGTAGAAAAAACCAAAAAAGGGGTGGTTCAGGTTAAGGGCGGTTGGGTTCCAAAATCACCTTAAGCGATTCTCCAGCTGTTGCCACCAACCTAAAACCTTCCGCAGCATCCCGCAAATCCAGCCGATGCGTAATCATGTCCTTCACGTTCACCTTTTTGTCTTTTAAGATGGCAAGTGATTCTTCTAGGTCGTTGGGTGCGGCGCCGTAGCTGGTTTTTATGGTGATTTCGTTGCGCCAAAACTCCGTGATAGGCAATGGTAACCGAACAGTGGGGTCGGGCACGGCAAAAAACAAAATTGAGCCGCCTTTGTCAACACATCCCAACGCTGCCAGTGCTGCAGGGGTAGCGCCTGTGCAGACGATAACTTGGTCCGCTAAGCGTCCGCCGTTTACGGCTTTAACTTTCTCGGCAAGCCCCTCTTTGGAATCCACAACATGCTGGGCGCCGAACTTTTGCGCCAACTGCAGACGATAAGGGTTGATGTCGGCAACAATGATGTTTTGGACCCCGTTTGTCAATGCAAGTTGAGTGTGCAATATGCCAGCTAAGCCACCACCGATTATGAGCACGGTGTCGTTTTTTTGGATGCCGCTAAGTCGCTGTCCACGCACCGCGCAGGCTAACGGCTCAATGAAGGTGCCATCCTCAAATGTCATATCGTTTGGCAAGCGGTAGACGCCGTGTTCTACGTTAATTTTGGGAACGCGGACGTATTGTGCAAAGCCGCCGGGGTAGTAGTTGGTTGTGTGGAGTGTTTCACAGGCGGTGTGGTGCCCACGTTGACAATAACGGCACGTGTTACAGGGCACATGGTGGGAGACAAAGACGCGGTCACCCACCTTGTATTTGGTGACGTTTTTGCCTACTTCATTAATTACGCCGGTGGCTTCGTGACCCAGCACTTTGGGCGCTTTGGGCACGCGGTACCATTCGGTGACGTCGCTTCCGCAGATGCCTGACGCGATGACTTTGAGCAGAACCTCGTCGTCGCCGATGGTGGGTTTGGGCATTTCTTGGATGCGAACGTCTTTGTTATTGTAATACATGGCAACAAGCACAAAAATCACCAAAAAGAGGAAAGCTGGTTAGGCTTTGCCTGCTTTGACTTGCTCAAAAAAGTCTTCGGCTTCTTGAGGTGTGTAGTTGTCGTGGATTATGGCTCTGATGGCGCGTATGGAGGCAACGGGGAAGGGTGTTTGCCAGATGTTGCGTCCCAAATTCACGCCCACTGCGCCCTGCTGCATGCCATCATAAACGAAGTCAAACACTTCGCGAGGCGTATCAGCTTTGGGTCCGCCAGCAATAACCACAGGAACGGGGCAGCCTTCAACGACTTTGTTGAAGTGCTCTTTACAGTAGTAGGTTTTGACGACGCGTGCACCGATTTCCGCGCTGATGCGGCAAGCTAACGCGAGGTAGCGGGCTTCACGTTTCTCCAACTCTTTGCCTACAGCAGTAACTGCCATGACGGGGACACCGTAGTTTTCGCAGTCGTCGACCAGTTTGGCAAGGTTGCTTAGGCTTTTGTTTTCGTATTTTGAGCCGACAAACACGGACATGGAAACCGCGGAGGCATTTAGGCGAAGAATTTCTTTGATGGATGTAACTACGCTTTCGTTGGCGAGGTCTTCGCCTACGACGCTAACTGCGCCTGAGACACGCAGGATAATGGGTTTTTGGATGGTTGGGTCAATACAGTTACGCAAAATGCCGCGGGTCATCATCAAGCCATCGGCGTATTGCCAGATGTCTTTGATGGTTTGCCCAGGTTTTTCAAGTCCGTGCGTGGGACCTTGGAAGTAACCGTGATCGATTGGTAAAAAGAGGGCTTTGCCGTCTTTTTGGATAAGTTGGGATAACCTGTTTTTCATTCCCCATTCCATACTTTCTATCGCTCCTTGGAACCTGTTGGTTTCACAATCAAATAACCTTTTTCTATGAGCCAATGGTGGAACTGCCATGTGGTGTAGCGGCAGGCGGTTCGGCATGTTTGCCTGATGAGTTCGTAGGCTTCGGGATTGTTTTTGAGGGTGTTCAGGGTGGCTTGGACGGGGCAGTTTATGTCGTTGCAGAACTCTCGGGTTTTGTATTCCGTGTATCCTTCAAGGGTCATTTTACATCGGTATTATTTGGGGTTTTGGATTATAAAAGGTGCGTGTTCCCGCTTAATCTTGGCTTTTTGGTGTGTAACAGGTGAGTTAACAAAAATTGTGCTTTATCTGTTGGATTTGAGAAAAAAGTTGCCTTATTCTGAGATGGCGAGCAGTCATGCACAAACCTTTTGTACAAGAGACCCAATACTCGTACCATGCCTGATATCAGAAAAGTACTAGTAATTATGCCCTTTTCCCAAACTGCCGAAGACCACACGCCGCAGTATTGGTCACGCCACTTCGCTGCCTACCTCAAGCCGTTTCTTGAAAAAACCGAAAACCTCCAAGTCACCCGTTTAGAACCCATCTCAGGCACGAATGTCAGCCAACTGGTTTTAGACCTTATTCAGGCAAATGTGGTTGTTGCGGATTTAACCAATCAAGATGCCAATGTGGTTTGGGCTTTAGCGGTCAGGCAAAGTTTCAAGAATGGCACTATAATCATCGCTGAATCGGGCAGCCAGATACCTGCTTATTTTGTCCGCAAAGAAGTCCTCTTTTACAATGGTGACTATTTGGATAATCAGGCGTTTGAACAGAACTTCCAAGCCAGCATGGACGCAGTACTTAGCAGTCCAGCTTCTCAAGCTGACAGTCCAGTGTTGGAAACGTTAGGTGGACGCGGCACCCTTTATGGTCTGATGCACGGTGAAGAGAATGTGCGTCGAATTCAAGGGCTGCAGATGGAAATAAGCATTAACGAAACTTTGTTAGCTCAAGTTTTCGATAACTGTGTTCGAAATAAAGCGTTGCGTCTTGCAAATCGTGCTGACGCCAAAAAAATGACCACCACGCCGATGAAAACTGCGGCGGTGGAGTTTTTGCTCATCAACCGTTACTTAGACCTTGATAAAACGGTTTATGGCACGTTGTATGCGTATCATAATTATTTGCAAGCTATCAACAGTCACCTTGTGGAGTGGGAATCTACCAGTTTTGATAAGGAAGCCGAAGACTGGTTGTTGGCTTGTAAAGAGCCCATTTACAAGAACATTGGTAAACTCAAAGAACAACTGCAACAAATTAGGTCTGTTTAAGAAATCATGCGCGGGTTTTTGTCAACTTTAGTGGGGTTTTTAGCTTGGTATTCGCGAATTAGCCCTGCAGTTGAGAACGCTAAAGTGAACAGCAGTACGCTTATTGCAAGTGGTGTGAGTCTTATGCCCCATGGCGTGTAGTTGAGCAGCAGGGAAAAAATAGGCAGAAGCGCCAAACTTAACCCTAAACTGACCACAAACCGTTCAATTTTGTCGGTGTCATCGCCCGTTAGCTTAAATGACATGGCAAGGGGGAAAAGGGTCTTGGTTAAACTAAACCCAGGCAAAAAAAGGGCAAACATAACTGCCAACGTTGACCGAATATATGCTGCGGGATATGCATCTTCTGGAATCAACAGTGACGCAACCGTGACAGCTGCAAAGCCAATGCATACCCAAAACCAAAGTGCTTGCCGTGAAGAAGCATAGTCCTTAAGGGTGAGGGCAAGCTTGGGTTGGGGTTTGGTGAAGGTGATTTTGTTGGTGTTTTCCAGTTGCAGTAGGGCTTGGTTAATTTTTTCTTTGGGCAGGGCGGTTTTTTGTTGAATGATGGTGATTAGTTGTTGGGTGGTTTGGGGTTTTTCGGTTTCGATGGTTTCCACTATTAGTTGCTGAAGTTGTTTGGTGTTGAGGGCGTGGGGTTTGGTCATTGCGTTCGCTCAGGTTTAGATGTTAAAGATTATGCCGATTACTCTAATACTTATGGTTACTAAAAACAGGGCTGCAACCACCATGGTGACGTTTCGTAGACGGCGTCGATTCACCACCAGCCGTGTAATGCCATGATACGGTGAGGTGAGTTCAAGCGTGATGAGCAGTATTAAGGCGCCTAAAGCCAGCAGAAGGGTTATGTCCAGAAAAGTTACCGGCGGCAACTGCATACCTTTGTTTTTCCTCATCTACCGATATATTACTTGTTGTCGTCAGTGTTGTTTTCAGATACTGAAAGCTGCTTTTGGGTTATGGTTGGGCGGCTGTTGGATGCTGGTTTAGGTTCGGTTTGTTCGTCTTTGGTGGCTTCCATGGGGAATTCTATGCCATCTAACAAGTCGTTGTGTGGCGGTGTAACGGGTGGTGGGATTTCAATTTCTGGTTCGGGCTGTTTTGGCGGTGGGGCTTCTTCAGTTATGGGTGGGCTTGGGGTTTCGTTGTTGGTTTTGGTTGCTTCGGGGACATCAAATGGCCACATTGGGGGTTCGGTGGGTTTTGGTGGTTCGGGTTCTGTTGTAGGTTCTGGTGTGGATGGTTGGGGTTCTGGTTCGGGCGGGCTTTCTGGTGTCAGTTCTTGGGTTGTGGGTTCGATTTCTTTGATGGGTTCTGGTTCAAACGCTGGTTCGGGTTCCTGCGGCAATTCTTCTGTAGTGGATTCTGTGGCTTGTTGCGGTTCAGGTTCAAGTGCAGGTACTTGCTCTTCTTGGGGTGCGGGCTCAGGCTCAGTGGGTTGTGGTTCTTGGGGTGTGTCTGAAAATACCCATGGCCCATCAGTCTCATCCATAAATGACCTTATCGGTTGCTGTGGGGGTTCTTGTTGCGGGGTTTGTTCTTGTGGTTGGGGTTCAGGGGTTGGTGGTTCTTCAGGTTCTAAAGGTGCAGTGGGCTGAGTCCAAGCGTTTTCTTCTTCTCTTGGTGGTTCGGTTGGGGTTTCTTGTTCAGGTTGTGCTGGTTCAGGTGTTTGGGTTGTGGGTTCGGGTTGGACTGTTTCTTCTTGGACTGGTTCAGGTTCAGTTGGCTGGGTTTCTTGGGTGGGTTCTGGTTCAGGATTTTGTGGTTCAGTAGGCATCGGGGCTGGTTCTGGTTCGGGCTCTGCTGTAACTGGGGCTTCAGGCTCAGCTATGGGCTCTTCTGAGGGTTCTGTTTGCTGGGGCAGAATTGTTATGTGCACGTTTGGTGGGCTTTCAGGTTGGGGTTCTGGTCTTTGAAGATGCTCTGGACGTATAGTAACGGTGTGAACCTGCTGTTCGGTTGTTTCTGCAGGTTTTAGGGGCGCTGGTTTAACAACCGTAACCAAAGGTGCCTCTTTTGTTACGGTAACTTGGGCTTCTCGGCGCAGGGCTTCTTCGGCAGCCAGCATAATCATCTCTGGCTGCGGCGAAAGCACCTCTGAGGAAACTTCAGGTCCACGTCCAAAAACCAGTGGCACGCCTTCTTCAGTGGAAATAACCAACGCTGCCAAGATGCGGTAGTGGAAGGTTACGGTTTGGGTTTGGGCGTTTTGAAATTCACTTTCTAATGTGACTGGTTCGCCTGCCGCTTTGGCTAAGGCGCAGGCAATGGCGCTTGACAGCAGGCAGCCAACTTGGCTGTGGGTTTTGGGGGTTGAATTGGCGTTTAGGCAAAGTTGGGTAACAACGTTGCCAACTGCTTCGACGGTGACGCTGTTGCCTAAGATACGGACTTCAACTGATTCTGCCAGTTCCAGTTGGTCAACTAGCAGCTTTGGCAGCTTCATTTGTAGAAAAATCAGGTCTGTTTTGGTGAAGGATATGGCGAGTTCGTCTTCGAAGAGTTTGGAGAGTTCTAGGCCAGGTGGGGTGAGGAAGACGCCGCTTTTTAGTCCGCAGTAGAGGCGTTCGTTGGTTTGTTCGGGTGTTGGGAGGGTGACTTTGGGTTTGGTGGGGACAAAAACTAGGCTGGTTTCGGGGTCTTTGAGGTTTCGGGGTGGTAAGTAGATGCCTTTGGCGGTTAGGGTGAGTTCGGTGAGGACGCGTTCGATGTTTGTGCAGACTGCTTGGGCGGATGCGTTGAAGAGGGAGACTGGGACGTGTTTGACGGGGGCGATGTAGAGCAGGATGGCTGCCCAGAAAACGATGGCTAAGCCTAAAATGGCTAAGAAAGAGGAGTCGCTAAACGCTGAGAACGCGACAAGCGCTATCCCTAGTAACAGCATTGCTAAGGTTGCAATTCGGACGAAATGTCCTCCTCTTCCTTTTTGCATCAACGGCACCGATGTTATCGTTGATTATAGTTTAAAGAAACAGATAAGTGTATGCTAATCAAACGTGGTTTTGGACGTTATTTCAGTTTTTTTGTTTGTGGGCGTTGTTTTGTCGTTTTGCTTTGAGTATGCGTAGCATTTCTGAGGCTTCAAATGCGTCGTTTGCCCATGTTAAGCGTTTGGCTTTGTGGATTTCTATTTTGGTGTTGCAGTAGGGGCAGGTGCGGGTTTTTTGGTCCATGGGGGTGAGCAGTAAGCCTTTGCATTTGCTGCATTCAATGATGGCTGTGGGGGGCATTTAGGGGTCCTTCTAGCGAAAGCCTTTTCCACAAACAGTTAGATAACGTTATTGGGGAAACTCTATGAGCGACAGCAGAAGTGTGAAGCCAGCAGTGAGTCTAGTGGATGTTGCGGCGAATTACTTTAAGAAAGAAGGCTACAAAGTGAAAAACAGCGCGGTTAGTTTGGAAGGTGCCAGCGGTGTCATACGCCAGTTTGACCTTATTGTGCAGAAGGGTAGGGAGGAGCAGGCGGTTTGGGTTCGCGACTGGAACCGTACCATCGGCGTGAACGTGATTATCGGGTTGGATACGGCGTCGGCGGATGTGGATATGCCTAACCCCATTATGATTGGCGAAAAATTCAGCGACCACGCTAAATCTTACAGTAACCGCCGAAAAATCACCCTGATAACCAAACAGAAGTTGACTACGAGTTTTCGTTAGGGTCTTTGAGGTACTGGTCGGTTTTGCCTTCGCGTTCAAGTGTGCCTAGCCAGTCTACTGTGCCTGTGTAGCAGGCTTTTTTTCCGTCGAGAACCGCCAAAACCTCTGTCAGAAGGTCTGGGGCGGGTTTGTTTGTGGTGTCGAGTTCGCAGATTTGGGCGTGTTTTTGGGTTTGGATTGCTTCGGTTAGGCAGACGTCGAGGATTTCGGCTTGGAGGTTTTCGGCTTGTTTGGTGGTGCTGTAGCCGCGTTGTTGCATGAGTTTTTGGAGTTCGGCTGGGTGGCGACGCAAGACAAACACGTATGTAACCAAGCTGGGGGGAACCACTGCGGCTGCGTAGTGCCCATCCACAACCACGTCTCCTTCTGTTTTGGTTATGAGGGTTTTGAGTTTGCGTTTCATTTTAACTTCATCGATAATTAGGGTGTCGCGTTGTGTGTCTTCTTCTAAAATCAGGTGTTCTTGTTTGGCGTAGTCGGTTAGGTTTACGTACTGTGAGTGGAGTTGGGTTGTGAGTTTTTGGGCTAGGGTGGTTTTGCCGACTGCGGGGGTGCCGGTGATGAGGATGACGCGTTTTGGCATGACGGTTAATGGGGTTTGGGCGTAGTTAATGGTTTTTGTTTATTTGTTGTTGTGAAAAAACCTTCAACGTAACAACAAGTAAGTTGGGGTGGGTTGGGTTTTACTTTTTTGGGTGGTTTGAGCTGTTTGCTGGTTTGGTGTGTGGCTGTTGTTGTTTTTCGTTGTTTATATTAAGGGCGGACTCGTGAAGTGAACACAAACGGGAATTTACTGTGCAGATGTTTATTCGAGAGTCAACTTCCGCTGACCTTGACGCTGTGCTTTATGTTGAGCGGGAAGCTTTCGGTTCGTCTAAGGAAGCGGACCTTACCGGTAACTTGCTTGTTGACGCCTCTGCTCAGCCGCTTGTTTCGCTTTTGGCTTTTGTTGAGAATCAGCCTGTAGGGCACATACTATTCACACACGCTCACATCTCTGGCTGTTCTGATGTGGCGGTTTCGTTGTTGGCGCCTTTGGCTGTTGTGCCAAAGTTTCAGAAGCAGGGTATCGGCGGTTGCCTTATCAAAAGAGGTTTAGCGCTTCAGGCTGCAAAGGGGGTTGATTTGGTGTTTGTTCTTGGACACCCAACATACTATCCCCGATACGGATTTGCTCCTGCAGGAAAATTCGGTTTCACGGCGCCGTATCCTATTCCTGAAAAGGATGCCGCTGCGTGGATGGTGCAAGCTCTTCGTCCAAATATAATTGGTTCAGTTTCGGGCGCTATTGTATGTAGTGATGCGCTTGATAAGCCTGAGTACTGGC
>CAZTRN010000026.1:0-19804 GCA_964616775.1 uncultured Candidatus Bathyarchaeia archaeon
GAAAGCGAATTAGTGGGCGGAGTAGAAACCGAATACACAGGCGCTAAATTGGCGTTTCTTCATTTGACACGAGATGTGCAGGTTGTTTTTGGGGCGGCGCTGGTTGTTGTGTTATTCCTCGGCGGATCACAAGGTCCAGTCTTCTTTGGGTTACCCGCATTCTGGTATTCGCTGTGGTTTGTGCTTAAGCTCTTGGTAGTTGTAGTTATCATCGAGTACATAGCGTCGCTGTTTGCCAGAATGCGAATCGACCAAGTGTTGTCAGCTAACTGGAAATTGCTTTTGTTCGGAGCCATAATTTCGCTGATGATAACTGCAATTTTAGTAACATGGATTTATCCGGCGGTGGGCTAAAAATGGGGAAAAAATCACGGGCACTAATGTTTAAAGAAACGATTTTGCAGATTCTAGCTAAACCAGCAACAACTCAGTATCCCTTTGTGAAGCCACAACTTCCTGAGGACTATCGGGGACTCCAAGTTTTTGATTTTGACCTATGCATCAGCTGTGGTCTTTGCAGCCGAGATTGCCCCACAAACGCCATAGAAATGATTGAAATCAAAGGAAAAAAAGTGCCCTTATTCAAACTGGACCAATGCATCTTTTGCTACCAATGCGCAGAAAGCTGCCGCAGAAACGCCATCAAAACCTCCGCATTCTACGAGCTAGCAACCACCGACAAAACCACCCTAGTTTTAAACCCCAAACCAAGCGAGGGAGAAAAGAAAGATGATACTTGAAATTCTTTCAATTGGCTTGATTTTTTCTGCTTGTTTAGCGCTGTTTCTCCACGAAGCGGTGTACTCGGTGGCTGCGTTGGCGGGAATTTTCCTCTTCACTGCGTTACTGTACGCGTTAAATGGGTCGCCATATGCAGCGATTTTTCAGTTCGCCGTCGGCATAGGCACCTTAGCCGTGTTGTTTTTGTCTGGAGAACTTTTAAGTGACGAAAACCCGAAAAAAACCTCGCCCAAACGCATGTCCTTGATGTTGGGCGCGGGCGCCGTTTTATCTTTGCCGCCACTATTTCTATCAGTTCCAGGCGCAGAAGCCGTCTATTCAGATGTAGATTTTGGAGCAGCCCTTTGGGAATTAAACGGTGTGGACGTTGTCTTACAAGCGCTTGTTATCCTAACCATAGCGTTAGGTCTAGCCATTGTCTTGTCCAACAAGGAAAAGGAGGAGGAAAAATAGTGGATTTTGTGGTTCTCTCGATTGTCATGCTGGTTATCGGCATTTACGGGTTGTTGACTAATCGGCAACTTTTGAAAGTATTCATATCCATTGAACTAATCGCCACCGCCGCAACACTCAATTTTGTGATGTTTGCGTCTTCAGCAAGTCACGGTTTGGGACAAGCATTTTTGATTTTGGCGTTTTCTACAGACACAGCCGTGAGCGGCGTGGTTTTGGCGTTGCTTGTGATTGTTACCAAGAAGTATGGAACAAGCAACATTAACGAAATTTTGAAACTACACAAACAAACTGAAGGAGAGACCGAACAGTAATGGCTACCGAAATTGTGTTTGCGTGGCTTGTTTGGGTTCTTCCGCTTATTGCCAGCGTTTTTGTGCCCGTAGTTGCCAAATTAGGGGATAAACTGCGAAACGGTTATGTTATTGCAGTTATGGCTGTTACGGCGGCTTTGGCGTTTTCTTTAGTTCCAAGCGTCTTTTTCGGAGACGGCGAAACAACCCTTTCCACAATCAGTTGGCTTCCAGGCATAGAAGCAGGCATAACAATCGATCCACTCGCGATTTTGTTTACGTGTCTTGTTGCCTTTTTTGGGTTAATCATAGCCGTTTACTCTTGGGGCTACATGAAAGGCGAAGAAGGCTTAACCCGCTATTACTTCCTCATTTTACTGTTCATAGGGTCAATGATTGGGCTAGTGATTTCAGATAACTTGCTTCAGATGTTTATTTTCTGGGAAATGGTCGGTCTGTGTTCTTACGCGTTGATTTCTTTTTGGTTTAAGCGACCTGAATCGGTTCATGCAGGCAACAAAGTCTTCATCATGACCCGCATCGGCGACATATCACTGCTTGCCGCCATAGGCATCTTATACACGACTTTTGGAACCTTCAGCTTACACACCATAGTTGGCAGCATGCAAGCATCCGCTGCTGCAGGAACGCTAAACTTGGGTTTGATGGTTACCGTTTTCTTTCTGGTTTTAGGTGGTGCAATTGCAAAGTCGGCGCAGTTGCCATTTTTCACGTGGCTCTACAGCGCTATGGAAGCACCCACTTCAGTTAGTGCACTTTTGCATGCAGCCACGATGGTTAAAGCAGGCATTTACTTGCTTGCCCGATTCATACTCATCGCTGCCGCCGCTGCACCAGTCATGGCTGCTCTTCAGCCGCTTTGGTTGCCAACGGTTGCTTGGATAGGCGTTCTAACTGCAATTATCGGCGCAACCTTAGCGTTAACCACAACCGACATCAAAGGCGTTCTCGCATACTCAACCGTTAGCCAACTTGGCTTCATGATGGCTGCTTTAGGTTCCGCCTTCACAGGAGCAGAATCTGTTGGTTGGTTTGGCAGCCTGTTTCACATGGTTAGCCACGCATTTTTTGAAGGGTTAGGATTCCTTCTTGCAGGCGGCATAATACATGCAGTGGCAACCAGAGACATGCGCCTAATGGGCGGCTTAAGAAAATTCATGCCAATTACATTCATTTTAGCCGCTATAGTTGTAATCACCACCAGCGGGTTGCCGCCGTTTGCCGCATTTTTCAGCAAAAGCTTAATCATAACCAGCGTAACCGACGCTGGCTACTTAGCGCAGATGGTTCTGCTTTACATCACAGCTGCAATCACGTTTGCCTATTCTCTGCGGTTTCTGTCTTTGGTTTTCATGGGTAAAGAGTCAGAAAATGTGGTGAAGATGCATCCGCATGAGGCGCCCAAAGTGATGCTTTATCCTGCCGCGGTGCTGGCGGCACTTTGCCTTATTTGGGGCTTATCTGAACCGTTGGTTGCAACGTTTATGCATGTAGAATTGGAAGTCACCTTGCTGAGCACATTTCTAAGTTTAGAAACACCAATTTTCCTCTCACTCCTCGTCCCAGCGGGCTTGCTAGTATACTGGACCTACTACAAGAACACGCCAAGCATCAAAAAATTCACCACCAGCTCAAACCCACTCACCGTGACGCTAAGGCACGCATACTTCTTTGACGACCTTTACTATGGCCTATCCAAAGGTATCGCTAAGGCATCAGATGGTTTGATGCGTCTTGATGACTTGGCAAATCGTGAACTGAACGCGTTCGCTGTTGGGTTTGTACGTGCGTCAGATAAGCTGAAAAAGATGCCGTCAAACACAGTGCAGAATTACATTGCCGCGGGCGTAGTTGGGTTTGTGTTGATTCTTTTGCTCATAATCCTTACAGGAGGAGGAACATAAAGTGACGTTTGTCCTCTTAGCCATATTTGCCATACCCACCTTAAGTTTGCCGTTTGTTTATTTGGCAGGCAAAAAATCGCCTAAAGCAGCCGCCATCTTTGTTGCCCTAATTGCCCTCGTAAACATTGCCCTGCTGTTAACAACTGCACCAACCATTTTGAACAGTTCAACACATCAGTACATTGAAACGTACCAGTGGATGCCCATAATTGAAACCACGTTTTCGCTGTTTGCTGACGGCATTAGCTTTTCAATTGCGCTAGTCAGCCTCATCTTGGTTGTGGTTGCAGCCATATTTTCGGTAACGTACATGGCTGGAAAAAAGCACTTGCCCGCTTACTACACGCTGCTATGCATGCTTTCAGTAGGCTTGGTGGGCGTGTTCTTAACGTCTAACCTTATTCTGTTTTATTTCTGCTGGGAATTAATGCTGGTTCCCGCCTACTTTATCATTGGCGAATGGGGCTACCGAGACTCCTACAAGCAAGCCTTCAAACTGTTTGTGTTCACACACGCCGGAGCAGTCTTTGTACTGTTAGGCATAGGTGCCATCTACATGGCAACTGGAACCACAGACATGTTCCAAGCCCAAACCGCCTTAGCCGCAGCAAGCCCCGACCTCATCAAATGGATTCTCATCGCTTTAACCGCTGGATTCGCTGTTAAAATGGCTGTCATACCTGTTCACATGTGGCTGCCTGACGCGCACTCCGAAGCCCCCGCACCCATGTCCGCACTGTTAAGCGGCATAATAATCAGCGGAGGAGCATACGCCATTCTTCGGCTTTCGCTGGGCATTGTTTTCCCCTCAGTTGGAGTAGCTTTCGGAACCGACTTCGTCCACGCGTTAGCCATTGTGGGTGTACTTTCCGCATTTTTCGGCTCCTTCGTAGCGTTAGCGTCAAGAGACATAAAACGGTTAATCGCGTACTCAAGCATCTCGCACATGGGCTACGTGATGTTTGGGCTTTCACTGTTCCCCGCCAACGCAGCCGCCGGAATAACCGTGCTTTTAGCCTCAGCAACCGCGATAACTGGAACGGTGCTTCATGTTATCAGCCATGCACTCAGCAAAGGACTGCTTTTCCTTGCCGCTGGAGGCATAATGCATCAAACTGAAAAAAGAGACATCAACCTGATGGGCGGCTTGGCAAGTAAAATGCCGTTCACCGCAGTTTCCTCAACCATCGCAGCGTTAAGCATTGGAGGTGCACCGCCTTTTGCTTGCTTCATAAGTGAATTTCTAATTTTCGTGGGTGCGTTTCAGATAATTGGGGTTGACTCTTTCTACATTGTGCCAACTGCACTTATGCTTGTGGCAACGGTGCTTTCGCTTGCGTACATGCTGAGGTTCACGTCCAAAGTTTTTCTTGGTCAACCAAAAGAAAATCAACTTCCAGAAGGCGAAGAGAGCAAAAAATCGTTTGAGGTTTCCAATTACATGAAGTTGTCGTTTGCCGTTTTAGCGGTTTTGATAGTTATTGTTGGGATTTACCCAGCGTTCCTGCTTGAACTGATTCGAACAGTGACCATAGGGGGATGAGGTGAAGCGACATGATTGAAATCTTGGATGTTCTTTTGCCGATTGTTACGTTAGCGCTTGCCGCGCTGCTTACAATTCCCATCTTTAGGCTAATTAAGAAAAGTGGCTTCAAAACGGCGTTGACACTGTGCTGGTTCATGGTTGTTTTCGCAGTTGAAGGTGCAACCGTAGCTAACTTAGCCCTCAACTATTACAGCACACCATCTCCAGGCATCATCAGCATGAACATAAACGGAGACAACTCGGTGTTCTCCAGCGCATTCATGGTGGATGCCATCTCGATTTACATGGCAATAATCATCGTAGCCATCAGTGCAGTTGTAATGGTCTACACGATTTTCTCAGTCAACGCTCATGATAGACCAGCCGAACGTTACTTTGCAGTAATGCTCATGACCACAGCGGGCGTACTTGGCGCAGTCTTAGCAGGCGACTTGTTGACGCTTTTCATATTTTGGGAAGTTACAACTGCGGGCGCTGCTTTCTTGATGTTGTTTAGGAAAAACGCGGTTTCTATCAATGCCACCCTCAAGTACCTCGTAATGATTGTCATCGCATCGGCATGTGTGGTTTTAGGAATGTCACTAATTTACGGTTTGACGGGAACCCTGAACTATTTAGCCATCAGTCAAGCCCTGAAAACCTTAAGCGGCAACAGTCTCTTCATCATTGCCTTCGTGTTCATAGCTGCGGGTTACGCTATTGAATCAGCCATTGTTCCGTTTCATTTCTGGCTGCCCTCTGCCTACGCCGCTGCGCCAGCTCCATCTGCGGCATTTCTGTCAGCCCTTGTAGACCAAGGCAGCTACTACATCCTAATCCGAGTGTTGCTCTATGTCATAATTCCTTCAACGATAGACTGGACCATAATGCTAGCCGTCATGGCAGCTTTAACCATGATTGTAGGTAACTTGTTTGCGTTAATCCAAAAAGACGTAAAACGCCTAATCGCCTACATCTGCGTTGCAGACATCGGCTACAACCTTGTTGCTATTTCAAGCGTTACGGCGCTGGGATTAATAGGAAACCTCTACTTCTTCTTAATTGGTGGCATCACCACAGCACTTGCGTTTATGGCTGTTGGCATCCTAAATGGTCATGGTTTTAGAAGCTTAGATGATTTTTCAGGTTTAGGCAAGAAGTTGCCGTTTGTTTCTTTAGCTTTGGTGATGGCGGGGTTGTCGTTTGCGGGTGTTCCCCCGTTCGGCGGGTTTATGGGCAAATATTTGGTTTTCACCGCAGCTATAGAAGCAAATCTAAGTTGGTTGGCGGTTATCGGCGTTTTGACCAGTGTTCTTCAAACGGCCTACTTGTTTAGGCTAATACAGGTAATGTACGGCAATAAACCCAAAAAAGAAATCTCAATACGAGAATCAAAACGGATACTTACCCCAATTTTTATCCTCGCTGGGGCACTAATCATATTGGGTTTGTTCCCAAGCATAGTGCTAAATCTCATTGGTCCAGTTGTTGAGCAGCTTCAATCCATCATTCAGAATCTGCCGATGATATAAAATGCAAAGAAACAACCACTATTTCTTTGGAAAACATCACAAAACCACATGATTCATTCTAAATTTCGCCATAGGTTTCGTGGGGTAGGGTTATAAACCAGTAGTCAATACAGTGTAAGAAGACTGTGTCAACATGACAGAACAACCAGCAAGCAACCCTGACCAAACAGCCCCTGAAAAACTTGAAATCGACGACCCTATGAATTTTCCTTTCCACGCCGCATACATGGTTTATACGGAGTTATTTGATAACGTGAGCAGCGTTGACGCGAAAAAAGACCTAAACGTCAACATTGAAGATTTAAAAGCAAATTTAATCAGCCCTGAAGTGTTCTATCGTAACGTAGCCCGCTACCGAGGCGATGTTATGTCGGAGCGTCGACGGGACCGATTTACGGTGCAAACGCAACGGAAAAGAGACTGGCGCATGAAATCGCAGAAACAGGACCGTATTCGACGCCACAAAAAATAATTTTTTATCTTTTAACGTAACATCTGTTCGATAGTTTGAGAGTTTTTTGAAGGTTAGTTTGATTTTGGATAAAACTTAAACGCAGAACGAAACATAGATGGAATTGTGCAAATAGGCATTTGCGCAATGTAGGGGTAAGGAGTTGAAAGAGTAATGTATAGAAAAGAGATGCACAAGGCTACCTGTGCTGATTGTGGCAAAGAATGTGAAGTTCCTTTCAAGCCCGATGGCACTAGGCCAGTTTACTGCCGAGAATGCTACTCCAAACGAAGACCACCACGCCGATATTAAGCCGCGTGCAAAAATATCGCATCTTTCCAATTTTTGTTTCCTCCTTGTTGTCAAAGTTGAATTTTTAATGGCTCCATCCGCAAGAACATTAAGTTGTTTGTTTGAAGCAGTTGCTTGTTACGCTTTCAGCGGGCAAACGGTTAATCGTCAAAAAGCCGTTTAGGGAGCATACAACTCGATTGCCAGTGTACATACAACTTGGAAAAGGCGTGAAAGCTCATTTTTAATGAAATCAGAAAAAAGAGAAGGGAAGGTTGTCCCTTGTTTAGGCTTGCTTTTTGCTTCTGAAATATGCATATGCTCCTACAGCAACAATGACAATGACTACGACTGCAACGATAGCATAAAGGTATTCAACTGGCATGCCACCAAAGAGCGACGAGGAAGAGGCATCAGGTGAAGACGAGGAGGCAGAAGTTCCTGAAACAGCAGGCGTTGTTTGCGTTTCTGTTGGCGTAGTTGTTGAAGGCGCTGTCGTTTGAGTTGGGCTTCCTGGTGCAGCTTCGACAGTGATTGTGTTCCATTGACCATAGACTTCGTCATAGCTGATTCCGATTTGCCGCATGCCTTCATAGTAGGCAACCCAGCCCCAAGTGCCGACTTCTGCAAGGTTCTTGTCGACTGTAAAGTATCCGTGGTTGTCAGTTATGCAGGTCACGTTTTCAGATGTTCCGTCAGGCTTTGTGAAGGATAGCGTTATTTCGGCGTTTGGAAGACCAGGATGCATTTCGCTTGGAACAGGTATCCAAACTTTTGCACTGGCATCGTACGTTATTTCGTCGGGGTTGCTTATGAGTCGTCCACTTACACTTAGGGTTTCATTGTTCCACATTATTTCACCTTTGTTAGATTCAGCAAAGATATCGAAGCTTACGATTGGTGAATCATCAAAGCAGTAGATGTTCCGATCAACGCCGCCGATGTACAGCTTTCCTTCCCAAATGGATGGTGAAGCTTCAACGTTTGCACCTGTTTGGTATGCAGATATGGGGGTTCCATTTATGGCGTTTAGACAGGTAACGCTGCCAACATCAGAGCCGACGTAAACTGTTGGACCTCTAAGGTCGTCAACGTAAGCAACTGAAGATAAGATTTCATAGCCGATCCATTGTGCCCATGTACGGTTGTCAGCTGGGAGCCCCACGAAGCTAGCAGCTTTTGCTGGCCCAGTGCCTGGAGCACTAGCGTTCATGCATGTTACCTGCATGAATTCAACCATGTATAGATTGCCGTTGTAGTATGTTGGGATCCAGACTGAGCCGGAGTTTCCGCCTAGTGTTTGGTTCCAGATGCTTGCGCCTGTTGTAGCGTTGAAGGCTGCTATTCTCATGCCACCGCCGAATGCACCTCCAGCATTTGTGGGCATACTTGCAGATCTACCGCCCATTGTGACTCCTCCTGCAACGTAGATTACACCGTTAGCAATGACTGGAGTGGGAGTGTTGAAGTAGTTCAAGTTGGTCATTGCATTGCTACTGTTCCAGAAAACGTCCAAGTTGAGGCCTATAGTCTTAAACTTAAGGTTTCCTGTTGTGGCGTCTAAAGCATAGAGGTATGTATCGGTGGATGCAATGTAGATGACACCGTTATAGTAAGCTGGAGAACCGCCGATTGCATCACCTGTTTTGTAAGTCCATTTAACCGAGCCGTCTCCGACGTTTAAGCAGTAAACTTTGCCATCTAGAGATCCCACGTATAGCAGGTTGTTGATTATTATTGGACACGAACGAGACTGGAGGAACTGAGGCATTATAATGTAATCAATGAGACCGCCAGCAGGGGTTTTCCAGATTAATTCACCTGTATTCGCGTTAAGGCAGTAGATATTGCCATCGTCTGCACCTGTGTAAACTCTGCCATTGACTACTGCGGCTGAGGATTGAACGAGGTATCCAGTTGTGAAATTCCAGATTTTAGCGCCAGTGTAGGCGTCAAGACAATACCAATTGTAGTCGTCCGATCCAACGTAGACTTTGCCATCTACTACTGCTGCGGAACTTGTAATTTTACCGCCTGTTGCGAACACCCATCTTGGCGTTGTAAGATCCTGTGGACCTGCTTGTGATAGAGCAACTCTTTGAAGGGATAGGTCTCCGCCAGAGAATCCGTAATTCCAGTCACTTACAGTTTTTCCGTCCGGCGTACTGCTACCAATGCAGTATATAACGCCGCCATAAATGCCATAGAGATTTCCGTACGCAATTGATGGAGTAGCAAACGCTTGTGGGATGCTCCATAGTTCTGTGCCAGTGTAGGCGTCAAAACATGTAAATCGGTACCCAGGCATCACCAATCCAGCTGTCTGAGAGTCAGCAGCGCGGTCACATGAAACAGTATATAGTTTGCCTCCGCCAAGTACTGGGGTGTTGTAGGCAATGTTGTAGTATGCAGGTTGTTTCCACATCAGGTCTCCTGTTTTAGCGTCCCAGCAAGCAACCCAACTGCTAGGTTCAACGCCGTCGACATCACAATAGTATCTTCCGTAGCCGGCTGCACCGTTGTAGACTCCGAATGCTCTTGTACAAAGGTTGTTTAAGTCATATTCCCATTGCACTGCGCCACTTGTGTTCCAGCAGGTTACTGTTGCAGAGCTTGCTGATTCATAAAAATTGCCGTCATAAAACAAGCCATGTTGCTGTACCATTCCAGTTTTTGGTGCTCTCCATAAGAACTCGCCTGTTGTACCATTTAATCCAACTGCAACGCCGGCTGAGGTTCCTACTAAGAGTATGCCGTCGCCGTAAGTGGATATTTCAGATGCATCGTGGCATACGTACTGCCAAGCTAACACTGGATGCGTTGGATCTGCTAAGCTGATAGCGTTAATATAGCCTTTTTTGGTATCCACGTTGTCAAAAGATACGACGTACTTCATTTTCAGCGTGCTGGACCATGAGCCAGGGAAATATTGAGCACCTCCGCCTTGGCCACCATAATAGGGCACGGTGTAGTTTGCAACAAAAGAGCCGTCAGATATCCTGTGGACTTCGGGTCCGTTGCAGTCAACAAAGAGGTAGGTATTGTCGATTTTTTTGGTACCACCAGTTCCAGATGCACTGCGTGTTAAATTTGTGCTCCACACTAGCTCTCCTGTAAATGCGTCATATGCGCGCAGGGTTGCTCCGCTTATGACAAAGGCTTTTCCGTTAAAAACGCTAATATAGCCAGACCCAGATGCGGTAACTTTCCACAATACGTTTGGCACATCAGGTCCAGGTCCTGCTGAGCAGCCGTCTTGGTTTTCGTTGTTCTCACCTGCTACACATTCGTATTGCATTATGTCGCCATAGTCCGTTGAAGAAACTGGCTTTGCAATAATTGAGGATGGAATCACACCAGCGTTTGTAGGCGTCAAAAGAGTTAAAGAAAGCAGCAGCAAAGCAACTACTATAGATAGTTTTATAAAATTTGTTTGTTTCGTGTTGATTTCCCTCTATTGTTTTTAGTGGAGAAAAGTGTCCTAACCAACGCTCCCCACTTGGTACGACTATTTTTGAGTTTGATATTAAAGACTGAGTGGAAAGGGGGTTCTTGCGACAAGCTTTTAACTATATTGCTACAAATAGTAGCAGCAAACTTATAACTCGATACACTTACGCGGGTGGTTTGTTGTTGCTGAAGGAAGACGCTGTTAGAAAGTTAACGGATTTTGGTCTTTCAGTTAACCAAGCAAAGGTTTACCTAAGCACGGTGCAATGTGGACCAATCACTGTAAATCAGATTTCAACCGCTACCAATTTGCACAGACAAGACGTCTACAAGATTCTACCTAAGCTTGAGAAAAAAGGGTTGATAACAAAAAAAATTGGCAAACCTGTTTTAGTAAATGCTGTTTCATTGAAAGATGCCCTTAACAGTTTAGTTTTGCTAGAAAAGAAAAGAGCAATGGAAAGAGCAAATCGGCAAACAATAGAACTGAAAGAACTGGTAAAGGAGCTCAAAAAAACACATGAGGGAACAATTGAACAGGACTCGAGCTTTGTGCTCATATCAGGAAATGATGCCGTAACAAACAAAGTCATCGAAATCTCATCCACTAGCAGAAAACAACAGGACACACATTTTAGTGAAAACTTCATTTTAAGGTACCCCAAGCACGTTTGGCGCAAGGGCTTCCTGCTGGAGGCTCAAAATGGAGTAAAACAACGCTTACTTATAGGAGTTACAAACAACAAGAAAACAATAGCAAAAATAATCGCAGAAACAAAACCTCCAAAGGGCATTTTCGCAGTAAAAACTACTACCAGAGACCTATATGACGAGTACATGATCGTTGATCACAAACAAGCATTTGTGACCATACAAAAAGAGCCGTGCTTAGTGGCGTTATCAACTAACAACAACATTATCCTACGGATTTTGGAAGAGAATTTTGAGATGTCATGGTATGACTCGAAAACAGAGAAACTGTACGAGCAGACATGAGCGCTAAGAACACAGAACTTCTGCTCTGATAAATGCCCAGATGATGTGTTGCCACCTTATCGGACGACTGTTATTGTCGTCGTCAAGGTGATAAGATGAATAGAAGAGGATGGTGCGGTTGCCGGGATTTGAACCCGGGTCATCAACGTGGCAGGCTGAAGTCCTAAACCAGGCTAGACTACAACCGCGCACCCATATGTTCAGTACCGTCTTACCACGCTGGCGATTTATTTAAGGTTTCTGAATACCCAACCTGACCAAAGGCATGAGAAAAGCCAGAAATTTTTGACGCATAAGGGTGCTGTGGTAGTTGTTTGCGAGTTAAGTTTTATCAGCCCAAAAGGAGCAAAGATTTCAGCTGGGTGATGAGGTAAGAGTTTTGATGTGCTAAAATCCTGCGCAACATATCCACATGCTTAGGCGCGGGTTAAGCCATAAAAAGTCGCTGCAGGTGGGCTTTTAGGGATGTTTAAAAGTTAAAGAAGGAAGCCGCAAAAGCGGAAAAGAGGGTGATGTCTACACGGTTCTTTCGCGTAGCAGCGTCTTGGTTTGCCACTTGTAGCGGCGAATAGTTGTGGTTTCGCCGTAGCCGCAAGCTGCACATCGCTTTTCGCGAACGTGGTAAGCTCGTCTGCCGCAACGTCTACATTTAATGTGGACAACTCTTCCTTGACGCTTGCCCATTGAGGGAGTGCCTTTACCCATATTTGTCACCTGTTTTTATCGTGGAGGCGGAGAAATCAGAACTACGTTGTCTCCGCGGACAATAATTAAGCCGAGTTTTCTTTGGCTTTCAACGTTTGTAGTGTCTTCAGTTTCCTCTAGAACGAGGTTGAGGTGCTGATCGAAGCCCTTGAGTCTACCGCGTAGGCTTTTGCCACCTTTGAGGCGAACAAGCACGATTTTGCCGATGTTCTGCTCAAGGATTTCAGTTGTCATTTCGCTCATGATGAACCCTTCGTATGAAATTATGCTTCTTCTATACTTAAACTTATACCATTTAAACCTATCTAACAGGTTTCAGACAGACACAATTGTATTTAGGGCTCTGTTTTACGTTTAAACCTGACTGTGGGCGTATTTGTTTTTTGTAGGTTATTCAGGTTTGCTGTCGGCATCTGAGGGCAGTTGAGAAGGCAACGAAGGGCACTTTTGTGTTTGCTTTTTTGTTAGCCGATGGTTTTTGGTTTCTTCTTTAGTAAGCCTTAAAATTAGGGTTGTGATGGCTTATCATTTACAAGCTGTGGTAGGCAAACAGGGTCGGCAAGTTGCAGGTCCCCTTTAAACTTCAGGAGCAAACAATCTTTGCTTAGTGAGAACGCCAAATTCCAAAAATGGGTCACCCTACTGGCAGTGCTTGGATTCGTAGCGTTCTTGATGTATTTGTTTTTTTACACAGACATCTCCAAAGTAGGAGAAGTCATTGGAAAAACAAACCTCACCATCTACGCCGCAGCATTCGGATGTGTACTAGCAGGTGCAGTCTGTAATGCATTAGCGTGGAAGGAAATTCTTGGAAGTATACACGTTAAAACTACATTTCAGCGCGTGTTTGGATTAAGTTGGGTGGGCTTTTTTGTTGATTCACTGATTCCAGGCGGATTGTCAGGCGATGTGTTCATTACGTATTTGCTTAGCAAGGACCCTGATGTTGAGGGCGCAAAAGCCGCGGCAGCAATCATTGTTAAAGATGTGCTTGAGCTTTTGATAGTTTTAGGTTCGCTGATTTTGGGCATTTCGCTTTTGGCGTTGAATTATTCGGTTAGCAGCGCGGTGCTTTTAGCGGTGGGAGCAACGTTTGTGTTCTTAGCTGTGCCGCTGATGTTGATTATTTACTTGAGTGTAAATCTCAAGTTAGCTTCAAAGTTGCTGGGGTTGCTTGAAAGAATCTTAGCTAAACTTCGAAAGAGAGAAGCGAACGCGAATTTTGAGAAAAAAATAGCTAAACAACTTGAAGAGTTTCACAACGGCGTGATGATAATTAAAACCAACCCCAAAGCCATGATCAAACCAGCCATATATCAGACCTTAACTCGAGTTTTCGAAATTTTGACTCTGGTTGTTATCTTTATTGCTCTTGGGTCTTGGGTGGGTTTTGATGTGGTAATCATATCAAACACGTTGATAAGCAGCATTCAAAGCCAAGGCGTCGCATTGGCAGGCTTTACCCAAATCGTGTCCAGCGAGTTATATGCTGGGCTTGGAATCAGCCTCTCGTTAGCCATAGCATCCAGTCTGCTGGCAAGCTTTTCGTCGTTTTGGTTTAAGCTTGTGATTTCGTTTGTGTTTTTCCAGGTGATGGTGTTTGAGCGGTGTGTTCCGTTCTTTTGCAAGAAATGTGGCGGCTGGAGAAGTTGGAGGACCAAAAGCTGTGTGGATGATAAGTTGATAAGAGAAGCGAAATCATAAGCATCAGGCTACATGTGCTTATGTGAAAGCTCTGTACTTGTTTTGAAGTTGCTTGGGTTGTCTATAGCCCCCCTTATTTAAAGCCGCAAATTCAGAAACCTGTTGCTCTGCAGCGCCTACTCGCCCACCCTTATCGGTTCTCTCTTTTGCGGGTTGCTTTTTTCCCAACAATGACTACTAAAACAAAAACACAAACAACCGCTAGCAACACAATAATCCACGCTGTATCCAACTTGAAACCAGAATTGTCAGCGGTGGAAGATTGGCTTGCCCCCGAGGCAGGTGTTAAAATGGATGACTGGGCGGTCGGGGTGGGTGTGGGCGGCAAAGGTGTAGGCGAGGTTATTGTGAAGGTTACCGTTTGTGCGGTTCCAACGTTTCCTGCAGCATCCCAAACGTAGACTTTCACGGTATGGTTTCCGTCTGACATCATTGGCAGCGTACAGTTACCTGCAGCAGATACATTTTCTGCGCCATCCACACTATAAGCAACCTGTGATGCGGGTTCATTTACGGTAAAGGTTAAGGTTGCGTTTGTGGCTTCGCTGGCTTCAATTGGCGACAGAACCGAAATTTGAGGCGGTGTGTTATCAACTGTAAAATTTATAGGGTCTGAAAAAACCGTCCAATGCACCATGCTAAACGACAGGTAGTTTTCTTCCGCTCTTACCCAAACCACTAACGAGTGATTTCCCTCCGACAAATCCGCTATATCGGTATTTCCCAAGTACTGGTTGCCCTCGTAAGTCAAATTAACATACTTCGTATGCTTCAAAAATTCCCGAGACCGTTCCCGTTCCAGTTCTATAATTGACAAATTTGTCGCCACTACATTTTTATCGTAATCTAAAATGTATCCTGAAAACAAGTATTCTTCAAACAGAACTGAGCTAAACCTAAATGAGTAGCCTGGTTTGGCATCGATTGCATAAACTAAAGACACATTGTTTCGTATAGCAGCCAAATTAGTGGGCGACTGAACAGTAAGTGTACAGGTGTCATCGTCTTGTACATCAGCATTAACGATGATCCCAAAACTTTGATTCATCAAAATGGTCAAGACCGCGGCTGAAACAATTAAAAGCAATATTGCGGCCGAGGCTAACTTGTTTAGGTTCATAGGGAACCACAAAAAAATAAGAGGTTTTTGTGATTAAAGGGTTCTTGTCAGGATTTCTTGACTAAAAATGCCCTTTTGCTGTTCTTGGTGGGGAACAGGAAATTTGGAAAAACCTTTAACCCGCCAACCCCACTATAGCGGCAAGGAACCGTGTATCCATGTCACGTGTAAAATGCAAAAAATGCGGCGCCGTCTTCGAACAAGGACTCGGCGGAGCAGTGCTGGCGCCCCATGTTGGGCCCCTACATTACGTGAAGTGTCCTGCCTGCGGCAAACGCAGTTGGCTAAACATATACTCATCCGTATCTGACCCGATTACTTGGCCGCCTGAAGAAGCTCAAGCCCAGCAACAATCCAGTGAGCCGCAACTGAGCGACGAAGAGATAGAACAGAAACGTATCGAAGACTCCAAATACGAACGCTCCTAACCCTCTTTTAGTTTAATTCTTGTTCCTGGTCGTAGGCTTGAAAACGGGGTTTGCGTAGGCACCGTCATTTTTTTATATGCTCAGTGGCACTATCCAAATAAGCAGCACATGCTGCAGGGAAAGAGGGAACCAAGTGAAAAAACAGTTACTTATGATAGTTGCAGTTGTTTTGGTTGCTGGAGCGCTGGCGACAATCATCGTTTCTGAACCGTGGGCGGTTTCTCCACAGCCGACCCAACAGTCAATAGACATGACCATTACAGGAACCAACGACTGCCTTAGATTTTTAGACCCCAACGTTCAAACCGTTTACATTCCATTCTACACAGGCGCCAACGAGCAATGGCAGCTATCCATAAACTGCACCCAGATGCCGGGGGCAGGTGCATGGACTGACGTTTACCTGTACAGAGGCTACTGGGACAACGGAACCAACAACGTCTGTGTATCCTCCGACCTTTATCCGATAATGTCGCAAATCGAAACCACAGATTATCAGTTGCGCGTGAACAACACGTTTGTGCAGACTTTTGGCGAATCAACTCCACAGAGCTACACGATTCTTTTTGTTCTTCCCCCAAGCGGAATAGGCAGCTTCCACATACAACTCAACAAAATAAACTAGCCGCCTTCTCTTTCTTTTTTCAGGTCTACCCTGTTTTTCGTTACCTACCCCAAAGCACAAGTTGTTCAAGGGAAGCTATGCTTGGGGGAGGAACTTGTTTTGTTGTCTGAATTTGGCGAGTTTCTTTTCCAGTTCCACTATTTTTGTTTGAGTTACGGGTTTACTGCATAGCTGGACAAACACCTGCATGTTAGCGTACAAAGAAAAGTCACTTGGTTCTGCTTCTTTTGGTACATCACCAAGAGCTAAGAGCGCCAGCATCATTTCTTTCTGTATGCCTGAATAAATTTCGAATGCTTCTTTGAGGTCAGGGTTTTTGGGCGTTATACTAAAATACTGATGGGGCGTAAACCAGACTGCGGTTGAGCGGTACATCTTCTTTTCTAGGTTGCCGACTTTTTTGGTTTGAGCGAGTTCAACGAGGTTTGCTTTGGCGAGCTTTTGCATTCTTCGCCAGAGTTTGAGGGGAGGCTGGTTGAGTTCGGCGGATAATTCGGATATGGAGTGTTCGTCTGCGACAAGTTTGTTTAAGATGGCTTGGTTTAGGGCGTCGTAAATGAGGGCGGTGCCTTCTTGGTCCAAAAGCTTAACCGTTTTCATGCCGTGAAAACGGTTTCGTTTGACTTAAATACTTATGGCTCCAATAAACAGCAAGGCTGATGCACATGATAGACACCGAAAACCTCACCCGGAAATTCGGCACCCTAACCGCCGTAGAAAACCTTACTCTACATGTAAATGAGGGGGAAGTTTTCGGTTTTCTGGGGCCCAACGGGGCAGGCAAAACCACCACGGTTCGCATGCTCTGCTGCCTCATCAGCAAAACCAGCGGCACCGCACGGCTAGGCGGATTTTCCACCGACAACGAAGCCGACTGCCTCAAAATCCGCAAACTGGTCGGTTTGCTGCCCGAAAACGTCGGCTTATACGACAGCCTCAGCGCCTACCGCAACTTAGACTTCTACGGCAAACTCTACGAAGTCCCCGACGAGCGGCGACGCGAAAACATCGAACGACTGCTGAAACTGTTGGGCATTTGGGAAAGACGCGAAGACGCGGTTGGAGGGTTCTCTAAAGGCATGAAACAGAAACTTGCCATCGCCCGCAGCCTCATTCATGACCCCAAAGTTCTCTTCTTAGATGAACCCACGGCGAACTTGGATCCTGAAGCATCCAAAACTGTCCGGGACTTCATCCTTGAACTCAAAAAAGAAAAACACACCATATTCCTTAACACGCATAACCTTGACGAGGCAGAGCGGCTCTGTGACCGCATCGGCATCCTCAAAACCCGCCTCGTAGCCATAGATTCCCCCCAGAACCTAGAACGCAGCCTCTACAACCGCAAAACCATCGTGCACCTGCAGACCCCACCTGCCGAAGTCACCGAGGCAGTCCGTAGCTTAAGCTTTGTTAAGACTTTGCGGGTAACAGGCAACAAGCTAGTTTTAGACATGGACAACCCTGAACGTGACAACCCGCAGTTAGTGAGGGCAATTGTAGAAGCGGGCGGGGGCATCCAGTACGTAACGGAGTTGCGCTCCACCCTCGAAGATGTTTACTTAAGACTAATCCGGGAGGTACCCCCAGCATGAGATTAAACAAAGCATGGATAGTCACCCTAAAAGATCTGGCCATATTCAAAAAGAACCGCTACATCCTCTACAGCTTAATCGCTATGCCCGTAATCATGGGCGTGGTGTTGCCTGTCGTTTACTTGTTAGGCATCCAGTCAGGACGCGCAAGCATGCCTCCCGCCGAATTCTTGGTTGCCGTAGACACAATAGTTAATCTCGTCTCCACTTTTCTCATCATTGTCCCCGCCGTTTTACCGTCCATAATGGCGTCCTACAGTTTTGTGGGTGAAAAAATCGAACACAGCCTCGAACCCCTGCTTGCAACCCCCACCACCGACGGCGAACTGCTGCTAGGCAAAAGTTTAGCCAGTTTCGTACCCTGCATGGCTGTCACCTATCTAGCCGCCATAATTTCGCTTGTTATTATAGATGTCTGGTCAGCGACCCAGCTTGGCGTATTGCTGCTGCCAAATGCCTTCTGGATAATAGCCATCGGGATAGTTAGCCCCTTAGCCTGCATCATGAGCGTAGAAGCGAACGTAATTGTGTCCTCCAAAGTTAACGACATCCGTGCCGCTCAACAAATCGGCGGCATAGTTGTGCTTCCATTGATATTTCTGGTTCTTGTAGCCATCACTGGTATAGCAGGTTCAAACGTGATTCTCGGGTTAGGCGTATCCGCAGCCTTAGCAGTAGCTGACATCGCTTTGTTCTACTTGGCAAAAGCAACGTTCCAACGAGAAGAAATCCTAACAAAATGGAAATAGTGCCTAATTTTATAAACCAAAAACTCATATTACCTACCGATTGGCATGAATAAGCAACCGGTAAGATGTCAAAAATGCGGTCGCCCACTGGGATACATAACCATAACCACCCGCAGCTTGCTGGGCACCCCGCAGCCTGCACCTCAACTAAAAATAGACGCTGTCTGCCTCAACTGCCACAGCCCTAAATTCACAGTTCCCTAGCTTTGCGGGCTTAATGTTTTGGCAAAATTCCACACTTTGTCACTGACATAGTGGCGACTCTTGATTATGGGACCCTGCTTAAGTGCCCGCGCCTGACTGGAGCTGTAGAGGGCTTCACCTAACGCGAGAGGTTTACCGTACTTCACTTCTGCAACAACAACCACGTCACCCACCTCAAACTCACCTTCATAACGCACAATACCTGGAGCCATCACATCCGCGCCATTGCATACAAACCGCACCGCACCCATATCCACCACTGCACGAGGCAACTGCGCCAAAACCTGCTCTGCCATCAACAACGGAAAAACCTTACCTGCAGCCCGAAACAGCACCGGCTTGCCATCCACCAAAAGCACCTCCCCAAACTCTGCCTCCACCGTTTCGACATCGACTTTTGCGCCGAAAACTGCGTCTAGGTCTACTTTGAGGGTTTGGGAGGCGTCGGCGAGGAGTTGTTTGGATTCTTTGGATTTGAGGGTGTATCGTCGATGTTTTTGTGACATGGCTATCGGGGGTATGGCTAGCTGCGGGGGCTATTTAGGTTTCTCTCAACTCAGGTGGGTTGGCGGTGGATTCGGCGAAGCACCCACTCGACAAGTTTGCCGAGGTCAACTTTGAACAGAAGCACCGTGATGACGATGGTTGCCACGATGGATACGGCGACGGTTATCTCTGGGCTAAGCCACTCCGACAGCACCTCGCCAGTCCAAGCGCCCAGAAACGCGCCTGCCACCGTGATGGCAAGTTTGCCCAAGAAGAAGGCAGTGAAAAACTTGGCGGGACTGTACTTCATCAACCCCAGCGGGATGACTACGGGTTCGTCGGGAATTGGAGTGGAGGCAGCCGCAAACAAGAGCAGAAACGCCCACCGTCGTATCTTCGCGGCGTCAGCGTCAAGTTTCTTGCGGCGTTGCTCTCCGATGTGGCTGCCGATGAAAAACGTCACCAAGTAGTGAACGGATTTGGCAAAGGAAACACCTAACGCCACAAACAAGCCTATTGCCACAAGGCTCA
>CAZTRN010000027.1:0-17905 GCA_964616775.1 uncultured Candidatus Bathyarchaeia archaeon
ACAGGATAGGCTCCTGAAGCCTACGCCTTTGACCATGCTCGGCGACCCCTGCACAAACATAACGCAGCCAACAAAAAGACAACTCTTCCTAAAATAGTCTTTCCATTGCCCACTTAAAAGCCAAAAAAGCAGGGCTAAAAAACAGACTGCACGTTAAAATAGGCAGTGGCGTTGTGCATTCTGATGAAAACTTTGGTTTTTTATGGTTAAACTTTCGCTAGAACTAGAAACACCCACACAGACTTAATTAGTCTATCAGAGAAATAAGGGCGGGTAGTGGTGGATTTGTGTTTAAGGTTTTGCCTGCATTTTGTTTACGGCATATTGACATGTTTTTGTGCCCATCAACATAAATTAACACCAACATGCCTATTTCAGGCATTCATTTTTCAGTTTTGCACCAAAACAAACAGAAAACTCTTTTATGCATCATCTAGCAAGCATGGGTACGTAACATCGGAGGAAACAAAAATGGCAAAATGTACAAAATGCGGAACTGAAGTTTCCAAACCAAAGAAAACATGGAAAATGGCAGGAAGACCAGACAAAGCCGGCAAACGCATGCAACTAGAAATCGGCCTCTTCGAGTGCCCAAAATGCCACGCAACATTCCGAGAAGTCTTGAGCAAAAAGAAAATCTAAAACTACAAATCAAGCTCACACCATGTCTCCTCTTTCCTTTTTTTAAGCCCAAACATTTTGGAAAACTCTTTAAAAGCAGGAACTCTAATCAACAGGAACAATAGGCAGCAAAGGGAAGCACCAGCTTGACGACAACCATCAAGAAGCTGTGGAAAAACGAGTACGTACAAACCGTAGTCGTTGTTGGGGTAATTATCGGATTGGTTTTCGGCTTCTGGTACGGCAGCCAAATTGCACTTAACACCGAAATTCCCCCCGCCCTTGCCGTCATAAGCGGCAGCATGTGCATCCAATACGATGGCGCATGCGACGGTTGGAGCCACCCCTTTGACCGAACCTTACACATTAACGACATCATAATTATCCAAGGTGTAGACCCTCAGTCGCTTAAAACAGACTACCCAAACAGCGACATCATTGTCTTCCAGAGACCTGATTTACCTGCAAGCAACCCAGAATCAAAAATTGTCCACCGCATCGTAAGTTCCGTTGAAGTCAATGGAAAACTGTACTTCTACACCAAAGGTGATGGTAACCCCATCTACACTTGGCCGGGCAACCCTGAACCAACGGACTATTGGTACCCAAGCGCAACTGACTCAAGCAGCACATACAATGGTGCAGTCTCAGAAGACTATGTTTATGGCAAAGTCATCATGCGTATACCGTGGATAGGCTGGATTGCCATACAAATACAAAATTCGGGCGTCAACAACAACTTCATAGTTACAGGAATTATCGTTGTGCTCATCATAATGCTGATTCTGGTTGAATTTGTCTGGCCTCTGCTTAAAAGAAAAACCACAAGCGCAAACCCCAACTTAACCAATACAGACAACCAAACAATAAACCCAAACTCAACACCATAACTGAACAGACAATGTTAACTACCTGAGCCACAATCATCACTTTGCACAGGATGGGACAAGCAGTAACGGCAAAAAAGAAGCTCTGGAACAACAAATATGCCCATGTTGTTATAGTTGTTGGCTTAGCGGCAGGAGTTGTTTTGGTTCTTTTGTTTGGAAGCCAATTTGCCCTCAACACCAATATCCCGCCAATCGTGGCAGTTACAAGTGGCAGCATGTACATCTCCAATGACTCAGCCTATGACGGTTGGAAGGACCCGTTTGACCGAACCTTACATGTTGGAGACCTAATAATCATAGAAGGCGTAAACGCTCAAACACTAAAAACCACTTACCCAGATAGTGACATAATCGTTTTTCACCAACCAAACAACCCTGACGAACTCATTATCCACCGAATTGTAAGCAACATGACAATTGATGACAAAATCTATTTCTTCACCAAAGGAGATGGAACCGATGCACCCGAAACTTGGCCAACTGTCCCCTCCAAATGTGACCCATGGCCCAGCGACAACGCCAGCATACCCAACGGGGCAGTGAGCCAAGACCTGGTGGTAGGCAAAGTCATAATGCGCATCCCATGGATTGGGAACATAGCAATTTTTATGCACGACACTTTAGGCATCAGCAACAAACAAATGATTTTTCCAGCAATTATTGCGCTAATTGTTCTGCTGCTTATTGTTGAGTTTGCGGGACCACTGCTGAAGCAGAAACGGCTGGCAGTTGTTGAACAAAAACCCTCAAACGGGCAGATGTAGATGTATTTATAAACGGTGCTTATTGTATAAATGTACTGACTGAGAAGTGGTGCCATGCCTAAAACTAAAGCAACAATAAGCATTGAAAACGTTGTCGCCTCTGCCACACTCAACCAAAAAGTGGATTTGAACTCAGTCGTTAAAGGTTATCCAGGCGTGGAATATCGACCCGAACAGTTTCCAGGATTAGTTTTTCGTCTTAAACGCCCAAAAACTGCCACACTCATTTTCAGCTCCGGGAAAATGGTTTGCACAGGCGCCAAAAGTGAAAAAGAAGCACGTCGAGCCGTCACCAAAGTCGTTAAGGAACTGAAAAAAGGCGGCATAATAATCATCAGCAAACCAGAACTAAAAATCCAAAACATCGTAGCTTCCGCCAGCCTTGGCGGCATGATTGATTTAGAAAAAGCTGCATACACGCTGGGACGAACCATGTATGAACCGGAACAGTTTCCAGGCTTGATCTATCGCATGGAAGAACCAAAAGTGGTGATTTTGCTGTTTGCAAGCGGCAAACTCGTCTGTACAGGAGGCAAAAAAGAAGGAGACGTGTACATTGCGGTAGACAGTTTGCATGTGTTGCTGGAAAGCAAAGCGTTAATTTTCTACGATTAACGCGGTTGCCGTTTTGTTTTGCTTTTGATTTGGACTTTGATTGTTTTGAGGCTTTCTTCATCAATGGTGCCTATGTCAAAGAGCGTATCAGCTATTTCGCCCATATGAAGCAAGGCATGAAGAGTTATGCCGCTTTCCGTAAGCACCTCATTTCCGCCTTCTTCTCGATCCAAAAAGGCCACGGCGTCAGTGATTACGCCGCCCTCAGCGCGAACTGCTTCTGCTGCGACCTTCAAAGTCAACCCCGTTGTAATTAAATCATCAACTAGCAAAACTCTATCACCACTCACCAAGATGCCTTCAACACGACGTTCGCGTCCATGAAACTTAGCGCCCTTGCGCACGTACAGAAAGGGCTTCTTTAGGTTATAGGCAATTTGGGAGGCAAACGGTATTCCCGCGATTGGGACGCCGGCTATGCGGTCAAAGTTTTCCAGCCCAATTTGCTTTTTTATGGCGTCAGCATAGAAGTCACATATGCTTCGGAAGGCGTCAGGAAAACTGGGCACAATTCGTAAATCTACATAGTAAGGGCTGACTTTGCCGTTTGACAGTTTAAACAACCCAAACTGTAACGCATCAATATTAGTCAGGATTTTTGCCATTTCAACTTTCATTTGATTTTGGGCATTCAAGATTTCTTTTCCTCCTTTGACACCTGATACGCCTTACCCAATTCAGGTATGACACAGGTGGTTTTAGGAAGTTCCTTTTTGAGGATCTGCGCAAACTGCCTTTGACTATCAACCGAGCTCGTGTGGTAGGGCACGGCGATTTTGGGTTTAATGAGCCAAGCCATTTCACTGCCCGATTCCGCAGACGCCCCCTGCGCCACACCGACCGTACAGAACACCACATCGATATCTTCGGCTTTGCCGATTTGTGCCATTTCAGGATACGACAAACTGTCAGCCGTGTGCCAGACTTTGACGCCGTCTTCGCTTGTAATTAGGTATGTAACGGGGCTTGCGGCTTGGTGGCGGCATTTTTCAGTTTGTACATTAACTGGGCCGATTTTTATTTTGTCGCCTATGTTGGTTGTTATGAGTTTGCCTTGGGGCAGCAGAGTTTTTAGTTTTTGGCTGGAGGTTTGGTCAGCAATTACGGTGCAGTTAGTGTTTTTTTGGAGGTCAACAACTAGACGTTGGTCTAAGTGGTCGTAGTGTTCGTGGGTGATTAGGATGGCGTCTAGTTGGGGAAAGTTTTTTGTTTTTACGTCTGTGGGGTCAATTAGTATGCGTTTGGTGGGTGTTTTGAGAAGGATGCATGCATAGTTGTTGAGCCAGCTGAAGTGGATGCAGTTTTTGGCGGGAAGTTTGTCTTCGGGCATGATATCTTTCCTCAGGGAGAGTATTATGGTTTGCTGCGTTTAAAAGGCGTTGGTTATTTGTGGGTGAGAAAAAGGGGGTTAGTGCCCAAGCGTTGGCTTGTGGTAGTTCACTTCTTTTTTGTTTTTTTGGTTTTTTTGGTGGTTGCTTTTTTGGCTTTGGCTTTTGCCATAATAACAGCTTCCCGATTGTTTGAGTACAAGTTCAATATGAATAACTGATTTGTTATAAATTTTTTCATAACCCAAAGAATACAACCGCGTTTAGCAGAAATAAGCCACAGACGGCAAACTTTACAGAAAAAAGGCAAAATTTACTGGCGGTTGCCTTTTTAGTGGAAGTTAACGGTAAATTTAATAACCGCACGCCGCATTCTAAACACAAATCACGTTTAGTTATAGGCATTGTTGAAAGCTTTTAGACGTGACCCCTAAAAAAAGGAGTGAGGTAAAATGGACTTTGACCAAGGGAAAATAACTAGAATTCACGATCTAAACACGAACTTTTGCCAAATGGAAGAAAGGCTAGAAAGCCTCAAAGAGAAATACCCCGCAGGGGTCATTATACCCGTATTGGGCGACGCTTTCAACAAACCAAATTTCAAAACCATCATCCAAGGCCTAAACGAATGCCAATACCTCAAAAAAGTCTTCATTGCACTCTCAACAACTGAGGAAGAAGAATATGAAGAAGCCATGCAACTAAAAGACAAAATTGAAGTGCCCTGCGATATAATCTGGTGCAATAAGCCCCAAGTCAGAGTAATTCTTGACGACCTAAAAAAGAAGGGCTTAGACCTCACCACAGCTAAAGGCAAAGGCAAAGACCTCTGGATTGCCACGGGCATTGCCTCTTTGGAGCTTTACGCTTTAACGTTGCATGACGCCGACATCGTTGACTACACACGAATGCTGCCTACAAAATTACTCTACTCCATTGTGGAGCCTAGACTGGACTTTTTCTTTGCCAAAGGCTACTACGCCCGAGTTAACCTACGCAATAAAAAAATGTACGGACGTGTATGCCGTCTATTTGTCAGCCCCATCATTGATGCCTTGCAGAAAAAAATGGACCACCGCTCCACGTTTCTACGTTACCTAAAAGCCTTCAGCTACCCGCTTTCAGGAGAAATCGCCATCTATACAGACTTAGCTTTAAACCTGAGAATCCCTGGCGATTGGGGCTTAGAAATCGGAACCTTAGCAGAACTTTACCGCAACATTTCCAATAAACGCGTTTGCGAAGTGGACTTGGGCTTCTTTGAACACACCCACAAACCCATAAGCCCCAACTCTTTAGTTAAAACGGCAGGCGACGGTTTCATAACCCTGCTAAGGACACTCACAGAAACTGAAGGTGTAGATGTTTCAGAGTCATTTTTGCTAAGTCTCCAAGTGACATATCGTCGATTTGCTCAGGACCGAATCCGCCAGTACTATGCTGATGCTATCTGCAATGGATTGGACTATGACCGACATGAAGAAGAAACCAGCGTAGACATATTCTCTGATGTCATCATGGATTTTGGGAAGCAGTATCTGCGTGAACCAACCGGCACGCAACTTCCAGATTGGCTTCGGACTATTTCAGCGATGCCTGACGCAAGAGAACGACTAAGAGATGCAGCCATTGAAAAATAAACGTCCAGCTGTCGTCATATTTAGTGATTTAGATGGCACCCTGCTTAACGAAAAATACGACTATGCTGCAGTCCAAAACCTCATAGACAAGTTACTAGCTCGCCACGTTGCCTTGGTTCTGAGCAGCAGCAAAACATATGCAGAAATCGAACACTACCGAAACAAACTAAACATACAAGACCCCTTCATCTGCGAAAACGGTGCCGCCATATTTGTGCCCAAAGGCTACTTTAACAACAGCCAATTCAATAGGCAAACCGACGCATACGAGGTCACCGAGTTAGGAGTCCCATATGCCAAGCTGCGTGAACAACTAAGCAAAATTCGTGCCAAAACAGGTGCTAAGATCGTGGGTTTTGGCGATTTATCCGTTAACGAAGTAGCAGCACAATGTGGATTAACGGTTGAAATGGCAGCTTTGGCTAAGCAACGTGGGTATGATGAGCCTTTTCAGATACTGGAAGGCAACGAAAAAGAGGTTGTTGAACTGCTTCAGCATGAAGGTTTAACTGTTACCAAAGGTGACCGCTACTACCACCTCACTGGACCCAACAACAAAGGCATCGCCACTTCTGCTTTGAAAAAACTGTATGAAGAAAACTTTGGGGTGATCTGCACGTTTGCGGTTGGAAATGGACCCAACGACGTTGAAATGCTGAAAGCTGTGGATAAACCTGTTTTTGTGAAGCAAGATGACGATTTAGCGCAGATTTGGCAAAGAATTCTAGCTGAAGTTGCCCAATTGTCCTCAGACACTGACAACCCTTAAATCTGGTTTAAGGGCTTCTTTTAACAAACAGTGAAACAGTATGGTTGATGTTTGGCTTCCCTACGGGAAAACTGAAGTGTGCGTTCGGGTTCCTGCCCGAAACTTCATCGGTTCCATTGAACCTAAACCACGAGAGGGATGCGCTGACCCCAAAGCAGAAGTGGAACGCGCCCTCAAAGAGCCCCTGCCAGTAGGCACCAAACGGCTAAATGAAATTGCCACCGCCGAAAGCAAAGTTGCCATAGTGGTAGATGATGCTACACGAAAAGCGCCAAGCGACATCATGCTGCTACCCGTATTGAATGAGTTAAATGGTGCAGGCGTAAAAGATGAGAACGTGACGGTGATTTTTGGCTGCGGCACCCACCGAGCCGTAACTGCATCTGAGGCACAGATGCTTCTGGGCGAAGAAGCAATCAGACGCGTAAAAACCGTCAGCCACGACTGCCGTGCCCCCGACCTTGTGCTTGTAGGCACCACCAAACGGGGAAACAAAGTTTACTTAAACCGCATCTTTGCCGAGGCTGATGTGAAAATTCTTCTCGGCGACGTTGGATTCCACTATTATGCTGGCTATGGGGGTGGACGCAAGAGTGTTTTGCCTGCCGTTGCAGGTGAAGAAACCATCAAGTTCAATCATGCCCTGATGCTGAGTGCCAGCGCTCGGACAGGCGTCTTAGAAGGAAATCCTGTTCATGAAGACATGACAGAGGCTACGGAGTTGGCAAAAGTAGATTTCATAGTCAACGTCGTGGCAAACAGTAAAGGCGAAGTTGTTGGGGCATTTGCAGGTGATTTGAACGTGGCGTTTCAGGAAGGCGTCAAACTTGTTGATGACATGTTTCGAGTAACGATAGACCGCCGAGCAGAAATTGTGGTAACAAGTTGTGGTGGAACACCTGCAGACATTAATCTGTATCAAGCCTACAAGGCTGTAGACAGCGCCTTAGAAGCGGTTAAGCGGGGTGGCGTAGTAATTTTGGTTGCTGAATGCCCCGAAGGTCACGGGAACCAAGTTTTCTATGATTGGATGGTACGCTTTGCAGATGTTAAGTCGGTGGAGCGGGAAATTAAACGGAACTTCATAATGGGCGGCCACAAAGCTTACTACCTGCTGAAAGCTTTGCAGAACCATCAGATAATTTTGGTTTCGTCACTGCCAGACTATTATGCAAGCAACATCTTCAAACTGAAAACTGCCCGAGCCGTGAATGATGCCTTAAACGATGCGTTTGTCCTTGTTGGCAAGGCAGCCCGTGTGTGGACAATGCCTCAGGGCAATTACACGTTGCCTGAAGTGAAAGCATCGGTAGAGGAATCCCAATCGGTTTCTGGTGCGGTTGACAAAACGTAACCTTTAAGTGCCGTATAGAAAATTGGTTACCGAAGGAACCTTGATGCAACAAACCTTCAAACTTCGAAAGTTTGAGCCTGACGATTTACAAGACGTCATGCACATTAACCGTGTTTGTCTTCCAGAAAACTATACCGACATGTTTTTTGTGGACCTTCATGAACGGTTTCCAGAAACGTTCATAGTTGCGGAAGAAAACCACGAAATCGTAGGTTACATTATGTGTCGCATTGAGGTGGGGTTGAGTAATTTTGGTTTAGGCGGCTTGATTCGCAAGGGGCATGTGGTTTCGATTGCGGTTATGCCGCAGGCAAGGCGGTTGGGTGTGGCTTCAGCGTTGATTAAAGCAGCCATGGATGGCATGGTCAACTACAAAGCCAAACAGATTTACCTTGAAGTCCGCGTCACCAACGAGGCAGGCGTAAACCTATACAAGAAACTGGGACTAGAAATCACGCGAACCATCTCAGGGTACTATAGTGACGGAGAAGACGCCTACGTCATGAGTAAACGACTCTAAAAAACAGTTTTAGTAACCGCTGAAGATAGTCAGAATAAAGTTTACTAGTTCGTCTTCAGTTCAGTTTCCAGTTCCGAGATACGTTTCCTAAGTTTTGCGTTCTCTTTTTCGAGCGCTGCGATTTTTTGGTCTTTATCAGCAGCTGTTTTTTCGTGTTTTTCTTTTTCTATAGTTTCTTCGTCTACCCAAGGCGGAGTTCCCGCGCTACCCCAACCCAAACATGTTCACCTAACAGACAAAGGTTTTCACAGCATTAAAACATGCATGTCCCCCGTTTTCCGCTGCGGTTTGGCCCCTTTTTCTGGTGGTTCCGTTCTGGAAATTTTAAAAGGATATTAAGGGGTGGCACTTAGGATTGAAATGGGAAAGGAGAAAAGATAGTGGCTGGAAAGCTGCAAGCAGGAATAATTATAATTGTCTTTGTTTGCGCGATATTTTTGCCGTTAAGTTTGATGGTGCACGTAAACGCGCAGACCATGTATCCAAATGTTGAAAGTCCCACAAACCTAAGTTTTTCCAGCAACGCAACCACCATTCAACGTAGCACACCTAATATTCCCACAGAGTTCATGGTTCTTAGCGGCACTTTAACGTCTAACAGTGTACCCTTACCCAACAAACCAATTATACTCTTTATTAAGAGTCCCAGTGACCCAGACTGGGTTAGTTGCGGAAGCACCGGAACTAATGCTTCTGGCGTTTACGCGTTCTACTTTGCTGCAGATTTGTTCGCTCAGGATACGTACCAGTTTATGGCCACCTTTGACCTGTCTAACAGTGACCCAGACTATCAGGCGTCCAATTCCTCAGTGGTTTCCGTACAAGTCATTACGTATATTCAGCAGGCAACCACCCTTTCCAGTTCAGCTAACGCAACAACTATTCAGCGAAGTACCTATGATATTCCACCTGATTACTTAAACATAACCGGCACCTTAACATCGGGTGGTTTACCGCTTGGCAATAAACCAATCATCCTTCTAGTTCAGGGGCCTTCAGATGGAAGTTGGCAATATATGAGTTCCAGTGGAACTAACGGCTATGGTGGGTACATGTTTTTCTTTCCAGCCGATACTTTTTCCGTGGGAACTTACAAGTTTATTGCAACTTTTGATATACAGAACTCTGACCAAGACTTTGAATCATCCAACTCTTCAATTATGACCGCGCAAGTTATCAACCATATACAGCAAAGCACTGTTCTTATTGCATCAGCAAATGCCTCAATCATTCAACGTAGCACACCTAATATTCCCACAGAAACAGTAGTAATAAATGGCATCTTAACTTCAAATGGGACGCCATTAGCTAACAAGCCCGTCATATTATTCATAAAAGGCGAGTCTATCCCTGACTGGTCCTTTCTGGCGAGCACGGGTACAAACGCAACTGGACAATATTCAGTTATTTATCCGGCAGATTCGTTTTCAGTCGGAACTTATCAGGTCAAAGCAACGTTCGATTTAATGAACACTGACCCTGATTATGAATCGTCTAACTCGTCAGCGCTGAACCTCCAAATTATTAACTACATCAAACAACCAACCATCATAGTTGCTTCCACAAATGCCACAATCATACAGCAAAGCAACGCCAGTAACCCTTACGACTGCGCAAACATCACGGGAACCTTAACCTCCAACAGTGCACCCTTATCAAGTAAACCTGTTATGATTTTCATAAAAGGCCCCACTGACCTTGACTTTTCATACTTTACAACCGTAGGGACCGATTCCTCAGGACGCTATTGTTGCATTGTTCCTGCCGATTTGTTCACGGGCAGTTACCAATTCAAAGCGACCTTTAATCTGATGGGCAGCGACCAAGATTACGAAAACTCTACCGCTCAGATAATTTCAATACTATTTTCCCCACGCGGCTCTATAACTACAACTTTGACAGTTACCTGCAGCCCCAGCACCTTAAAAGTGGGTTCAAGTGATGTTGCAACAATAAGTGGTATTTTGACAGATGGTAGTGTTGAACTTAGTGGTAAACAAGTCTCAATTTATCTTCAAGACCCCGCAAGCGGCATTTGGAGTTTGATTGGGACCCAAACCACTACCGCCACGGGCAGCTACCAGTTAACCTACGATGCATTGGGTGCAGGAAAAACCGCAGGCATGTACCAAATCAAGGCAAGCTTTGCAGGAGACGGCACCTACGTAGCAAACGAAGCAACGTGCACGCTAATCATAACCCCCTACAACACTGACATTGACATTGTGATCGTGTCTAGCAACCGTGCCCACGTAGACCACCCCTCAACAGGTATAACAGTAGACGTGAATGGTTCTTCCTTAACGGACGGTACCTCGTTAACCATTACAACAGTTGCATATGGATCCACACAACCTGCAGGAACAGGGTCCATCACCGCATCGGGAAACATTTTCTATGATGTACAAGTAATTCCAACAAGCGGCGGCACATTGGCGTCTGACGTGATGGTGACCGTTGAGCTTACTGATGTAAGGATAAACGCAGGCAGCACAATTGCCTACTGGGACGGCGCCAACTGGGTTACTGTAACATCTACCTTTATTGCACCACACACAATTACCTTTACCGTGTCCGCATCAGCATTAACTGGAACACCAGTCGTAGTAAACTCAGTAACCCCATTTGTTACACCAGAATATCCTTTTGGCGCACTCATTGCTTTAATCGCCTGCTTCGTAGCAGTCATAGTCTTCAAACAAGCAAAAAGGCGCCCAAAAACTGTTAAACTTCACTAAACTCAAGTGACCCCGTGCCAGTGCCCTCTTTTTAGGCTTATGGAGTATTTTTTGTTTTAACCGACACGTAAGGGTTATTTTTGATGTAAAACCGCCACGGCTTATATTTCCAGTCATCAGCGTAATCCACTCCAATTCGGGGCGCGGCAACAATCTCGTCCGCAGAGACTGCTGTTCCGTCGTCTTTTATATAGAAAGGTTTGACAATGAGGTCAGCACCATTGTGGGTTTTGTTTATGCCCATAGCTATGCACAAACGGCTAGGCCCGTTGGCAAGCGCAGTAATTTTGCCGTTTGCTGTCGGTCGACGCTCCATCATCAAGTCAACGCCGTCTAACGGTTCAATTGCTCGGAAGAAAACAGCTTCAGGTTTTTCGGGCACTGCGCCTGCAGTGGTATTGAAGCAGTGGTACATACCGTAGATTAAGTACACGTAGGCATGTCCTTTGGGTCCAAACTGGGTTTCGGTTCGTGGCGTACGTTTGCCACCGTAAGCATGGGACGCTTTGTCTTCTGGACCTAAGTAAACTTCGGTTTCCACGATTCTGCCACTTACGGTTCCTTGGGGCGTTTCGTGAACAAGGATTTTGCCAAGCAACTCCTGTGCCACCGTCAAAGAATCTCTTTGATAGAACGCTCGCTGCAGAATCATACCTTCACTGAATAACATGGCAGACAAATAAGTTTTGCAGTTTAGCGTTAAACTTTCTTAGGCAAAAGCTTTCTTGAGGCAGCTAAAACTGGTCCGCACCACATTAGCAATGCAACTGCCACGTAAGCCAAATCTGCAGTGGCAACAAGAGCCAACAAGTCAATGCGCATAGAAGCGGCAATATGAGCAGTGGATACAAAGAACTGGAAGTTACCTATGCCCGCGTGTAGATTCATCGAAGCCATCAGCAACGCCACAACAATCATGGGGATGGCTGCGTACACTGAAGTTTTCTGTTTAATTTTGGCGAGCAGTATGTAGGTGAAAAGTGCTGTTGGTCCATAGTAGCTGAAAGCGCCTAAAGCACCCCAAGGCCAACCTAAGGGGTTGATTTCAGTGGCGACTTTGGCAAGGTCTATAGCGTAAAAGGTTGTGGCTAAGTCGTAGCTCCAACAGGCAAAAACAACACCTAACAAAGCAAACAGTATGCCGCTAATTTTTTCTATCTTGGACAAATGGGTTTGAGTTTGGTGGGTTTTCTTCCAGAGCAGTACTGCTGCAGACACAGGCATCACCAGAATAAGCAGGTACAGTATGCCTAGCCATGCATCGCCGCTTCGAATCAGCATGACAATGCTTAACAAAGCAATTGTTGTAGCCATGGCGAAAAAGCCGCTGGCTATACTTTTCGCTATTGTTATGTGCATACTCCCCAAACAACCCATGGGTATCGTAAAATATAAGATTTGTTTCCAAGAAACAAACACAGCTAAATTAGAAAAAAGAGTTTTTGTAAGAAATCATTATAGGCAGGTTTCACGGTAACCACCCCGAGAGAGCACCCATGCCTGACGCCCTAATTTGCCAAAGAAAAAAGATCGCCCTAATTGCCCACGATAACAAAAAAGAAGATTTGTTGGACTGGGCTAAATTTAACAAACACAGCCTGCTTAAACATGAACTGTTTGCAACTGGAACAACAGGTAAAATTCTTGCACAAGCGTTAGGCTGCCACATCACCATATTTGAAAGTGGACCATTGGGCGGCGACCAACAAATCGGCTCCCGTATAGCTGAAGGCGCCATTGACTTTTTGGTTTTCTTCTGGGACCCGCTGGAGCCTTTGCCGCATGACCCCGACATCAAAGCCTTACTCCGCGTTGCAGCCGTCTGGAACATACCAATCGCGTGTAACCGTACCTCAGCGGACTTTCTGATTTCATCACCGCTTATGGACAAAGACTACACACGCATGTTGCCTGACTACGAAACGTACCGACAAAGATTCAAGAACCGACCAAACCACTTCGAAACCTAACTGACCTGCTCAAAGTGAAGCCGAATTAACTTATGTTGACATTTACTTGCGTCGCAGCCAAACAAAACCAAGTCAGGGTTACTATAACTGTAGACTACAAAAGTTGAGTTACTGTTGCAACCTAAGCATTGTTTGCTGCGAACTTGGTCGGCATAAACAAAACCTGTGACAAGTTTGACACTCCACGATTTTTCTTTTAACAAACCTTCCACTAAAAAGTCTCCCTATATGTTGGTTCTAAAAATGTGGTCCAAGTATGTGTTCGCTGTAGTTGGTTAATAGGTTTTTATTGTTGTGAAATACACGACGCATTTTTTGTTACGTGTCTTTCTGGAAACGCTAAAATGTTCCGCCACCCCCTTCTTAGCTAGGTGCAAATAAAGTGTCGTATAACGAACTACGCAAAGACTACCTCTTAGACCGCTGGGTAGTCATCGCCACTGCCCGAGGCAAACGACCCACAGATTTTGCTAAACAAAGAACCGAACCCGCAAAAACCTCCACATGTCCACTTTGCCCCGGCAACGAACACATGACACCACCCGCAGTACTGGTATACGAGCCTCACAATGGAGGAATCAAAAAAGAAAAAGAAACAGGTGATGCACGCAGCAAAAACTGGTTGCTCCGCTGCATTCCAAACATGTTTCCCGCGTTTGCACCGCCAGTAAACCCAGACGACGCTACACATATAATAAAAAGCAGCTTTCTGGCAGACGCCATAGGCGACCACGAAGTGCTCATTGAATCCGCCAACCACACTGACCACCCCGCAGACGCACCCCTGCAGCAAGTCCGCTACGTGGTGGACGCCTACAAAGACCGCTTAACCGCACTAGCACAAAAGCCGTATGTGAAGTATGTGCAGTTTTTCCGTAACCATGGCGTCGAAGCTGGAGCTTCGCTTTCACATGCACACAGTCAAATCGTTGCCACCCCGTTTGTGCCATCCATACCTGCACAAGAAAAATTGGCTAGCCAAGCCTACTTTGCTAGCCACGGAACCTGCCCCTACTGTGACACTCTCAAGGCGGAACTGCAAAGCCCCCGCGCAATCCTAAATGGAGAACATTTTGGTGTTTTTACGCCGTATGCCAGCGTGAACCCCATGGAATTCTGGATTATCCCAAAACGTCATGCAGCTAACTTTTTGGATTTAACCGACGCTGAAGCTGAAGAATTAGCGGCAACCCTGAAAACCACTCTAAAAGCCCTCAAAGACCTCCTCAACGACCCACCCTACAACTACGGCATCCACCTATTCCTAAACCCACAAGACCAACAAAGCTACCACTGGCACCTAGAAGTCTACCCCAAACTGGCAACATGGGCAGGGTTTGAGAAAAGCACAGGTATCTACATCAACACAGTCAGCCCCGAAAATGCTGCCGCAGCACTTAAGAACCAAATTGAGCAGGTATAACTATTTTTGTTGATTTATGAAGGCTTGAAGCGGCATGGAAGGTTTCGTTGCGTTGGTGAGTGCTTCAATTAGGGTGAATGTTGGCTGTTTTTTTGCGTCCTCAAGTGCCTCCTGTAGTTGCAGGGATGTTTTGCAGACATAGCCTTTGCCACCCCATAACTCTGCTAACTCGGCATAGCGCCAATTGGCTAACTCGTTCATTCTTGATTGATGAAACATTTGCTCCATGCCCCATACACCATTGTTAGCAACCACAAAAATTGGGTTAATGCCATAGCGGGGACAGTGGCTGATTTCTTGTCCGGTCATTTGAAAAGCGCCATCACCTACTATGGCTATGGGTCGTTTTCCTGTTGCAATAGCATACCCAATGGCTGCAGGTACTGCAAAGCCCATGGTGCCGTAAAAAGAGGAGCCCAGTATGGTTGGCGTGTTCAGTCGCAGGGTGGCAAAAAGGCAGTCGCCAGTGTCCACAGTAAGGGGCATCGGACTGTGACGTAGAAAGAACGCGTTTAAAGCATCAATTAGGTCGTCGGTTACCAGTTGGTCTGCTTCAAGGCGGGGCATTGCAAGCGTTGAGGGCGTTTTCTTAGGCAACGACCTTGGTTTTGGCGTGACTTTGGTAAATACTTGTTCTAAGAGTAAGTTTAACGGCACATCAATATAGCGGCGAACACCAATTTGGACCTGCCGTGACATACACAGAATTATCTTCAAAGTTCTAAAGCAGTCTGGGCTTATTGTTACGTCCGAGCAGCCTTCGCCCAACATCAAAACAAGGTCTGCGCCTTCAACAAGCCGCTTCGCGTCAGGATTTGCTGCTTCCCCCAGATAGACACCAAAATAGTTATCACCACTTGGAATCTGGTCACGTGAAAGTAGAGTAGAAACTACAGGCAAATGTAGATGCGAGGCTTTTTCAATGACGAACTCCACAAGCCCGTAGCGAACGGGTTCCACGCCGACCATTATGACAGGTTTTTTGGCGTTTACGAGGGCAGTTGCGATTTCTGTTGCTGCCTTATCCAACGTAGTTGTATCGGTTGGTAATGTCTGTGTTGACTTATGGTTAGGCTGAACAAGGGGGACATTTATCATATCCGAAGGTAGCTCAATATAAACGGGAAGCATAGTTTCTTGGCAAACAGCAAAGGCATGTAGAATCTTTTCAAATGCTGTTTCTGAATTGTCCAAAATCACAGCATCCTCAGTTACTGCAGAGTAAACATTTAGCTGCATATCCGCATCTTTTGCGGTGTGATGTAGAAGGCAACCGCTTTTGCGTACACTAACAGGAGGACCGCCAGCCACTACAATCAGGGGAGTTTTTTCTGCATAAGCACACGCAACGGTGTTGAGCATGTTTAAGCCTCCAGGACCATAGGTGACGCATGCAACTGCTGGACGCCCAGTTGCGCGGGCTGCACCGACTGCTGCAAAACCTACCGCAGGCTCATGCGAAAAGGTATACAACTGCAAAGCTGGGTCATCTTCAATCAGCTTCAAAAACTCAATAACCATGTCGCCAGGTATGCCAAATATCGTTTTGGTGCCCAACGCTTTGATTTGACTTAACAGAAATTCGCCGACAGTAACCACGTTCAACAGCCGCCTAACATCAAATGGATAGACAGCAAATTTAAGCATTAACAGCAAAAATCAAACACTAAAACCCAAAAAAAGAAAAAAGAAGAGGGGTTTACTCGGTTATGGGCTCTTCAGGCTCAGACCGAGGCGGAGGCGGCGGAGGACGAACAACGGACTTTTTAGATTTCTGTCCAGCACCTTGTTGTCCAGTGGGAATTTCTTTCAGCCCATACACGCCTACCGGAGGCCAACCTGCTTCAGGCATAACTGAGGGAACCATCATGATGGTGTTTGTTCCTGCCTGCTGCCCCAACTCGTAAAGAATGTTCATCCACCGTAGCCGTAAGCCTTCACTGCTGTTTTCATAGTTTTTGGCAGCTTCAATCATCTTCTGCGATGCCTCAAACTCGGCAGTAGCTAAAGTTACACGGGCAATGCGCTCTCGTTCTGCCTGTGCTTGTCGAGACATTGCGTCTTGCAGGTTGCTAGGGATAATTACGTCTCGAACTTCCACGGCGGTGGCTTTGATGCCCCATGCTTCGGTTTTTTCGTCTATGATTTCTCGCAGATGTGCACCGACTTTTTCGCGTTCGGCTAGTAAATCGTTAAGTGAGACTTTCCCGATGACCTCACGCAGCGTGGTCTGGGCTGCGAGTTGGGTGGCTTGGTAGTAGTTTTCGACTTGCAGCACCGACTTTTCTAAATCCACGGGCTTCATGTACAAAACTGAATCCACGTTCACGGGCACGTTGTCTTTGGTTAAGGTTGATTCAGTGCGGAATTGGATTGTGTCTAGTCGTGTGGAGATTTTTATGGGTGCACGGTCAATTAAGGGAATCAGGTAAATCAATCCAGGTCCTTTTAAGCCTACATAGCGTCCTAGCCTAAGCACGGGAGCTCGTTCCCATTCTTTGAGGACACGGATGCCGCCTAAAAAGAATACAATAACCACTAAAACGATGAATGCCAAAATTGGGGTTAAAATGTCAACCATACCTTTTCACCTGATAGGCTAATCAGTGGTTTGCAGAGTTAAGCTTTGTCCTTAACAGGTTTAACAATCAGAACCATGCCGTCTAAATCGACAACGTGTATAGTTTCGCCGTTGACTATGGGTGCGTTCTGGGTTTTGGCTTGCCAGAATTCACCCATAACACGCACTTCACCTTTAGGAGAGAGGTCTGTTGTGGCAATCCCTTCTGCGCCAATTAGGGCTTCTTTACCTGTTTTTACTCGATTGAGCTGCGCCTTAAGGCCAGCATAAACAAGCCAAGCCACCGCAGCAGCCACCAAAAGCAGAACTAAACCTGTCGCAAGAATCATCTGAGCCGCAACACCAAAAGTTAACCCTGCAAGAGCAAACGCCAACAACACTGCGCCAGCAACAAAGGTCACTGCTGAAAGGACATACAGGGCATGCATTCTGGTCACTTACCAATGATTTGGCGATTTCAGCTTAAATAACTTTACAAAACCAGCACTGTTACAAAAAGAGAGGAATAAAAGGGAACAGGAACGGCAGTAGCGGCATTAATGCTGATGTGAGGTGTTGGGTAGGGGAAGCGTCTGTTTGGGCTAGGTGATGGGTGGAGCGGTTCAGGTCCGTCTGGTGCCGTTAAGGCAGGCTGAGAATAGGTTTTAGTCATCGCAGTCGCGCTCCTTAACAGCGGGAGTAATGGTTAATTC
>CAZTRN010000028.1:0-17074 GCA_964616775.1 uncultured Candidatus Bathyarchaeia archaeon
GATTTGGCAAAGGAAACACCTAACGCCACAAACAAGCCTATTGCCACAAGGCTCAACGGGTCTGTGTAGCCTAATGTTATGGCAAAGGCTGAGGCGACCAGCATGTTTGAGGGTCCCGCAAACGGAATCAAGCCAAACCCAAAGGAGGAGGCTAAAACAATCAGTAACTCTATGATTCCTGCCATGGCGGTCCCTGCTTTTAGCGTAAAAGAGGTTTGAGGCGTTAATAAGTTAACCCGCTGCTAGTGCCCAAATAGAGTCCATAAAAGCAGGGCTATGCCCAGTGCCCAACTGTAGTAGGCGAAGTAGTGGAATTTGTGTCCTTGGATTAGCCGCGAAACCAACTTCAAAGCAAAGTATCCGACGACCATGGCTGCGGCGACGCCGACGACGACCTCTATCGAATTAAAGCCTGCGGCGGCAAGTTGTCCTCGGTCAATGTAGGCTTCGACTGCCAAGTTACCTAAAATTGCGGGGATGGAGAGCAAAAAGGAGAACTGAAAGGCTTTTTTGCGTTGCAGCCCCAAAAGCAAAGCTGCCGAAATGGTTATGCCGCTACGGGAGAGCCCAGAAAAAATCGAGAATCCCTGCGCTAGTCCCATTAGCAAGGCTATTTTGTAGCTGAGAACCTCTTGGTCTTCTTTGGCAAACTTGGTGCTGTACACAAAACTGGCGCCGATGAGAAAGGTTATGGCGATGGCTGGTATGGAGTCTAATCCAGCTACATAAAGCGGTGAGCTATGGTCAGTTAAAAATAGGCTGTATCCTAACCCAAGTATGGCGGTGGGAATTGTGGCGACTACGATGCGGGGAATCAGGCTGCCGCTTTCTGAATGAAAATCCAGATGCACCAGCGCCACAAGGATGTTTTTGACTTCTTTGCGGAAATAGAAAACCAAAACCGCCAACGTGCCGCCGTGCAGAACCAAGTTGAACAGGGGCGTGATGCCAAGTCCCAAGAAGGTTTCAGTTAGTTTGAGGTGGGCGGTGCTGGATATGGGCAGCCACTCTGAAGTTCCCTGAATTAAACCCAGCAGCAACGTTTGTAATATGGTGGGAAACAGCAAAGTGGCACCTACATGGATGACGTTTAGAGGGGGCATGGGGGTTTATAGCCTTTTACCGAAATCGGGAGGTAGAAAAAAGTTTTGAAAATAAGCCAAACCAACATGGAAACGCTCTGTCTGCCAAAATAAACACCCCGCGAGCAAAAATCTAACCCCAGACCAAGCTTGCTTGCCGCGAACCTGCAACAGAAAACGCTGCGGCAGCGAAAACTTGGCGAAAAACAGGCTGCATTTGCCCTAAACCCCTGTTTTTGAAACAGAAAGATAAGAAACGCTTAACTGCTCAAACAGCGTATTGCTTCTTTAAGAGAGATACGGTTGCCGTATTTGGGAATATTCCACAGGCATAAGTCTGTTGAGGTTACAAAAATGGAGCACAACATAGCGTCCACTCCAAACTCTAATTCTGAAACGTCAACTTCTGCCCAAGAAAATCAAACCAACGAATCCACACAGGCACCTCCAACCCAGACCGTGGAAGAGGAAACGGTTGAAGAAACCAAAACCTACCTCAAAGCCATGCCCCTGCGCGACTTAGCTGACCTGCCAGAAATCAAAAAAGAAGTCCAAAACGGAAACATCATCATCCTCAAAATCACCCCGCTAGCTAACAAAAACATCGCCGACGTGTCCCGAGCCGTCAACGAACTTTACGAATTTGTTGACTCCATCCAAGGTGACATAGCTCGTTTAGGCGAAGAACGCATTGTGATTTGTCCGCCAAAAGTGAGAATCTGGCGTGAAAAAAAGCCAGTTCAAAATGAGCCGCTGCCTACAGCAGCCTAAAGGTCTCCATCACTGAGGGGACAATTGTGGTTATGCCTGCTTTGTTTTCGATGTAGTTGGCTAGGTTTATGATTTTGGATTTTTCGCCGTGGCAGAGGAAAATGCGTTCAGGTTTGGGGCTTAAGTTTGTTAAGTAGCCTACGAGTTGGCGGCGGTCGCTGTGGCCGCTGAAGCCTTCGATGCTGTCTACATGGAGTTTGCATTGAACTACTGCCATTTTGCCGTCGTTATCCATCATGGTGACTTCGTTGATGCCTTTCTGGACGCGTCGACCCATTGTACCTTCGATTTGGTAGGACACAAAGATTATTGTGTTTCGGTCGTCGCTTGCCCAATTCTTGAAGTACTCAATCACTGGACCGCCTTCAAGCATACCTGAAGTGGCTAAGACAATGCAGGGTTCGCCTTCAATGATGCTGGACCGTACACTTGGGTGTTCTACGATGGTGAAGTAGTCGCTTTGGAAGGGGTTGACTTCTTCGTGTAAGATGCTGTGGCGGACTTCGCGCCCTAAGTATTCGGGGTATGCGGTGTGGATGGCAGTTGCTTCACTGATCATGCCTTCGATGAAGACAGGGGCTTCTTTCATCAGGCCACGTTTCATGTAGCCATCAATTATGAGCATGATTTCTTGAGCTCGACCTACGGCTGGAACAGGAATCAAAACTTTGCCTTTTCGTTCCAACGTTTGGTTTATGACTTGGGTTAAGCGTTCTTCGGCTTCTATGCGTGTGGGCATGACATCGTCTGAACCGCCGTAGGTGCTTTCGCTGATGATGGTTTCGACGCGTGGAAACTCGTTTGCTGCGGCTTCCAGAAGCATGGTGCGGGCGAATTTGTAGTCGCCTGTGTAAACGATGTTGTGTAAGCCTTCGCCGATGTGTAGGTGAGCCATAGAGGCGCCTAAAATGTGTCCGCTGTTGTGCAACGTTAAACGGATGTCAGGTGCGATGTCGGTGACTACGCCGTACCGTAACGGAATGGTGTGCAACACACATTCGCGCACGTCTTTTTGGTCATAAAACGGCGTGACGCCCTGTTTGCCTGCAACATCTAGATAGTCCAACTGCAACATAGTCATCAAATTCGACGTGGGTGCGCTGCAGTAAACTGGACCATCGTAGCCGTACTTGTACAGGAAAGGCACCAGACCGCAGTGGTCTAAGTGTGCGTGAGTGATAACTACGGCGTCTAAGCTGTCAATTTGAAATTCAGGCGTATCAAAGCGTGGGAAAGACTCAAACGGACGTTGCGACCCAGGATTAATGCCGCAGTCTAAAAGTACGCTGCTTTCGCGGGTTTTGAGCAGAAACGCGCTGCGACCTACTTCTTGGGCTGCGCCAAGCACGGTTAAACGCACATCACCCACATCGTAGGTTTTTGGACGGAAAATCCGTTCGCCAATGGTGCGCAAGATACGTTCACGTTCTTGGCTTTCCGAGTGCAGGTAATGGCGCATGTTGGTTACGATTTTAGATTTAATTGGAGGACTGCGTAAAACGTGAGGTCGCCATTTAGTTTTGCGTATGATTTCTTGCAAAACCACACCGTTTCGCCCGATGACTAAGCCGGGTTTTTTGGTTTCAATTATGATTTCGCCAAGACTTGGATCGAAGTTGATGTCGGTGATTTCGGCTTCTTTGGCGATTAATTCGCGGGTGATTTTTTCGGCTTCCACTTCGGGCAAACGCACCGAAGGGTCAGGACGAACCACAATACGCTTGCGGATAACGCCCACGATTTCAGCCACGACACTGCTTTGCTCTACCAAAATTTCAGGTTTCTTGGTGTAGATGCTAAGCATGGGACCTTCGTATTCAATACGGGTAACTTCAGCTTCTTTGGGGACGTGCTGAAGAATATATTGGGTAATTTCTACTTTATCTTTATCTTGTTGTGTCCGTGCCACTTACTTTACTTCCTTTGACAAGAGCGCCTTTTTTTGCGCATCTGTGAGCTCTCGATAACCCTTGCCATCAATCACGATTATGTTGTAGTTGTTGCCGCTTGCAACATCTCGTTTCATAGCTGCGTTTACAGCGCGAGCAACGATTGGCAAGGCTTCCTCCACGGTCATGCCTTCTTTGAATTTGTCTTCTAGAACACCGATGGCAAGTGGAGAACCAGAGCCCGTGCTGGTGACTTTTTCTTCAACTAAACTTCCCAAGGGATCCAAGTTATAGAGGTGCGAGCCAGTGTCGTCTACGCCGCCAACCAAAATCTGCGCCATGAGTCCGCGGGCTTGGAACAAAAGATTGCTGGTCATGCGTGCAGCGCTGCTGATGGGCATGGGTCGGTTGAGGTTTATGCGGTATAGTTGCGCGTTGGCGGTGATTATGTCGATGACTTTTTGGGCGTCTGCGACGCTGCCTGCGATGGTCATGCCGATGTGCTCATCGATTTTGTAGACTTTTTTGCCTTGTTTGTGAGCAACATAGTAGCCCATAGTTACACGGGTGTCTGAAGCCAAAATTACACCGTCTTGACAGACGACGCCAATTGTAGTTGTGCCCTTCACGACGAGTTGATTAACTGCATTATTATTGATTGCCATTTATTTTGTCTCCCTAAAACTGAACCTTCAGGAGGTATTCTCGCGCGGAACGGAATTCCCACTGCAGGAAGTTAGCACCTTGTATTCACTCCATGGACTTTATTAATTTTGTGGTGAAGAATTGTAGGCGTTATTGGTTGATTTTTTTGCTAATCGAGGCGTTTTAGACCTGCTGCGCGGCAAGGTCTACCCCTCAATCATTATACTGTCAACAACTGACAGGGCAAAGCTTGTGAGTGTGACTATTTGTTTGGGCGGTGGGATTTGAATACTGCAGTTACTGGGTTGGGTTGACAATATTTTGAGCATCTGCAGACAACAAAATCTGCAAATTCCCACCCAACAAACCAAACGCTCCCGTTACACGAAGCTATTTATTTAGTGCCTCCGTCATTGCTGCTTTGGTGCTTTGCTTGAAGTTTGGCACATTCACCCTTGAACCCAAAAAAGCTGAAGGCTTCGACTTCCACGTTCTCCGCGTAAAAACGGAAATGGGAACAAGAATTCAGCCCCAACCCGACATGTGCAGCAACATCGCCATTTTCGGCGACAACGCCGCCATCCGCGACCACCCCGACTGGCTCAGTCAATCCCCCCTGGGCCCCGCCAAGATGGGAAACAACAACTACAACATCTACTGGAACATAGTCTGCGCAACCCAACCCGAACACCGCGCAGAACAACTCGCCTACATACAAGACGTAGACAAAAACTCCCTAGGCGTCTGGCCCAACAGCCAATATTTTGCAGAACACGGACACTGCACATGCCCCCGATGCCAAGAGCGACTGCAGAAAAGTGGCTTAGGATGGTTGGAGTGGCGCCGAAAAGAAGTCACCGACTACATCGCCCAAATCCGAGAACACACTAAAAAAGACCTCGTCATGTGCATTCAACCTGACCCGATGACCAGCCTCGAACGGTACGGTGTAGACTTTGATGACTTCGCCAAGTACTGCGACATGTTCAACGTGGTCATGTTCAGCAAGAGCTATGCGACGCCGTGGTATTTTGAAATGATTACCCGCGCCTTCAAAAAGCTGCTCAAAAAACCCTTCTACGTTAGCCTTTACATGTATGGTCCAGGCGACACGCCCAAAGATGTCCCGACGACAGAAGAGTTGCTGACGGTGACGTCGCGGTGTGCAAGAGCGGGCGCCGACGGATTTCTGTACCTAACGGAGAAGGCGAGCCAAATCCAAGACTTCCAAAAAGCTGCCCTAGAAAAAGCCGAGTTAAGAGAACGGCTAAAGTCGTATGGTGGGCAACCTGTTAGGGAGTTTTTGGACCGCGTGGCAAGCTGGCAAAAACTGCAGTAACCATTTGGACTGCAGCTACTCACATTTTCCATTTTTTAGTCGTTAAATTTGGGGTTATTTGAATTTGCCCGCAAATATGCCCTTGAACAGGTACACGACTATGGCGGTGTTTACTGCTATACGCAAGGCATTGACGTAGGTTACGGGTTCGCCAATTGCCCCTGCATAGTAAGCTAACAGTATGATGCCCATGCTTGTGCTTAACGTAATGCACATGACAGCCACCGTAAAAGCCGCGCCCGCCTTACGTATGGACAACAAACCCCCAATCGCCAAAACCCAAAGAATTGGTTCGATGTAGTTGTTGATATTGTTGGGGTCGCCAGGAAGCATAAACAAGAAAAGCACAATGTTAAGAACCATCCAAACAACAATCAAATAAATCGCAACAGGTCGCTCGGTTTTTGGGCTTTGCACGCCGCTATGTACCTCTTCAGTTACCTCTGTGACTGAAAATATAACGCTACCTATTCAACTGTTCAGAAAGATGAATGCAGAGTGAAGGTTTTTTCCTAAACTTTTAAACCCTAGCCAACAGTGTCATATACTGGAAACTCCCAAGTGAACCCTTTGCCTTCAAACTATCATTACATGCAGCTTCCAAGGGAAGTCATCGTCGGAAAAGGAACACTAAGTCGTGTTCCAGAAGTGGCAAAACGATTAGGCTTAAAGGGACCTGCATTAATTGTTGCGGGGCAGAAAAGCTGCGAAATCGCAGGCAGAACCGTCCGCGACTTGCTTGTTCAAGCAGGCATGACGGTGGACACGATTCTGGTTGAAACAGCCTCCATGAAAGACATCGTGACAATTGAGCAACGAATTTTAGACTTAAAACCGCAAGTCCTTTTCGGCGTGGGAGGCGGAACCAAAATTGACGCCGCCAAACTCAGCTCCGCCCACCAAGGCATCCCATTCATAAGCATACCCACAACCCTAAGCCACGACGGCATCTCAAGCGCCCTTGCCTCCGTCAAAGGCTTAGACAAACCCTACAGCGCCCTATCCCAAGCGCCACTTGCCATCATTGCAGATACACAAATTCTTGCACAAGAACCCTGGCGATTTGTCATAAGCGGCTGCGGCGACGTTCTAGCCAAGTTCACGGCAGTGAAAGATTGGCGCTTAGCCCACATGGAACGAGGCGAATACTACGGGGAATACGCCGCAAGCTTAGCCTTAATGAGCGCCACCCTAGTTGAAGAAAACGTGAAACTCATTCAGCCAGGCAACGAAGAAGGCACCCAACTTTTACTGGAAGCACTCATCAGCTGCGGCGTAGCCATGAGCATTGCAGGCAGCAGTCGCCCCTGCAGCGGCTCCGAACACCTCTTCAGCCACGCCCTCGACAGCTTAAACGGCTCAACCGCTATGCACGGAGAACAATGCGGGGTGGGCACAATTTTAACCGCGTACCTGTATGGAGCCAACTGGAAACGAATACGCGATACCCTGCACCAAATCGGCGCCCCCACCACCGCCGCGGAAATGGGAACCACCAACGAAAAACTAATCAAAGCCCTAGAACTAGCCGCCACCATACGCCCCGACCGCTACACCATACTGCAAAAACTCAACCTAGATTATGCAGCGTGCGAAAAAGTCGCCAAAACAACAAAAACAATCGAATAAAATAAAAAAGAATTTTTTTTAAGAAAGAGTTAGAGCCGCTTAAGCTTGTGGCTCAGCGGGTGTTTCGGAAACGGGCGCAGCGTCAGGTTTTGCTTCTTCTGCTGCTTCAACGGGTGTAGCTTCGACTGGCGCGGGTGCTTCTGCTGGAACTTCAGGTGCCTTAGCTGGCTTAGGTGGTGCTTTGAAGGTGTCGATGAATTTTGTTTCGTCAAGGTCTGGGAAGAATTTCTGTATGTCGTTTACGATGCCGCGTTTGGCGATTTGGACGCCTTCAAGGTAGAAGGTGTCTTCGGGCATGTCAATGGAGAGGGCGCTGTCTTGGATGGCGAATTTGAATTTGCCTTCTTCCACAGGCGGGATTCTGCGGTGAATCAGAGCGCCGATTTTTTCTTCGGGGGTTTCAAGTTTCTTAGTTACAGTAACGTCGTAGACAAGGGTTTTTCCTGCAAGAGGCGGATTGAAGTCCAACAGGACACGTCCTGCGCCGACGCTGCGAACAATGGCGTTTTTGCCGCCGTATTCGACACGCATGCCCAACGCGGGGTGTATGCCTTTTTCAGCCAGTTGCCTAAGGTGAACACGTTTAACTTTCTCTGCGTCACGTGGTCCAAAAGCTTTCTCAGGTGGAATCTCTACAGTTGCCGGCGTGTTAACATCCATGGTTGCTAAGCTTTCATCTAAAGCTTTAAGAACCCAGCTTTCACCGACAACGATAAGTTTGGGTTCATAGATTTCGCCTTCTTTTTCTAGGCGCTCTTTTTTCGCTACTTCTTGCACTGTGGTGTCGAAAACTTCGTTTGTTTCCTTCACTTTGGCAGTGTAGTCGATTAGTATGAAGTCTCCTTTTTGAAGTGCCATTTCGGTTCACTCTTTGCTTGCGGTTCGAAACTAAGTTTAAACGGTTAATAAATAGGTTATCCTTCCTGAATATAGGTATTGGTGCGATTGCAGACGATTCTGCACTTGTTTGTTAAACAAAGTAAGCGGCGGCTACTTGGAGCGGCTTTTTATTGTTTCATCTATGATGTTAAGAAGAGTTTCAGGGTTTACAGGTTTAAGAAGAAAAGCATCCAAATCGATAGGTGGACCATCAAGGTAGCTGCTGGCTTCCATGGAACCCGTAAAAACCACGCGAACAGTTTTCGGGGAGAGTTCCCCAATTTTTCTTGCGATATCAAAGCCGTTCATGTCAGGAAGCCGAACATCCACAACAGAAGCATCAAAACAGTTGTGCGCAATCTGAAAAAAGGCATCTTTGCCAGTTCCCACAGAAGTGACAGCATACCCTTTCTTTTCAAAAATCCGTCTTAAAACACGCAGTATTGATTGGTCATCGTCAACCAACAACAAAGTCCGTTTAGAACCACACATAAATTTTGAGCCCCCTCGCTACTTCGCGACACGTAAGATAACATGCGGAGTCTTTTTTAGCAGTTTGTTGTTGCATAATGTCGCCACAAATCTTTAAAAGAAACAGGTAACCGTTCACTAGCTTTCTGTGAAAGGTAACTGCACAATAAAACAGGTGCCTTTATCAACTTCACTTTCAAACCAAACGCGCCCGCCTAAAGCATCAGTCAATTTTTTAACCACCGCCAAACCCAACCCTTGCCCTTTTGATTTGGTAGTAAACAGAGGCATGAAAATTTTCTTTTGCACCTCCGCCGCTATGCCACGTCCAGTATCCCGCACACGTATGGTGACAATTTCAGAATCGAAACCTGCACTAATGGACAAGGTTCCGCCGTTAGGCATGGCTTGAATAGCGTTCGTAACGAGATTTATTATTATTCTCTTAAGGTACGTAAGGTCGGTTCTGACTTTCGGAAAGCTTGCCATGATGTCAACTGAGACGCGTATGTCTGCAGGGATATTTACAGTTGACATTATCTCGTTCACCGTTTTCTCTATGTCAATTTCCTCAAAGTTAGGCAAGGAAGGTCGAGCGAAGTCTTGCAGGTCGGCAACAATCTTGTTTATGTACGTTAACTGTTCACCGATGACGTTCATGCTTTCCATCAAGTTCTGTTTCTCGCAGCTATTCGGTAAATTCGCGAGTTCAGCTTTAGTTAAGTAAAGTTCCCCACTAATCGTCTGCAGAGGATTACGTATGTCATGTCCAACCATACCTGCAGTTTCGCCAATAGCGGCTAAACGTTCGGCATTTTTCAACTTCTCAGTCCGCACTTTAACTAAGTCTTCCAGTTTCTGGGTATACTCTACAAGTTTATCCTGCAAAGCTTTACGTTGAGTTATATCCTTGGTGAAAACAGCGATGCCAGTTTTTGTTGGATAGATATAATTTTCCACTATGACCGTCTTCTTGTTCAGGACTAATTCGTCAACGACCACTTTGGGTTTTCCCGTTTTCAGAACCTTCAGGTAAGTGGCGGCAATTTTTTGAGGAGAACTATCAGAAAAAACCTCCAAAACATGATGCCCAATAGCATCTTTTGCTTTGATGCCAGTAACTTTTTCGGCGGCTTTATTCCAGTAAACATACTGCAAATTACTATCTAAAGCCACAAAACTATCAGTTATACAGTTAGCAAGTTCACGATAGCGTGTTTCGCTTTGTTTAATGGCGGCTTCGTTACGTCTCCGCCGATTTATGTTATGAGCAAAAACAAAAACGCGTTCGCCAGCCCGCGTTTTCATGTAGTGAGAGCTGACTTCTATGTCTACGGGTACACCGTCCTTGCGGCGAATACAAGTTTCCAGTCGGTTGTGACCTTGTTGTTTTACATGCTCTATATCTTGGTTAACATTTTGAGGGGGTTGAGTTTCGATATCTTGCAAGTGCATGTTTAGTAATTCGTCGCGGCGATATCCCGTAAGGTTGCAAAAGGCGCCGTTGACTTCTAAAAAACGCCCAGCTAAATCGCTTACCCAAAAGACATCAATAGCGTTTTGAATTACAGTTTGGTATTGTTGCTCGGTTTGTAAACGTTGGCTTGCATCTTCCGTTAAGCTCCAACCGGTACTTTTCTTAAGCAACGTTCCAGTGTGGTTAATTTCCATTTTTATAATGTGTGAAGTTAAGCAATCTGCAAGCGAATAACTACACAACCCTATAATGTTATGGTTAGGTAATGCTTTGTTTAGGGCAGCTTCAAATTCTATTAGAGGGTTCCAGAGGTCTGTTGGGACAGAGAAAACGGTTGATGCAAAACGTAGACCACAAAACCCTTTTTCCAGCGCAGTTTTTTCTAGACTAAAAACGCGTTCCAAAACCTCGCTGGCATCAAAGGTGCCGTTTTTGTAGAAACTTGCGGAGTCGATTATGGCAAGTTTTTCTTGTTTGAGGTAATGGTTGAATCGGGGGATTGATTTTTTTAAGAGGGCTTTTGTGTTAGGGTCTTGTTGAGGAGTGGTTGTTGCCCAGATGCAGTACTCGTTGCCTCGGAGACCTGCCGCAAAGTAGGGTGCTAAAATGTCGGAGAGGTCTTGGTTGGTTTCGCAGAATTGACAGAGGTGCGTGCCCCATTGTACAACGCCTACTTGGTCAACTCCGAACCTCCGGAGGGCTATCGTTTCTGTACCCACAGAACCAACTCCAATTATATTCTGGTTATTATCAATAAAAGAATTACGAAATCAAGCATCGAATGAAGCAATACTTGGTTTTTTCAGTTGTGATTTATTTTTTGGCGGGTTGCTTGCTGGATGGATGATTATGGCTGTTTTTCAATATGGGGGTTTGTTTGCCGCTGGGTTTTTTGTAGTTTAGGGAAGAACCCTTATATGATTGAAAACGCTCGTAATTTTACGAGACCTCGTAAAAATTACGACTTCTCGTAATCTGGGCGACTTAAAATGGAAACAACCCTCTCACAAGAAGCCGAAGAATACATAGAAACCATCTACAAACTCCAAAAAAGAAATGGCACTGCAAAAACCAAAGAACTAGCCCAAACCATGCACGTCGTCCCAGGATCAATCACCAACACAATCCAACACCTAGAAAGCCACGGCTTAGTCACCCATGAACCCTACTACGGCGTGAAACTAACCCGTGAAGGTGAAAAAATCGCGCTCAACATCATACGCAAACACCGCCTAGCTGAACGACTATTAACCGACGTCCTCAAAGCAGACTGGAGCACCGTGCACGCAGACGCCTGCAAACTCGAACACGCATTAACCAAAAACGTTACAGATTTACTTGATGAAAAATTGGGACACCCCAAGTTCTGTCCCCACGGTAACCCCATTCCAACAGAAAATGGGCAAATAGAGGAACAAACCTGCATGCCCCTTACTGAAACAGGTGCAGGCGAAAACTGTGTGGTTGTAAAGATTGTCGATGAGGAACGAGTTAATCTGGGATTTTTGGAGCAGAAAAAAATCAAACCCCAAGCCAGACTTCACGTAGTCAAACAGGAGGCTAGGGAATTGGTGGTTTGTGTAGAGGGTAACCAGTTTCCGATACCCCGCGAGCTAGCGGTCGACGTATTGGTCAAACCCCAAAACAAGGAGGCAAAACAAAATGCAGTTTAGACACCGAAACCGCTTTGGAAAACAGCAACCAAATCCAAGCGAAGAATATGGCATTCCATTGGTAGATTTACGTGAAGGCGCGCAAGCCATAATGACCCACACAACAGGCGACGTTAACGTTGTTCGCCGCTTATCCGAAATGGGATTAACCCCTGGCTCTGAACTGAAAGTTCGGCGCAAATGCTCTTTCCGAGGCCCTTTGGAGATTGAAGTCCGCGGCGTAGCACTTGCACTGGGTTATACATTGGCGTCTGCGATTTGTGTCCAGCCCATCGAAGGCACAACCTGATGACCCCAGAAAGATGGGCAGATTCCGCTTGCCACGAAACAGGCGGCGCAAATGCAGAAAAAAAGAAACGCAAAACAGGCGAATTAACCATCGCCTTGGCAGGTAACGCCAACGTTGGCAAAAGCGCCATTTTCAACCAGCTAACAGGCTTAAACCAAGTTACTGGCAACTGGCCAGGAAAAACCGTCGAACGCGCCGAGGGCACACTACACTTCAAAGACCACAACATCCGCGTAATAGATTTGCCCGGCACCTATTCGCTGTCTGCGTATTCTATGGAAGAAATTGTCTCCCGTGACTACTTGGTGCTAGAAAAGCCTGACATCATCGTTAACGTGGTGGATGCTTCCGCGCTGGAACGGAACTTGTATTTGACGTTGCAGCTTTTGGAGCTTGAAGTGCCCATGGTGATGGCGCTAAATCAAGTAGATTTTGCCGCCAAAAAAGGGCTGCACATCAACACAGAGAAATTACATGAAAAGTTAGGCATCCAAGCGGTGCCTACAGTTGCGGTTGCGGGAACAGGCATAACCGAACTGCTTTCCATTGCCATAGACCAAGCAACTGGAATAGAGGTTGTTCAGCCTCAAGAAATCCAGTATGGCAAGGAGATAGAAGAACACATCCAAGCCCTCGAAGACCTAGTTGTAGCGAACCTTGGACAACTTTGTACTGTTTACCCGTCACGGTGGCTTGCCATCAAGCTTTTAGAAAAAGACGCCGACATAATCGACAAAGTAAAAGTGCTTCCCAATGGTAAAGCTTACATAGACCTCGTCAACGAAATAACATCCGAATTAGAGACCGTACACGGCGAAACCTCACCTGTAATCATGGCTTCAGAACGATACGCCCTAGCAAGCAAAATAGCCAAAGATGCCATCACCGTTGAAACATCACCCCGAATCAGCGTAGAACAAAAACTGGCAGAAATTACGACACATCGAGTTTGGGGTTACTTGGTTCTGGCAGGGGTTGTTGGCGCCATCTTTTTAGCTATTTTTGAAGGAGGAAACTTGCTTTCGGAGGTACTGAACAGTGGTTTAACTTGGGTAAGTGATGGGGCAACCAGTTTGCTTTCAGCGGTTTTGCCCAGTTTCGCAGTTGACCTCATAGTAAAAGGCGTAATTGACGGGGTAGCGGCAGGCATAACCATCGCGTTGCCCTACATCGTGCCCTTCTACATTATCCTATCCATCTTAGAGGACAGCGGCTATTTGCCCCGCGCCGCCTTCCTAATGGACACCATCATGCACAAAATCGGTTTACATGGCAAGGCTTTCATCCCTATGATGTTGGGATTTGGCTGCAGTGTCCCCGCCTGCATCGGATGTCGCATCATGGAAACCAAACGAGAACGATTCCTCGCCGCATTTGTGGTTCTGCTAATCCCCTGTGCAGCCCGTACCGTAGTCATCTTAGGCTTGGTTGGACAATACGTGGGACTTGGGGCAGTAATCGGGCTTTACGTATTCGACTTACTACTTGTCTTTGCATTGGGCAGAATCGCCTTCAAAGCCCTACCCGGAGAACCAGTCGGGTTAATCATGGAAATGCCCAACTACAAACGCCCCTCAACCAAAACCGTTCTGCTAAAAACATGGAGCCGCAGCAAAGACTTCGTCACCGTCGCGTTCCCCATCATGATTGCAGGCAGCTTCATTGTAGAAGCGTTTGCCCTTTCAGGATTAATGCCGTATTTCGTGTCCGCTGCTTCACCCATCATGACGGTGTGGCTTGGGTTACCCGCCATCACAGCCATCCCACTAATCTTTGGTATCTTACGCAAAGAACTAACCTTAGTGCTGCTAGCAACAACTTTAGGGTCCGCGGGGCTGGCGTTAACTTCACTTTCGCCTGTGCAGATGATTGTCTTTGCCTTAGTGGTTATGATTTACATTCCCTGCTTGGCAACCATAGCAGCCTGCAAAAAAGAGTTTGGCTGGAAAAAAGCACTGGGTATGGCAGCAGTGGACATAGGATTAGCCTTGCTGCTAGGGGGCGTGGCGTTCCAAATCTTGAGCCTCTTCATGTAACGAACGCTCCCACCGATCCACATAGGTAAAAGCATCAACAGGCATCCGCGCCGGCACATTAGGCGCTTCCGCAGGGTACCCAAGAGTGATTAATGCCTGCGGTTCAACATCAGCTGGAATCTGGAAAGCCTCACGAACGGCGTCTTGGCAAAAAATCGGGGCACAATACCAGCAGCAACCTAAGCCTTCGGCGTGTGCAGCAAGCAGCAACGTTTGAACGGCTGCGCCTAAGCTTTGCACGGCTAAGTCGCGTTCGATGTTTTGACGTTTCTCGTCTGGGTAAGTGTCCATGTTTTCCATCGAAAGGCATGCAAGCACTATCACAGGCGCCGCAATGAACCGTTGCACAGACCGATTCACTGTTGCCCACCGCATGTTCTTAGGAATATGTTCCCGCTCTAGCTCGGCAAGCCAAACCTGCGCCATGGCATTGGCTAAGGTTTCCTTGTTTTCAGAGTCTGTGAGAACGACAAATCGCCAAGGCTGCGCGTTATGAGCGGAAGGCGCAAAAGAGGCAGTTTCCAAAAGCGATTTAACCAAAGTAAGATCTACGGGGCGGTTTTGGTAGTAGCGGATGCTACGGCGTTGTTTAAGGGCGTCACTTAACGGGGGCATGAAGGGTCATAGTGTTCTTGGAGCGGGTCTTAAAAGACTTCACGGTCAAACGCCATGAAGCTTAATATCCGCCAGCAAGCATCCTGTAACATGCAGGAAGCATGGCGTTGAAAAGTTTCAAAGGCATATTGATTCTTGGCGAACAACACATTTTTGGAGAACTCGCCCAAATCATAACGTTAGGTATCCAAGCTAACAGCATCATGAAAATCATGTTCAGGGCAGACAGAAACAACCAAACTTTGGAAGAATACACCCAGACAGTCAAAGAAATCGAAAATCGAGCAGACGAAATCTCTTTCAAAATTAGCGAAGACATCACCGCAGGAGCCGTCAGCCCAAACATCATCGACAACCTAATCGAATGCGTCCACCTATCTGATGACATTGTGGACATGTACTATTATCTAAGCCGAGAACTCTATCGCATGTCCAAAGCAAACCTAACGAACACGCCAATGCCTCAAGAAGCAGAGTGGACGAGGCTTTTTGAAAACCTCTGCGAATTAGCCGACAAAGCCTTAGAACGCGTGCTGCAGACGTTAAAAGCTAGCAGTGTGCCTCAAATGATGCAGCTGCGAAAAGAAATTGAAGAAATAGAAAGGCAAGGAGACGACATCAAAGACGCAGGGTTTGACCGTCTCTACAGACAAGCAGATCAAATGCAGTTTTTGCAGTTCCGTCACTACAGCGAACTTTTGCAGAAATGCGACGACATCTTAGATAACTGTGAAGACCTTTCGGATTTGCTGGTGTCTGTGGTTACATCCATTCTTAAGTGAGTGCCATGTGGTTATCGGCTGCCCTTGTGGGACTGACTTTTCTTGCAGTTATGTTGGTTGCAGGAAACAATCTGTCCGCCTGTGTAGGTCCCGCAGTGGGTTCCCGAATTGTAAGCAAACGTTTCGGCGCTCTCCTAGGAGCACTGGGTTTTTCAGCGGGGCTTCTTGTTCAAGGATCCAACATGATTAACTCTGTGGGAGTCTTGCTGCCTGATGTCACAGCAACTTTGCGGGCAGAAGCGCTGGTGGTGGCAGTTTTGGTTTTTGCAGTGGCTCAAATAGCGCGGGTGCCAACTTCATTGAACATGGCACTGGTGGGATTGCTGGCAGGCGTATCCGTGGCAGGAAACGCATCCGCAAACACAGGGTTTTTGCAGGCGGTGGTAATTATGTGGATAGCAGCGCCAGTTGCAGCGTTCACACTGGCGTTTTTCTTAACTCGTGCCATAAGCAGAAGTCGACCTGCGAACCTGTGGCGCCGCCTACAAACCTACAAGGTTCTGCTCATTGTGCTCTCGTTTTCTTCCGCGTACGTGTTGGGAGCAAACACTTTGGGTTTGGTGGTGGCTACGGGCGGTTTTGATTGGCTCACCGTGGTGGCTGCTGTTGCTGGGGTGTTTGTGGGTTCGTTTTTGCTTGGTGAAGGCGCCATACGACGGGTGTCTGAAGAATTCTACTTAATGCGATACACCAATGCCACCACGACTTTGGTAACTTCGACTATTCTAGTGGAAGCGTCCACATTTCTGAATATACCCTTATCTAATACGCAGACGACGACTGCAGCGATTTTTGGCGCGGGAGTTTCTTACAAAACCAAGTTGGTGTCGATGAAGCCGTTCTTGACAGTTGGTGTCAGTTGGGTGGCGGCACCGTTGCTGAGTTTTGCAATCGGCTTGCTGTTAGGTCAATAACCGCACAGTTTCGGGCAGGTTCCATGAAAAGTGGAAGGAAGTTAGCCAGATTGGCAGGTTAGCTTGGCATCTGCCGAAACAGCGTCTAAACGGCAGATTCGGGCTTTGACGTGTTGACCGACTTTGGCGCCAGAAATAAAAACTGGGCAACCGTCAACTTTGGCGATACCTTCCCCATTTGGGGTAACATCAACCACGTCTAATTCATATTCTTCACCGACCTTCACGGGAAGGGTAGGTCGGTTGCGTTTGTTTTTAGCGTTTCTTGGGGCACGTTTTTTTGGACTAATGGAATTCAAACCTCGTAGAACCATAAGGACAACTACCTTATAACTCAACCGCAAACATTGAAGAAAAATACTCCAAAACACAACGATTGCTTTTTCAATAGTTCAACAAAAGAAAGTTGTTGTGTTGCTCTTCTTCTTTTCACATGTTATTTTGGGCTTTGACGTTTCCCTGATTCTTCAGAGAGTGGCTGTATTCTCCTTGCTCCCCCAGCAAAAAGCAACGCGAAGTCGCTTTTTGATTTCTTAGGAGGTGATCCGGCCGCAGGTTCCCCTACGGCCACCTTGTTACGACT
>CAZTRN010000029.1:0-16189 GCA_964616775.1 uncultured Candidatus Bathyarchaeia archaeon
TATCTCATGAAATCTAAACTTTTGCTTACTTTGCAAGAGCCGCCTACGCCGCCTAAACTCCCAACTGATTTCGTTCCGCCACCGCTGTTTCTGCCGCTGCGTCACGAGTTGACTTCCACAACCATCCAGCACTTGCTTGATGTTCTTGATGAGGTGTTGAAGGGCGAAAAGTTTCCTGTGATTGACAAGGTGGTGTCTTCGCCTATTTTGCCTCAGGCTTCGGATTTGATGCCGCAGTTTGACCGGTTCATGGCTGAGCTTGAATCGCAAATGGACAAGCTTTATGCGCATCTTTTAGACATCGTGAAAGGCGCAGGCATCATCCAGTTTAGTCATCTTGTTAAGGGTATGGTGCGCATTGAGGCGGTGCGGACGTTTATTTTGCTGCTGTTTTTGGCGCAAGATGGATTAGTTACTTTGTGGCAAGATGAAGAAACTGAGGAAATTTACATAACGGTGGGTAACCTCAAAGTTGGAAAGCAACCAAACATCAAACCCGAATCTTAAGCCTGAATCTGCTTTGTCTCCTGAGCAGCCTTCAAGGCAACCTACTGTTGAGGCTCAACCTGAACCCACCGAAACACAACCCACTGCCGACCAAGCTGATTCTCAGAAGTCTACCGAAGAAGAAACAGCTGAAAAACAAAAACGTCGTTTAGTTCTCTTAGAAGCTGCCCTTTACATTGCAGGTCGTCCACTGGACCTAAACGAGATTTGTTCGGTTTTGGGTACGCGTAGCAAGAAACGTGCTGAGCAGTCTTTGGAGATGCTTCGGGCAGATTACGCAAGCCGCAACACGGCTATGGAGATTTTGAAGCTGAAAGATGAGCGGTATGTGATGCAGATTAAGGCGGAGTTTACGCCGCTGGTTAAGAAGCTGGTGAATCGTCCGTTGCTTTCGTCTGGTCCATTGAAAACGTTGAGTTATATTGCTTATCGGCAGCCGATTACGTCGAAGCGGGTTATTGAGGTGCGGGGGCAACATGCTTATGGGCACATCAAGACGCTTAAGGAGATGGGGTTGATTGCGCCTGAACGTAATGGGCGTTCTATTGTGTTGAAAACGACGGATTACTTTGCGGACTATTTTGGGTTGTTGCAGGATACGTCTTCGATGAAGCGGGAGCTTCGCCGTATCTTTGGTGGCGCCTTAAAAGATGAATCGCAACAGTCTTAGCAATGGATATGTTTATATCTAAAACAGCAGTTCTAAGTGTGAATACTAATTCACAAGGGAAACCGAAATGTCAGTTTGGCATGGAAACTTACAGAAGAGGAAGCGCAGTGGCGGACGAAAACGAATGTACCGCGTCAAACGCAAGTTTGAGCAAGGCACATTTGCAGCTGAAACTATCCTTGGCGAACCTAAACGCAAAAGCACTCGCGGCATCGGCGCTAACATGAAAGTTAAGGTTTTAGCCGACAAGTATGCGTCAGTTACTGATATGCGAAGCGGCAAAACTCAGAAAACTGAGATTCTGCGTGTGATCCGTAATCCGGCAAACGTAGATTATAATCGTCGGGGCGTTATTACGAAGGGTGCAGAGATTGAAACTGCGCTTGGTTTGGCTAAAGTTACCAGTCGTCCAGGTGATGCTGGCGCGATTAACGCTGTTTTGATGGCTGGTAAAGAAGACAAAGCTTAACCGCCTTCTTTTCCTCAACTTTTCGCAGTTAACCGTAAAAATAGCTGTCGCTTTTCTTTTGCTTTCTCAGAAATATACCTTTTACTTGTGAATCAAAAAAAGCTTAAAAGTTCTCAGATGTTAAGAAATCTGGGGAGAGGACTTGACCAAAGTACTTTCATCAAAGAAATATACAAGTGGTAATTTTGAGTCTTGGTGGTATAATTTAAGTAACCCTGAAGACTGGTTGGCACCAGAATCTCGCATAATTTTAAAAGTTAAGGATTCAAACAACAATGAAATTGGGCGCATTGTTTTGGATATGGCTGAGTGGTACGACAGAATCATTCATGCGTCGTATCATAAATGGAACAATAGAAAAATTGTCAAAGTTCACGTAACTAAGAAAAACGGGCACTCAAAGTACTTGATTTACTTCGGCAAAACTTCAGACGGTGTCTATCCGGTAAAAATTGAATCCGATTTGTGAAAATAATTTACATTATTGGACCCTTGGCAAAGGAGTCCTTTATTTGTTACATGAAGAATTCTGTTCAAACATGTTTTGGCAGTAACTTTTATTTGTGTAACCTTCCATCTCATGGTGTAATCTGGGCATTGTGGCGCCTCGATAGCTCAGCCCAGTAGAGCGGCTGCCTTGTAAGCAGCAGGCCGCGGGAGCAAGGCCCGCTCGAGGCTCCACCAACTTTCAAAACTCGCAACTGCGTGGAAAGTTAACAGAAAAATGTGGTTACTCTGGCGCTTCTTCTTTGTTCGCCAGCTTCGCCTTAATTTCTTTTGAATCCAGAATAAGAAGTTTGTATTTGCGGGCTTGACTGCTGATAATTTCGTTTTCAAACAGTTTCCGAAGGGAACGGAACACTTTTTTGCCTGGCAACTCAGTTTTTTCGGCGATTTCGTCAAGGCTCATCTCATGTGTTGGATGCTGCTGCAGGGCAGCGACAATCTTTTCGTCGTTTTTGTTCAGTTTCACGTTTGTTGCCTCTGTTGCTTTTGGTATCTACGAGGGGCTTTTTCTATTTTGCGGTGGCTGGGTATGGAAAAATTTAGTAACTGCTCCAGCTACAGGTAATAGTGGACCTATCGTGCTTAAAATCGTAACCTCAGTCAAACGATTCTTTGCAACTCTGCTACTGCTAATCTTCATCGCCGCCGCAACTGTAGGTCTTTACCAACTTTACGTCGCAACCTTCATCCCAGAATCCGACCTCATTTACCAAAGCATCAGCGTCGCCTTAGTCATTGGGTTTTGGGCAACCATCCTGCTTTTCATTCGCCGTTCCCGCCCTCTAATGGAACGCTACCTAGGAGAACAGGCAACTACCATTCTCAACATCTTTGTCGGTTCCATTTCGATCATAATTATGGTGTTGGCGGTTTTGAATGCGCTGGGTGCTTCTGCCCAAACCTTGCTCACTGGCGCTGGGTTTGCCTCCATAACCATCGGCTTAATTGTGTCCACGTTTGTGGGCGGCGTATTGGCAGGTGCCTTAGTTTACTCTACTCATCGGTTCAGGGTGGGCGACACAGTCATAGTTAACAACGTTCCTGGAACCATAACGGAGTTGACGGCGTTGGTGACTCGCGTAACCACTGATGTAGGCTACATAACCATACCTAACAGCGCCATATCCTCAGGCGGCGTAGTGGTCACTAAAGTGCACGATTTTGATGCCTCCTTCCCAAGTCGATTACCTTACGCTGAAGGCGAACGTGTAATCACCACCTACATGGGCGCAAGCGAGGGAACGGTGAAGCAGGTGACGGCGTTGCGAACAACCATTGTATTGGATTCAGGCAGGGAACTAACACTGCTGAATAGTAGCGTTCTTTCGGGTTTGGTGGCGGTTGCGAAGCTTTCAGGGCAACCCAAAGACGCCAAACAGTAGCCTTTTGAGTTGCTGGCTTGGTAACCAGCTTTTTTATACACCTATAAAATAGTGGAAACCAGAAGTTTACCCGATTTTTTGATTTGATTCGCCAATAACACAATATAGTTTACGATAGTAAATTATATCAGCTTCTTCTACAGTGAGAAACGGAACCAGATAAAAATCACGCGAGGGAACGACTTGAATCCAATTGAAGTTTCGGGTCTTAAGAAACATTACGGCAACTTAAAGGCAGTAGACGAAACTTCGTTTACTGTAAACGCCGGAGAAGTGTTTGGGCTGTTAGGTCCTAACGGCGCAGGCAAAACCACAACGATTGAAATTTTGGAGGGGTTGCGGGAACGCGACGGCGGAGACGTCAAAGTCTTAGGCTTGGACCCTTGGAAAAACGGGTATGAACTGCACAAAAAAATCGGCGTCATCCCCCAAGAATTCACGTTTCTGGAAAAAACCAATCCACGTGAAGCCATCCTCTACTACGCCGATCTCTTCAACGTCAAAGTAGACCCCGATCAGATTCTCAAAGATGTCTTGCTGGAAGATTCCGCTAAGAACCTTTTTGAAAACCTCTCCGGGGGACAAAAACAGAAAACCGGGCTTGCTTTGTCGTTGGTGAATTCGCCTGAACTGCTTTTCCTTGATGAACCCACCACGGGGCTGGACCCTAATGCTCGACGTGCTATCTGGGAGGTTATTCGTGGTTTGAAAGCTAAAGGCAAAACAATCATCTTAACCACCCATTACCTTGATGAAGCTCAGCAACTCAGCGACCGTGTTGCCATCATGAACCACGGGAAAATAGTTGCCATGGGAACCACCGAACAAATCATCGCCGAACATGGCAGCGGGGAACGCCTAGAAATAGGCGCAAGCGAGAAACTCGCAGACTACATCCGTGCCAACACTGAACTCGAAGTCAAATACGACCAAACCAGAAACATAATCAGCGTTCCCCTCAAAAAGCGCATCGACGCGTTGGCGGCTTTGGCAGCAGCTGAGCAGTCAGGTTTGGCATGGGGCGAAATTCAAACGCGCCGAGACAGCTTAGATGATGTCTTCATCAAGTTAGTCAGCGGACAAGTTAACGAACACGGCGAAATCCTCACCGAACCGATGCAAACCGAAAGTCAACCTAAACGGAGGCGCTAAAGTTGGTCAGCGGAAAACGAATTATAGCAGACTTCAAAGTGTTCAGCCGTGGCTATTTGCGAAACAAGTTTGGCTTGTTTTTCGGCTTGGTGTTTCCAATTATCTTGATTCTCATCTTTGGAGCCATCTTTTCTGGAAACGGCGGCAGCACCCTGAGCATATACACCCAAAACCAAGACACGGGTCCGTTTGCGTCGCCACAGATGAACATCTCTAATCAGTTCTTGCAAGCCCTTAACCAATCGGGCAGCTTAAACGTCATAACTGTGGACACTGATGATTTCCAAGCTTTTCTGAAGGCTAATTCGCTGTCAGACGGAATTGTGATTCCGGCGAATTTCTCGGCGGATTACATAGCAGGTAACCCTGTGAATGTGACAGTTTACGGTAACCCTACATCCAGTACTAACGGCATCGTTACAGGCGTTGTAGGGGCGGTGTCTAACCTGTTTAACCTGCAGCGCTACAATGGCTCTGTTGTGATAGGCTTAACAAGCAGCACCGTAGGCTTCACCGACCCCAACTACGTAGACTTGCTTATTCCAGGCTTAATTGGGTTCTCGATACTGGTCAGCCCCATGTTTTCGCTTGTCAACATCAGCAGCGAATACAAAAAGAACAAGCTCTTCAAACAACTCTCGTTGACACCGTTAACCAAGATGGAGTGGCTCATCTCCAAGATTCTCTGGTACATCGTCCTAACAACCATAAGCTTCTTGTTGATGGTGGCAGTTGGCGAGTTAGCGTTTGGTGCCCATGTGAACTTGACTTGGGGGCTTATTCCGTTTCTCATAATTGGACCTATGCTGTTTGCCTCGCTTGGTATGCTCGTTGGCACGGTTACGAAGAATCCTGAAACGGCAGGTGTTATAGGCAACATCGTCACCTTCCCCATGATGTTCCTCTCAGGCACGTTTTTCCCCATCAGCTTCATGCCTGAATACCTGCGCAACATCGCCCATGTACTGCCGCTGTTCTACGTCGTCGAAGGACTCAACAACGCCATGGTCTACGGAAACACAACTGGCTTGCTCATCGACGTTGCGGTGGTGGCTGTTATTACTGCAGTGATTTTCGCGTTAGCCATTAAACTGTTCAAATGGCGCGAAGACTAAACCCAGCCCCTTTTTGGGCCCCTCTTCTTTTTTCTGTTGCTCTGCAGCGTCTACCCCCTCCATTACATATACCCTTAACAACCGTGAAACTGTTCAGTTTTGTTTGGTTAAGCAAGTTCTAAGCTGCAGCTGCTATAGAAAGGTCAAAACTTTTAGACGCTTACAAGCCAAAAATTTGGACATTATGTTCAGCGTACTTCTGCCAATGGATTAGGAGTTATTGTGTTTGGGTGACTTTTCTTTTTTCCCAACATGCCTTGCAATAAACCGTGCGATTCTTAGGCTTAAAATGCACCTTCGCCTCTTTGCCACACTCGGAACAAACAGTCTTAAAAACCTGCTTCCCATTCTCGTTTTTGGCATTAGGGTGGTATGGCTTAAACATGCTGTACTTTGACAGCCGCGGCCAACCCGTTTTGGCATACTTTATCATTTCAGGGTTTGCTTTGAGCCATCTTAGCATGTGGAAAAAGTTCTTTGCCCGCTTCTCATCTCGCTCTGGCAAAGGCTCGTAGCCGAGGTTACGGATTTCATCTAGATACGCGATTTCGATGAGACGCTGGGCTTCGCCCGTGACTCGGATACGTTTCACCCGCTCCCCGTATGTTTTTTTCAAATTTGTTTCTGCCTCGTCAAAAAGGTAGCCTTGGCAAAGGTGGATTTCTTCGTCGGGTTTGGGCTCCAACTTTTGCATAAGGGTATTGCAGATTTTGCTGGTTTCGGTGAGGTATTGTTTTTTGCGGAAAAGGTCTGGTTGGAAGTATTTGACGTCTATCACGTCGTAGCAGAATCCTGTGGCATCATCTCGGCAGGCGCCGATGACAACGCCGAAAAGTAAGTCGCCGCTGCCAGCATCATCCACTATAATGGTCAATCTATTGCTTCCTTCCTGAAGGTGTTGCCTGTTGTTATATAAAAATAGTCCGAAATCCGAATCCATAACGAAACATCAGAAAGAACAATTCTGAGTTATACCTAAAGAAAAAGAAGAGATTAGGTTTTGTAGGGTTTGTTGCGTTGCCAAAAGTTGCCCACGTAGATGCCCCACGTTTGCAGCCTAGGCGAGATGGCGCGAATCAAAGCTGGACACGCGATGAGCACGATGGGCAAATTCAAAGCATATGTTGGCAGCAGAAAAGCTTCGGCGACGCTGTAGGGAAACATGCCAAAGAAGGCTAACTGCCACAAAATGTACACCGTGCCAATGAACAGGGTTGCGGCGTATATGGCTGATAATGTGAGGATGCCTTTTTTGGATTTTGCCTGCGCCGCCCACTTGGGAACAAGCAGCCAGTTAAGCCCAAAAATCATCACTGCCACCGCAACTTCCGCAAGCGCAAAATGCAACGGCAACCCCTCAACAAAGACACCGCCAATGTAGCCGCCAATCATGGCGCCTGCCAATCCGACCCAGCCAAACCAGAACGGAAACACACCCAACAACACGATGGGCAAGTACAGCAGAGTAAAGTTGGGCATGGCTATGGACCATGAAATAAAAAAGAACACAGCGTAAAGAGCCGCGGCCATAGCCATAAGTGCAGCTTTCTTTGCCTTGCTTGGTTTACTGTACGCCATTTCTGAGCCTCTAGGAAGTGACGGTTCCGTTTACAAGTTGGGCGTAGTTGGCTTCAACTTGCGACAGCAAGGTTTGCTTGTTTACTGCCCCGCTTGTTTTGGCTATGGCGGCTATGGTTGAGCCTCCAACGCCGACGCCTTCTTTGACAACGCCTGCCTCGTAAGCCTGCAACCCGCTGTACTTGGAGGTGCTGAAATCTATGTCCGCAGCTAAGACGGGTATGTCTGCGATTTGGGCGACGATGCCTTTAAGGTCCGCGGTTTTGTCGTTGGTAATCCAACGGGTGGTGCCGATGGCTATGTTGCCTAAGATTCGCTTGTTTATGGCGTTGATGACGGCTAAAACGGCGGTCATTTGCGTTCCGCCAGCCATCAAAACTGGAACCCGCTGCGCGGCACCCAAAACTAACCCTGCAAACGCAGGCATCATGGGGTCGCCTACACAAGAAACCGCATTCAACGGCTCATACTTCAACTCCCCAAATCCAATGCCTAACGCTTTCAATCCTGCTTTAGCAATTTCATTCTTCAGGTTGTGAGGGTTATCGGGCATGCTGCTGCTCACTTTGCCTTCTGCCTGATAGCCCATAGCCATCAAAACAGCTAAGGCAGTGGTGGTTCCGCCCGGAATGCTTTCACCAATTACCAAGTAGTCGGCGGTTTGAGCAAGTTGTTCACCGGCGATTTTGGCGCATTCCAGAACTTCAGAGGCATTTTCAACCGCTTTGCCCGTGCGGATGTCACGACCTGGTTTGGAACCCACCTCAAAGTAGGGCACATGCGGCAGAACTTTGAGCCCAGCGTTGACAGCTAACGCAGGAATACCTGCTAACTTAAGCGCAGACATGGTGACTAGGGCAGGGGTGGGGATGCCGTCGGGGGTTACGGGGACGCCGTTTATGCATTTGCATTTGCCCAGCAGGAGGAGTTCGATGTCGGCGGGTGGGGTGTAGTCGGTTATTTCCGGGTTGGCTCCTGCTGCGGAAAGCCCGCTGATTTTGGCAGTTTCCGTGGTGCCCAGTGTACATATGAAGAGAGGTTTTTTGGCGGTGATTTTTTCAAGGAAACCTTGGCCTTTGGTTTCGTTGTGGGTGAATAGGATGTCTTGCATGTTTTCATTTCCTGATTGGAAGGGTTGGTTGGTGCATCCAATAAAAGCATTTGCACGTGTATTACAATCGTAATACAGGCGGGAATTTTTAGGTGCCTTTAAATACAATCAAACCGCATTTTTTTACAGGGGCAAATTTTTGAGAACATTTCACAAAGCCGCACTTATAGGCACAACCCTACTAATCATAATACTTGTTCCTCTTTTTGTGAACTATCTGGTAACTCAACCAAGCAAAGAAAACCCACAACCCTCAACTTCCACAACCCCAACCCCCACTCCAACAGCTATCCTTACACCTTCTAACACTCCACTCGCCACTTCTTCTCCGTCTGCATCTCCCACTTCCACCCTGCAACCATCCACCTCCCCCACTCTAACTCCTTCTCCTTTCAGTAGCCCAACCGTTATCCCCACACCTGCAGGCACTCCCGGCGAACTGTACCCTGGGGAGGTTCACCAATACCAAGGCGAAGACCTCTCCTCTATCGCAGACGTAGTCAACAACGCCATAAACGGAACCCAATACATCGATCCAGTCGGCTACGCCCTCACCATCAACGGCTTAGTTAACCATTCAATGCAGTTAAGCTACGACGAGGTTTTAGCGTACCCTTCTTACGTCAAGCCCGTAACCATCTACTGTGTGGACGGTTGGAGTGCGCACATTCTCTGGGAAGGGGTGTTGGTGAAGGATTTGATTGCCGCTGCAAGTCCTTCAGCTTCTGCGAACACGGTTATTTTTTCAGCGAACGATGGCTACACAACTGCCCTGCCCCTTGACTACATTGTTAACAAGAATATCGTGTTGGCTTACAAAATGAACAACCTGACCTTACCTGAGGATCGAGGTTTTCCGTTCCAACTGGTGGCGGAGAGCCAGTACGGTTACAAATGGATTAAATGGGTTACTGGAATCGAGTTGTCTGATGATCCGAACTATTTGGGGTACTGGGAAAGCTGGGGGTATCCTAATGATGCCTCCATACCCTAACCCAGCTAGTCTCCCCGTTTATTCGGCTTCTCTTTCAGTGTGACCGCACGATACACACCTAAAGAACGTCATCGACGTATTTCCCTCAGATCCAACTGCCACGGTCCACGTTTCGCTTTGGGTTTTGCCGCAACTTGGACAAACATTATGCACGATGGGGTAGGTGCGTAGTTCACCGAGTTCGTTTTTGCCAAGTGCAGCTATCTCTTCAGAGCGGTGGTGGATGGGTTTGTGGACGTATTGGATTATTCTGTCTAGGTTTAGGGTTGTGGTTTTGTAGCCGCATTTGCCGCATTTTAGGGCAGGGGTGCGGCTGTGGAAGACTCTGAGTAGTTTTCCGCATTTTGGACAGAAGCTCGTTTGTTTGACCTCCATTTTTGTAGATTGATTGGTATGGTGGTTTATAGGGGTGTTTGTGAAGTGTTCATAAAAAGTGTGATAAACAGCACAACTACTCAACAAAACACGCTTATGCACTATAAACAAGCAAAATTTTCTCACGTTAGCAATATGTTCATCAATACGGCAAAGAAACCTAAAAAACACTATATGCCTGCAATTAGGTCGGTTAGCGGCTTTGTTCCATCAACATCAGGTGAAACTAAGCGATAATTCTCATCTGTCAAACAAGCCAAAAAATTTTCCAAAGACGCAACCCCATCAAAAATCATACCACACCGCGAACCAACAGGGTCACATAATGTGGAATTGTAAAGCAATACTTTGTCGCCTAAAATGGCTGGCTGCGCATTTTGAGAAAATTCCTTTTGAAATTGTACTGCAGAATACCCCGTTACCAGTGCAGCAGAAAACAGCACCAGCAAAAGAACCCCTGCCACAAACTTGCAGCGTGGCTTTTTTGACGTAGATGTGGTGGCTTTGATGTTTTGTATTCTATGAGAAATCTGCGGATGCGTAGCAAAGATTCTGGATCGGTGGGCAAGAGGGGAAACGAGAAACAACCGTGTGGAAATTTGGTCCATTAAACAGGGTTTAGGAAAAGCCTGCGTAGCTGCTTCAATTTTGGTTAGCACATTTGACATTAAGTCGGGCTTGTCTAGCAAAGCTACGCTGGTTTGGTCCGCTAGCAGTTCGCGTTCTTTTTGAGCTTGAGATGCCGCAAAATACGAAAGCGGATTAAAAAATGAAAGAAAATTCAACGCAAAAACCAAAGTTCTGAACAAGCCATCCTTGGCTTTGATGTGTGCTAACTCATGCGAAATGACCGCATCTATTTCTTCGCTGTTAAGCATTTGCAAAAGCCCTAAAGAAAAAACCACCACTGCGCCGCGTCCATATCCCATGGTGAACGCGTTAGGCATTAAATCATCAACTAAACCAACTTGTGGCGTGGTCACGCCTAGTTTGTGGGCGGTGGTTTTGACTTTTTCTTGAAGGGCAACATTTTCGTTTTCTGTCATTAAAATAACGTGGAATCGTTTAAGCGCAAGTGTTTTGCCAAAAAACACCATAACCACTAAGTAGCTAACTGCTGCCCCTACGCCGATTATGCAAATTAATCCGGTGAGCGAAAAAAGTGGGGGGCCAGTTAACCACATCGCGCTCATGCCTGACACTGCAGACAGTTTAGGCAAAACGTGGCTAGCGATTATTACGATTTGAGGCGGAAATATCAGCAAAACGCAAACTGGAATGAACAGTGGAATGAGCCAGATTGCGCTTTGAAGGCGTCTGGAGTTTAAGGGGCTAAACTTTGTGATGATTTTGATGCTGACAAACGTTACGGCAAGAAACACTAAAGAATAGAAGAAGTAGGGTTGAAGAAGTTGAACCCAAACGTGGTCTAAGATTGTCATCTGGTCATTTCTTCTTTTCTTGGAGGGTTTTTTCGATTTTTTCTTTTAATGCTTCTAATTGTTTGTCGTCAGTTGCGGCTTTTTCCACAAGGCAGCTAGTTACAAGTTCGTCAAAGTTTTCTAGCAGGCTGTTGAGTACTTGGCGTACGGCGTTTTCTTTGAAGTTTTGTTCTTCTAGTTTTGGCCAGTATGCGTAGTAGAGGTAGGTGCCGCCTTTGCCTTTTTGGATTTGTCGGTCTAGGATGCCTTTTTCGTAGAGGCGGTCCATCGTGTTCATGACGGTGGTGTATGCGACGGGTTTTTTCTTTTTGAGTTGTTCGAGGACTTCTCTTACGGTTATGGGTCGTTTTTTGGTGTTCCAGATGGTTTCGATGATGGCTGCTTCGAGTGGGCCTAGGAATGCTTCGAGTTGTTTGCCTTCGAGGTTGTATTGGGAGAGGTTGGTTTTTTTGTCGGGGGGCGTTTGTTTTTCCTCGGGTACTATTAGTGATGGTAGGCTTTTTAATTTTGCTGTTGTGGTGTGTTTTGGGTTGTTTCTTTTTGGTTGGTGAACGTTGTGCCTACCATTGGCAATAGTAAGGCTTATAATATTGCCTACCACCAACAATAGTAGGTAAAATGAGGCGACAAAAAATGGGAACCCTAACAAGAGCAACCCGAAACATAACCCGAAGAAAAACACGCGCCCTACTAGTAATAATCGCACTAAGCCTCGCCCTAGCCATGATAATCTCCATCCCCCCAAGCATCACCGCCAGCCAACAAGCCACCCAAAAAACCATCGACAACCTAACAACTGCAACCCAAATCGTCACATCCACAGTCAACATGGCAGCAACCGAAATCGACTGCAACCTCCCCCTAACAATCACAAACACTGGCGGACCCTACCACAACGAAACCACCCTCGAACAACCGCTCATGAACATCGCAGACTACAGCAACCTAACCGCCATCCCAGAAATCAAAAACGTAGTGCCGATACTTGTGCAATCAGCCGACAACTGGGAATACCAAATCTACGGCGTCCCCCTAAATGATGCAACCGTACTGAATGCTTACTCTATCCTTCTGCCTGCGAACATAACCAAAGGAAGAAACCTCCAAGCAGGCGACAGCGGCGTAGCCGTGCTTTCAGAACGCATAACAAACCACTTCAACATCGACGTAGGCGACACCGTAACCATCTTCGGACACTCCTTCACCGTGATTGGAATTGAAGGTCAAGAAGCCCTAAACTCCACCTACGCAACCATGAACATAGCTGATGCACAAGCCATAACCAACACAACTGGACAAGCAACAGCCTTCAAAATCTTCGTTGACAGCGTCAACAACGTCTACGAAGTTGCCCAACAAATTGTCGGCTTATACCCAAAACTCAATCCCACTATCGCTCAAACCTTGATAAATCAAGTTTTCCAAATGCAAACCCAAACTAACCAACAAATCCAGCAAGCGCAAAACACCATGAACCAAATCCAGAGCACGGGCTTTATTGAGATGGGCATAATCACTGTCGCAGATGGTGCCATAGTCATGTTCATCATGCTGTACACTGTTCGCGAACGGACCAAAGAAATTGGCACCCTCAAAGCAATGGGCGCAGGCAACCGTACCATTCTTAGCCAATTCATGCTGGAAGGCACCTTACTGAGCCTGATTGCAGGTGTAGCGGGCATAGCCATCGGCTTATTTGGAGCAACCACACTAGCCAACCTTCTGCTGCCGTCACCTACTCAAACTGGAAACAGCCTACTGTTTTCGGGGAACGGCGGAACCCTATCTGGTGCAGATAACCTGACCTCAGCAACCATCTCCGTAACCATCACCCCTGAACTTGTGCTTGCAGGCTTAGGCATTGCAGTGCTGTTAGGTGCGCTTGGAAGTTTGTACCCAGCGTGGAGAGCAGCAAGAATACGCCCCGCGGAGGCTATGCGATATGAATAAGCCCGTTCTTAAGATAGAAAACCTCACCAAAACATACACACTGGGCAAACGCAACGTACCCTGCCTAAACGGGCTTAGCCTCGAAATTTTGAGAGGCGAATTTGTGGCAATCATGGGTCCCTCTGGCTCAGGCAAAACCACCCTGCTCAATATCATGGGCTGCATCGACAAACCAACCGAAGGCAACGTCCTAATCGACAACATCAACACCGCCGCCCTGCCAGAATCTCAACTCTACAAAATCCGACGAGACAAAATCGGATTCGTATTCCAAAGCTTCAACCTGTTGCCGTACTTGAATGCCCGAGAAAACGTCGAGTTAGCTATGGAGCTTGCAGGTAAATTCAAAGGTCAAAGAAAGCAGAGAGCAAAAGACCTGCTGGCAACCGTGGGTCTTTCGGGCAGAGCGGAACATAGACCGAACCGTCTCAGTCAAGGTGAGCAGCAGCGTGTGGCTATAGCGCGGGCTTTAGCTAACGACCCCGCCATAGTTCTCGCAGATGAACCCACAGGCAACTTGGATGTCCAAAACAAACAAGAAATCGTGAAACTTCTCGGCAACTTGAACCGAAAACAGAACACAACCACCATCATGGTGACGCATGACGAACAAGTGGGTGCTGCAGCGGAACGTATTCTCTGGCTAAGCGATGGCAAAATCCAATGTAAACTCCACGAAAGCCCAATTCAGAAACAACTTGGACGGTGAAAAATATGACGCGCCTATCTAAAAAGGCAGTGTGGGGTTGCCTTATTTTTTTCTTTTGCGCGTGTGTAGTTCTGCCTCCTGTTATGGCTGCGACTACAACGACTATCACTGTTGATGGTATGCCTTTTGATGTGGCCATAACGCCCAACGGGGAATTCGCCTATGTTGTAAGTGGAAAAGAAGTTACGGTGATACAGACCGCAACAAATAGGGTTACGGCGAAGATAGCCCTTGAAGGTGGGCTTTCGATGGCGATAAAACCTGACGGCAAATACGCCTACATAACCAGCGTAGTGCAGAATGAAAACGAAGAAAACTATTCAATATCTGTGGTAAATACAGCCACAAATAAAGTAACTACAACCATACCTCTGGAAGGCAACCCAAACGACATAGCAATCACCCCTAACGGAGAATTTGCCTACGTTACCGAAAATGCCATCATAAACATGAAGGGAACGAGCTTGGTTTGCATCATAAATCTGGAATCAAACGCTGTAACCGAGACCCTAACCGTTGAAAATGGGCTCTCCGCAATAGCTCTAACGCCAAATGGTGAATACGCATACGTCACGAATAGCTACCGCGGCACGGTTTTGGCAATAAACACCGTCACACACCAAGTTACGGCGGTGGTGCCTGTGGGGATGAATCCTAATGGTTTAGCCATAACCTCTGATGGCGCACGCGTTTATGTGACCAATCTTGCCAGCAGTTCTGTCTCCGTTATAGATGCAGCTACCAACACTGTGACTGCCACGATAACTGGTTTTGAGTCTCCTAATGGGGTGGCTTTGTCACCAAACGACGAGTATGCTTATGTTACAAACGGCGGTGGTTCTGTTTCGGTGGTAAGTACCGCTACAAACAGCATCGAAGATAGTGTGCCTGTTGGGACTACGCCGTATGCGGTGGCGTTTACACCTAATGGCGCATACGCTTATGTCACTAACCTCCTCAGCAGCACCGTTTCAGTGATAAGCACAGAACCCGTAGCGTCCCCTGCGCCATCAGTTCCAGAATTTCCTGCCCTACTAGTAGTTGGAGTGGCTGTAATCATAACCGTCGTGGCTGACGTGGTGGGAAAGAAAAATAGGCAACTCAAAGCACATCCCTTTTCCTTTTTTTGTTGAGCTTTGCACTTGGTTGAGTATTCGAGTTATTTTGCACGCGTTGATTAGCGGGCGAGGGAACGTGTTGCTGGATATTTTTCCGTGAATAACTAAGTTGACCCGCTGGCAGAAAAGTTAGCCAATTTTTCTTGACAAAAACCCTAAAAAGAAAACAAACCACAATCTAATTGATGCCTATGAATAAGCGAACGTTCATGGCGGCAATAGCGTTTCTGTTTTCACAATTATACATGGAGTGGTGGGAACAAGGGTGATGAGTTGATTTGCCATCTGGTGAGGTGTAATGAAAGAGGGAGGAATAACTGAAAATGGCACATAAGTTGTATGTTTTTGGTTTTATCGTATTATTTGTATTACTTTCAGTCTGTACAATCGGTAACGCTCAAACAACAATGACAACCGCTGAAGACAAAACAATTCATTTCATAACCGATGTTATGAACATTGACACATCAAAATATGAATTAACCTCTCATTCGTATACCATTGTTCCCTCAACTTTGGGTGGTTCAGTTAAACAGGAAAATGTGCGTTTGGTTCTAAATTCAAGCGGTGAAAGTGCAATTCGAGCGAATTTCATCTTTCAAAATGGATACATATACGGTGCTGACTTTCAGTTATTTGGTCAAATTGTAAAAAACCAAAACTACAACAGTAGTACACTGGAAAAAATGAACGCGATACTGGTTCGTTATCAGAATTTCTCGACCACGTTAGGTGTTAATGCTGACGAACTTCCCTCTGCTTTGTATATGCTTTCTTCTGTCACTGAACTTTCTACGTCAAGTAAAACAGAGGGAAACATTAAAATGAAAATTACTCAGGTCCAACCTAATGTGTTTCCAGATTTAGATTATAGCACAAGTATTGCGTGGGTCTATACGGATAATGGTGTAGATAATACTTGGAAATGTTTGAGTCTTGGATTTAATTGCCTCTATGGAACTACTCAAGTTTCGTTCTCGGACACTTGGGGTCTTTTTTCAGTTGATTCAACAGTGTTGCCCTGTATTTCTGAAGCTGAGGCGCAAGACATCGCGTGGAACGTTGCGAAAGACTATGAAATTAAACTCTTGAACGCGGAGGATAACTCGA
>CAZTRN010000030.1:0-14108 GCA_964616775.1 uncultured Candidatus Bathyarchaeia archaeon
TCTTTTCACACCAGCCGTGACTCCTTTAACAGAGCACTGGTACGTGGCCCTGGCAGTCCTGTTTGACAAAATAATCACCTTAGCACTCATCATACCCGTAGCTCTCTTTGCGAAAAAACTCAAAGTTGCCCACGCCGCAGCGTTTTTCTTCCTACTAGGTTTCATCGGAAACCAAGCAGATAACATGTGGGGATCAATGGCGTTTGCGTTGCCAGGAATCTACGACGGCATATACAGTATGAATCTTGAAGGAGTTCGCATTGCCTTCCTAGCTAGTCCATTTCTTTACCCGACCGTGAGACTCATTGAAGCAATTATGGTTATGATAGTTGCGGTGCCCTTGATGCAGGCACTTCGGGGAACAAGATGGTTGTGGCGTGAAGACAATATCCTCACAGACACCAAACCAAAACAAAACGCTACTTAAGCAGCAACCTTTCTTTTTTCTTTTTTGTTCACATCAAGAGGTCGCCAGACGCAATTTTAGCTTAGCTCTAAAGTCCAGCACAGTTTTAGTTCCGCGAAGAACATAAAAGCAACATACACCTACTCAGCCAGAGGGGCGAACATGAACCAAGACGACTTTGTGAGTCTTCGTGACGTAACCAAAAACTATGGCGCCTTCCAAGCCCTAAACAACGTGTCCCTATCCATTCGAGAAGGCGAAATCTTTGGCTACATCGGACCCAATGGCGCAGGCAAAACCACCACCATGAAAATCCTAGTCGGCTTAATCACCAGCTTTCAAGGGCAAGTAGAAATCGGCGGCTACCAACTGCCCAAACAAAAAGCCCAAACCCACAAACTACTCGGCTATTTGCCCCAAAGCGTGGCGTTCCAAGACTGGCGCACCATAAACCAAGCGCTAGTCACGTTTGGGCGCTTATCAGGGCTTTCAGCAACGGAAATTGAAAACCGCATTCCAAGCATTTTAGATTTAATGGAACTATCGCAATTTAGGCACAAAAAAATCTCCCAATTATCAGGGGGCATGACCCAAAAAGTAGGCTTAGCCCAAGCCCTACTGCACGAACCCAAACTGCTGGTTCTAGATGAGCCGCTAGGTGGACTGGACCCATTTAGTCGCCACCAATTCAAAGACATCGTCTTGCAACTTGCCAAAAAAGGAACCACCATCCTCTTCTCCTCCCACATCCTAAGCGATGTCCAAGACGTGGCAGACCGCATCGGCATCCTAAGCCACGGCAAAATCATGCAAGTCGGCACCCTCACAGAGCTAAAGACACGGTTTGCGCCTCAAAAAGTGGTCGAAGTGCTGTTGTCGTTTGCCAGTGAACATTGGCAACAACTCAACACAATTAAAGGCGTGACGCGAGTGGAGCAGCCTTCGCCAGGACGCGTGTTAGCGTACCTTGAACAGGGCATAGACCCCGATATTGTAGTAGATGCCATAATTCATGCCATCGTAAAGCTAGGCATCAAAGTACGCGGAGTGAACCTGCTTTCGCCCTCGCTAGACGAAATTTACTTCCGACACATCCAGGAGGGCGAATCTGCATGACCCTGCCACTGTTGTATGGGGATGAGTTGCGGGGCTTTTACAAGTCCAAAGTGATGCTTTTCCTCTGGGTTGGCTTGCCTGTTATAGCGGTGCTGTTTCGGTTCGTACAAGTCACCACGTCAGGTCAAGAAATGTCGTTCACCGTTATTTCGGCGCTGGTGGTTTCCAGCCTAGCAGGCACCCTATCCGCAGTTATGTTGGCAGTTTCGATAATTAACGAGAAAAACCGCCATGTCTACGAACTGTTCCTCATTAGACCACTAAGCCGAAGTAACTTGATGATAGCAAAGTTCCTAGCAGTCTATACGTGTGTGGCGATTGCGAGTTTAATGGCTGTAGGCGTAGGTGTGGGTGCGGATTACTTCACAAGCGGTGAACTCCCAGCCACCATCGCTGCAGATACGGCGCAGTCACTGGCGATAAGTCTCTCGATGGTTGCAGTTGCATGTTCAGCAGGCGTACTCATCGGCGTCGCCTCACCATCCGTTTTGGTTGGAGCCATCTTAGTAATCTACGGCGGAAACCAAATCTCCGTCATTCCCCTTGTGCCAACGATTCTGAATTTGCCTAACGCAGAGTTGTTTACGGTGGGGTTGGCTGCGGTTGTGGCGTTTGTGTTGTTGGGTTTGGCGGTGGCGCTGTTCGAAAGAAAACAATTCTAATCTTGACGAAACAAAAAAATGAAAAAAGAAACTACTCTGGAGCTGAGCGTTTGAGCATGTCTTCCAGCATAGGACGCAGCTTCACATTCTCCGCTTGAATCTTAGCTTTACCAAGACCTTGACGCTGAGCATCAATCTCCTTGATGACGTCAGCGTATCGGTTGCCTTCAGCAGCAGAAATATATTCGACACGGAACCGCTCAGGCGACAAACCCATTTTCTCCAGGATAGGCTTGAGAATATCTGTGCGTTCTTTCATGCGAGCATTACCATCAATATAGTGACAGTCGTAAGGCAAGTGGCAAGCACCCACCAGAACCACACCTGCACCTAAGCGGAAAGCCTCAAAAATAAAGTCATTGCTAACGCGCCCACTGCACATAACACGAATCACACGGACGTTTGAGGGGTACTCGAAGCGGCTGATGCCTGCAAGGTCCGCACCTGCATAGCTGCACCAGTTGCACAAGAACGCCAAGATTTTGTCCTCAGGGTCCTTGTCGAGGGCGGCGTGGATTTGTGCCATGATTTGGGCGTCGGTGAAGTGCATTTGGGTGATGGCGTGTTGGGGGCATTCGGCGACGCAGGTTCCGCATCCGTGGCAGCTGGCGATTGTGACGCTAGCAGGTTTGCCTTTTTCTAGGCGAATGGCGCCGTAGGGGCATTTGTCAACGCATAAACCGCAGCTGATGCATTTGGTGGGGTCAATGTTGGAGATGATTGGTTCGATTTTCCAGGTTGGTTTGCTGATGACGGTTGCGGCTCTTGCTGCTGCGCCGCTGCCTTGGGCAACGCTGTAGGGGATGTCTTTGAGGCTCTGGCAGCTACCTGCAAAGAAAATGCCGTCGGTGGGTGCGTCCATGGGTTTGAGTTTGGGGTGGCTTTCCATGAAAAAGCCGTTGGCGTCGCGGCTAAGGTTGAGGATGCGAGCTAAATCTTCAGAACCCTGCTTGGGAATAGAGGCTGTGGCTAAAACAACCATTTCAGCTTCAACTTCAATGGGCAAGCCTAAGGTGGTGTCTTCGCTGTAGAGCAGCAGGTTGTGGGTTTTGGGGTCTTCTTCAATGCGGCTAACTCTGCCACGGATAAAGTTGACGCCGCGTTCCCGTGCACGGTCATAGAATTCTTCGTAGCCTTTGCTTGGGCTGCGGATGTCGATGTAGAAAACGCTGACTTCGATGTCTTCTTTGTATTTCTCTTTAAGTTGGACGACGTGTTTGAGGGTGTGCATGCAGCAAAAGTTGCTGCAGTAGGGGTAGTGTTGTTTGTCTCGGCTGCCTACGCATTGGATGAATGCGACGCTTTTGGGGCGTTTGCCGTTGCTTTGCCGCATCACCTTGCCACCTGTGGGGCCTGCAGCCAAAATTAGGCGCTCGAATTCCATGCTGGTGACGACGTTAGGGAACTTGCCATAACCCAGAAGCGGCATATCGTAGGGTAGGTAAACGTCAAAGCCCGTGCTGACGATTATGGCGCCGACTTCGATTTCGATTTCTTCGGGTTTCTGGTCAAAATCGATGGCTTGGCGGGCGCCGCAGGCGTCGGTGCATTTGAAGCATTCAATGCAGTAGTCCCGATTAATCGCGTACGTGAGCGGCACAGTTTGGTCAAACGGCACGGAGATGGCTTTGCGAGTGCCCAAGTTCATGTCCCACTCGTTAGGGTACTCGATGGGGCACACGTCTCGGCATTCGCCGCAGCCTGTGCATCGTTCGGGGATGACGTAGCGGGGGTTTTTGCGGATTTTCACTTTAAAGTTGCCAATGTAGCCATCCACTTTGACTAGGTCGCTGTAGGCGAGGATGGTTATGTTTGGGTGGCGGGCGCAGTCCACCATCTTTGGACCTTCAATGCAGATGCTGCAGTCCAAGGTGGGGAAAGTTTTGTCCAGCGCTGCCATGTGTCCGCCTATGCTTTGGGAGTTTTCCAGCAGGTACACCTTGTAGCCCATTTCGGCGAGGTCTAAGGCGGCGCTTATGCCTGCGATGCCTCCGCCGACGATGAGGGCTTTGTTGGTTACGGGAACCTCGATTGTTTGCAGGGGCAGCATAAGCCGTGCTTTCGCCACGGCCATACGCACGGTGTCTTTGGCGCGTTCTGTGGCTGCTGCAGGGTCGGTTTGGTGGCACCATGACGAGAACTCGCGGATGTTTGCCATCTCGTAGAGGAAGGGGTTTAAGCCTGCTTCGCTGACGGTTCGACGAAAAGTTGCTTCGTGCATGCGTGGGGAGCAGGCGGCGATGACGACGCGGTTAAGCTGTTGTTCTTTGATGGCTTTGCGGATTTCTTCTTGTCCGGGGTCGGCGCAGGTGTAGCGGTTTTCTTTGACAAAAACCACGTCAGGGAGGGTTTTGGCGTATTCAGCTACTGCTTTGACATCTACGGTGGCGGCTATGTTTAAGCCGCAGTGGCAAACAAAGACGCCGATGCGTAGCGCTTCAGGCTGAACTGGAGTGGGTGGGGTTTGGGTCATGGGATATCGTCTTCCTTTGCGAACCGTTTTTCAACGGCTTTTTTGGCGTTTAAGCCGCCGATGGCTTTGAGTTCTTTGGCGGCGTCCGCAGGTGAGGTGAGGCGTTCGAGGGTTTTGTTCCATGTGCCCGAATGCACTGGTTTGTGGAGTACTTTGGTTCGTTTCAGTTGTAGGGCGTCTTCTGCGGGGCAGACGGCTTTGCAGGCGCCACAGTAAGTGCAGGTGGCTTCGTTGACGGTGACTTTGCCATCGGTGAAGGTTAAGGTGCCTTTGATGGGGCACACGTCGACGCAGTCGTGGCAGCCTTTTGGGCATTTGGTTTGGTCGATGCTGATTTTGCCCTCGTATGTTTTGCGGACTTTAAAGAGTCCCTCAGGGCACTTGTGCTCGCATGCTCTGCAGGTGGGACAATCAGCTGTGTCTATGGTGACTTGGTTGTTTTTGACGTGAATCAGCCCCAGCGGGCAGGCGTCTTCGCATGTTTTGGGGTCTTGGGGCTGCTTGGAGGAATCGATTTTTATGTCGCGGACCAGTTCGGGGAAGCTTTCTTTGGCAACCACGTTAAGTCCGCTGCCGCAGTTGCTGGTGACTTTGACGGCGCCATACGGGCAGGTTACGTCGCAGATGCCGCAAAAGTTGCATTTGGCCAAGTCTATGTCGACTTTGGCTTTTTGGGCGGCGCCGTCTTTGGTTTTGGGTTGTTGGGTTAGGGTTATGGCGGTTTTGGGGCAGGCTAAACTGCAAATCTGGCAGCCCACGCATTTGGCGCGGTCCAAGGTTAACTTGTAATTTTTAACGTGTAAAATCCACTCTAACGTGAGAGCTTGTGCCGTGTCGAGTTTTTTGGTTTGGTACGGCATATGTCCACCATCATAGACAGCCATAGATGCATAAGAAGCCTCTATAATGTCTATTGAAGGGTGAAAGGCGGTTTTGTTGATATAAATATTGCTTGGACAATTTGCCCATTCGCACGAAGCGTCAAGTTTGGGGTTTGCGTTTGATGGCGGTGACAACGTGGCACTGGAGCACCTCATCATCACGCAACGCAACCACATCTAAGGCTGCCTGCTCCAAAAGTGCCCCAAAGGTTTCCAGCGGAATTGCCCGTTTTAGCGCCGTGAACACCAGTCGGGCGTCTGCTTTGGCGGCGAGTTTGGCTTCAGTTAGGGTTTGGATAGGTTTGGGCATGTTTTGGAGCACAGTGAATGCGAAGATGTGGCTGAAGGTTTCGGTGGCGAAGGGGAGATGGTCGGCGTCTGCTAACACGACGGTGGTGTTTTGGTGGGGTTTGGCGCGTTGTTTGGCTTGCAGGAGCAGTTGTTTAGAAACATCCACGCCCACCAGCCACGCTACTGTGCGGGCTATGTGATTGAAGAACATGCCGCTGCCGCAGCCTAAATCGAGCACTATGCTTTCGCTGGTGAGGTAGGCAGTTTCAAGTGCCGCTTGATATTTGGCTTCTTGCTCATCACAGTACCGCCTGTCGTAGCTGCTGGCGGTTTGGTTGTAGCGGTTCATGATTGAACGTTTATGTCTCCAAGCGCTCACGTGGGGGCCTTCAGAACTCTTAATTACCATCCAGTCTTCTAAACGGTTTGGTCACTGCTTTGGACGCCGCGAACAACAAGAATGTAACTTTGTCTAATCCGACGCTTACAGAAGCCGCTGCGCTAATTGAGAAAACGTTTACCCAAAAAAGAACGCTTATCGTCGCAGGCAACTGTCATGTTAACTATGTGGGCAGGGCAAAGTCCACTTTGGAGTTGGGTGAGCGGTTGTTGATTGTTAAAGAGGATGGGGCGTTGTTGGTTCATCGTCCCGTGGGTTATGAGCCAGTCAACTGGCAGCCTGCAGGCAGCGTCTTTCACGTGGAAGTTAAGGATGGGCAGCTAGACATTCATGGTGTGCGCCAAAAACCCCGTGAAAACGTTCATGTAACTTTTCACTCGATTCTTATGGTTTCTGCCTTAAGTTTGACGGATGCAGGTGACTTTTTGCTGCACGCAACCGAAGATGACATGCACCGGGCTATTTTGCTTAAGCCGGAACTGTTTGAGGAGGGGTTTAAGCCGATTAGTTGGGAGAAGCATGTGGAGCCGGGGTTTGTGGACATTTATGGTGAAGACCAAAGCGGTAAACTGGTTATCATCGAAGTTAAGCGCAAAGCTGCATCTAAGGATGCTGCGCTTCAGTTGGCTAAGTACATTGAGCCTATCAAGGCGAAGGTGAATCGTGAGGTGCGGGCGGTGTTGGTGGCGCCAAGTCTTGGCAAGGATGTACAGCGGGTGTTAGTTACGTTAGGCTTGGAGTATAAGGCGCTTGACCCCAAAGTCTGCGCGGAAGCGCTCAAGAAGACGCCGACGGCGAAGCTGGAAAAGTTCTTTCAACCCAGCCCATAAGTAGGTTACAGGTTTTTGAGGCGTTGATTTACTTTGGCAAGTTCCTCACGCATGTCCTCTTCTTGCTGGAAAACCCGTTTTTCTTCTGCTTCTTCTTGCGCCAGTTTCTTTGCGTAACACACGTTGGCTTGCTCAAGGTAGTCATCCATCATGGCGATGTTTTCTTCAAGCCCGTTTTCGGTGGATTCAAAGATTATGCTGTTTCCCACAATGGTAGCAAGACCTGGATGGGCTTCGTTTAGTTTGTATTTTCTTGGGTGGCTAAAGCATTCAACCCATTCCCAAGCTGGAGTGCCGTCAAGGTCAATTTGCACTACAAAGTTGCCGTCGCCCGTTTTCATTATCACTTGGGCAGAACCCGAAATGCGTTTGAAGCTGACTTGGTGAGACATGTGGGTCATCAGATGCATGACGTTGTTGGGTGCTTAAAAATTTTTCATTCCACACCAAGCAAGGGCTTCTTTAACGGTCTTGGTTGGTGCTTTGTTTTGTTGTGAGGTCATGGGTCATTGCTTTAGCTAGGCGCGCCCAAATTTCTGAATCTGCCTTGCAAAGTCGCTGAGCAAGCACCTGAACTTCAGCTTGGCTTAACACATCACCGTAATCTAAGTGCAGTGCAGTAAATTCTAGGTGGCTTGCATTTTCGCCATCAGGCACAATTAGGTATAGGAATTGGCTGTACTTGTTAGGGCCCGTAAGGTGTGTGCTGGTCCAAGAAAACTGGTCGGGAAAAAGGGTAACAAGCTTTTGTTTCTCGACTGTGCCAGTTTGGGTTGGGAATACGTCGTTAAGGAGCAAGGTGCTTTCGGTTACGCGTTGGATGCGTCGCTGAACTGCGTGGTTGCCCATGAGGGTGCTGTCTTCTGGGGTGAAGTTGGTGCACCACGCAAACGCTGCCGAGGCTGACGCTGTGAAGGGCTGACGGAAATGGTAACGAATCAGATTAGGCAAAGAGATCACCGTTTCTGTGTGGCGCCATTTTGCATATTACATTTGTGCCCAAAGCTGCTTTAAATAAGGGGGGCTATAGACAAAAATCGCACGTCAGCGTTAAGCAAAAAAGTCGCTGATTTTCTTCTGAAACAACGCTTGCCGCAGCAGTTTGCCTTGAAGTATCCATTGTTCGATGGGAATTTGGAATTTGCTGTTGACATGACGCAGGGCGTCGTTTAGGGTGTTGAAGCGTTGTGGAGGTTGGCGCATGGCGTTGCGGACGTTTTCGCGAACCTGCCACACCCCAATAGGCATAATATAGCCAGGTCTAGCTTCACGAAGCACAATGGCAGTTGCTTGACGACGTTCACGAATAAGCCGCTCACAAACAGCCAAACGCGCACTATAGTAGCAGCCGCCAATCGCCGCATACGTGGTGCGTCCACTGTTCCCTTCCGCATCACTGTAAATTATCGGCGCCGTACCATTAGGGTTCCAAGTGGTGCCAGGATACCAAGCCTCCATAGACTCATAAGTCCACTGCGCAGGAAGCATCACAATCTCAAACACGTTATCTAAGTAGGTGGATTCGTAAACGCGGTACTCTCCAATTTCGGGAAACGTTTTCACCTGCGCCACCAACCCCTTGCTGATGATGTCGTCCACGGCAGTTATGCTCCACCGAGTCGGAACAAGCCTGCGCTTCTTTTCCACCCCAAACGCACCCACACTAAACGCCTTCTGAATCTTGCTCACCATCACACCCCGCTTGTACAGTTCCCGCACAGCATCCGTGGCACGCAAATCCGTATCGTAGTAGGCTTTTTCCACATGCTGCTCATAGCGAGTGTTGCCTACAGTTAAGTCGCGGATAGGCGCTGAGGGACCAAACGGCTGAACATCATCATCTAAAAAGATGGAGCCCCGAGGCTTTTTGGTCAAGTTCAACTCCATGTCCACGCTGACATCCGATAGGGCAAGTTCACGGGTTTGGTCCATGATTTTGCCTGCCCGAGTAAAATCCACAGCATTCACGCGGTGCTTGCCCCGAATCAACAAACTGCGAAACCCCACAATTTCATCCATAGATTTACCAAACCAACGTTCAGGCAAATCATAGATGGTGGTGTCTTCATGCACAGGCGGCACCAAAGGTCCCACATACACATTCGGGTACCCAATGCGACCAATGAAAACGCTAGGCGGAGAAGCCCCATCAACATCTTCAGTAGACATCAAAGGCACACTCCTCAAGTAAGAATTCACTTTAACCATTATGGGGCAACGGGTTTTGCCGCAAAGATTACGCGAACCTTTACAAAGCACACACAAACTGCTCTGCCGCATCGGAGTAGAAAGCTGCTCAGAAACCGACAACGCCGTCGAGGAATTGGCATGTTTTATGGCGTCTAGTACCCAATTAGGCGAATTAGTGTTAACGGGAACCCTTGATGGCGAAGAATGCATACAAAAAAGTAACTGCACGCTGTTCTGATATTCTTTTCCACCCCACAACCCCAACCACACAAGAAAACAACCCAGCAAACCAGAAACAAAAAGCGCCCGTTTTCTAAAGTTTTGAGGGATATGTGTCGAAGTTTGATGCATTGCAAGCTTAGAAACTTGGCTTATATGGACTCTCCAGATACAGGTCTTCAGAGAATAGTGGAGTTAGAGAGGATAAAGCATGAAAAAATCAGCCTTACTCGCCTTATTTGTGGTAGCCTTAGTGGTTGCTTCGATGTCGTCCATGGTTCTTGCAGACACTTCGTACTCGGTCTACATCGGAGACCCCTTTAACGCTGCAAGTGGAGCAAACGGCATCTCCATGAGCGGACACTGGGTAGGACAAATACCCATCACCGTAACAGGTGGATCAACCAGCACCCAAACAATGTCGTACTGCATGGAAGCAGAACGAACCATCAACGTAGGCAGCACCTACACCGCAACCCTAACCGTCACGCCAGACACGGATACATGGAGAGCCATAAGCTACATCCTGTCATGGAACGCACCCACCAGCAACAACGCTGGCGCCATCGCCCAAGCTGCCATCTGGAGACTTTTAGATCCCAGTTACCAGCCTGAGTCCTGGATGGACACCAACATTGACAGCCAAGGCGCCGCTCTTGCAGCTTCAGCAAGCGGCAAAGACGTCGTTCGCCAAGGAGACCACTTCAACTGGATTTCACCCATAACCAGCGACGGCGCAACAACCAAAGGCAACCCCGGACAAACCATAACCTTCATTGCCCAACTCACCGACTCCACAGGAACACCTCGGCCAAACGTCAAAATCCAATTCAGCGCCTCCATAAGCGGCACACAATTAAACGCCACCTACATCAGCGCCAGCGAAGTGTTCACCAACAGCCAAGGCGTAGCCCAAGTAGACATCACCGTACCAAACGACACCCTGCTAGGCTCAACCGTAACAGTGCAGGCATCAACCCACAGCATCTGGCCTCAAAAATACGTGGACTTAACCAACCCCGCCAACCAAGACCTCATCGCGATGGGCGCAACCTTTGACTTGACCCTGTCTACAGATGTGTGCATCTTGGCATACATCATGGTGCTTCCGGAATCAGCGTTAGGCGCACTAAGTGCAGTAGGCGCGTTTGCGGCGGCGTTTGTTATCTTCACCAAAACCCGCAAAAAAGAGTAAGCCCTCTCAACTTTCCTTTCCCCTTTATTTTCTTAAACCAATTTTTTGTCACCAAAAGCCACAGACCAAAAACACACACCCATCAAATAGCTGGAGTTATATTGAAAAGAAGAAGTGGCGCCCAGGCCGGGATTCGGACCCGGGTCCTGCGGGCGACAGCCGCATATACTGGACCGAACTATACTACCTGGGCACAAAGCGCCAAACAATACACGGTGCTTTGGCTAATTAACTTTTCTCGGGAATTTGTCGGGCTTGAGGTGTTGCTTGCCTGTTAGGGCGGTTAGGGTGATTTTGCCCATGGTGAGTTTGGTGAGGGTTTCGGGTTTGATTTTGGCGAGCTTGGCTTCAGGGGTGGAGGATTGGTGCCAAATCAAGACTTTCATGGCGTGCTGCTTTTCCTCCAAAGTTTCAATGATGCTTAGTGTGCCTTGGAAGTGGACGGAAGTGTATTCGTAGTCGCAGTCATCTGAAACGCGGTAGCCAAGCATGGCTTGTCCCCAAACGTTGGGGTTAGCTTTGGCGTAGACCAGTTTTTTGCCTTCAGGGGCACAGTGGAAGTAGAGGCAGTTTGCGGTTTCGTCGTATCCATGACTAAGCGCAACCAAGTAGGGCTCGTTATCCATGCAAAGTGCCACGGTAACGTAGTTGGCAGATTTAAGAACCTGCATGAGCGCTTTGGGGTCGGTTATTTCGCGGTCTTTACGCCGAACATGAAACGACATACCTGTCTCATAACCGCCCAAAAGATATTAACTTTAACAAGAAAAAGGCTCACTGCTTTTTGGCTACGTGGAGGGTTTTTTCGGCTGTGGAGGCACTTTCCAGCAAATCATCAATGGTCGCTATAAAAGTTGCCAGCTTTCCGTTTAAGCAAATTTCGGTGATGACTTGGCTGCCAAGTTGCCGTGTCTGAACCGTCAATCCTTCGGGTGTGGGCTGATTATCGGGGGAAACGGCAGCTGCAACTGCCTCAGCCATCTTGGGGTTAGCGTATTCAAGCGTTATTGTCGCTTGCAAGCAATTCACCTCGCAACTGCTTCCCAACCAACTCGTTCGCAAGCTTGACGAATTCTTCGGCTTTGTCGATGGGCACTTGTCCGCCTGCAGCGATGTTGTGTCCGCCACCTTTGCCTTCAAACTTTTCTGCTGCCATCCCCATCATTTGCCCCAAGTTAACGCCTTTGCGCACGCCAAGGTCGGTGCTTCGGCTGGAAATCTTGGCGAGGTTGTCCTTAGGAACGTTGGCGTAGGCGATGAGGGGTTTTTCGAGGTTGGGTAAGCTGCTTACGAGGATGGAGCTTATGGTGCCGATGACTTTTTCGTTAATGAAGTCTTCGCCGTTGACGACGTAGATGTTTTGGAGTTCGCGGAGGCGTTCAGATTTTTCCCAGACCCAGTTGAGGTACTTGTTTATGCTTTTACGGTAATCTTCGAGAACTTGGTTGGCGTCTTCAAGAGCCGCTTTGCGGTCACCCATACACACGGCAACACCTAGGCTTGGGCGTTCCATGCGTCCTGTGCTGTTAAGAACAACTGCGAATTCGCGTGCGTCCCGCAACGGAGTCCAAGGCGCTTCAGCGGCTAACACGTAGATATGACCAATAAGGCTGGCAACTGCTTGATGCAGCCCTTTTGAAACAAGATGGTCAGCTAAGGCGGTGCAGAGCCGTTTCTGTTCTTGTTCAGTTAAATCTCGAAGCGCACGCCATTTCTCGCCATTCTTAAGCGGGATGTTTAGTCCTGAAAGAAATTCTAAGGCTTTGTCTTCTTCCCCACTCAAACCTGGAATGAAAGGGTTGGTGGTTGAGGCTAAGGTTTTGTAGATGGGGCGGGTTTCGCGCCCAAAAAACGCCAAATCCTTCTCAACAACAACCAACTTTGCTTTAACAGCATCTTCAACGATAAGCGCGTTTAAGCCGCCAAGTTTGCGTTGTTCACCACGGTCTTGCATGTCCCCTAAAGCACCCACAAGCGCGATAGGAGCTAAGTCCACGTTATTGGGGTCCATGGCTTTGGCGGTGAAGTATGCAACACCTGAACCACTGACATCTGTTGCGCCGTCCATGCCATGCAGGTGCGGGTTAACTTGGGCGATGTTGGGGTTGGGGTCTTTGCCGCCTGTGAGTTGGTGGTGGTCGAGGATGGCAACTTTGGTGTTGGGCAAGTTTTGATTGAGTAAGTCGATGTAGCCGCTTCCAAAGTCAGTGAATATGACAAGATCAGGTTTGTCGGCTTCGATTTCGGTTATGATTTTTTCGTCTACCCATTGGGTGATGCGGGTGCGGAATCGGGCGTCTTTGCGGTAAAGCGCTTTGCCGATGACGCCTGCTGCGGCGATGCCATCTGCGTCGAGGTGGCTGAAGAGGTGGATGAAGCCGTCGGTTTGGATGACGCTGTTTATGAGTTGGGCAGCTTTTGTGGCGTCAGCTAAGAAGCCTTCAACGTTTTTGGGTTCAAGGGGTTGCATGATTAACACTACACACAGTTAAAATGGAAAAGTGGTGCGCCGCAAATATGCGTTGCGCGTACAGAAGAGGAGTTATGCGATGGAAGCGATTTTTGCTACGTACTTCCAGTTCTTTTGCAAGACGCCTTTGCGTTTGTAGTAGCGGCTGAGCTTGTGGATTTTGGCTTCAATCATGACCATGTTGCGTTTGTTGTGGGCATCTTTCTTGTTTTTCTCCATGTGAACAGCCATGCGTTGGGCTTTTTTCATGAGGTTGCCGAGGTCTTCAGGCATGGCTGGAGCGAGGTTTGCGTCTTTGAGGATTTGGCTAACGCTTTTACCAGTGATTGGCTTAGAGAGTGGGATGGCGTATTGGTCGCGTAGGACGGTTCCTATGCTGCTGTAGTTGTGGCCTTCTTTGGAGAGTTTTATGATGAAGGCTTCGACTTCTTCAGGTTCGTATTTGCACCATGTGGGAGGTCGTCTGCTGACTGGGCGAATGGAGTGTGATTTTCCTTTTTCCTGTTTCGGCATCTGTACACCTTGACTTATTGCACCTTAACCCCACAGTAAACACATATTTAAGACTAGCTGTGGCTGAAGACGATTCAAGGGTGTGGGAACTATTGAAAAAGCAAGGGGAGAACGTAGAACAAAATTTCGCCATATTTTTGGTGGGAGGTAGTGTAGGGGTCTGTTGCTCTGTAAAGGCTAGAGCCCCCTCTAGTTTTTTTAGGGTTTGAATTGGGTTGGTTTTTTGGTTCAGGGTCTTTTTCGGGTTTAAGTCACGGGTTAAAAAGGGCATAAACGGTCTAAACGGGGAATAAACGGGCAAAAGGCAGTTATTTCTGAGAAAGCAAGCCATTGACCTCAAAGTGCCCTATCCTGCAGGTTTATTTACACAAGAAAAATCTACAAACACCCTTTTAGCAGAGCAAAACAATCATCCTACGATAGCCTATGAATAAAAAGGGGTTCATAGCAACTTTCGGAATT
>CAZTRN010000031.1:0-13818 GCA_964616775.1 uncultured Candidatus Bathyarchaeia archaeon
TGCATTCGATGTGGGCGATGCATTCTTTGATGGCTGGGGCTTTGACTTTTTTGCCGGGCATGGTGGTGAAGGCTGCTTTTTTGAGTTTGTCTACGCTTCGCCCGCTAAATGTTCCGCAGCTGTAGACGCTTTGCAGGTGCTCTAGGGTGGGGATGTTTATGGTGAATTCTTGGGTTTCTTCGATTAGGGTGTGGATGTGGCGTTGGGGCGCAATGCTTATGGCTACGAGGGCGGGTTTGCTGCTGGTCGGCATAGCCCACGCGACAGCTGTGGCGCTGGGTTTACCTGCGTTGCCCACTGCAGAAACAAGAACCGTGTGCATAGGGTGCAAAAGCCGATATGCGAACTGATAGTTAACTTCCACTTTAGCTGACATAGTTATCAATAGTGTGTTCTCAGGGTGACTTTTCTGTTTTTCTTTGGGCTCTGTTGAGAAAGCAGGTTGACCTTTTCAAGCACTTAAAATTACACCATGCCCATAATTGGCTTGTACGTGTATCACAGTCTATACCCCTCTCAACAAGTGTGAAATGGCGGGTTATTGGGTTGCGTATTTGTTGAGTTGTGTGTTTTTGGTGCTGTGGTTGCTGGTTTGTTGGTGGCAAGGGCAACACTTGTTTTTCACTTGGTTTTTGTTTTCAGGTTGACGTTACCTAAAAAAGAAAAAGGGGGGTTAGAAGGGTTTAAACAGCCCTGCAAACACCAGCCAAACCAGCACCGTTTTCGCCACGAAACTTAGCACGATGTAGACGCGTTCGCCATACAGGTAGTCGCTCCAGCGCCCTTTGCCCCGATACTGCAATGCCATGTTGCCCGCGAAACTCATGAACAAAATCAGGTACGTGATGAAGATGGCGTAGACAAAGTTTGGCACATTACCACTACTGGAAATCACCGCGCCCGTAAAGTACGCAAACAGAACCACCCACGGAAACCCGCCTGAAATGCTACCCAAAATGAACGGCGACCAATTGGTTTTGTCAGTTCGCTGGTTAAGCAACTCCATGAGGTACCCGAACATTATCATCATGGCGTTAAGCACGAAAATCATGGCTAGCGACCAGAAGTCCCAGATGCCAACAAATGTGGCTATGACCCAAATCATAATTGAACTGGAAAAGGCGTATTCGTACCATCGGTAGGGGTTCATGGCTTTTTTGAGGTTTTCATTATAGGTTTGGTTTTTGGGGAAGGCGATTACGAAGTGGGCAACGGCTGAGATTAACGGAAATGCGGCTAGCAGTATGCCTAGGTGCGTTATGGTGAAGAGGATTTGTGGGTTTGGGGATGCCATGAGCACGGCTGTTGGTCCCGGAACGGGCTGAAACCGCAGGTAGAATGTGTAGATGTCGGTGCCTTTTGGCCAAGAGAGCAGAAACGTCAACGCCAGCATCGCGACTCCGTTGATTAGGTGTAGGATGCCTGCGCCAAGGTTAAACCGTTTTAGGTACCCAAACGAGATGGGTGATTTGGCTATTATTTCTTGTCTTTCTTGGTTGTTTATTGTTATTCCCCCGCCATATTGTTTTTTATATTGAATTATTTTATAAATTTATCTTAAAAAATTGAACATAAACAAACATATGGGCGTATGCTCAGTGCCTAAACCTTGAACGTTCAGGAAGGCACCTTAACGTTTAAACGTCCACCCGCTACATAACGGTAAATCAAACTTACCAACAGCCCAAAGATGAACACCATGGTTAACTACTGGATTTTCAAAGTCAAAGACGAAACCGGCGGCATATACGGCAGACGCGGCTGGGCAATCTTTGAGCACCGCCTCAAAGAACACTTCTGGGGCATACCCGAACTCACCGAAAAAGGCAAACCCGAAGCCAACCTCACCGAACTCCAACCCGGCGACCACGCCCTATTCTATCTGATCAGCAAGGAACGCGGCGGACGCTTTCTAGGCTCAGCAGTTTTGGATTCAGAATTTGTGCACCTAAACGAAGAACAAACCCAGCAGTTGGTGCATAAAGAATTCATTGACCACGCCCAAGGCGTGTTTCTCAGAGACGCAAAAAAATGGAACAAGCCCATAGCGCTGGATTATTTGCGCGAAAAAGTCTCGTTCATAAGCGGCGGTACCAAAGCTGGACTCTTCTTCCAAGGCAGCCTCAAAAAAATAAAGAACCCAAGCGACTACCACGACATCATGCGCGAACACGAACTCATCGAGTAACGGTTATTTGCGTTTAACGTGGTAGGCTTCGATGTTGTCTTTGGCTTTCTCACGGCGTTCTCGGTGTGCTTCGAGGAATTTGTTGAGTTTTTCAGCGATGTCTTTTTTGCATTCGCCGCAAAGCATCTCGCCCGCACGGCATCTGCGTTCCCGCTCCACCAACTTTGCTGTATCTTCTTCAAACAAGAAGAAGTAATACTGAAATATGCTGCAGATTATGGGGTCAGCTCCGAGTTTACGCTGTTCTGCGGCGGTTCCTTTGCCGCCTGTGAAGGCATTCCAAATCTTCTTCTTCACCACGTCAGGTTGGTCCATGGTGAAGATGCTGGTTTCAGGCATCGATGCACTCATCTTGCCGCCTGCGCCAAGCCCGGGGAGGAAGCGACAGTGGATTTGGGCGGGTTTGTAGTAGCCAAGTTTTTGGGCGATGTCGCGTGTCACCCGCCAGTAGGGGTCTTGGTCAATGGCTGCTGGAATCAGGGCAGGGACGTTTTCGCCGGTGAGTTTTTTGTGAATGAAGCAGGGGGCGGCTTGGATAGCTGGCCAGTAGACCCAGCCGATGTTGGTGCTGTCTTGGAACCCAAACGTGCTTCGTGCTGTGCTGTATGTGATGCGTTTTGCCACTTCTAAGGTGATGTCGTACATGAGGTCCATGTCTTTGGTGTCGTAGATGATGAATGTGTCCTCTGGCTTGAAGCCTATAGCGATGAGGTCTAGGGCGTTTTCGTAGGACCATTTCTGGGTTTCGGCAAGGCTCGTCTCGTCTTTGATAAGGAATTTCTCATCGTCGGTCATTTGGAAGTAGAGCCGCGTCTGGAACTTCTCTTGGATATGCTTGGTGAAAATCCACGGCACAAGATGCCCAATATGAACCGGTCCTGACGGTCCTCGTCCCGTGTAAAGCACGAATTTGGTGCCTTGCTCGTAGAGGTTAAGGACGGTGTCGAGGTCGCGGTGGCTGAAGAAAATTTTGCGCTCAATCTGCAAATGCAGCTTGCCCGTATAGTTCTCTACTTTACCTAACAGTTCAGGCGTGAGGGGTTGGGTGCCGAATTCTTTTATGAGCCGTTCGTAGTCTACTTTGCCTTTAACTTCCCAAGGCGTAACGACCATTTCATTGTTGTTTTCGTTATTAGGCGTCGACGTGTGATTCACCGTGAAAGCTATACCCACATAAGCACATGAACAGGTAATATCTTTTTGCACCCCTAGGTTGTGTTTCATAACCTTTTTTTGGCACGCCACGAGTTAACCTGCAGTTTTTGGAGGTTCAAAATATGGCTGATTTGATTGTGAAAAGCCCCGTTTTTCAACCTAACCGCCCCATCCCCAAAAAGTACAGTTGCGACGGCGACGACATAAACCCACCCCTAACTGTAGAGGACATTCCGCCGCAAACCAAAACCCTCGCCATCGTCCTCGATGACCCTGACGCTGTTAGCGGAACCTTTGACCACTGGATCCTCTACAACATCGCACCGACAGGCAAAATTGAGGAAAACAGTAACCAAGGTATCGTGGGCTTAAACAGCGACGGCGAAGCTGCCTACACAGGTATGTGTCCGCCTTCAGGTGTCCACCGATACTTCTTCAAAGTCTACGCCTTAGACACAACACTGGACCTAAAGCCAAACATCGCCACCAAGCAGAACTTGGAGAAGACGATGCAGGGACACATTTTGGCAAAGGGCGAACTTGTTGGGCTATACAGGCGCTGATTTTCCAAGCCTTTTTGGCGCCTTGTCCGAGACTGATTTGAGTAGCATTTTGAGGATGATTTTTGCTGCCCGTTTATCCAGTGGCTTGTTCTCGTTTCCGCATTTAGGTGAGTATATGCATGATGGGCAGCCGTCGGTGCATTCGCAGTTGCTGATTAGCTGCAAGGTGGCTTCGAAGAGTTGTTTGATGTCGGCGTAGAGGGCTTCAGAGATGCCTATGCCGCCCTCAAAACCATCGTAAATGAAAATGGTGGGCGCCTCGGTGTCCATGTGCATAGGTGTGCTGACGCCGCCGATGTCCCAGCGGTCACACATCGCATACAACGGCGACATAGCAATCATCGCATGCTCCACCGCATGCAATCCCCCCGCAAAATCCAACTGCCACTTGTGCTGAATCTCATTTTGCACCTCTTTGGGAATGGTAAACCATAACCCGACCGTGGTGAAGGTCAGCGGCGGCAGATTCAGCGGCTCCACATCCAAAATTACCTCGTTGTTTTTCACCACAAACTGCGGATACCGCTCCGTAACCTGCACCTCTCCTAGCCCCACTTGCACTCCGACCGTTTTCTCTTCAAATTTGCGTTTGATGGATATGTCGACGGTTTTTCGGGGTTCCGTGTTGTAGCTGACGTCTTGCTTGGTAACGGTGGCAATTAGAGTTTTGAGGTTGAGTTCTTCGACGACGTAGGTTTCGCCTTGATGCAAAAGCACCGCGCCCTCATGAGCCTCCTCATACGCCTTTGTCAACTCCAGCGTTTCTAGCACTTTGCCGTTGCAGATGACGGTGACAATTTTGTTGGAGATGTTGTTGAGGTTTACCACTTCGGCGGTTCGGGCGGTTCCGCAGTAAACCCACCCCGAAGCCGTCTTTTTCACCAATGTTTTCTGCTCTAAGGCGGCGAGGCTTTCGGTGAGCACGTCAGGGAAGTATTTGTGGTCGTCGTCAGTGACGGGCAACTCTGAGGCGGCGCACATGATGTGTCCTAAACTTATGTATTGGTTGTGAAGGTCGATTATGGCTTGTTCATGGGGGCGCCCAAAAAACTCTTTGGGATGCTTCATGAAATACTGGTCTAGCGGATTTTGAAAAGCAACCAATGTGACGATGGCATCCGCGGCGGTTCTTCCTGCCCGTCCCGCCTGCTGCCACGTAGAAATCATCGTGCCTGGATAACCCGAAATGATGACCGCATCCAACGAGCCAATGTCAATGCCCAGCTCTAACGCGTTGGTGGAGGCGACGCCGAGCAGCTTTTTGGTCCGCAACTTGCTCTCAATTTCCCGCCGCTCCTCAGGCAAATACCCCGCACGATACGCCGTAACCGCCTCCGCCGCATTCGGCAACGCCCGCTTCCGCTTCAAATCCTCGCGAGCCCACTTCACTAAAAGTTCTGCCATCTGCCGCGAAACCGTAAAACACAACGTCTGCAACTCCTGACCGATGCTCAATACAAAAAGGTCTTTGGTTTCTTGGTGAGTGGAGCGTCGGATGGCTTTTAAGGCATCAGTGAAGGGTGGGTTCCAGAGAACAAAATACTTTTTGCCCCGCCCTGAACCATCGTTGGCGACGACGGTGAAGTCTTTGCCCGTAAGTCTTTGGGCATGTTCTTGTGGATTGGCGATGGTGGCTGAACTAATCACAATTTGTGGCTTTGACCCGTAGTGTTCGCAGATGCGTAAAAGCCGCCGTATCAACATAGCCACATTAGAGCCAAACACGCCACGGTAAACATGTCCTTCATCTATGATTATGTATTTGAGGTTGCCAAAAAACCGCCGCCACTTGTAATGCCACGCCAAATACATGTGCAGTCCATACGGGTTGGATAGGATAATTTGGGCGCAGTCGCGAATTTCTGCGCGTTGATATGTTGGTGTGTCGCCGTCGTAGATGTTTGAGCGGGCTTCGATGCCTGTTTCTTTTTCCAGTTCCCGCAGCACCTTGAGCTGGTCGTTGGTTAGGGCTTTGGATGGGTAAAGGTAAAGCGCCGTCGTCTGCTTATCCACTGATAGTGCCTCAAAGACGGGCAGATTGAATGACATGGTTTTGCCCGACGCGGTAGGCGTGACGATGACGACGTTTTTGCCTTGTCGAACATTATTTATGGCGCAGGCTTGATGGGCGTAGAGGCGGATGTTTTTGCGTTCCAAATAATCTTGCAGGGCTTTAGGAAGGGGCTTTTCGAGTTCGCCGTAGACTGCTTCTCGGGCGGGAATTTCTTCGAGATGCACAATTTGCTGTTTGTAGCCGCTTAGCCCTTTTAGGTAGCGGATGTATTTTTCTGCGTCCACTACTGCTGCCACTCCCCGTATAGGTTGCAAAACAATTGCGCCAACGTAACCAAGTCTTGCTTGTTGTGCTCTACAATGGCTACCAATGGACCCACATTGCCTGTTCGTTGATAAGTGTCATAAAACTCGGGCACCAACGCGCCTGGAATGTTAATGCCCCGCTCAATCCCAAGGTACGATTCAACCGTTTCCAAACGCACATTCGCCAATTTCTCTTTGAACGCTCGGCGGGCAAAATGCAACACATCAAAATGGGTGCCTCCAAACACTTCTTCACCGCCCAAACCATAAAACGCTAACCGTTCCCGCATAAACGGGACATCAAAACAGCGCCCATTAAACGAAATCAACACGGCATCTCTTTTGAGGTTGGCTGTGAACTGTGCCAGTGTGCCTGCTTCTTCTGAAACATTGCGCGCTAAAAACTGCTGTGTACAAACACCGCCTTCCTGAACTTTGCATAATCCAATTAGAATTATAGGTCGACCAAACAGCCCCAACGTTTCGATGTCGATTATTGCGAAGTCTTCGTCTCGGCAGAACCCTGCGAGGTAGTGGGAAAGGGGATGGCTTTTGGGCAACCGGCTTCGCAGATGCTGTTGCAGTTCCCAAAGGTCGCCTGAATCCGATAGCGCCATGAATTCTTTGGCTTGACGCCGCCACTTGGGGTGGTTAAGTAGGGTTTCGATGGTTTTGTAGCCTTGTTGTTTTAGGGTTTGGGCTCGGGCAGGACCAATCCCAGATAGCAGTTTTAGTTCAGTGAGCAGCTTTAGGCGGCTTTCTTCGGCTGTGGGTTTACGAAACAGGAGCGGGTGGGTTTCGGTGATGCAGTAACATTCTCCCTCCGCATTACCCGCGGATTCCCCCCCGATTGCTTGCTCAAGTGTTTGTCCCTCAAATTTTTCCATCAACTCTGCTTTCAAGCGTAGAGCTACGTCAAATTCTGAGCTGAAAATCCAGTCCTCAGAAGCCAGACCTGCAGGCGCCTTTGGTTTGCTTGTTTCTTCGATAACGGTATATTCTTTGGTGGCTTGGCTTCTTTGCCGCAGCCTCTCAGCTGCCTGTTCTAAAGCGATGGTTCTTTTTGGTGGTGTTGCTTGTTTTGTGGATGTTTGGGGCTGCTGGGGTAGACTGAACTTTTTCACCAGCAACGAACCGCACTGCGTGCAGCGGCTCCCCTTTTCTTGGTAACTGGTGCTGCATTGCAGACAAACATAGCCCACGGTCAACTTAATCCTTCAATCACTCAGCCGCATACTTATAAAAGCAATATGCACACAAACACCAAATCAATCACCCCACCAAAAACCAGACTCATCAACGTAAACTTTTATACTGCCCCCTAAAGTGTGTATGTTTGGCGGTGGGTCTTAGGCGGGGGGGTAGGGGTCCCTTGCACCGTAAACCCTCTACATGACGGGCTAACAGCTGAAGATGAGGCGCAAAAGGCCGTCAAGACCCTTAAGCTTGAAACAGTGACTATCCGTCCTTTGAGGCTGGCGGTCACCGAGCGGTTTCCGTAGGGAAATCGTCTTCGATGTCAACCAGGTGAATCCGGCTAGGCTCGGGAGAGAGCAACCTAAGTTTGGACGTTCAGCGCACAAGGGGGCACGGGTAAGAGCGTAGGGCTTAAGGTGCTTGGCGGAGTCTAGGCGTCAAACTCCAGTGACCCGCCGCTACTTCTCCCCCAAAACACCTAACCTTTCTAACTCAAGTGGCTATTTTTTCGAAAATTACGTTAGGACTAAAATTGGCATAAGCCGTAACTGTTTTGCGAAGCTGCGGCAACGACAGATTCTTCATAACCATAGGCGTGTGGTCTCCGCCTTTTCTTATAAGTGTCCTCATTACCAAATCCTGCTTCACTTTCCCTTCAAAAACCACAAACCGCGCCCAATACTTATGCTGCGCTAAAATGTTCAGCAGTTCGTCAAGTTTTGACTGCAAATATTCCGTATGCAACTCCACCAGAATCCGAATACCGCCCTTTAGGGTTTGTGTCATGCCCTTGATGATTTCGTACTCGTAGCCTTCCACATCCATACGCAGCAGTTTAGGGTATGATTTGTCTCTAAGGAAGGCATCTACCGTTAAAAAAGAGACATCTTGCTGGTCAACTATTTTTCCGCCTACAAACTCTTTTTTTGCCGCTGACAGATTAGATGCATCGGAAACGTAAATTTTGCCTGCATAAACTTTGTCGCCAAACGCCAAGCGTGAAGGCACGATGTTTTGTCGCTGGTTCAGGTTGATGTTGGTTTTTAGTGACTGGAAGGTTCCTTTGACAGGTTCTACAGCGTATACTTTTCCTGTGGGTCCAACTAACTGTGCCTCCAGTAACGCATAATACCCAATGTTAGCGCCAATGTCTAGTACGGTGTCGCCTGCTCTAAGGATGCCTGAGTTGCGCAAATATTCCGTGCAGATGATTTCTCTTTTTTTGTGCAGATACAGTTCGGTGTCGATTCCTCCTTTTCGGGGAAGAACCAACATTTTTGACCCATTGACCTCCACAATCGCTTTTTCGGGCAGGAAGCGAGTTCTTTTTTTCAGTGTTTTAAAAACTGCCGTCAACATTAAGGCGGTGACTTGGGCTTTTGGTTGGTTTCTGTTTTGGCTTAAAATGCGTTGAAAGGGTGGGTGCATTGTTTTTCTTGAGGAGGGTAGTAGCAAAATAGATATGAATTGGTATCACGTACAATGTGTACTTACAATCAACCTGTCAATGAACTGTCAGCGTAAAACTGGGTAACATTTGGAAAAACCCTCTTTAAGGGAGCACGGGGAAGATAAAAATAATGTCACCAGACCGCAACGAATTAGAGGTTTTAATCAGCTTAGGCTTAACCGCCTCGCAAGCCAAAGTCTATTTGTCCTTAATACAAAAAGGGCCCTCTAAAGTAGCCCTAATTGCCCAAACCTCCAAAATCTACCGCGAACACCTCTACCAGATACTGAAAGCGTTAGAGCAAAAAGGGTTAGTGGAAAAACAGCTTGATTCTGCCACCATCTACCGAGCCGTTCCCCTCGACGAAGCCCTGCCTATGTTGGTGAAGAATAAGCGGCAAGAAGTTTCTTTACTTGAAAGCCAAGTGGATTCCCTTGTTTCTGCATATGAACGTCCGCCGCCACCTAACCTTTCAGCCGCTAAACCTGAACTTATTGTAACTTCAAACACCAAACGCGTCCTGAATCGCCTAGAATTTTACTTCAATAATGCTACCGAAAAAATTGACATTGTGCAAACTTGGGACCGCTTTTCCTATTTTCTAGATCGCCACGAATCAACCATGAAGAAAATTCGCCCCAAAAAAATTAAAGTGCGCCACATAGTTGAGGCACCCCCAACCGAAAATGACGCAAGAAAAGCTTTTAGCCGAAAAATCTTTGCCTCCGAAAACTACCAAATCCGCATATCTACGGCGCCAAGCGGCAACTACTTCATTGTTGACGACAAAGTGGTCTGCGTCAGTGCCAAAGATGACTGGCAAAGCCACGGCGAATCGGCTATGCTGTTTTCTAATTATAGTGGGTTTTTGCGGGCTTTCCGAAACAACTTTGAGCTGTCCTGGAATACCGCTTATCCAGTGTCTGTTGAGGAATTTTCCAGCATTATACAAGCTTACACCAAAAACAAGCACAACAAACAGAATAGTGAAAGTTCAGGCGCTACTTGAGGTGGCGTGGTTTGGTGGGTGCCGCTTTGATGGTGCCCGCTTCGGTTGCTATGTGGTTCTGTAGGAACTGCTGTTCAGCTATGGCTTTTTCCATCAAATCTTTTATTGTTGCTTTGAGGTTTCCCAAATAGTAGGGTTTAACGACGGTGGCGGCAAATTCTGTTATCAGCTCAACGGGTACGTCGTGTATGGTGAAATCTACCAGCAGTTCTGTGTTTGATTGTGTTTTGTTTTTCATCGGCTCCACGCGGTGCTGTTGTGGTTTTTTTCTTAAAAGACACCCCCTGAACCGACGTGGGTTGAGAGCGGGGAGGGTTTGGTTAAACTGATTGCTTAGGTGTTCTTCTTGAGGAACGATGCTGTTCTTCAGGCAAAGCTAAATGCAACATGGAACCTTAAGAAGACATGGTGGAAAAGTGACATCCCATAGAATACTGGGCAAACCCCTTTCAATCGCACTTATAGCCCTGATGGTCCTTCAAGTTTTTGCTGCGGTTTCCGTGTATGTTCAGCCCGCACACGCTGCTACTACGATTGTTGTTCCTGATGATTATGCAACAATCGGCGCTGCGGTTGCAGGTGCATCTGCAGGCGACATCATACTTGTCAAAACAGGAACCTACAACGAAAATTTTGTAATCGATAAACAACTTATCGTCGCAAGCCAAGAAATAGGCGGCGCTATTATCGTTGGTGCAGGCGGTTTAGACCGCGGCGCCAACCCCGTTATCACCATAACCGCGGACGATGTTGAACTTTTGGGCTTTCTGGTTCGCAGCAGCACAGACTATTCAAGCACATCTAAATACGCCACTGGCGTGAAAATTTCCGCCAACAACTGCACCCTATCAAATAATGACATCTCTGGAACCTACTATGGCATATTCAGCTCATTTACCGCATACTCTACTTTTTCCTGCAACAACGTAACCGGAGCCATCAAAGACGGCATACGTATCTGCGGCGGCTACCAAAACATCCTTACAAACAACACCATCGACGACAACGCGGTTTCGGGCTTAGCCCTTGACGGCTACTCTGACATAATAACCTACAACAGCTTTGTCGGGGACGGTCGAGGGGTCGGTTTAGGTGCCTCCTACTGCATCTTTTACGGCAACAACTTAACTGCAGATGACGGCGCAGGACTCTACTTGGGCGGCTCATACAACATCATCGCCTCTAATGTTATGGCTCAAAACATTTGGGGCATGTATCTCACTTCTGACTTTGCTGCGCCCAACAACAACACCTTCTACGATAACAATTTCATCAATAACACCGAAGATGTTGTTCCTAACTTGCTTTCTAACATGGAATTGTGGGATGACGGCTCAAGAGGCAACTACTGGAGCAAATACGTGGGCGAGGATCTTAACGGCGACGGCATAGGCGACACATCGTACACCGTTTATGAAGGCAACATCGACCACTATCCCTTGATGAGTGAAGCAGTTCTTACTGAACCAGCCCCGCAATTGCCTGCTGCAAATCCAATCAGCGGTACGGTTTCGGTTTGGAACTTTGACGAAGTTGGACCCAACGGAGTCACTCCTGACGCTTTAGGCAACAACCCCGTTATTGTAGAAACCAATGATGGCGTCATGGTTAGCCCCTCACTTGTAGCGGGTCATGATGGCAACGCGTTACGCTTCAATGGCAGCGACTACGCCTACGTCTCCGCCTCCCCAACACTGGACCTCGTTAGCGAGTTCACTGTTGACACTTGGATTAACGTCCAAGAATTCAAAGATGTCACTTACAATGCAGTGATTGAAGAATGCGCTCGCACCATGGAAACGTACCCCACGCGGGTTTTCGGCTTAGCCTCCAATGGGGTTCCGCCCCAAAGCAGCAGTGACCCCGCTTTAGGCGTGGTGCGTGGCTTTTTCCTAGACGACAACGGCGTCTTTAACGAAATCATAACCACACAGGCTGTTTTGCCTCTTGACCAATGGGTACATGTGGTTTTCGTGCGGAGCTTAACTACAGGCATGCACATCTACGTTGACGGCGTGGAACAGGACGTAGTTGTCACTTCAGGTAGCCAAAATCCAACAGGCACCATTGCAGGCGGCAACGAATTCTACATCGGACACGACTCCATGAGCACACTGGACAACTTGACGGTCAGCACAGTTGCAGTGGAACAACCCCAGCAAACTGCCCAGCCAACCGTCACGCCGACAAGTACCGTTCAACCCAATCCAACCTCTCTGTGGGAACAATGGTGGATATGGGTAGTTGTGGTTCTCGGCGTTGTTGCAGTGCTGGTGAGTGGTTTGTGGCTTGCTAAACGAAGCAGCAAACCCACCTAAACCTTCTTTTCCTTTTTTTAGCTGCGAAAGAGAGAACCTTTTTTTAGCCACCCTCTGTATGGAAAGGGGCGTGTCTAGTATGGCGTATTTGCGTAAGGAAAAAGAAATCGTGGAAGTTGACTTTCCCATCAGCAAAGTTTGGGAAGCCATCGAAAAAGCTATCGCAAACTTGGAGTGGGCCACAGAAGAATTCAACAAAGCAAATCACCACGTTATCATTAAAACGAAAGGCAATTTCATGGCATACGCCTCTAACCTGATTGTGGATTTAATTGAGAAAAATGAAAGCACCACCCGCTTAACGTTGTCTGCGGAAACGCCTGTAACCACGATAACTGGAATCATTGATTTTGGGCGTACAAGAGAGCGCATTGACTCTTTTCTTTTAGCCGTGGTTAAACAGCTTAAAGAAAACGCCCCGCCCAAACAGGGTTCAGACGAAGAATAATTAGGTTTGTTTGTTTCTTTTTAGGACTGGCTTGGCGGATCGCCAATCTGGCAAGTCTCAGAAGGACAAGAAACCACCATGTGGGGGAGATGGCACATTATCCGAGACCTGCCGATTGTGACCCGCCAAAAGCACTGCTTCTTGGCTATTCAGAGTCGGCAATACCCTAATACACGTTTAGTGGATATGTTGATTTGTGTGTCAGAAAAAATAGGGACACCCCTGACACGTGTTTTTGTAAAAGTATACCTGGGCGGACCGCCGGTTAGCCGACGTGAACCTTGAAAAATCTTTGGACGATTTCAGGGCGGTTCACGTTTGGGTTAGCGAAGGTCCGCCAAGGTTAAGGTACTTCTACCTTTGGCTCCCGTTCCGCGTAACCAACATTTACAGATATCCTATAAAAGATGTTGTGACTGTAACACTACAACCACAACAAGCGCGCTATAAGCACAACAGTAGTTTAGGTTAAGCGGCTGTATAGTTTAACAGTCCTCCCGTCTTTGTCTATGCCTGTATCATAAAGCTCATAGCCTAAACGCCTAAGTTCTTCCTGTTCTTCAACGGTGTACGCTCTAGCTGTCTCATAAGTCACGTTCTCGGTGTCAACATCTCCGAAGTATTTTTCCGTTGAAGATAGTCGTTTGTGTCCTAGTCGCGCCTGAACTTTTCGGATATTAAACTTCGTTTTCTTGTACTGTTGGTCCGCAAAGAAACGTCTAAAGCTATGGTGATGGATGTTTTTGAGGTTGGGCATATCAAGCTTTTCAGCTATCCGGTTCCGTTGACGGGCAAAGCTAGATTGCAAACAGTGTTTGTCAGGGTTAAAGACATTATTGCCGAACTTCTTAGGCTGCTTCATTATCAGAGAAATGCATAATTCGCTAACGTGTAGCTTTCGCGGTTTGCTATGCTTCTCTGGATGGTTTATGTAAATTATTTGCCCTATAGCATCCACTTCATTCCATTGAAGCCTAGAGATTTCGCCCACTCTTGCGCCTGTCTCTGCTAACGTTTGACATAACGCTCTCTGTTGTTTGCTTAAGTTCTGAATTAGAGTTTCTACTTCATACGTTTTAGGCGTGTACTGCTCTTTAGGTTCATACTGGATTTTTGGCTTATCAAATGGAATATTGAACGTTTTAGTGTAGCTTAGATAGGCTTGTATGTA
>CAZTRN010000032.1:0-12792 GCA_964616775.1 uncultured Candidatus Bathyarchaeia archaeon
ACTGATCTCTGGGTTATGAGCCCAGCGGGTTAATCCTGGCTACCCCACCCCGCTCCAGTTTCTACATAGATGCCAAGAGGATTCTTACTACTACCACTCTGCCAATTATTAATAGTTTCTTTTTCCAATTTGCAAAAGCCATTTAGGTCGCCGCCTTTGTTCTCTACGTAACTGAGGACCCACGCATGGACAAGCCTTACTTCCGCCAATTGACCCCCTTCGCCTTAGAGAACCCCACATTCATCCAAGGACTGCCAGGCTTTGGCAACGTCGGACGCATCGCCGCCCACCTACTCATCAAATACTGCAACGCCAAACCCTTCGCCGAACTCTACTCACCCACTTTCCCCGACTACGTAGCCGTAAGCTCCAAAGGCACCTGCCATTTGCCTCGATACGAGTTTTACTCTGCCACTTTGGAGGGCAGCAACTTTGTCATCATGACTGGCGAAGCGCAGCCTTCCTTTGAGGACGTTTTAGCCCACTACGAAGTCTGCGGCGAAATCGTTAACTACATAGAAAAGTTGGGGTGCCGCTTCCTCATAACCATGGGCGGGGTGCCTGTGTCGGAGACAAAAGCGCATGTTTATGTAGCGTCTTCTTCGCCGCGGCTTGCAACCGAGTTCATGGACAAAGGCGCCGTCATTTACAGTCGCGGCAAAATCGTGGGCGGAACAGGTTTAACTTTGGCGTTAGCTAAAGAACGCGGCTTAGATGGCGTGTGTTTGCTGGGCTCTACGGCTGGTTTTAAAACCGATAAGGACGCAGGTTTGCAGGTTTTTCGGTTTTTAATGAAGGCATTAGGAAAAGAGATAAAAGAAGGGTTAGCAGAATCACAGTAACTGTAAACGTTCGCTGAGACGATATTGGATGACGCAAAATCAAACTAACAGTTTCGTTTCCTCCAAGTTCGGCAGAGTCTTCCTAATGATAGTTACCATGCTCTTGGTTTTTGCAGGACCAACCTACTTTGTGTATCTGCTAGCCGAAGTCTTGGGCATTGGCCTAGCTGTGTCCTTGATAAGTGGGCTTGTTCTGCTTGTCGTGGGCTTGGTTATGCTGCGGTTTCTGGTTAAACAGAAAATCATTACCTAAGCTTCTAATTTTTTGCCTCAGATACCCCAGGGTGCATCATCAAGTCAGCAGTAAAGATTCGTCATCGGCACTGCTAGAGCCTTGTGGTAGCTTTTAAATTTGTTTCGTCTAATTGTTGGTTTAGATATGCATTTTTGCTCTATACTGCGCTTCAACAAAGCATATAACGTCTATTTAGAACATATTTAGTATGCAACCGAGCGGGAAACCTCCACTTCCCTCCAAAGACACCGAAGCAACCAAACGCACCACCATCATTTTGGATAAAGAAGAACGGGAGTACGTTGACAGCCTCATCCGTGAAGGCAAAGAACCTGGCATCAAACCCTTAGTCAGCAAAATGTTGGACGTTTACCGCAGTATGATGATTTATGATTGGCGGTTTCCCGGCGAATACTACTGTGGGATAAGCCGCATCGCCTTTGTCCACGTTGAACTGCTAAACATCCTCATCCAGCAGATTCCCAAAGAGCGTTGGCTAAGCATCGGGCACAAAATGGGCGAAGCCCTCAAAGTGTCCATGGAAACCACCTTAGACCTACCGCAGGTGACCCGCGAAACTTGGGACAGCGTCTTCAAACGCCTCCGAGTCCAAGGCTTTGGCGACATCTACACTAAAGACAAATACCTGCTAGTCAAAAACCCCTTCATCAACGAAGCTGAAATCCTGCAAGGCATCCTAGAAGGCCTGCTAGACGTCAAGTTAGATTTGAAAAACAGTGTCCCACCGCTAGTTTTTGAAGTCCAAACCAGTCCCTCCCCAAAATAGGTTTGGTTAAACCTTAAATGGCAAAGCTGCTGCTAGGTACGTTTATTAGTTCGGGTTGCTTAAGGTGCCGTTCGAGTGACTAAACATGAGGGATTGCGTTCACCAAAGGCGATTGCATTCATCCAAACTAGATGCAGCCCTCGCCAACTTCGCATAAACGCGAAAACCTATTTTACCGTACGCACCCCAAAAGTGGCCGCTCAACTTCTGCAAACCCAACTTTCTGCAGAAGACTCTCTAAACGTTAATTTAACGAAAAATTTAGGTGAAAACACATATGGATAAACTAAAATTTGCCATACCCAAAGGCTCTCTAGAAAAAGCAACCGCCGAATTCTTCTCTAAATCAGGATACAAAATCGGCGCATCCGACCGCACATACCGCCCCAGCATAAACGACCCCCAAATCGAGCTGAAAGTTCTGCGCCCCCAAGAAATCCCCGTTTTCGTTTCTGAGGGACTTCAAGACTTAGGCATCACAGGCGAAGACTGGGTCCGCGAAAACCGCGCCGACGTGGAAATTCTGCAAAACTTAGAATACGGAAAAATCCGCCTCGTCATAGCCGTTCCCAAAAGCGTACCTGAAGGAACTACCATAAGCGAATTCATGGAGTCTATTTGGGCGCAAGGCAAGAATTTTCGCGTCAGCACCGAATACCTTAACATCGCATCGGAGTACCTCAAAAGCCAGCCCAGCTACAAGAAACGCTTCGGCGAAGCCGACCCCATGCTGGTTACACCGTGGTGGCGTAAAGGCGACAACCCCCGCGCCAAAATCTTCCTAAGCTTCGGCGCCACAGAGGCTAAGCCGCCAGAAAACAGCGACTGCATCATGGACGTCACCGAAACAGGAACCACCATTGAAGCCAACAACCTGCGCATCATTGAAACTGTCATGCGCTCCGCCGCTGCACTTATAGCTAACAAAAAAGCCCTCGAAGACCCCGAAAAACGCGAAAAAATCTACGACATCGTCGCCCTGCTCAAAGGCGTCGTGGATGGCTCTAAACGCATACACATCTTTGTCAACGTCAAAAAAGAAAACCTGCAACGGCTGCTCACCGAGTTGCCCGCGTTGAAGAACCCCACAATATCGCCGTTAGCCGACGAAGCATGGGTTGGCGTAAACACCGTTATCGAAAAAGACTGCCTCATCGCGTTGCTACCTAAAATCCGAAAGCTGGCTCAAGGCTTGGTGGTTTATGAACCGCGACAGGTTCTGGCACTTGATGAGGTGGCTCGGAGAACCGAAGGCCAATGCAAAACCGACTAAGTTTGAAAGTTTGGGATTCCTCGCAGCTTCCAGCGAACTGGTATACGCGAGCGTCAGCGCTGGACCAAACAGAAACCCTCATCTTAGAAACCCAAGTTCGGGCAATAGTTGATGGCGTCCGCCAACGCAAAGACCAAGCCCTGTTTGAAGCTGCCCTCAAATTTGACGGCGCCAAACTGGACGCAGACAACCTAAAAGTGACGCCCCAAGAAATCAAAGCCGCCTACGCAGTAGCGGCACCTGAACAGGTTGCTGCACTACGATTCATTAAAGACCGCTTAGAAGCGCGGGAAACCCAAATCCTAAAACAAGAACAAACCCAACAAGTCGCCACCGCAGAAGACGGCATCACAACCAAAAACGTGCTTCGCCCCATAGACAGCGTCGGCTGCTATGTTCCTGGCGGACTCGCCGTTTACCCCAGCTCACTTATCATGACTGCTACACCTGCCAAAGTTGCAGGCGTCAAACGCATCGTGGTTTGTTCTCCCATCCGCGGAAAAACCCCAATCGACCCCTTGATTTTGGTGGCGGCAGACCTTTGTGGGGTAGATGAAATATACAAAGTTGGCGGCGCGCAAGCTGTTGCTGCTTTAGCGTATGGCACCCAAACCATCCAGCCCGTGAAAAAAATTGTCGGCCCCGGAAACAAGTATGTGATGATGGCGAAGATGGTTGTTTCACATGATGTTGCCATCGACATGCCTGCGGGTCCAAGTGAGGTTTTGGTTTTAGCAGACGAAACCGCCGACCCGCTGTCGATTGCTTGTGACATGATAAGTCAAGCTGAGCACACGGCGGAAAGCGCAAGCGGACTAATCACTACGTCTGCCAAGTTAGCCGCCGAGGTTCAAGCCAAACTCACCCAGCTGATTCCCAACGTGGACCGCGCCGACATCGTCTACTCCTCCCTGAACACCTACGGCTTCATCATCGTATGCAAGTCTGTAGCGGAGATGATTAGCTTGGCGAACACGTTTGCAGCCGAGCACCTAGAAATCATAACCAAGAATCCCCAGCCGCTTGCTGACCAAATTACAACCGCTGGGCTCATCTTGCTTGGTCCCTACACGCCTGTGGCGCTAAGCGACTACGCCAGCGGCACCAACCATGTCTTGCCCACCAGCGGATTTGGTGCTGCCTACTCTGGCTTAAGCGTAATGGACTACGTAAAACGCATCAGTGTGGTGGAAAGTTCGAAAGAGGGCTTAGCGAAAGCCAAATCAGCGATAGGCACCTTGACTGCTGCAGAACGGTTACCTAATCACTTTAAAGCGGTGGAAGCGAGGTTTCAAAAATGAACTGCGAATGCAAAACTTGGCTAGATGCTAAACTTCAAAAATTGGTTGGTTCCGAAGTTTACAAAGCGGAAAAAACCAACGAAGAAATCGCCAAACAGTACGGTCTAAAAATCTCTGACATCGTCAAGCTAAACTACAACGAAAATCTGTACATCCCCCGCGAAAAAATCATTCCTTTGCTTAAAGAAGTCGCTGACGAATGTGACTTTCGCATTTACCCCCAAGAAGAAGACGCCCGCATAAAAGCAGCCATAAGCAGCTACCTCAACGTGCCCACCGAATGCGTAACCATGAGCAACAGCAGCGACGAAGCCATGGAACGCATCATCCGCATCTTCCTATCCCAAGGCGAAAACGCCGTGACTTTCCAGCCAACGTTTAGCGTTTTCCGATACTGCGTCGAATACCAAGGCGCCAACTACGTTCCCGTCTCACTTAACGACGACTTCTCAGTGAACATGGCGGCGATGGAGAAGGAGTTTACGCCAAAAGCGCGACTGCTGTACTTGTGTTCGCCGAATAATCCAACTTCAACTGAGCTTAAGCCACGGGAATTGGAGGCGTTAATTGATGCGTTTCCTGGTATAGTTATGGTGGATGAGGCATACGCCGAATACGGCGACTACTCCGTTGTGCCTTTGATTGGTAAGTATGCGAACTTGGTGGTGCTGCGCACTTTTAGCAAAGCTTTCAGCCTTGCAGGGCTCCGTTTAGGCTACGCCATCGCAAACCCCATGCTCATCAAGGCACTAGACAAAACCCCCGCGCCCTACCCTGTTAACGTGGTTTCGTTGAGCATGGGCAGAAAAATGATAGAAAACATCTCGCTTATGCGTGAAAGTGTTGCTGCCCTGAAAAAGGAACGCACAAACCTGATAAACCGACTAAACGCCATTAACGGCATACAAGCATTTGACTCCAAAGCCAACTTTGTGCTCTTCAACACCGCCAAACCCGCTGAGGAAGTGTATGAAAAGGTGCTTAGTCAAGGCTTAGTTATCAAGAAACTAGGCAAACTGCTCAAATACGAGAACTGCCTGCGAACCACTATAGGCTTGCCTTGGATGAACGACAAGCTCATAGCCGCATTAACTGAGTATATGGAGAAATAGAAATGAGACAAGCTGACGTAACCCGAAAAACCAAAGAAACCGATGTCGCCGTCAAAGTGAACTTGGATGGCGAAGGCAAATGCACGATATCTACAGGGGTCGCCTTCTTTGATCACCTGTTGACTTCGTTTGCGACGCACAGCCTCATTGACGTTTCTGCTAAAGTTACGGGCGATTTGAAACACCACTGCATTGAAGACTTAGCCATCGGATTAGGTGACGCCCTAAGCCAAGCCTTAGGCACCCGCGAAGGCATCACCCGCTTCGGGTACGCCGCTGTGCCTATGGATGATTCGCTTGCGTTTGCTGCAGTGGACTTGGTGAAACGTCCGTATGCCGTCATAAACCTCAAATTGAAGGGCAAAAAAGTCGAAGACATGGCAACTGAAGACATCGTCCACTTCTTTGAAACCTTAGCTACCGCGCTGTCCGCTAACGTACATGTGTACACGGAGTACGGCGGCAACGACCACCACAAAGCAGAAGCCGCCATCAAAGCTCTTGCCCTAAGCCTTAAACAAGCCACCGCCATGGATCCACGGCGCAAAGGGGTTCCCAGCAGCAAAGGAGCCATGTAAATGCCGCAAGTCCAAATCGTCGACTACGGCGTAGGCAACTTGCTCAGTCTCAAGTTCGCGCTGGAAAAAGCAGGCTTATGCGTCAAAATTGCTTCGCCCGCTCAGGGACTGGACCCCGTGGATGCAATTGCATTGCCTGGTGTGGGCAACTTTACAGCGGCAGCCAAAGCCTTAGCCCCCATCAAACCTCAACTGCAAGAAGCCGTGGCAGCGGGCACCCCAATTTTGGGTATCTGCTTAGGGTTACAGTTGTACTTTGACGCCAGTGAGGAAGGTCCAGGCGAAGGCTTGGGCTTCTTTAGCGGCAAAAATGTTCGTTTAGTGGGCGATGTCAAGATTCCCCATATGGGCTGGAACACACTGCACTTTGTCAAGGCTAGCGAGTTGTTTGAAGGTGTTGCCGAGGGGTCGTTTGTGTACTTTGTGCACTCGCTTTACCCCGCGCCTGCAAACCAATCTGTAGTGTGTACCCAAACTGAGTATGCCCAAACTTTCACCTCCGCCGTAGCAGACAAAAACATCTACGGCACCCAATTCCACCCCGAAAAAAGCGGCGACGTAGGCATGCAAATCCTGCGCAACTTCGCCAAAATCGTATCACGGTGACCAAAATGCGAATCATACCTGCAATTGATTTAATCCGCGGCAAAGTTGTCCGCTTAACCAAAGGCGACCCCAACCAAGCCACCTTCTACGACTCAATGGGCACTCCAGTGGATGTTGCCAAGAAATGGCAGGCAGAAGGCGCCAAACGGCTACATGTCATCGACTTGGATGCTGCCTTCGGCAAACCCGACAACCTCAAAGTCGTCACTGAAATCGCCAACGCCACCAGTTTGCCTATTCAGATGGGCGGCGGCATACGCAGCATTGAAGCTGTTGAACGTCTCCTCAACGCGGGCATACAATACGTCATGTTGGGTTCTTTGGCGTTAAATGAGCCGTCCAAGGTTAAGCAGCTTCAAACCAAATTCGGAGCAGAACGCATCATCGTCGCTTTAGACCACCGTGATGGTAACGTTATGACGGAAGGCTGGGCAAGCAACAGCTCATTTACTCTCGCTGACGCATTGGATGTCTTTGTAAAGTTGGGCACCAAGACGTTTTTGGTGACCAGTATAAGCAAGGACGGCACTTTGTCGGGTCCTGACTTGGATAGTTTGCAAGAAGCCGCCGAAATACCTAACGTAGAAATCATCGCTGCAGGTGGAATTGGCAGTGTACGGGATTTGGCTGCGCTTAAACGTGTGGGCATGGCAGGTGCAGTTGTGGGCAAAGCTCTCTACGAGGGGCGCTTTACCTTAAAGCAAGCTCTAGAAGCTGCGGGGGACACTTAATGCCTCTGGCAAAACGCATCATTCCCTGTTTAGATGTAACTGGCGGCTGCGTAGTCAAAGGCACTAACTTTCTTAACCTCAAAAACGCAGGTGACCCTGTAGAACTGGCAAAACGTTACTCAGATGCAGGCGCCGACGAACTGGTCTTTCTTGACATCACCGCTTCTTCTGATAACCGCGACACACTACGCGACATAGTGGAGCGAGTAGCCAACGCCATTAACATCCCCTTCACCGTCGGCGGAGGCATACGCAACGAATCCGACGCCCGCTTAGTCTTGTGTAGTGGCGCTGACAAAACCAGCGTAAACACCGCTGCCGTTCAAAACCCCCAACTAATTTCCAAATTAGCCGACCTATTTGGACAACAATGTGTCGTTGTTGCCATAGATGCCAAACGCAACTACACCAAACAAGACGGCAAAGTTATTGTGCAAACTGCGAAGGGCGAATGTTGGTTCGAAGTCTACACCTACGGCGGGCGCAAACCAACAGGTATCGATGCGTTGCAGTGGGCGTCGCAGGCTTTGGAGTTGGGCGCAGGCGAATTTCTCGTCACCAGCATGGATTGTGACGGAACCAAAGACGGCTATGACCTCGACCTTACCCGCGCCGTCAGTGAACGTGTTTCGGTGCCAGTTATCGCCAGTGGAGGCGCAGGCAAACCTGAACATTTCCTTGCCGCTTTCACCGAAGGCAAAGCCGACGCTGCACTAGCAGCCAGCGTGTTTCACTATGATCAGTATCCTGTTCCAGTTGTCAAAGAGTACCTACGTAAGATGGGGGTGACCATCCGAACATGACCGATTTTACGCTTGTCGAAAAGATGGATTGGCAAAAGATGGGCGGCTTAATCCCCGTCATCGTCCAAGACGCCAAAACCAACACCGTTCTCATGCTAGCCTACGCCAACCGTGAAGCCCTTGAGCACACGTTGAAAACGGGACGTGGAACCTACTGGAGCCGCAGCCGCAACGAACTTTGGGTCAAAGGCGAAACCAGCGGAAATATCCAAAAAATCAAACAAGTTCTCGCCGACTGCGACTACGACACGCTGCTCTACATTGTTGAACAGACGGGACCTGCGTGCCACACTGGCGATTACAGTTGCTTCCACTTTGACTTCAAATGCCAATTTGAATAGTTTTTTAAACCCTTTTCCCTATTTTCTAGCGGAAACGCCTCTTCGTAGGAGATGTTTACGTGTCTTTACCGCAATCTTTGCACCCCGCCATGCTTTACAGTCGCGGGTCAGGTGGCAAAGTTAAATGCTGCCTCTGCGCCCGTCGATGTCAAATAAGCGACGGCGCCACCGGATTCTGTTTAGTCCGCAAAAACGAAGGCGGCGTCCTTTTCTCGCTGAACTACGGCAAAGCTGTTTCTGCCTGCGTGGACCCAATTAGCAAAAAGCCGTTATCCCACTTTAACCCCGGCGCGCAGGTTCTTTCTATTGCGGCAGCTGGCTGCAACTTTCGCTGCCAATTCTGCGACAACTGGATGATAAGCCAAGACCACGAAGTCGCCGGTAAACCATTTCCGCCTGCGGATGTGGTGAAGGCTGCTCGCGACCGGAACTGTCAAGGCATAACCTACACCTACACCGAACCCACCATCTACATGGAGTACGCCCGCGACACCGCTGAACTTGCCCACAAAGCGGGGCTGTTTAACACTTTTGTAACCAACGGGTACCTGACCCCTGAGGCAGTGAAGGCGGTCGCGCCGTTTTTGGATGCGGCGACGGTGGATTTTAAGGCGGCAGGTGACCCAGACTTTTACAAGAACTCTTTAGCGGTGCCCAGCGTCAAACCCATCTATGAAGCCCTCAAAGAACTCAAAGCGCATGGCGTTCACGTTGAGATTACGAATTTGGTTATCCCGAAGGTGGGCGATGACATGGGCAAGCTTCGGAGCATGGCAAAATGGATTAAACATTACTTGGGCGGCGATACCCCGTTTCACTTGCTACGTTTTCACCCTGACTACAAGATGACTACGGTGCCAGCGACGCCGATTGAAACGTTAGAGCATGCTTTCATGGTCTGCAAAGACGAAGGCTTACACTACACCTACATCGGCAACGTGCCCGGACACGCGGCAGAGAACACCGTTTGTCCCAACTGCGACACAACTGTTATCCGACGCTACGCCTTTGAAATCACCCAATGGAACCTAACCAAGGACATGCGGTGCCCCGTCTGCAACCACTACATCCCCATCAAAGGGCAACTGCACCAGACGGGCTTAAAGTACCCGTATGCCCTCTTCTGAGGATCCTGCCATGGATGACGTGATTTACAAACCAATCGGTGTGGTGCATTCGCCTTTCAAAGCGCCCAAAAACGTGCCTATTCAGGCGGCAGCTTCCAAAACTGAAGGCACAATCGAATTGTTCCCTCAATACGCCGACGGCTTACAAGACCTTGACGGGTTTTCACACATAATCTTGCTTTATCACCTAAACCTAGTCACTAGCCACCCGTTGATTGTGAAGCCTTTTTTAGATGACAAATTGCACGGCGTATTTTCGACGCGTTCTCCAGCTCGACCTAACCCCATCGGTTTGTCTCTTGTGCGTCTTCAAAAAATCGACGGCTTAACGCTGCATATTAAGAGTGTGGATATTGTGGATGGCACACCGCTTTTGGACATCAAACCGTATGTTCCGAAATTTGATAACCGCCGCACAACTAAGATTGGGTGGTTTGATACGAAGGTTCATAACGTGAAGACGGCTCGGGACGATGGTAGATTCTGCAAATAAACCTGCTATCCTTCTTTTAGGTCTAAAATGTTAACTAACTGTTTGTTCTAATTTTTCGTTCAGGCTGTTCGCGGATTTGTGCGTTTTGTTCCAAGGCATGGCGCTATTAGCCGCCCCACACATTGGAAAAACGGTGAAAAACATGGCGCATGAAAAAGTGAAATCCGTAATCCTCTTCATTACAATCTTTAGCATTGTTGGCGCGGTCAGTTGGGCGCTGGTGAGTGCCCAGCAAACCTCTGACCAAGACCAAACAGTCCCCAAATTCGACCTGCAAGGGCACATCCGCGACGCTGTCATGACTTACGTGGCGGATGAGCATCCTGAAACTGCTCCACTGATTAACACTGCAGGCTGGACTGGTGGACGAGTAGAAACCGACCTGCTTGGATCTGAAACCTATTCGTATCAGGGCGGAGGCTGGGACGTCACAGTTGAGAATGCAGTGGTTCTTGACCCCGTCTACTCTGTAACGGTCCACTATACCCAACCAACTGGTGAAGTCGGCATCCCCTACAACGTTGTTTGGGAAGGACTTTGGCAAGATGGCAACATAACCGAAACAAGCTACACCTTTGCTCAGTAAACGCGAGGCTCCCCCTCCTCGCACCTTTTTTTAAGCCAAAACGCTATATAGTGTATAGTAATAATCTGTTTTTAGGTTGACTGTATGCCTCGTTTGTCTCTAATCGCTGGTATAGTTGTATTAATCATAATAATAGTTGCAGGGAGTTATGTTGGGCTAACTTCACTTAACCCCAGCCAAACCCCCACCCCTACACCAACTGCCACCCCTTCCCCTTCGGCTTCAGCGGAACCTGAAGCTTCGCCGCAAGAACAAGTCCGCGACGATACCATAGCTTACATTAGCTCCGAACATCTTGAAACCGAACCGTTAACCGCTGACCTTGTGTGGACAGGCGGACGCCAAGACACAATGGCTCTTGGTTCTGAAACGTACCTTTATACCAGCGGCAACTGGACCCTACAGATACAGTACCCCGTTGTGCTTGTCCCAGTTTACACCATTACCGCCAACTACACCTCTGACGATGTTACCGTTCAATGGGCAGGAACCAGCGAAGGCGGCATCCTAACTGAAACCAGCTACACAACCATAGGCTTAACTCCTATTCTGTCCCCAACGGCACAAGTTCGAGAACAAGTTGTTGCATATATCCAAACTAACTACACCGACCTTTCGTCCTATTTGCAGTTTTCAAACTGGACGGGCGGAAGAATCACCCCTGTAGGCTTAGCGGGCTACGAAACTTACCGGTATGTGGGCATGGGGTGGAACATGACCATAGGCTACGTCGTGTACTACGATATAACTTATGACGTGCAAGCTATCTACATCCCCTCAGATGATGGGGTTGTTGCGTTTAACTGGACAGGAACCGTCCACAACGACAACATCACCCAAGAAACCTGCTACATCAATTTGCCTGCTTCCCTTTCCGTGCAGTCCCAAGTGCGCGATGACGTAATGACTTACATGCAAACTAACCACACCGAAACCGTTTCCTTGTGCAGTACGCTCGTATGGAACGGCACTCGCATGGCTCATCCTATGGGTATGGTTGGCTCTGAAACCTACAGCTACGCAGGTATTAATGATGGCTGGAACATGACTATCCAGTACCCCGTTGTACCTACCCCCATCTACACGGTCCACGCTACCTGCACTGTTGATGACCAAGTAGTCGTTGACTGGCAAGGCACTGTGCAAAACGGAACCGTAACCGAAACCTCCTACACCTACACACCCGCGCCCTCTTCCTCTGCCCTGTCGGGTGGCGGAAATTTGCCTTTAACGTCATAACTTTTAAGCCACCCCACCACACTACCCCTTAACATGGGGGACTGGTAGTATCCGCGTAATCGCCGACCTGCACATCCACAGCCGCTTCAGCCGCGCCACCAGCGAACAGATGACGCTTAAAGAAATTGCCAAATGGGCAAAAATCAAGGGTCTGCAACTGGTAGGCACAGGCGATTTTACTCACCCGTTTTGGCTTAACGAAATCAAAGAGACACTAGTTCCCGACGGCTCCACAGGACTCTACCAACTAGCTGACGGCTCCCAACCGAATTTTCGTTTCATGTTAACCAGTGAAGTTTGTACGATTTGGAGCACGGGCGGCAAATGCCGAAAAGTTCACCACTGCATCCTCTCTCCCAGCATCGAAGTCGTGGAGCAAATCAACTCGGCACTTGCCAAGCGGGGCAACTTGAAAGCGGATGGGCGCCCCATTTTTGGCATGACCGCCCCTGAACTTATGGACATAGTCATTGGTGCTTCGGAGCAGAACCTGGTTTTTCCTGCGCATGCCTGGACGCCGTGGTTTAGCGTGTTTGGCGCATTCAGCGGCTTTGACACCATAGAGGACTGCTACCAAGACACCGCCAAATTCATCCACGCCCTCGAAACAGGGCTCAGCAGCGACCCACAGATGAATTGGCGCCTAAGCCAACTCGACAAATACACCCTGCTCTCCAACAGTGACAGCCACAGTTTCTGGCCGTGGCGCATGGGACGCGAAGCCAACGTCTTCGAACT
>CAZTRN010000033.1:0-11648 GCA_964616775.1 uncultured Candidatus Bathyarchaeia archaeon
GCCAAGAAAAACTGCGTACCAAACACCTATAGATTCTTTAACTGCAACCCCAAAAGAGAACACGACCCCCATGAAAACTAAAATCAACATCCAAACCTGGTCCCGAAAAGACTATTACGACTATTTCGGCAGCTTCGACGACCCCTTCTTCGGCGTCGTAGTAGACGTAGACTGCACCACCGCATACCAACAAAGCAAAGAACACGGCGGGTCGTTTTTCCTCTACTACATGTACGCCTCAATTAAGGCAGCAAATCAGGTGGAAAATTTCCGATACCGAATAATCGACGGCGACGTTTGGGAGTTTGACCGCGTGCATGCCAGCACAACCATTGGCAGAAAAGACGGTTCGTTTGGGTTTGGACTCTTTGAGTTCACCGACGACTTCACCGAGTTTGTGTGTAAGGCAGAAAAAGAAATCGCCCAAGTGCAAAAAACTTCGGGGCTTCGCCTAAACGCGAATGCAAAACGGCACGACGTCATCCATTGCACCACCATCCCGTGGTTTAGCTTCAAAGGCTTAAAGCACGAAAAGAGCGTCAACATCAAAGAAAGCATTCCGAAGATGGCGTTTGGCAAATTCTACCTCTCAGGCGACAAAAAGTTGCTGCCCGTTTCCATAAACGTAAACCATGGGCTGATGGATGCGTACCATGTAAGCAGGTATGTGGAGTTTTTCCAAGAAGAACTCAACAAAACCCCAAAAACAAACCACTTTTAAGTCGATGCGCACGCAACAAGGTTTCTTTACACAACAAAACTATACAAGAACCCTTTTTAAGAAACCCAACAACCCTCCATTGGTCACGATGGATAAGAAAACAGCCATGGCAGTAACCGCCATCTTGGTTTTCTTGTGCGCCACAAACATTGGAAGCCAATTCATACAACCCACAGCGGCTGACCCGATGGTTTGGGTTGGGATTCCACAAATAGGGATTACCGTCCCTAAAGAAGCCGCAACTTATGCCAGCAGCAATTTGACAGTGACATTTCATGGCGACGGACTCGTAGGATACGTTGAGTACGCCGACGTCAAATATTATCTGGACGGAAAACTTGTAGGACGCGTGGAAGGGGTGAAGCCCCAGGAGTACTATTCAGTTATTTTGACAAACATCCCAGACGGACAACACATCGTGAAAGTTTCTGCAACGGTTACGGCAAAGGAATCGTTAAGCTACCGCATTGTGATTGACTGGACAGGACCTTTTGAAATTGAGGGCAACGCAACTTTCAAAATTGACACTTCAGGTCCAAGTTTGGCTTTTGTGAACCGCCAAAACAGCACATTCAAAACAGCCAATGTTGCGCTAAACTTCACCGCGGAAGAGCCCGTGAGCCCAGCGTATTATTGTTTGGATGGAAAAATTACCGAACAATGGAGCCCCATAATGGCGCACATTTATGGGAAGGACAATTATCAGCTTACGCTTAACCAGTTAGAAAATGGGTTGCATAGTTTGAGAGTTTATGCTGCTGATGTTTTTGGAAACGTAGGAGAGTCCGAAACTTACTTCTTTACGGTGAATGTGGAAGCTACGCTAAACCCCACAGTGAACCCGCCAACATCGACCCCAATACCCACTTTAAACACTCCAGCGTCGTCAACGCCAACCCAAGAACCCGCCTTAACAGAAATGCCAACAAAAGGCAACGCCCTTGAAGAGGCTACTCTAATAATTGTAGGCAGCGCAATGGCGGCAGCTGTAGTAGCAACTGCCCTGGCATACTACAAGAGTTGCAAAAAAGCAATAGGCTAATCGTCGCCGTTCAAGGCACACAACGGCTTCGCGGCTGAGGTCTCTTCCTACACGGCTACTTTGAGGGGGCGTTTTCGTCAAGCCAAAAGTCAGTGCCCCGCGTCAACATCTGAACCAAAAGCCGCCGCTCCGCTTTGCGCAAATGTTCCACCAACGTAGAATTGCCAATTTTAAGCTTCTCCGCTAACTGGTCCGAGTTTACACGCCTAGGAATATCATAGTAGCCCAGACGGTAAGCGGTAAGGATGACTTCGCGTTGTCGAACGGTAAGTTGATTAAGGGGGGAATCGGGACCAAAATTTGCGTCTGTAAGCAGCATGACTTTGTAGCTCATGCCTGTGCTTTCTACTTTTTCTATAAACTTGCTGACTTGTTTTGAGTTTCCTAAGAAAGAGACTCTTATTTTTCCATCTCGAACGGCTAAGGGCGGAAACAAATAGCCATCAACTACGCCAAGAGAATTTAAAATGGAGGAAAGAATCGGGCCACCTCGGCTGAACACTGTGTAGGCGCCTGTTTTTTCGTGTTCAAGAACTTGAACTTCGGCTAAGAGGCCGTTGGCGAGCAGCGTTTTTGGTTTTGTTGCGGGGTCTTTGAATTCTACGCGCCAGATGGCGGCGAATTCTTCCCAGTCTTGGCGCAGAAAATGTAAGAGTTCAAGGAATTTTATTTGCTGGAACATGGGAACTTCTATGCCAATTCGAGAGAGTTCATTGTGGTCTAATTCAAGAATTAGGCGGCGCATATTGGAAAAGGGCGGGTTTTTGACTTTTATGCTTTTCTAATACCCGAGTATACTCGGTACAAACTTAATGAGACGCTAAATGATTGGTTAAGAGGACTGGATTTTAAAAATCCAAATCACAATCACAGGAGTTGAAACTTTGGAACCCAAAAAAGGAAAAGCCTTCGAAAAACTAGGCCGACGGATTACCAAACGAAAAACCACCGTCGTCATAGCCTGGATAGTCTTATTGATGCTTGTAGTGCCGTTCATACTAGATTTGAGCGGCGTAATTTCTTTACAGATGAACAGTGCTTCGGACGAAAATCTTGAATCTGCCCGAGCCTCAAGCATAATCAGCGCGCAGTTCGCTTCGTCAGTTTCCAATAACACGTTGGTTATTGTTGTGAGTTCGCCTGATGTGTCTTCGATGGAGACGCAGGATTTCATTAACCGCGTCACCGCCCAGATACGAGCCAGTTCAGACGTGAGTGGACTTGAAAGTGTAGATAACATTTACACGGTTTTGATTGAAGTCATCAACCAGACCAATCAGGGCGTTTACACGGTGTATGATAACGCCAACATGACCTGCGACCTGCTTTATGGCGTACCTCAAGCCTACACTACAGTTTGGTCTACAGCATACAATCAAACTGTGGATACGTTGATTTCGGGGTTGAACCAAACCGCCCAAGGAGTCTACACGGCATTGGACAACGCCAACTTGACCTACAATTTACTGTACGGCGTCCCCACAGCATATTCGACGGTTTGGTCCACAGCATACAACCAAACCAAAGACACGTTGGCAACGGGAATTGTGCAGACCAGCCAAGGCGTTTTGGAAACGTTGAACAATGCTAACTTGACCTACAACATGCTTTACGGGGTTCCCGCGGCGTATCTGAATGTTTGGGCTCAAGCGTACGCTCAAACCCAAGACATAGACACCGCCAACTCCATTGCATACAACCAAACTACAGCGTTATTCTACCAACAAGACCCCGCCAACTTCCAGTACGTGTCGCCGTTGATTGATGCTTTCCACGGTGGATGGGCACAAAGCTTCCAAGACCCCGCCACTGCACAGTTAACTCCAGTTGAACGCGCCTCAGTCGTGTCTAACCAAACCAACCAACTCTACATCAACACGTTCTTAGCCAGCAACGAAACAGAGAAACAGTTCGTCACCGCACTGGTCAGCAGCTTCACTTTTGAAAACTTTTTAACCAACACACAGGCGCAAAACAACGCTGCCTTAACCGACTTTGCCATCCAATTCGTTGCAACGGCTTCGAATGCTTCAAGAGAATTCGTCACGGCAGCGTACAATTTGGGCAGCGCCCCTACTGATGCGGCCGCCAGCAGTTTGGCTGAAGCAATCATTTGGAGCCCCCAGACCTACAACATGGGTGAAGACTTCATTGCGATGTTTAATGAGGTGTCTTATGAGCAGACCGCTAACGTCTTGAGCCAAGCTGACCCTGAAGCATTCACCCAGTATACCTCGCATCTATTGGACCAGTTTGAAGTTGCGTGGGAACAAACCTTCCCAACTCAATATGCACCTGTAGAAAGAGCCGCAATTGCGTCGGTTCAAGCTAACCAGCAATTCATCAACCAAGTCATGAGCAATGACGCAGACACCAAAGCCTTCACGACGGCGTTAGCTGCCAACTTTACCTTGCACGACTTTCTAACCAACACCCAAGAACAAAACAATGCACAACTGCTGGATTTTGCGTTGGAATATGTTGCAGGTTCCTCGAATGCGTCGGCGCAATTTGTTAACGCAGCTTATGACTTGGGAAACAATCCAACTCAGCAGTCACTGTCAGCGTTAGCAGAAGACATAATCTGGAACCCACAAACCTACAACATGAACGAAGACTTCATCGCCACATTCAACGAGGTTTCGTACAACCAAACCGCCACTATTCTAAGTGACTTAGATGAGGAAGCCTTTGAGGATTACACTAGTCACTTGTTGGATTTCTTTAATGCTTCATGGAGTCAAAGCTTCCAAACCGTTGCCACTGCGAACTTCACCGTTGACCAGCGTTCAGAATTTGCCAGCGCCCAAGCAATCACCAACTACATCGAAACTTACCTAAGCGACAACAAAGACTTCGGCTATGGCTTAGCGGGCACTGTGTCTTTACATGATTACTTGACTTGGTCGGAGGAAGAAAAAGCTCAAACCCTGCAGGACTTTGCGTTGAGTTTTGTTTCTAACTCTTCAGGACTCTCCCAACAGCTCATCAGTGCATCGTTTGGTTTAGGTCGTAACTGCAGCGAAGCATCCATGCAGAGCTTGGCGTGTGCCATCGTAGCAGACCCCGATAGCTACAGTTTAGGGGATCAGTTGAATGCGGCGTTTGATTCGCTTGTTGCCCCCGCTGGCGAGGTTACGTTGATTTCTGTTGGACTGAACGATTCAGACGAAAGTTCCCTGATTGCCATCCGCGACATCATAAAAACTGAACTTGCAAGCAACCCTGGTGACGTAGAATCTGCATTAGTCACGGGCGAAAACGCACTCGACAAAGACTTCGGCGCCTCAACCACAGCAGACCTTGACCTCATTTTGCCAGTCACCATCACATTGCTGCTTATCGCTACTGGATTGTTCTTCCGCTCCATTGTTACGCCGCTGGTAACGTTGGCTTCAATCGGTGTTGGGTTAGGCATCTCGATGATATTCATCGTCCTCATTGGCACCTTTGTTAACCAAGTAGACTTCATGATTCCCACTGTCCTGCTTACGGTGCTTCTGGGGGTGGGCACAGACTACAGCATCTTCATAATTGCGCGGCACCGCGAAGAACTGATGAATGGCTTATCCGTAAAAGACGCCATCGTCAAATCGGTTGCGTGGGCAGGCGAAAGCATAGCGACCAGCGGAACCACCGTCATCATCAGTTTCCTTGGACTAGCCGCAACCTCAATCATACTGCTGCAGACACTGGGCTTAATTGTTGGAGCAGGAGTTATCGTTGCGTTAGGTAGCTCTTTGACTTTGATTCCAGCCATAGCGGTATTGATGGGTGAGAAGCTGTTTTGGCCCAACTGTGGGGAACGGTTCCGCAAGTACACGGAAAAAACCCATGCTAAAGCGCAAAAGAAAGGCGGCTACTTCACCCGTAGCGGCAAATTTTCGGTCAAACACGCCAAAGTGCTCATCTTGGTCGCCATCGTCATAACAATACCATTGCTCTTTGTCTACTCGTCCACAACACCTACCTATGACTTTCTGGGCGGCGCAGACAAAAACTTAGAATCCATCAAGGCGTCAAGCATGCTTTCGGATTCGTTTGGCGGCAGCACCATGTTCCCCACGTATGTGGTTGTGAACTTTTCGTCGCCGCTTCTTGAAAATGGAGGCTTTAACGAGACGGAGATGGCGACACTGCAAGCTATGTCCACGTACCTGCTTAATCACGCCCACATCAGAGAGGTAACAGGACCCACCATGCCGTACGGTACGCCAATCACTTACAACAACATCACAGACACCAACAGCAGCGACTACACCTCCATAACCCAAAGCATAGGCGCAGACAACAAAACAGCTCTTCTCACGGTGGAGTTCAGTATTGACCCCTACTCTAGCCAAGCCTTGAGCGATGCTGAAGAAATCCGCACCAGCCTGCACGAAACCTTTGATGACGCAAACGGCGTAACCGCCATCTATGTGGGCGGAACCACAGGCGGCATGATAGATGTTAAAAACATCTTTGACAGCCAATTCGACACCATTCTGCCCATTGTGGGCATAGGGGTGGCGATTGTGCTCTTTATCGTGCTTAGCTCGCTGATATTGCCCATATTTGCAGTGCTCTCGGTGCTGATGAGCATTGTTTGGACAATGGCTATCACGGCGGTTGTTTTCCAAAACATCTACGGCTACGGAATACTGTTCATTACCCCAATGGTTCTGCTGGTACTGCTGCTAGGCATTGGCATGGACTACAACATCTTCATCTTGACCCGCATCCGAGAAGAAACCGCCAAAGGCAGAAAACTCAACGACGCCATCATCCACGCCATCGAGCAAACTGGAGGCATCATCACTGCTGCAGCGGTCATCCTTGCGGGTTCGCTGGGTGCGTTGATGCTTTCGAGCAATTTGCTGCTAAAGGAGATGGGCTTTGCGTTTGCGCTCTCCATCCTAATTGATGCGTTGGTTGTGCGGACGTATGTTGTGCCTGCGGTGATGTCGGTGTTGGGCAAGTGGAACTGGTATAATCCACTACGCCGCAAAAAATCTAAAGAATCTGCCGCGTAAAGGCGGCGTCTTTTTTCTTTCTTTTTCTAGTTTATATCTGGTTGAATTGGACACATTGCGCTTTTGTATACAGGGTTTTTAACGGAAGATATAAATAAATAAGCAACAGTAAAGGATAAACATCCAGTATTTGACTTATTGATGTATAAAGAGGAATGAAGATGAGTACGCATGCAGAAGACCTAAAAGTCCGATTAATGACCATCGAGCTATTACGAACCGCCAAGTACAAACGCAACATAACCTACCGTGAACTCGCCACCAAAACGGGTTTGCCTGTCACGGTGCTCAGCCGCTACGCCAAAGGCCACGTCCTGCCCAACACCACCCGAGCCAAACAGCTGTGGCGCGTACTCACCAAACTGGTCGGCTTAGAAACCGAACTGCGCAGCCGCATCAAATTCGATGACCTCGGCTACTTTGACAACACCGAAATCGTCGGAGACTACAACATCTTGCAGCAAGCCGCCAACCATGCGCTTGCGAACTTTGCAGGCAAACGTGTCACGAAAGTTTTGACTGCGGCAACCGACGGCATCCCCTTAGCCACCATGGTTGCTAACGCGCTTGGCGTCAATCTTATCGTTGCCAAACGCAACAAAGAAGTCGGCGTCAAAGCCTTCCTCGACGAAACCTTCATCTTGGGCAAAGACAGCGGCGTAACCGTAACTTTGTACATACCCAAAGATATCATCAAAAAACGCGACAGTGTCCTTATCGTCGATGATATGATTAAGAGCGGCGAAACGCAAGAGGCGCTGGTGAATTTGGTGAAGAAGGCGAAGGCTGAAATCAGCGGGGTCTTTTCGTTGATTGCGGTTGGGGATGATTGGAAGAAGCGGCTTAAGGTGAGCAGCGATGCCCCAGTTGAAGTGGTGACTTATTTGAAGTCGCCGTTTGAAAAAGACTAACCTCTTTTCTTTTCATGTTTTTACAAAGAAATGCTCAATTCAGAGTAACGTATCATAATTAAAGGGGTCTCAAAAAAAATAAATGATATCCAAAGTAACCCCTTGGTCTTTAGAATTAACAAGTTATTTATACTCAATCGGGAGACAGTAGCAACAAGGGGGATTAAATGTCTAGAACCGCAAAGAAAAAGCCAGATAATCCACGTCCAACAGGAAACAAGACAAAGAAAACTACGCCAGAATAGAGGAGAATCATTAAGTGCCCAATACCGCTGAAAAAAACATAGACATAACGCGCGATGACATAGACAACTTGGAAGAAACCCTTGTCATAGCTGACGAAAATGGACTGTTTAAAATCTATAACAAACCTACAGCGTTTGCAGAAATAGTAGACAACCTTGCTGCTGCATGCCAAGAATTTGACAACAAAACAAACACCGCTGAAGAACGGTACGTAAAAGGTTGGCAGAAATATAGGGCAGCTTATTACCAGTTTGACGAAGTGCTCAACTCTGCAAGCAGAGAATGGCGTCTGAAGTACCTCTATGGTGCGCCATTTGTAGCGTATTTTGTTGCTGTTTTGGGCGTTTTGTTTTCAGCGTGGGCTTTTTTCAATCCGCTATTGTTAGAAACCAATGTTTTTTGGATTCCAACATACGCGTTTCTTTGGGGTACGGTTGGAGGCGTTTTGCAGGGGCTTTGGTTTATTTGGCAACATGTCAGCGATAGGAAACTTAGGAAAGTGTGGATACCTTGGTACATTTGCCTGCCATTGATAGGCGCGTTGCTTGGTGCCTTAACGTATCTGGTCTTCATCGCAGGGTTCATAACTACAACTGGGGCGACACAGATTCACTCAGAATACTTCATTATGCTACTCTGTGCGTTGGCAGGATTCAGTTCAAAATGGGCTGTTGAAACACTCGATAAGATAACAAACTTAGTAAAAATAGGGGAATAACAGCCCCTTTTTATAACAACAATTGAGTTCAGGGTAGAGAAATCTTAAACAGCGTCCAGAGGCAATTGTAAGTCAACATTACGTGCAAGAGGTTACAGGGTATGCGCATGATTATTTGGGATAACGGAACGGTCATAACTCCTGACCAGACAAAACTGCCCCTTGAAGAAGTCACCTTGAAAATTACGACTGCGGACCAGATGTGTGAAGCAGTCAAAGTGCTTCGTGTGCGGGGTGCGCCGCTTTTGGGAGCTGCCGCGGGGTTTGGCGTAGCATTAGCCGCATACCACTCCAAGGCAGCTAGTCGTGAGCAGCTCCTTGCCGAACTTCAAGTTGCGGCGGAGAAGATCAAGAGCCAACGCCCAACCGCTGTAAACCTGCACTGGGGAGCCGACCGCGTCTTAGCCAAAGCCAGAACCACCCAAGGCTCAGTCCAAGAGGTTAAAGATGCAGTCATAGCCGAAGCTCAAGCCATAGCCGACGAAGACGCTGCCCAGAACCGCGCGATTGGCAAACTCGGCGCCGAGCTAATCCATGACGGCGATACTGTTTTGACTCACTGCAACGCCGGCGAACTCTGCGCAGTCGAATACGGCACCGCCCTTGCACCAATCCGCACCGCTGTAGCGCAGGGCAAGAAAGTCAAAGTCATAGCCGACGAAACCCGACCTCTGCTCCAAGGCGCCCGCCTAACAGCCTACGAACTCATGCGCGACCACATCCCCGTGACGCTCATAACTGACAACATGGCAGCGCATGTCATGAGTAAGGGGCTGGTGGATTTGGTGATTGTAGGCGCCGACCGTATCGTCCAAGACGCAGTTTTCAACAAAATCGGAACCTACGGTGTCGCCATCCTTGCCAAAGAACATGGCATCCCGTTTTACGTTGCAGCACCCACCTCCACCTTTGACTTAACCCGCAAAGCCTCGGAAGTCGAGATTGAGGAACGCAAACCCGAAGAAGTCACCCACGTCGGCTGCCAACAAACCGCCCCCACAGGCGTCCCCGTCTACAACCCCGCCTTTGACGCTACGCCGCTGCGGCTGGTAACGGGCATTATTTCGGAAAAGCGGATTTACGGCAAAAAAGACTTTGGCAAATTCAAAGTAGACTATCCACTTTAGCGCCTTTTAGTCTGCGTTTTTTGGGGTGGGTGTGGCAATCTTAATTAGTGGTCTGCAGCAAACTAAGCGCAGACGTGAACCCGCGATGTCCGCCGACAAAGAAACCCCCTCCGAATTTCGAGCCCAAGGCACCCTCACCTCCAACGGCATCAAAATCGCCGAACGCAGCAGCATCGATGCGCTGAGCCAACGCGGCTACGGAACAGCCGAAAAAACCGAACTCACCCTCACCTTCTACGAAGCCCTCTACTTGATGGATAAGCAGATGCTTGGGGTGAAAGCCAAAAAAGCCGACGCCGACTTCCAAACCGTCCTAAAAGCCTACGAAAAAGCCGACGAAAACGCATGGATACACTACCTCGTGTACCGCGACCTAAGAAGCCGCGGATACGTTGTGCGTGAGGGGTTTGGGGCGGCGATTGATTTTCGCGTTTACAACCGCGGCGAGTATGGGAAGGATTCGGCGACGTTTCTGGTTTTGAGCACGTTGGAGGGTAAGCCGCTAGCTATGGATGCGCTTGGTGGGGCGATGTCGCAGACGCAGAGTTTGAAAAAGGAGTTGATTTTGGCGGTTATTAATCGGCGGGGCGAAATAGTTTACTACTCAGTTAGCCCACTAACGTTCAACAAAAAGGAGTAAAAGTGCATGTCCACTTTCCAGCCTGTCCGCGGAATGCGCGATCTCATCGGTGAAGAAGCCCAAACCCTAAGCTACGTCCTCAGCCAAGCCCGCCAAACCGCCCAACTCTTCGGCTTCAAAGAAGTCATAACCCCCATCGTCGAACCACTCGAACTTTTAAGCGCCAAGTCAGGCGACGAAATCCGCCAACGCATGTTCATCTTCGACGACCTCGGCGGCAGAAGAGTCGCCCTACGCCCCGAATTCACCGCCTCAATTGCCCGCCTCGCAACCACCGCGCTACGCAGTGAGCCCAAACCGTTTCGTCTTTTCAGCGTCGGCAGTGTCTATCGCTATGACGAGCCGCAGAAGGGGCGTTACCGAGAGTTTTGGCAAGCCAACTTTGAACTCATGGGTTCTGCGAAGCCTGAAGCGGACGCCGAAATCATCCTCTTAGCCAACAGCCTACTCAAAAACGTCGGCTTAACAGGATACGCCATCAAACTGGGGCATATCGGCGTGGTCAAAGCCATCTTGACTGCGGAGGGCGTGGATGACAAGACCCAGAACGCGGTTTTCCAAAAGATGGACAAAAAAGAGTACGAAGCCGCCTACGGACTGCTCAGTGAGAAGTGTAAGGTGGCGCTTGAGGGGCTGGTGGCACTGAAGGCAGAGAGCGCTTTGGAGATGGTTGAGAAACTGAAGGCGTATGTGCAGGCGTATCCGCAAGCTTTAGCGGCTGCAGAAAACCTCGCCGCCATCTACCGCCTCGTCACGGAAGCAGGTTGCCCAATCCAAAAAGTAGACCCCGCATTCGCACGCGGACTCGAATACTACACGGGCATCATCTTTGAACTCTACGTGCCCGAACTTGACATTGCACTCGGCGGAGGCGGACGCTACGACCGCCTAATTGAAGCATTCGGCGGCGAACCCACACCCGCCATCGGCATGGCGCTAGGCGTAGACCGAACCGCCATAGCTATCCAAACCCAAAAAGTTACACTCAAAACCCAAGCCAAAAAACGTGTCGTTGTCATGGCAATTAAAGAAGATCAGAAAGCCGCCGCCATCAAAATCGCCCAAACGCTGCGTGACCAAGGGGTGCCTGCGGAGTTTGAGGTGATGGGGCGTAAGATGGCGAAGGCGTTGGAGGATGCGGATAAACGCAAAGTTGACTACGCGGTTATTGTGGGGGAGCGGGAGCTCAAAGAAGGCAAAGTTATGCTCAAGGACTTAGCTAACCGTA
>CAZTRN010000034.1:0-6774 GCA_964616775.1 uncultured Candidatus Bathyarchaeia archaeon
TGGGGCCGGGGCAGGGATTTGAACCCTGGCGAAAGGCTCCACAGGCCTCTATGCTAACCAAGCTACATTACCCCGGCCACAGTCTGGGTGTGGTGGCTTTTGTGTAGCTTTGTAACATCTCTTCACACTCCTTTATTTCCTTTTTTAGAGGATTTCCCCACCCTGTTATTCAGCTACACAAACAAGCAGCTGCAAAAGATTTGGCGTATAGTTATGTTTAGTGTAACATGTCGCAAAATGGCGTTCAAACATGCTTTATGTTTATAAATGAATCAACATTTGTTCGAAAGTCGAATAAGTGTTTTAAGCAAGTCACAACAATGGGAAATCAGGGAGAAGGCAGGAATCGTGACACAGAATACTCAAGCGCTGGAGCTCTTCATTTTAAAAAAGCTCACTGAAAGAGTGATCGTGTCTTTCTTAGATTGCATAATAATGGACCAACTGTTAACGCAACCGCTCAGCGGCTATGATATACTTAATTATGTCCGAAAAAAATATAACTACCTTCTAAGCCCCGGCACAATCTATTCCACACTTTACGCCATGGAACGAAAAGGTCTCATTAAAGGAACCTTCGAAGGCAAAAAAAGAAGCTATACCCTAACTAAAGAAGGCGCGTACATGACGATCTATATCAAAACCTCAAGAAAATTCAGGGAATTTCTTTTCAAAATGCTTGAACCTGACGATAGCCCTGCGGCATTATCTAATCGCTTTCACGAAAACGAGAAATATCCTAAAGATACACTTGAAGAGCATAACGCGGTTAGGAAACCGAAAGCCACACTTGTTTACACAAAACAGCGTTAAAACCAATCGTTTTGCCCACGCTGTTATTTTTTTTCTTTTTATCAGGTTTAAACAGCACTGTAGCTCAGAAAGGTTCTTACGACCAAACACAATTAATTCGAAACAGGTGCCAAACATCGCCCCCAAACCCACCAACCTCGTAACCATCGGATTAATCCAAACCACCGTTTCTGCAGACTCCAGAGCCAACTTAGCCAAAACCGCAGAGAAAATTGAGCAAGCGGCAAAAGCGGGAGCCCAAATCATCTGCCTCCAAGAACTCTACCGCGCAAGATACTTCCCCCAACAAGAACAAGAAGACGCCGCCAAATTGGCTGAAACCATCCCCGGCGAATCTACTGCGGCGTTTGCGGCTTTGGCAAAGAAGCATCAGGTGGTTATTGTGGTTCCGCTGTTCGAAAAGGCAGCAAACGGCAAATACTACAACACCGCCGTCACCATTGATGCGGACGGCAAGATTTTGGGGGCTTACCGAAAAATCCACATCCCACAAGACCCCTTGTTTTACGAGAAAAACTACTTCGCGGCAGGCGACACAGGATATGTGGTTTACAAAACGCGGTACGCCTGCATTGGTGTGCTTATCTGTTATGACCAGTGGTTTCCAGAAGCTGCCCGAATTTGCACGCTCAAAGGCGCCGACATCATCTTTTATCCCACCGCCATCGGCTACATCAAAGACCACACTTCAAGCGATGGCGATTGGCATGACGCGTGGAAAACCGTCCAGCGAGGACACGCCATAGCTAACGGCGTTCATGTTGCCGCTGTTAACCGCGTGGGTGAAGAGGATGAGTTGCAGTTCTGGGGGGGCTCATTTGTCTGCGATTCCTTTGGAACAGTCATCAAAGAAGCAAGCACTACCCAAGAAGAAACCCTCATTGCCACCGTTGACTTAAGCGATAACGAAAAGATTCGTGAGGGGTGGGGTTTTCTTAGGAATCGACGCCCCAACACGTATGCACCTCTGCTCGAACAGGATATGGCTTGTTGTACGCCACGCGAACTGGGCTATCGTATGCCTGCGGAATGGGAAAAACATTATGCCATCTGGCTCAGCTGGCCCCACGACCCCAACACATTCACCTCCGGCGTCCAAAAAGTCGAATCCACCTACCTTGAAATCATCAAAGCCATCCACGAAAGCGAAGACGTAAACCTCTTCGTTACGGGACCTGAAATGAAACAAAAAGTCACCACCCTACTGCAACAAGAAAAAATCAACCTGAGCAAAGTGCATTTCTTTGAGTTTGACTACGCGGATGTCTGGTTCCGCGACTACGGACCCATATTTGTCAAAAACCAAAGTGGGCAAGTGGCGAGGGTACACTGGATTTTTAATTCGTGGGGCGAAAAATACGATGAGCTACTCAAAGATAACCAGATTCCCAACGTAATGCACCGGCATATTGGTGCGGGGTGTTTTGAGCCGGGCATTGTGTTGGAAGGCGGCTCCATTGACGTCAACGGCAAAGGAACACTGCTAACCACCGAGCAATGCCTGCTTAATCAAAACCGCAATCCCCACCTAAACAAAGCCCAAATTGAAAAGTACCTACAAGACTACCTTGGCGTGTCGCATGTGATTTGGCTTAAGGATGGTATCTGCGGCGACGACACTGATGGGCACATCGACGACCTTGCCCGCTTCGTAAATCCCACCACAATCGTGTGCGCATTTGAAGAGGACCCAAACGACGAAAACTATGCCATCCTTAAAGAAAACTATGACTTGTTAAGGAATTCAACAGACCAAGACGGCAATCCCATGAAAATTGTTAAATTACCAATGCCCGGCGTCGTCGCTGATCAAGAAAACCGGCTGCCCGCAAGCTACACTAACTTTTACATAGGCAACCGTGTGGTGCTTGTGCCCGTTTTTGATAAGCCAGCTGATGTGGTGGCGTTGGAGATTTTGCAGGGGCTGTTTCCAGAAAGAAAAGTGGTCGGCATTAACTGTTTTGACTTAGTTCATGGGCTGGGAGCAATTCATTGTATTTCACAGCAGCAACCCGCAGCAGACGGAGACGGCAAATAGCGGTTATTGGAGTTGGGCTTGACTTGGTTTGGTTCGAAGCTTGTTCTCTAAAGCAAGCCTAACGGCATAAACTGAGCCTAAGACACAAACCAAAACGCCAGTCCGTTGCATCCAAACCGGTCAGCAAAAACCGAAGACAAGAACAAAAATCCATTAAAGAAAAAAGGTCAGTTTACCACCACACGAGAGCGGAGGTGGAGTTTTCTTTTGTTCGGGTTGCACGTTTTGTTGTCACATGTTCACCTCAGGTGTGGGTTGTGTTAGGATGTTAGCGTTAATTGTGCTGCAGCGGTAGGTTTGCCCTGAAGCGGTTGCGGGGCTGGAATTTATTGCGTATGTTGCTGCAGCGGTGTGTTGGCTATGCAAGGTGGCTCCTCAAGCCGAGAGTTGAATAACAATATTTAAGAGTTGCTAAACCATACACGTTCCCGTGAATATGTCGAACACAACAACACCTCACACCCAAAAACACCCCCCAAACCTCAACCAACAAGCACAAGACCTCATCCACCGCTACGGCGAAGACGGCTACCAAATTGCCCGAAAAGCCATTCTCAACGACACCACAATGAACGGGGCTATGAGTGAAGCGTTAGGTTACTTTATCGATAACTGCTGGCCAAACAGGCAACACCCAGCCCTGCTGTCACTAGCCTGCGAAGCCGTAGGCGGAGACCCCCACGCACCAGACAGGGCAAGCGCAGGACTAGTGCTGCTTACAGGCGCCGCCGACGCCCACGACGACATCATGGATCACTCCCAAACCAAAGCCAAACAACCAACACTCTACGGCAAATACGGACTCGACACCACCCTTCTAGCTGGCGACATACTGCTCCTAAAAGCCCAAACCCTGCTAAACGTCGCCTGCCAAAACTTACCTCCCAAAACCCAGCAAACAATCCACACAACCATCGAAAACGCTTTCGTCGAAATCGCCTGCGCCGTAGACCAAGAACGAAAACTCAAAGACAACTTCCACATCGACCCCAAACAATACTGGCGCATAATCGAAGCAAAAGGGGCAGTTTCAGATGCGTTTGCGCAAGTTGGCGCCCTGTTTGGGCAAGCAATCCCTGAGCAGGTGGGGGCGCTTGGAAAGTTTGGGCGGACATTGGGCGTTTTGATGGCGGTCAAAAACGAAATCTTTGACCTACTCAACCCCCAAGAGCTTGGGCACCGCGTCCGCTACGAGACGTTGCCGCTACCAGTGCTATATGGCGTACATGACCTCGCGGTTGGGGCACAAGTTTTGCAGTTACTTAACGGCAGAATCACAAAAACCGTAACGGCTCAAGTTACGGAACTCTGCATGAACACCAAAGCAGTTAAGACGATGATTAAAAAGATGCAGACCAGGGCTAAAGAAGAGAAAAATGCACTGGGCAGCCTAAAAAATCAGGCCTCGTTGGGACTGCTTTTGGATTTAGCGATAGCAGACATATAAAACGTCTGCGGCTAAGGTTTTTTGTCAACCGCGTCCTGCAAGGTCTTGTGGCAACTACTGCATTCAAACATGTTGTGTTTGCATACAGGACAGAAAAGTTTGTGCTTGTTGAGTTTCTCTAAAAGCTCCATAACGGCAGTACGGTTTTTTGCAGCCTGCAAATCCTCAAGCGTCAACTTTGCAGGCACCACATCTTGCCAATTATCAACATCCACACCGGGGGAAACGATTTCTTGGTAAACTCTGGCGATACTTGTTTTGCCGTCGCGCAACCGCTGTTTGTCTTCTTCGGTGGCTTCTTCGAGGATTCGTTTTCCGCGTTCAAAGGTGCGGGTGGAAATTCCAGCTTTTTTGGCGACCACTTCGGCAGCTTTGCCTTTAAATTTGGGCTCAGAGTCAGTTGGCACGAACCCCAACTGTATGTCGCGCCCCAGTTTTCCGCCATCAACTTTGCGTTTTTTTGCCAACGCTTTCTCAATTTCCAAAAGCGGAACCGCCAACTCAACCAACTGAAAATTGGTCAGGTGTCTTCGCAGTAGGTTCGCTTCTATGACAAAGCGTTTTTCGAGGAGTTTGTCTTCAAATTTGCGAACCTCAAAGTCAGGTTCGATTTCTAATTCGGTGCATGCTCGGAACCGGTGGTGTCCATCAAGCACCTCTAAATCTTCGTTAGCAATTATGGGGTAGTGTTGTCCTTCTTCTTGGATTGAGCGTTTCAGTTGGGCAAATTCTTCGTCGGTCATTTTGGGAAGCAGTTTTTCGTATTCGGGGTTTATGCGTAAGCTCATGTCCTGCGCCTGATGCTACATTGTGCCACGGTTGCTTAAAAGCAAATCCAAAAAACGTCCAACAAACGCAGATATCTGTTTGTTGTGGTTGTAGTGTTTAACCCGCAACTGTGGATACATCGCCAGCGATCGCAAACCCCTTTTCTTTTTTTCCATAGGCAGAAGCTTGAGGTTTGGCGGTTTGGGCTAAGAGCTCTTTATAGGCACTTTGATACGAATTGCGAAGGCGCTGCTATAGTAACAGTTTACAAAAACAAGCGTTTGGCATGCCCTGCCTGTGGCAGCAGTGACGTAAGAAACAGTGTGGCTCATCGCTGGATCGGTTGCAAGTTTGGAGGTTGGAAACAGGAAAAAGCAAACTTGACCTGCCAGACCTGTAGGAAAGCGTCCGTTCTATCAGCTGAGTTGATAATCAAAATTGCAAGACATGTAAGTGCTCATCAAGATCAATTTGTCACTATTTACAAAAAATAGCCAGTAAAGGAAGTGGAAAACATTAAGCAAATTGAAGCAAATAAGATAGATAGAGTAACAGGCGAAAAAACGCTAACCGGAAATGAATTGGATCCCTGCCAGTTCGATTCGTATACTCAGCGATTTCTATCACGTTATACCTCCAGCACTGTACGGCGAGGAATTACACTCTTTCAAGAATTCTACAAAGGAAACATTAGAGATTTCTTCCTAAGCGTCGACGAAGACAAGCACCGGTCAGTCCAAGAGCGGCGATATATCGAGCGCGAAGTTCTGCAAAACTTTGCCACATTTTTAATGGCTGAGGGGAATAAGAAAAAACGGCCATGGACCGGAAAAACAATCAATTGCTATATGGGCGCTGTTCAAGCATACTTTAGCTTCTACGATATGCCTATCAGCTTTAAAAAAATCGACTTGCCGCCAGATCACGTAACTTACGAAAAGCATTCTTGGGATTTAGAAGAGTTTACCCAGTTCATAAGTACCATGAAGCATCTGAAATATCAAGCTTTTACTGTTTGCCTTTTCCAGAGCGGTCTTAGCTGCAGCGATCTACTCGACCGCAAATACGGTGATGTCAAACAAGAGCTAGAAGCCGGCATTGTACCTGTGTGTTTGGCGCCGCCAAATAGGCACATCTTTAGGCACAAAAGAGTTGGTAGAAATAAGCATGTGAAATTTCTAACTTTCATTGGGGAAGCGGGTATACGGTTTTTTAAAATGTACTTGGCAACTAGGGACGATTTGACTGATGAGTCACCTCTTTTCGATATCGATGAACAGATTGTTGAGCAATACATTGGTCGTCACGCAAGAAAACTATATGGGAACTTTGAGGGTATGAATCCTTGGCGGCTTCATGGTCTCCGCGATTTCTTCAAGAAAAGGGCATTAAAAAGTGAGCTTCGCAGCAAGGAAGGCGAATGCTATATTGAGTATTTTAGTGCACATGATCTTAGTGAAGATGTTGAAAAACGCTATAATACGATGACAAGGGAAGAGTGGCGCGACATTTACAAGGTATGCCAACCGTTTCTTGAGCTTACCTTGGAGATAGAAAAGAAGAAATAGAAAATAATGCTGGTACTGATGCTTTAAATAAAACATTACCTAAAATAGATAGTATTTGCCGCATCTTTCTCCAAAAAAAGTTCTTTTTTCCCGAGCCCGTGAGAATAAAGCTGCACCACTAAACTTCCTTAAATCAGAGG